>CACCYL010000005.1 GCA_902550225.1 uncultured Alphaproteobacteria bacterium
ATTTGTTATGAAATGACCAGTATACGTCAGAATCTTTCTATGTATCGACCAATCAGCTAAACTATTTTTTAAAAGGAATCTTGAGCCAACAACAACATCAAATTTTTTAATTTGACAAAAAAACTTTTCAATATCTTCTGGAGAATGTGTCAAATCACCATCAAGTGAAATTAGTTTGCTATATTTGTTACCAAACGCCCATTTGATGCCTTCTAGGTGTGCACTCCCAATTCCTAATTTTTTAACTCTATGGATTACATGTATATTTTTTTTTTGTATTGCGTAATTATCAATCACTTTACCAGTGCCATCTGGAGAATTATCGTCAATGAATAAAATATCGATCTTGTTTTTTATTTTTGTTAATTTACTCACCAAAATATTAATATTATTTATTTCATTGTAAGTTGGGATTAAAATTAATGTTTTAGAATTCATAACTTAATTTATAGGATGAAGATGAAAAGTTAAAATATATTTTTGATTTAGCTGCTTTTTTTAAAAGCATAAATTCCTTTAGATTCTAGTTCATCACTTACTAATTTTTCAACCATTTCTCGGAAACTTATTGATGTGTTCCAATTACAAATTTTTTTCAAATAACTAGAATCTCCAACTCGAAAACTATTATACTTATGATTTGTTTTTTCTTCAATATGTTTAGTAAAATCTAAATCAAGATACGAAAACGCAATCTTTGCAAATTTTTTTACTGTATTAAGTTTACCAGTCGCAACTATAAAATCACTTGAGTCCTTTGCATTGGTAATTTTATACATTGCATCTACATAATCAGGTGCAAATCCCCAGTCAACTTTTGCTTGAAAATTATTAATCTGTAATTTTTTTTTTCTTTTTTTTAAATAAATTTCAACTGCAGCCTTAACGATTTTTTTACTTAAAAAGTCATTTTTTCTATATTTTGATTCATGATTGAATAAAATACCTACACAAGCAAAAATTTTATACTTTTCTCTGTAAAATTTACAAGCATTCATCGATGCAACTTTTGCGAGTCCATAAAGTGATGATGGTGAGTATCCAGTCTTTTCGTTTATCGGAATTTTTGAAGTATTAAAAATGAAAGAGGAGGATGCAAAGAAAAATCTGGAACGAGTTGAATATTGTTTTATAGAATCTAAAAAATATACTATAGCTAAGTAATTAACTTTGTAGTTTAATTCCACATTAAAATTAGATGTCTTTTCAGAAGATGAATGATATGCTGCTAAAAAATATATTTCATCAGGCTGCAAATCTCTTACTAATTTATCAATTTTATTTTTTTCAAATATATTAAAGTTATTTTTATTTATACCTAAAACATCGTATTTTAAATTTTTAAGATAATCTTCTAAAAGTTGACCGTCTTGGCCTGAAGAACCAATTATAATTGCTTTTTTTCTGTTCATTGTTAATTTTATTGTTTTTGTCTAAAATACCTTAATACTTTTTGTTATAAAAAAATATATTAATAGAAAATTTTGAGTTAAGAAAACAGCTTTATTTAGATTGGGTAATAATTTAATGTTATTTGTGTAAATATATATTAAATGACAAAAAAAATACTATTCTTTCAAAAAAATATGATCTTTTTCATATTATTTTTTCTCTTAACTTCATCTTTTTTAATCGGTCTTTTGAGGGGCCCAATTGTTCCTAATGAAATTCAGTCAAAAAATTGTGCAAGAAATGTGAGTTTGCCCTTCGGTGGTGGAGTTACATTAAACTGTGACTCTGGAATGTATGTTAGGCTAGCAAAGAATCCGTTATTATTGTTTGAAGAAAAGAGAATTGTTCATAATAGAATTTTGACTGCTGGTAATGTTGAGCAAGCTACCCCCGGAAGTACTTACTTGGTTTGGATAATCTCTCAACCCCTTTACTTTATCTGGAAGGGTTTTGATAAATCTTTTTCAGAATTAATTTCTCAAATCAAAAGTTCATTAAATGAAACTTATATTCAACAAGACATTAATCAAACTATTGATGATTCATTTCCAAATTTTAAAAGTTTTCTACCTTCTTATGTTTCGTATATAATTTTTCATTTTTTTTTAATTTTTTTGACCTTTACTTTTTATATAAAAACTTTATACGATAAACCTTTTAATTTAAATCTTTTTACAAAACCTTTTTTGTGGATAGGATCATTTTTATTAATAAATGATATTGTAAAGCAATTTTTTTTTTCACCTGGCCCTCAGTTATTTAGAATTTTTGCTCCAATAATAACAATCTATTTTTCAAACAAAATTCTAGTGTCAAAAAATGCTAACAAGGATTTTTTCATAGGTACACTATTCGTAGGTTTTGGCATGCTATTTTATTTTAATTTTTTTATTTCAGTATTAACAATTGGTTTTGCTTGGTTAATTAAAAGCCGATTCTTTTCTGAACCAATAAATTTTATTAAAAAACAATATTTTAATTTTTTACTTTCTATAATTGTTTTTACTTTTCCATATTTTACTTGGTACATAATTTGTTTGATGACAAATGATGGATTATTTATTTACGACCTAGATCAAACTAATAACGGAATTGATGTTTTTAAAATTATTTTAAACGAAGAGGGTTTTAACGCTGTGTACAAAACTTTTTTAGATTCTATAATTAATACATATAAGAGAAGTCTAATCCATAGTTGGCATATCTTAGCTATACTATTTTCATTTTTACTATTATTAAAATTTAAATTAACTAATATTGAAAAAAATTTGTTAACAACTAGCTTATTTTATTCTTTTTTTATAATTCTCTTCTTTTGTATTTATAAACCAACTGGAGAACCTAGACTTGTTTTTTCTGGGTTCATAATATTTCTTCCTCTAATAGGAGAAATGAGTAAAAGAATAATTAATCTTAGAAAAAAATTCTTAGGATTTCTAATTTTTTTAATCTTTTTATTCTCTGGGCATGTGATACATAAAAATTCACCCTATGGATGGTATAATATCGATGGATATTATTTTTTTGAAGAATAATTTAAAAAATCTAGGTTTTTATTATCTCAATTTTTGGTAAAGGAAATACTAATTTTTGATTTTTAAATTTACTATTTGATAAGAAAAAATCTTTAAAATGCCATGGTAAAATCAGAATATAATCGGGTTTTTTTTTAAGAAGTTCATTTTCAGATATTATTGGTATAGATGTACCTGGTGTATAGCACGAAAATTTATCTTTATTTACTTCACCCACGTAATTTATGGTAGAAAAGTCAAGATCACAATATTGAAGTATTACATTTCCTTTAGTAGAAGCCCCTAAAGCTGAAATGGAAAAATTTTTTGTTTTAAGTTCAGTTAAGATGTTTTTTAATTTTTTTTTCTGATTTAAAACATCTTTTGCGAACTTTTTGAAGATCTTCATATCTTTATATTTTTTTTCTTTATTTAATGTTTTCTTAATTATATTTTTCACTTTGTACTTTTTATTCTCCTGATGACAAACAGTTATTGAAAAACTACCACCATTAACCTTGTTAGTTTCAAAGTCAATTATTTGAAGATTACATTTTTTCACAATCCAATCAATTTGTGTTAGAGAGTAATATGTTAAATGTTCATGACAAATTGTGTCGTATGACGTTTTATCTAACATTGTTGGCATATAACTTTGCTCTAAGATCCATATACCTTCTTTTTTATCTATTACTTTAGATATATCATTACAAAAGTGAATTGGATCTTCAACATCATAAAACATTGAAAAAGATGTGATTATTTTTGCTTTTCTTTTTTCAATTTTGTTATAATTCTTAAAATTAAAAAAACTTGGTATCAATAACATATCTTTATATTTATTTTTAAACTTTTCACCTATTGGGTCAAAGCCTATTCTTTTGTAATTTTTTGAATAAAAAGATAAAGTAGTTGCATCATTAGATCCTATATCGATTACAATATCTCCAGTTTTTAATTTATAATTTTTTAAAATATTAGTTATTTTTGATTTCAGATGGTTTATCATACTATCGTTAAGAGATGACTGATAACCATAATTATTAGAAAACATTTTTTCATAATCTTGATTGTGATTTAATTGAACTAAATTACAACATTTAGAATTTTGTGCTTCATGACATTTTACTAGTTTAAGGGGGTATTGATTTTTTAATTCATCTTTTTTTTTTGGAAAGATACCAGTTAAAAATTGATTTCCGAGGTCAAGGATTTCAACTAGATTACTATTTCCGCATATACGACATTTTTCTATTTCTTTAAACATTTCAAACTATATATATTTAGATAATTTTAAATCTAATTCTAAATAAGATTATAATATTCAATAACCTTCATACATCCCATGTGAAAAAAGCCAAATATAAACCTATAAGAAGCAACGAGAATGAAAAGGAAAAAAGGAATTAAAATTAACCAACCCAACCAATTAGGTTCACCTTGATGACAAAAAAATTCAACTTTACAAAAATCATTATAAAAAGAATCCATAGTCTATCTTTACAGATTTTTAAAAAAAATCCAAGTCGAAGCTCAGTTCACTCACACACAAACGCAAAAAGTTTATAAGTCTAGATTACTGCCCTATGCATTATATTGCTCTTATTCCATCATAACAAAGAACATAAAACACTTGAAACCATTGCTCAGCATAGAAACACAGATTATGAAAAGTCGCATAGGATATACAAAAATTAGCTTTCAAACCAATATTGATGGTGATCCTATTGAAAGACAAAAAATTGCTATTGAAAGTTATATAAAAAAAAAACCTCTTAGCTCTTCACAAATATTAAAAAAATATCTTTCTTTTAAACACCAACATATAATTTTAGGGGCTTTAATGGTAGGCCCGGAGGGACTTGAACCCCCGACAACACCGTTATGAGCGGTGCGTTCTAACCAACTGAACTACGGGCCTGCAATTAAAGTATTATTATGATATTACTTGACTTTTTAGTTATCAAGAAAACTTCTTAATTTTCTAGATCTACTTGGGTGTTTAAGCTTTCTCAAACCTTTTGCTTCTATTTGCCTAATTCTTTCTCTTGTAACTGAAAATTGTTGCCCAACCTCCTCTAAAGTATGGTCTGTATTCATACCAATTCCAAATCTCATCCTTAAAACTCTCTCTTCTCTGGGAGTTAATGTAGATAGAACACCAGTTGTGGCCTCTCTGAGGTTATTTTGGATTGCAGCGTCTAATGGCAGTTTAATGTTTTTATCTTCAATAAAATCACCTAGGTGGCTGTCATCTTCGTCTCCAACAGGAGTTTCTAGGCTTATCGGTTCTTTTGCTATTTTCAAAACTTTTCTGACCTTTTCTAACGGCATCCCTAGTCGTGAAGCGAGCTCTTCTGGTTGAGGTTCTACTCCGTTTTCATTGAGAATTTGTCTAGAGACTCTTACTAATTTACTTATTGTTTCTATCATGTGTACTGGAATTCTAATAGTTCTAGCTTGGTCAGCTATAGATCGTGTTATTGCTTGTCTAATCCACCAAGTTGCATAGGTTGAAAATTTGTAACCTCTTTTATACTCAAACTTATCTACTGCCTTCATTAGACCAATATTTCCCTCTTGAATTAAATCAAGAAATTGAAGCCCTCTGTTTGTATATTTTTTTGCTATAGAAATCACTAATCTTAAGTTTGCTTCAATCATTTCCTTTTTTGCCTTACTTGATTGGATTACCCCATCATTGGCAAGACTCGAGACTTCTTTTATTTCTTTGATTGTCATCAAAGTAGAAAGCATTATCTCTTTAAATTTTGAAATGATTTCTTGGGTAAGTTCTTTTTTAGCAAAAGATACCCATTTTTTATTATTTTTTTTGGTAAGATTTCTGAGCCAATTTTTATACTGACCATTTTTACTATATTCTTTGTCAAACTCATCATTTGATATCTTAAGCTTCGATGCAATATCTGATAATTTTCTCTCTCCAGCAACAATTTGAATATTATACATTCTATGTGTTTCTATTACATCGTCAATTCTATTTTGGTTTATAAAAATATTCATAACCTGCTCAGAAACTGATTTTTCTGCAGATTTTATTTTTTTTTCCAATTTGACATCAATTTTCTTATTTAAAATTCTTAAATTAATATACTCTTCTTTTAATTTCCTATACTTTTTAAATATTTTGGAAAACTTTTCAAGGTTCGAAGTAATGTGGGGCTTGAGATTTTCTTCCTTTTCCAAAATTGACAAGTCGGATAACTCGTTGTTGTCATCGGATGCTTCAGAATCAAAATCCTCTTGATCTTCCTCATTTGTTTTCTCCTCCTCTTCATCACCTTGATCATCATCATCGTTATTATTGAAAATTTGCTCGTCTTTAATTGGCATATCAGCGTCGAATTCCTCTTGTTCGCCATTTACAGATCTGAAAGTAGTGTCAAGGTCAATGAAGTCTCTTATCTGACGTTCTCCAACTTCATAATCTTCGAAATATTTCTGAATTGACATCATTGAGATTATGCTTTTAGAAAAAGCGTCAGCTGTTTTCTTTTTACCCTCCTCTATTCTCTTTGCAATAGCTATTTCTCCAACTCTTGACAAAAGCTCGACATTACCCATTTCTTTCAAGTACATTCTGACAGGATCGTCAGTTCTTCCACCATCGTCATCCTTTTCAGTTGCAACTATTCCTGCTTCATTTTCATCATTGGAAGTTTCTTCACTGTCCTCCTCGTATATTTGAATATTAAGGCTTTCGACTTTTGAATAAAACTCTTCTTTATCGTCGAACTTTTCGTTTTCGAGCGCCTTTTCGCATTCAGAACGATGCAAAAAACCTTTTTTCTTACCTTTCAAAATTAATTTTTTAAGACCTTCATTAGTCTGATCAATTAATGGTTCTTCTGAGTCTTCTTTCTTCGAGGTAGATAGTTTTTTGTTCATGTGAGATATTCTTTTACAATTAATACATGAACTGTTGATGAATATTATTCAAGTCTTTTATTTTGTATATTCTTAATTTCGGATGAAACTTTATTGTATTTGTTTAATAAGTTTTCAGATATTAATTTTTCGGAAGATTCTATAATCTGTTTTTCAATAATCTTTCTTTCCTCTAAAAGATTAGGTAACCTTAAGTTGTTAAGAATTTGTTTGAAAAATACTTTTTTTTCTTCTTCATTTAAACTAGCAGCATGTGTTTTTTTAAGTTCTTTAATCTCACTTAACAAATTTGGAGTTAAACTTTTATACTTATTTTCCTCTTCATGAATGTATTTAGACTCTGCGTTATAATTCTTTAGAATTTCTGTTTTAATCACTTCCAGGGTTTCATTGGATAATTTTATTTGGAAAATCTCTTCATGGTAATCTGTAAGGTAGTTTTTGTAAAAAATTATCATTACTAAAAATAGTTTTTCGTTTATATTTTCTATAATTTCGTTTGAATTAGGTTTTCGGATCGAAATAGTTTTGATTCTATTGCTATTCCAAATAAAGCTCTCTTTTTGAGACTTTAAGAATCTAAAATATTCCTTTGAAACATTTACATCATCAATTTTCTTAACAATGTCGTTTATTTTGTTGTCAATTAAAGCAATGGACTCTGGTGTATTGTTTTTAACAGAATTGACTATAGCCTCCCAAATTATAATTGAAAGATCTTTAGCTTTGTTTTTTAAAGCAAGAAAATCATCTTTTTTTTTATTTCGAAGAAAAGAATCGGGGTCTAAATTTTCAGGAATTAAAATAAATCTTAATGACTTTCCAGGAACCAAAAACTTTAGAACTTTTTCTGCTATTTTCTTTGTAGCATTCTGTCCTGCATCGTCTCCATCAAAACAAACGTAAGGTATGTCTGAATAATTCCACATTTTTTTTAATTGCGTTTCTGATAATGTTGTTCCTAGAGTTGAAACTGCGTTTTTAATTCCAGAACTATACATTTTTATAACATCCATATAACCTTCAACTAAAAATATTTCTTTTTCTGACCTTATATTTTCTAAATTTTCTTTGAGACCATAAAGTAATTGACTCTTTTTGAAGACTAGACTTTCCTGTGAGTTTATATATTTGATCTTTGAATTTTGTATAGTTCTTGCACCAAAACCCACGATATCATTTGAGAAATTATGTATAGGAAAAGTTATGCGTTTGCTAAATCTCCCGAAGTATTCTCCATTGTTATTTTTAATTAAAAGATCAGTTTTCTTTATTTTATCAAAACCAAAACCTTCTAACTCCAAATACTTCAATAAATCATTGTGATCTGGTGCAAAACCAATGTTAAAGGTTTCTAAAGCCTCATCAATAATTCCTCTCGCTTTAATGTATTTGTAGGCAAATGGATTCTTTTTTAGTAATTCTTTAAATAAATTGTTACTTTTATAAAGAATATTAGTAAGAAGTTTTACTTCTGAATTGGATTTATTTTTTCTTTGATCATAAACATAAGGTATACCTGAATATTGTGATATATAAATAAGTGATTCTAAGAATTGTAAATTTTTATATTTGCTTATAAAGTTTATTATATTTCCACCAGCTTTACAGCCAAAACAATGAAAAAGGGATTTTTCGTTATTGACATTAAATGAAGGAGTTTTTTCATTATGGAATGGACAATTACCAACAAATGAATTTCCTCTTTCCACTAAATTAACAAATTGACCAATAAAATCAGATAATCTTACTTTATTATTAACCTCGTTTAAAAATTGATTTACAGAATTGTTATTTTTAATCATTGAAGATTGTTTTTGCTTTCTCAGCAACTGTCTGCATATCTAACTGCCCTGGGTATTTGCTTTTTAAGAAGCCTAAAAGCTTTCCTAAGTCTTTAACAGATTTGAATCCGTGCTCTTTTATAGTTTCATGTAAAATATTATCAAGTTCATTAGATGTTATTTGATGAGGAAGAAATGAGTTTATGATTTCAATTTCTTTTTCTTCTCTTTTTTTTAAATCATCTCTTCCAGCCTCTGAATAAATTTTTACACTTTCTTTCCTTTGTTTAATCATATTTAAAAGAAGATTTAATATTTCTTCATCAGAGATTGAATCTCCCTTCTTTTTTGTTCTATATTGAATGTCATGATCTTTGATAGCTGCTAAAATTAATCTTACAGTTGATGTAGCTATTTCATCTCTACTTTTTAAGTTTTGATCAAGAGTTAGCTTTATTTTTTCTCTCAATGATTGCATAATTAACAAATAAAAATTCTATATTACTATGTAATTGTTGGAATTTAATAATATCAAAGTATATTATTGAACAAATGAAAAATAGTGTCAAAAGAAATGGAAAAAATTGTGTTTTGCTTCTCGATGATGGTTCTCATTTTTTTGGTATTGGTTCAGGATGCTTTGGAGATTTTTTAGGTGAAATTTGTTTTAATACTTCGATTACTGGCTACCAAGAAATACTGACAGATCCATCGTATTTCAATCAAATTATTAACTTCACTTTTCCGCATATTGGAGTAGTTGGTGCGAATTTTGAGGATTATGAAAGTGACAAGATTTATGCCTCAGGTTGCATAATTAACAATCCCGTGTCAGCTGCTTCAAATTTTAGATCTAAAATGGATTTTGAAAAATGGTTAAAACTTAATAAAAAGGTATGCGTATCAAATATTGACACAAGAGCACTCACTAAAAGAATAAGAAATTTAGGTGCGTGTAAAGCATTAATTCATTTCCCTGAAAATGCTTATTTCGAAAATATGAAAAATCTTAAAACTAAATTAATGAAATTTCCTAGTATGAAGAATCTGGATCTAGTTTCGGAGATCTCAACGAGATATATATACAAGTGGTTTAATAAAAAAAAAGTAAAATCTTTTAAAATTAATAAAAATTTTATTGCTGTTATAGACTTTGGTATTAAAAAGAATATTTTAAATATTCTAAGTTCCTCTAAATATGATGTAGTAGTTTTTCCTTACAACTTTTCAGTTGAAGAGATTATTAAAATGAAACCAGCAGGCTTGTTTCTTTCAAATGGTCCTGGAGATCCTTTAGCAACCTTCAAAAAGAATAGAGAAAATTTATATTCTATCAAGAATTTTAACAAACCTATCTTCGGAATCTGTCTTGGACATCAAATTCTTTCATTAATTTATAACGCTAAAACAGAAAAAATGCACCATGGGCATCGAGGAGCAAACCATCCAATAAAAAATGTTAAAACCAAAAAAGTTGAAATTACCGTCCAAAACCATGGTTTTGTTGTTTCTAAGAAATCTTTCCCCAATGATTTAACTATTACTCACACATCACTATTTGATAATACAATAGCTGGGATAGAGGTAAAAAATAAACCTTTTTTCTCAGTTCAGTACCATCCAGAATCTTCCCCTGGTCCTCAAGATAGCAAATATTTATTTGATCAATTTTTTAAACTCATAAAAAATGCCTAAAAGAAAAGATATCAAAAAAATCTTAATTATCGGAGCTGGACCAATAGTTATTGGTCAAGCATGTGAATTTGATTATTCAGGAGCTCAGGCATGTAAAGCCTTAAAAGAAGAGGGGTTTAATGTGATTTTAGTTAATTCTAACCCTGCAACAATTATGACCGACCCTGAACTTGCTGATCGGACTTATATAGAGCCATTAAACATTTCAATATTAGAAAAGATAATTATTAAAGAAAGACCAGATGCGCTTTTGTCAACAATGGGCGGGCAAACAGCACTAAATTTATCAATAGAACTAGAAAATAAAAAAATTCTTAAAAAATATGGTGTTAAGTTAATTGGAGCTACACAAAAAGTAATTCAGAAAGCAGAGGACAGAGAGCTTTTCAAAAAGTCAATGACGAAAATTGGTCTAGATACCCCGAAAGGATTTGTTGTTAAAAGTTTAGATCAGGCCTTAGAAGCTCTTAAAGATCTGGCTTTTCCCGTTATCATAAGACCTTCTTTTACTCTCGGAGGTTCTGGTGGAGGAACATCCTTAAATAAAAAAGAATTTATACAAATTGTGAGAAAAGGAATAGATTTGTCGCCGATCAATGAAGTTTTAATTGAGGAGTCACTTATTGGCTGGAAAGAATATGAAATGGAGGTCATAAGAGATAATCAGGACAATTGTATAATTGTGTGTTCTATTGAAAACATTGATCCAATGGGAATACATACTGGAGACTCAGTTACAATTTCACCTGCATTAACGTTGACAGACAAAGAGTTTCAAAAAATGAGGAATGATTCAATCAAAGTTATAAGAGAAATAGGTGTAGACACCGGTGGTGCAAATGTGCAGTTTGCAATTAACCCCAAAACAGGCAGAAATGTTGTTATTGAAATGAATCCAAGAGTTTCAAGATCTTCAGCATTAGCATCAAAAGCAACCGGATTTCCAATTGCTAGGATTGCGGCAAAACTCGCAGTAGGTTATTCTTTAGATGAGTTAAGAAATGACATAACTAAAACAACACCAGCTTCATTTGAACCTACAATTGATTATATAGTTACAAAAATTCCAAGGTTTACTTTTGAAAAATTCAGTATGACAGAGGAAAAACTGGGCACAGCAATGAAGTCAATTGGGGAGTGCATGGCAATAGGACGTAATTTCAAAGAGTCCTTTCAAAAAGCCATAAGGAGCTTGGAAACCAATCTAATAGGATTAGATTCAAATAATTTTTTACAAAAAAAGAGCAAAAGAGAACTTATAGAATTATTAAAAGAAAATCGACCAAATAAGTTTTTAGTAATAGCTGAATGTATAAGAAAAAAAATTGATTTGAAAAAAATTGTTGATTCCTCTGGTTATGACCCTTGGTTTGTTAGGGAAATCTATGAGTTGGTTGAATATGAAAAAATACTAAAAAATAAAAAAATTTCAAAAGCTATATATATTCAAGCGAAGGAGTATGGTTTTTCAGATGAAAAAATTTTGCAAATATCAGGGTGTTCAAAAAACTCGATTGTTAATATTAAAAAAAAAGATAGACTTTTTACTTCATTTAGAAATATTGATACATGTTCAGGAGAATTTCAATCCAAAACTCCTTATATGTATTCTTCCTGGAACTGTGCTGAAGAGAACAGAAGATTTGAGGATGAAACTCAAGTAAGCAATAGAAAAAAGGTCATAATTTTAGGTGGCGGTCCCAATAGAATTGGGCAAGGAATAGAGTTTGATTATTGCTGTGTGCATTCTTCTTTTGCGCTTAATGAACTTGGTATCGAGTCGATAATGGTTAACTGCAACCCAGAAACCGTCTCCACTGACTATGATATTTCTGACAGACTTTATTTTGAACCACTTGATTTAGAATCTGTCCTAGCGATTTGTCAGGCTGAAAATATAAATAATAAATTACTTGGTGTAATTGTTCAACTTGGAGGACAAACACCACTAAAATTGTCAGAAAAATTAGTAGAGTCAGGGATTAAAATTTTAGGAACATCTTTTAAATCGATTGATTTATGTGAAGATAGAGATAGGTTTGCTAAATTAATGAAGGATTTAAAAATATTGCAGCCAAAAAGCGATATTGTTTTCAATTTTTCACAAGCTAAGAAAGCAATAAAATCCATTGAATTTCCAATTGTAATTAGACCATCCTACGTTTTAGGTGGAAGAGCAATGAGAATAATAAATAACTTTGAAGAGTTAAATAATTATTTTAATAGCAATTTCATTATAAATAATAAATCTATTTTGATCGATGAATTTCTTGTTGGAGCAAAAGAAGTTGATGTAGACGCAATTTCAGATGGTAAAGACTTTTTTATTACTGGAATCTTAGAACATATTGAGGAAGCAGGTGTACACTCAGGAGATTCCGCTTGTTCGTTACCCCCGCAGACATTGTCTGCAAAAATCATTAATGAAATTAAAAGAATTACAAAACTTATTTCACGAACTTTGAATATTATAGGTTTCATTAACATTCAATATGCCATCAAGGACGATAAAGTATACGTAATTGAAGTAAATCCAAGAGCTAGTAGAACAGTACCTTTTATTAGTAAATCAAAAGGAATTCCATTAGCAAAGCTTGCAACAAAAGTAATGCTAGGGAAAAAAATAAAGTCTTTTAATCTTAATCAAAACAACAAAAATTATGTAACAGTCAAAGAATCTGTTTTTCCATTTGATAGGTTTCCCGGAGAAGACATAATTTTAGGACCAGAGATGAAATCAACTGGTGAAGTTATGGGAGTTGATAAGAATTTTCCGATGGCGTTTCTGAAATCGCAAATGGCAGCTGGAAACAAATTGCCAGAAAGAGGTTCAATATTTATTTCAGTTAGAGATGAAGATAAAGAAAACATCCTACTGCTTTGCCAAGTTATAGAAAAGATTGATTTTAAAATTTATGCTACAAAAGGTACCGCCGAATTTCTAAAAAAATTTTCAATAAGTGTACAAATAATTAAAAAAGTGAATGAGGGAAGTCCGCATATTGTAGACTTTATAGAAAAAAATAAAATTCACCTCATTATTAATACAACTAGTGGTGCAAAATCTATTGCAGATAGCTTATCAATTAGGAGAACAGCATTGAGTAAAAAAATACCCTATTTCACAACAATTTCAGCAGCCAAAATTGCAATTACTGGATTAAATATTGTCAATAATAGTGAAATTTCAGTTAAATCGATCCAAGAATTGTATAATCTCTAGAATTTAATATGTAATCGTAATAATATTATATAATGATTGAAAAATTTCCAATGACCGCAGAAGGTCTCAGAAAACTAAGAGAAGAACTTGAGAATTTAAAAAACTCTGAAAGACCGAATGTTATTAAAGCTATTGCGGATGCTAGAGAGCATGGAGATTTATCAGAAAATGCGGAGTATCACGCTGCAAGAGAAAGACAAAGTTTTATAGAGGGCAGAATAGTAGAATTGGAAAATAAAGTTACTCGTGCTGAAGTGATTGATCCTTCAAAACTTGATAATTCAAAAGTAACTTTTGGAGCAACTGTTGTGCTTACAGACTTGGAAACCGATAAAAAAAATACATATAAAATTGTAGGAGCAGACGAGGCAGATATAGAACAAAACCTGATTTCAATATCGGCGCCACTGTGCAAAGCTATGATTAATAAGAGTGTTGGAGATGTCTTTGAAGTTCAAACCCCAAAAGGTCTCAAAGAGTATGAAATAAACTCAATAGATTTTAAGTAAAATGAACAAAGAAAAAGTTTTAATAATTGGATCCGGTCCGGCAGGTTATACAGCAGCAATCTATGCCGCTAGAGCTGGTCTCAACCCTTTATTAATATCCGGTTTAGAACCAGGAGGACAGCTAACAATTACTACTGATGTTGAGAATTTTCCAGGTTTTGAAGATCCCATTCAAGGACCATGGTTAATGGAACAAATGAAAAAACAAGCTGTAGCTTACGGAACAAGAATAATGAATGACTATGTTTTAGAGGTTGATTTTGATAAAAAAATTCACTGTGTCAAAACAGAAAAAGACAAATTCACTTCCCATACAGTAATAATTGCTACTGGCGCAAAAGCAAAATGGCTTAATATTGAGGGTGAAGAGAAATTTAGGGGTTTTGGTGTGTCTGCTTGTGCTACATGTGATGGATTTTTTTATAAAAATAAAAACGTTGCTGTTGTAGGTGGTGGTAATACTGCTGTAGAGGAGGCGCTTTTCTTGTCAAATCTCTGTAACAAAGTGGTACTTATCCATAGACGAGATCAATTAAGAGCAGAAAAAATACTTCAAGAGAGATTATTTGAAAAGAAAAATGTTGAATTTATTTGGAATTCTGAAGTTCAAAAAGTTTTAGGAGATAACGAAAAAAAAGTTATTACCTCAATTGAAATTTTAGATTCTAAGAAAAATAGTAAAGAAATTTTGAATATTGACGGATTTTTTGTAGCAATAGGACATAGTCCAACTACAGAAATTTTTCAAAAAAAATTAAAGATGGATGATGAAGGTTATATTTTTACTGATGCAGATTCTACAAAAACAAGTGTTGATGGAGTTTTTGCTGCTGGTGATGTAACAGACAAAGTCTACAGACAAGCAGTTACAGCTGCAGGAATGGGCTGTATGAGTGCTTTAGAGGCAGAGAGTTTTCTGACCAAGAAAAATCTCATTTAGTGCCTATACCATTTAAAATTGACTTATGAGTTTCACATTTATTATCAAATTTCTTTGAGCATTCTACAATGAACCCAGATAACCATTTTAACTCAAGCTGTTTATTGTTCAAATAATCTAGATACATAGAAGAGGTCATGTCAAACGGCATTTTTTTTATCTTTTCCAACCAAAAGTCGACTGGGTTCACCTTAAACTTGACATTAAAAAACTTTGATAGGTTATAAGTTTCAACCATTGCACTTACAAAATTATCCTTAAGTGCCGTTGAGTCAAAAATTTCCCCAATTGATTTCTTAGTTAAAGTCGTAATACCACTGTAAGCTGATAAGAAAATAAACTTTTCCCAAATTTTTTCTTTGATGTTTGATTTATACTGTATATCGAGTCCTGATTTTTTGGATATTTCACAAAACTTAAGTAATTTTTTATTCACAATATCTGACATATTTCCCACAAAAAAAGAAGCTAGTTTTCCTTTATGAATTACATATTGGTTCTCATTTATGAATGAAGATATTTGCGCAACAGCTCCAAATGTTTTTTCCTCTCCAAACTCTTGAATTATTTTTTGCTCTGAATAAACTCCATTTTGAAACGGCAATAAAATCGTCTCATGAAGTCCTTTTTTTTTTATTTCTCCAATAAATCTGTCAAAATCATAAAGTTTTACTGTACTTATAATTACATCAAAATCAATTTTGTTCGGGATAGTATTAAAAATTTTAATTTTTTTAATACTCTTATCACCTAACTGACTTTTTAATTCAAGTCCATTTTTTTTTAAAAATTCAAATCTTGTTCCTCTCGCAATGTATGAAATATCAAAACCAGTTTTTTGAAGATGAGATCCAATAAAACCTCCAACTCCACCAACCCCATAAATTAAAATTTTCATTTTGAAATTTTCTTCAAAGACGTTCCAATTCTTTTGCATGCTTCTTCTAGATCATCAAAAGATGTTGCATACGATATTCTGAAAAATGGTGATTTTCCAAATGCAATTCCAGGCACAACTGCAACTTTAGCATCGTGGAGTAAATACTCTGCAAAATCCATGTCATTATTAATTTTTTTTCCATCTTTTAATTTCTTATTTATAAAACCTTCACAGCTTACATAGAGATAAAATGCGCCACTTGGTTTAAAGGGATCTAATCCTGTTATAGATTCAAAGAAATCAATTAAAAGATTTTTTCTACTTTCAAATTTCTTCAACCAATCTTGTAAAAAATCCTTTTCACTTTGAAGTGCATGTTTTGCAGCTACTTGACTTATAGAGCAAGGATTGGTTGTGCTCTGAGATTGGATTTTAGAAATTGCTTTAATCAATTCTTTTTTCCCAGCACCATATCCTATTCTCCAGCCTGTCATTGAGAAAGCTTTTGAGACCCCATTTACAATAAAGGTATTTTCATAAAGCTTAGGCTCAACATTGAGGACATTGTAAAATTTTGTTCCGTAGGTTATATGTTCGTATATATCATCTGATAAAATGTTCACATGAGGATTCTTAAGTAATACTTTTGAGATCTCTTTTAATTCTGACTTATCATATACAGTACCCGTTGGATTTCCCGGAGAATTGATTATAAACCACTTTGTCTTTTCTGAAATATTGGATTCTAATTGCTTTGGAATTATTTTGAAATTATCTTTCATTTCTGTTTCTAAAATTATTGGTTTTCCCCCTGCTAAGTTGACCATATCTGGATATGACACCCAATAAGGAGAAGGAATAATAACTTCATCATTTTTGTTTAAAGTAGACATAAATAAGTTGTAAATAACATGTTTTCCCCCTACTCCAACTGTGATTTGATCTAGATCATATTTTAAGTCATTTTCGCTCTCAAATTTTGTTATTATAGATTTCTTTAATTCTGGTATACCATCTACTTGTGTATATTTTGTAAATCCATCATTTATTGCTTTAATCGCTTGATCTTTTATATGCTTGGGTGTATCAAAATCTGGTTGACCAGAACTTAGACTTATTACTTTTTCTCCAGAAATAGTCATTTCTCTGGCAATCTGTGATATCTTGACAGTTAATGAGGGTTTGAACCTAGATAATCGATCTGAAATAAGGGTCATCTATTAAGAAAAAAATGTAAATCTTCAAATTTTCGATTATATATAAACTTTGATAAAAATATATTAGATTTTTTTTTTTTGTAAAATTTTATGGAAAATTTCAAATTCAATTTGACTAGTCCTTTTCAGCCATCGGGTGACCAGCCATCGGCGATCGAAAAATTATGTGATGGTTTAGAAAAAAAAATTACAGATCAGGTTTTATTAGGTGTCACTGGTTCTGGAAAAACATTTACAATGGCAAATATTATTCAAAAACTACAAAGACCCGCTTTAATATTTGCACCAAATAAAATTCTTGCCGCTCAACTTTATAGTGAAATGAAAAGTTTTTTTCCTGATAACAACGTTGAATATTTTGTTTCATATTATGACTATTACACCCCGGAAGCTTACGTTCCTCGAACAGATACCTTCATTGAAAAAGAATCATCTATTAATGAGCAAATAGATAGAATGAGACACTCGGCTACCAGATCTTTGTTAGAGAAAGATGACACCATTGTTGTAGCAAGCGTTTCATGTATATATGGTTTGGGTTCAGTTCAATCCTATTCATCAATGGCATTCAAAATAGATAAGAAAAATAATTATGATATAGACGAAATTAAAAAAAAACTTGTTGAACTTCAATATAAAAGAAATGACCAAGTGCATTGTCGGGGTACATTTAGAAGTAGAGGGGACTTTCTTGAAATTTTCCCTTCACATTTTGAAGATAAATCATGGAGAATCTCTTTTTTTGGCGAAACAGTTGAATCAATTGATGAGTTTGATCCATTTATAGGAACAGTCTCCAAAAGTCTTGAAGAAATCACAGTATTTGCCAACAGCCATTACGTAACCCCTAAACCATCTCTTATTAAAGCAATAGATCAAATTAAAATTGAACTTGACGAAAGAATAAGATTTTTTGAATCAAAAAAATTATTCCTTGAAGCACAAAGAATTGAGCAAAGGACCAAATTTGATCTAGAAATGATTTCAGCAACAGGAAGTTGCTCTGGAATAGAAAACTATTCAAGACACTTATCTGGGAGAGCTCCTGGAGAACCACCTCCTACTCTTTTTGAATATTTACCTAAGAATGCTTTATTATTCATAGACGAATCACATGTAACAGTTCCTCAAATTAGAGGAATGTTTAAGGGTGACAGATCAAGAAAAAACACTCTATCTGACTATGGTTTTAGATTACCATCCTGTAAAGATAATAGACCACTTATGTTTGAAGAATGGGAAAGGTTCAAGAGTCAGACAATCTATGTTTCAGCCACACCTGGTGAATACGAGCTTAATAAAACAAGTGGAGTTTTTATTGAACAAATTGTACGACCAACAGGTTTAGTAGATCCAATATGTGAAGTAAGGAAAGCCTCTAATCAAGTGGAAGATATTATTGAAGAATGCAAAAAAGTTACTTCAAAAGGTCTGAGAGTTTTGGTAACAACACTAACAAAAAAAAATGCCGAAATGGTTACTGATTACTTGAACGAAAATGGAGTGAAAGCAAGATACATGCATTCCGAGATTGATGCATTAGAAAGAATAGAAATCATTAAAGATTTAAGAATAGGTACATTTGATGTGCTTGTTGGAATTAATCTTCTAAGAGAAGGATTAGATATTCCTGAGTGTGGATTAGTCGCTATTTTAGACGCTGATAAGGAGGGTTATCTTCGTTCTCAAGTTTCATTAATTCAAACAATTGGGAGAGCTGCAAGAAATATTGATGGAAGAGCAATACTTTATGCAGATCAGAAAACGAAATCAATCCTTCTTGCTATTGAAGAAACAAGCAGACGAAGAATAAAACAAATAAACTTTAATAAAAAAAATGGAATTGTTCCAAAATCTACTACAAGAAAAATAGAGGAAACTATAGATCAAAATGACGGAAAAAAATCTTCTAATGACGACAAGCAAGAATCGTTAGATTTTTTAAAAAAAAAGATGTTAGAATATGCTGAAAACTTGAATTTTGAAAAAGCGGCTGAGATCAGAGATAAAATCAAAATCAAAGAAAGAAAAGAACTTGGAATTAAACAGAATATATAAGTCAGCTCTAATAACAGGTGGTGCTCAAAGAATTGGCGAGTCTATAGCTTGTTATTTAGCAAATAACGGCCTAAACATTGCAATTCAATTCAACAAATCTAAAAAAAAAGCACAAGAATTAAAAAATAGGTTCAAAAATAAAAAAACAAAATTCTCAATTTACAAATTTGATTTTGAGAAAAACAAAAATATTTCAAAATTTTATAAAAATATTATTAATGAATTTGGTCATATCGATATACTAATTAATAATGCTTCAACTTTTGATTTCGATACAATAACTTCATCAAATCTTAAATTGTTTGAAAAACATATAAATGTTAACCTAAGAGCTCCATTTTTTTTATCTCAAAACTTTGTGAAACATTATAAGAAGCACGGTTTGATAATTAATATAGTCGATCAAAGAGTGAATAATATTACTCCTTACTTTACATCCTACACAGTTAGTAAAGTTGCGCTGGCTGCATTAACAAAAAGTCTTGCACTTTCATTAGCTCCTACAATAAGAGTGAATGCAATATCACCTGGCCCAACATTGATGAGTAAAAATCAAAATTTAAAGCAATTTAGAAAACAAGTACTCAGAACTCCTTTAAAAAAACAAGTAAAATTATCTGAAATTAATGATGCTATTAGTTATCTTATAAATAATCAATCAGTTACTGGAGAGACGTTAACATTGGATTCTGGGCAAAGTTTAGGATGGGCGCATTCAAAATCAAAGGTATTTAAGACGGATTAAAGAATTTGAAGTTGTCAACAATAAAAAAAAAAAAAAAAAATAAAAAAAATATAAGTGTAACTTTAAAAATATATTTTAAGTAAAGGAGAAAACATTTTTTTTATCAATTTAATCAATGACTTACAAAATTGATTAATTTTTAATCAATTTGTTAAGAGTAGCAGAATTGTTAAGATTGATTAGAATACTCTAAGATTATAAACAGATTTATCCACAGTATTAGTGGATAGTAATTTTATAACATTTTTTTATAATGAAAGTTAAAGGTTTGAGAGTAATAAATGAAACTGAAACTTAAATATGACTTTAAGACGGGCTTAGAGGCAGTAAAAAAAGCTTCAAAAACTTTTCCTGATGGTTCTGGAATATACAAGTTTATGGATTGTAATAAAAAAGTCTTATATGTGGGTAAAGCTAAAAATTTAAAAAAAAGAATATCTAGCTATATTAGCGATAAAACTCAAACAAATAGGATCAAGTTATTAATTAATCTGACAACAAATATAGATTTTATAAAAACAATTACGGAAGTAGATTCTTTTATTTTAGAAAATAATCTAATAAAACAATACAAACCTAGATTTAACGTAAGGTTAATTGATGACAAAAGTTATCCTTACATTTGCATTACTTCCTCTTCAGAATGGCCAAGGATAAAAAAATATAGAGGGAAGTTAAGTAAAAATGAAAAATATTTTGGTCCATATTCAAGCGTTAGTTCAGTTGACAACGTAATAAGACAAATTGAAGGAGCATTTTTATTAAGAAGTTGCACAGATAATATCTTCAAATCAAGAAAACGCCCATGTATATTATATCAAATTAAAAGATGCAGCGCTCCGTGCGTAGATTATGTTTCAAAAGTTGAATATAAAGATTTAGTTGATAATGCAATCTCTTTTCTTAATGGAAATAATTCTGAAGTGAAATCAAGATTAATTACTCAAATGAAATCTGCAAGTGAATTACAAAATTACGAAAAAGCTGCAAAATTAAGGGATAGAATAAGTGCTTTATCAAAAATTTCGAACGAAACATATTCGGATCTAAATAACAAAGAAAATTTTGACGTTATTTTTCTAAAAAGGAAAGAAAACTTAATTTCAATTCATATCTTTTTTTTTAGATCGGGGAAGAATTTAGGGAATAAGGATTTTTTATTTGAAGATAATTTGTGTGACGAGACTAAAAAGATCTTTTCTCAATTTTTATATTTTTTTTATACCTCAAACGCACCACCAAACGAAATTTTATTAAACACTAAGCCACAGGATATAAATATTTTGAAATCTCTATTGGAAAACAAAGTTTCAATCAAAATTCCTTTAAAAGGGAAAAAAAGAATGATTCTAAAGATGGTTGAAGAAAATGTTGATGCCTCATTTGAAAAAAGAAAAAAGGAAAAATTTAAGACAAATGAGCTTCTAAATTCAATAAAATTAAAATTTACTTTAAAAAATATTCCAAAAAGAATAGAGATTTATGATAATAGTCATTTAAGTGGGTCAAATCCTACTGGTGCTATGGTAGTTTTTGAAAATGGAGCCTTTGTAAAAAATTCATACAGGAAATTTAATATTGTGTGTGAAAATAATATTACAAACGACGATTATTTTATGATGAATCAAGTAATGAATCGTAGGTTTAAAAACTTCAACGGATGGAAAAAAAAACTTCCTCAACTTATTCTCATTGATGGAGGGCTAGGTCAATTAAACATAGTAAAAAAAATACTTGCTGAGAAAAAAATATCAAATGTTGATATTTTAGGGATTGCAAAGGGGAAAAATAGAAATGCAGGTGATGAAAAAATACTTAAATTTGACAAAGAATTTAAATTAAATAAGAACGATGAAGTTCTTTTTTTCTTTCAAAGACTCAGAGATGAAGCCCATAGGTTTGCAGTTCAATCGACAAAAGCCAAACATCATAAATCATTCAAAAATTCTTTGTTTGATGAAATAACTGGTATTGGAAAAAAAACAAAAAATTTATTATTATCTTATTTTGGAACTATTGATAATATAAAAACTGCTGGAGAAGAAGATTTAAAGAAAGTTCCGGGTATTGGAATAAAAACTGCAGCAAAGATTTATAAAGAATTTAACAAAAATGTTTAAAAAAGAAAATATACCAAACATTCTTACTCTACTAAGAATTTTAATAATTCCTATAATCATAATTTTTTTAGAAATTGATACTAAATTTTACAGTTGGTTGGCTCTTGTATTATATATTATAGCTTGTTTATCTGATTTTTTAGACGGTTACTTAGCACGAAAGTTCGAACTTGAATCAAGTTTTGGAAGATTTCTTGACCCTGTAGCAGACAAAATTCTAGTAGTATCAATTATATTCATACTCATATCGAACGGAATCATAAAGGGCATATTTGTATACCCAGCTCTAATAATAGTTATAAGAGAAATTTTAGTCTCAGGTTTAAGAGATTTCTTTGCACATTCTACGGAAACACTGCTTGTTACTAATTTATCAAAATGGAAAACTTTAATTCAGATGTCTTCCCTAGGTTTTTTAATTGTATCAAATGATTTTGAAACAAGTTATATTTTATTTATTGGATATTTTGGTTTAACAGTTGCGTCAATAATGACTATCCATACTGGTTATATTTATTTTAAAAAGAACCTTAGATTATTCAAATGAATAAAGTTTTCGGCATTGTTGGGTGGAGCGGCAGTGGAAAAACGGATTTAACAACAAGAATTATATCCTATTATTCACAAAAAAAAATAATTGTTTCATCAATAAAACATACTCATCACGACTTTGAAATAGATAAAGAGGGAAAAGATAGTCAAAAACACGTTCAATCTGGTGCCAATGAAGTTATTTTATATAATGAAAAAAAATGGGCATTGATCAGCAAACTACAACAAAAATCAACAAGTATTTATAAAATTCTTGAGAAATTTGAAAAAAAAGACCAACTAATCCTGATTGAAGGATTAAAACATAGTAAATTTCCAAAACTTGAGGTTATAAGGTCTTCAATAAAAAAACCATATATATACAAAAATGATACAAACATAAAAGCAATTGTAACAGATCAAGAAATTTCAGATATAAAACTTTCAAAACTTCCAATATTTAAATTTTCTGAGACTGAAAATATTGGAAATTTTATATTAGAGTACTTCAAAAGATGAGTGATCCACATAAAAATCTTCTTTCATTTAAAAATGCTAAGAAAGCAATGTTATGTTCTATAAATCATACAAATAAAACTGAAATTAAAAATTTAAAGGATTGTGAAGATAGAATCTTGGCTAACGATATTTTTTCGGAAATAAATGTTCCTGAATTTGACAATTCAGCGGTTGATGGCTTTGGTTTTATAAATTCAAATGAAATTAAAAGAGAATTAGAAATCATTGGAGAATCAAGACCTGGTAAACCTTTCTTGAAAAAGATTAAGAAAAATCAAGCTATCAAGATTTATACCGGTGCTTACATTTTGAGAGATATAACTAGAGTAAATACTGTATGCATGGAAGAAGATTGTTATTCAGATGGCAAAAAAGTAAGGATTACTAAAAAGTTTAAAACCGGAAATAACATAAGAATTAAAGGTGAAGACGTAAAAAAAAAACAAAGAATTTTTTTAACTGGAAGAAAAATTAGGTCAATGGATCTTTCACAACTATCTTCCATAGGTGTTAAAAGAATAAAGGTATTCAAAAAAATTCGTGTTGGTATTTTTTCATCTGGAGACGAGTTATGTGAATTTCCTAAAAAAAAATCTAAATATGAGATATATGACGCAAATAAACTGGTTTTAGTTTCTCTATTTAAGAAAATAGGTTGTGAAGTAATTGATCTTGGTATAATCAAAGATAATTATTCTGAAACAAAAAAATTAATCTTAAACAAAATTAAGTCACTAGATGTAATAATTACAAGTGGAGGCATTTCAAAGAGTAAGACGGATAAGATTGGAGAGTTTTTTAAGAGTAACGCGCAAATTAAATTTTGGAGATTATCAATTAAACCTGGTAGACCGTTTGCATTCGGGAAAATAAAAAATACTCCTTTTATTGGTCTTCCAGGGAATCCAGTTGCGGCCATTATTACTTTCTTCATGCTAGTTATTGACTATATCAAAGTGTTATCAGGTTTAAAAGAAAAACAAATAATAGAGAGAATTCTTCCATGTGATTTTGAAATGAAAAAAAGAAAAGGGAGAACTGAATGGTTAAGGGGTATGATTATTAAAAAAAAGAATTTATATTTCTTAACTAAATTTGTTTCAACAGGATCAGGGATTATTTCTTCAATTAGTCAAAGTAATGGAATCATAGAATTAGATGAAAAAAAAGAATATATTAAAAAAGGTACATTACTTAAATTTTATAGATACGAGGATTTGTTGAATTGAAAATCTTATATTTTGCAAAGCTAAAACAATTAATTGGAAAAAGTGAAGAAACAATCTGTATTAAGCAAAAGAAAAAAATTTCTCAAGTCATTAATGAATTGAAGAAGAGGAATGATATTTACGATTTTGCGTTTAAAGAGACTAATTCTCTTCAATATGCTGTAAACTGCGAATACGTTGATTTAAATTTTGTTATAACAGATAGTGACGAATTGGCAATCTTTCCACCGGTATCAGGTGGATAATGAAAATTTTATTTCAAAGAAAAAAATTTATTGAAAGTGACTTTATAAACAAATTTTCATTAAATAATAAAAATTCTGGAGCAATATTCTCATTTATTGGAAAAGTAAGACCTAAAAATCAAAACAATAAAGTACTAAGTATAGACATCGAGCTTTATGAGAAAATGGCTCATTTTCAAATAAAAAAAATAATAAACAAATTGATGAAAAAATACTTTATTGATGATTATTTAGTTGTTCACCGATATGGAAGAGTAAAACCGAGAGAAAATATTGTGCTCATAGTTGTAGCCTCACAACATAGAAAAGAAAGTTTCAGATTTGGAGAAGGATTAATGGATTGGCTGAAAGTTAAAGCTACTTTTTGGAAAAAAGAAAATTTCGCAAATGGCTCTGAGTGGGTAGATCAAAAAGAAACTGATAAGAAATTTATCGATTTTAGTCTCTAACAATCTTGTTAAACTCTTTTAAAAGTAATCTTGTAGTTTCTCCTACTTTAAATTTAAAATTGTCAATTGAAATAACAGGAGTAATTTCTACTGCTGTACCGGTCAAAAAAACTTCTTCACAATTTTTTAAGAAATCATATTTGAAATGACCTTCATTTATTTCTATTCCTAATTTATTTGCAATATCAATTACTGTCTTTCTAGTTATTCCATTAAGAAAACAATCTGGTAGTGGTGTATATAATTTATTTTTTTTAACAAAAAAAATATTTGCTCCTGTTGCCTCAGCGATGTATCCCCGATAATCAAGCATAAGGGCATCATCAAATCCATTCTTTTCAGCTTCGTGTTTACTTAATGAACAAATCATATACAAGCCCGCGGCTTTACTATTTGTTGGAGCAGAATCTGGTGAAGGTTTTACCCAATTAGATTTAGTTAGTCTAATTCCCTCTAAAATCTTTTCTGGTGAAAAGTAAGACGGCCACGTCCATGCTGCTATAGCTATATTTGTAGTTGCGTCCATAGCTGATATTGCCATTTGCTCACTTCCACGCCATGCAACTGGTCTTATGTATCCGTTGTCCACATCTTGTTTAATAGTTAATTGTCGAATAATTTCATTAATTTTTTCTTTTTCGAAAGGAATATCAAGGTCTAGAATTTTCGCAGATTCAAAAAGCCTTTCTGTGTGCTCTTCTAACTTAAAGATTTTTCCATCATAAATTCTTATTCCTTCAAAAACGCAACTACCGTAGTGTAATCCATGGTTTAAAACATGCGTTTTACAATCTTTCCATTCTTTGTAAACACCGTTTATCCATATATAACCTGTTCTTTTATCAAAAGGGATCATTTGCATAATTCTATTATTAAAGTTAAAATTTATTAATATAACATTGAAATTAAAATTATAAATAGCTTGATATTTATTATATGAAGAATTTACCCCATTTATTGTGCATTGATGACGATAATAAAATAAGAGAATTGCTAGAAATATATCTATCGAATAATAATTTCAGAGTTAGTGTAGCTAAAGATTCGTTTGAAGCTGAAAAATTAACTAATTTTTTTCTATTTGACCTCGTAATACTTGATATAATGATGCCTAACAAAGATGGAATACAATTTCTCAATCATTTCAGAACATCAGATTTCAATACACCAGTATTAATGTTAACAGCAGATAACCAAATTGAGAAGAAAAAAGCATCTTATTCTAACGGATGTGATGATTACTTAGTCAAACCATTTGAACCTTCAGAATTACTTTTGAGAATAAAAAAACTATTGAATCCAAGGTTTAATAAGAACATTTCGTCTAAACGGGTTTATTTTGGTGATTTTGAATTTGATTTAAAGTTAAAAGTTCTTTCTAAAAATAATATTAGTATAAGCCTTACTTCGACAGAAACTCTTATTATTGAATATTTAACTCAAAATTTGAATAAAGAAATATCACGAGAAGAAATATCTAATTTGTTGGAGGATGGTATTAACCTAAGATCTGTTGATGTAACCATTACTAGATTGAGAAAAAAACTAATATCAGATCATGATCATTCTTTTCTTAGAACTATAAGAGGTAAAGGTTACATGCTTGTAAGTGAATATGATTAAGAAAGTTGTAAAAGATTTACTTCCAAGGAGACTGCTACCAAGATTACTGTTAATATTTTTAGTACCACTAATAATAATACAATGCTCTGTAATTTTCTTTTTTTATGACAGACATTGGGAAAAAATTATCAACAGATTCTCAAATATCGCAGGAAATAATATAAATCTTATAAAAGATCTATACATGAAAAATTCATTAGAGGAAACTAAAAATATTGCACAAAAACTTAATATCAAAATATCTTTAAGCAAAAGCATAAATAACGACTTTGATGTAAAATCAAGGTTGGAAAATAAGATTTTTCAAACAATTAAAAATAGGGTTGACGAAAATATAGAAATAGACTTTCAAAAAAATTTTGTTTCCTTTTTTTTACCGGTAAAAAATGATTACTTAAAAATTGATTTTCCAAAAAAATACTTACTCAGTGAGACACCAACCATTTATATTCTCTGGATTATATTTACCTCATTAGTCTTATCACTTATTGCATTTTTATTTTTAAGAATACAAATCAGAGCGATATTTAGACTAGCGCAATCAGCTGAAAATTTTGGAAGAGGAAATAAAATAAAAAATTTTAAACCTGAAGGTGCACTGGAAATCAGGGCTGCAGGAAATGCTTTTTTAAAGATGCAGAGAAGAATAAATAATTATATAGAGCAAAAAACTAGTTTTCTTGCGGGAATTTCTCATGATTTAGGAACGATAATTACTAGAATTAAACTGAGGTTAGAATTACTTGATAATAACAAGGGTACTGTTCAAATTAAAAAGGATGTTGAAACAATGCAATTGTTTCTCAAGGAGTATCTTGAGTATTCTAAGAAAAATAATAGTAGTAAGTTTGAAACAGTAAGTATTCTCCAATTAATTAATGAAGTTGTTCAATCTTCAAAATCAAAAAACAAAGAAATCAAAATAAGATGTTCTAAAAATTTAAAAATCTACACCGATAAAAATAGCCTATTTAGAATTATTTTTAATTTATTTGAAAATGCTTTAAGATATGGATCTAAAATAAATATTAGTGTACACAAGAACATGCAGAATATTGTTATTAATATTGAGGATAACGGACCAGGAATTGACGAAAAATTAATGAAACAAATCTTCAAACCATTCTATAAAATAGACAATTCTAGAAATATTAATAAAAGCGGATCAGGCTTAGGGCTTAGTATTGCAAAAGATTTAGCAAAAAAAATAAATGCAAAAATTAATTGTAGTAATGCCAAAAATTTAAATGGTTGCTTGTTTTCAATAACTCTTAAGTAAAAAGAATAATGTTATATTAATTTTTTTGAAATTCTTTTGGACTTGTTCTCTGCGGATAAAATTGCTTTCTCAAATAACAAAAATAGATTATTTCTTTTTGATAAAACTTTTAAACCTTCTTCTGTCGTTCCTCCTTTACTTGCAACTTTTTGTATTGAGTCACTAAACCTAAAATTTTCTTTATTTATGTTGTCTAGAACTCCTTTAAGTAAAAGCTTTATAGCAGATAGTGATTGCCTTTCAGTAAATCCGTTTTTTTTAATGATTTTGTTAAAACAATTTAAAATATAAAAAAAATATGCTGGTCCACCTCCAAACATAGCTGTAAAGAAATCTATTTTTTCTTCTTTTTTCATCCAAATAATATCGCCAAATTCATCAAAATCCCTTACTATTTTATTTTTTACATTTGTATTTAAGTTTTTAGCATATACCGCAATCGAACTATTATTTGAAGAGATGAAAATATTGGGCATTATTCTTAATATCAAATTTTTAGATACTATCCATTTTGAAATAGTTTTAATTTCAAGACCGGCAATGAAAGAGAGAATCACATGTTTTTTATTAAAATAATTCTTCATTTCGCTAAAGACTTTTTTTGAATCGTTTGGTTTGACACAAATCATTATATAATTAACTTTAATCCAATTAACTTTTTTTGGATCACTAAAACATTCAACATTGGAAAAATTTTTCTTAATATCATTACAAACTTTAATATTTTTTTCTAATACTAAAATCTTCTTTTTTTTCTTACTAAACCCTTCTAAGATAATTTTCCCTAAATTTCCACAGCCAATTAAAAGTGATGTCATGCCTCTCCAATTGTGTCTAATAATGCTATATCTAATGCATGAATAGGATCTTGTTTTTTATAAAAGAAAACGAAAAAAACTGGAAAAAATCTATCGCATTCAGAGATTACAATATTTATGAAATTTTTTATTTGTTCTACTGAAATGAAGTCTTGACCTTTAATTGAAACTTTATAACTAAAGAAGACAGTATTAAGTTCTGTACAATAATTAAAAAAACCTACAGTTGCTTTCTTATTAACACCGGAAATTAATGAATAAATTGATTTATTAATTCTATTTTTTTTTGACATTTCAAAATAAGTGATAATTTCAATTATTTTTCTTTCACTGTCCCATCTAAATGAAATATCGTAATTTCTCCACACACCTTTGGAAAAAATAATAATTTCATCTCGAGAGTTTCTTACTTTCTCAATTTCATAATTTAAAACGTATTCTTCAATGAAATCAATGGGGTTGCTCTTACTTAATATTTTTTTTTGATTGTCAAAACTCACGACTTAATAATAGAATATATTCATGTATTAAACAACTACAATTAGTATCATAATTTAAATTTTGCACAATATATTGATTATATGATAAAAGATACAATAATTTTAATTTTAATAATTTTATATATTATAAGTTTCTTCACATGGATTATTTTTTTTTATAATTCACTTAAAAAGAACCAACATTTAAAAAAAAAAATCTATTTATTTAATATTTCGAGTTTTATTATTTTTACATATTTAATTAGTTTTTTAATATTGGAGGTCTTAAATTAATGTTTTTAATTACAGGAGGTGCCGGATTCATTGGGTCTAATATTATTAATTATCTTGTTGATAGAGGTGAAGAAGTAGTTTCAGTGGATTGGCATAATAATATTAATAATAAATACTTTCAGAACTTTAGTTTTAAAGTTATAGATCCGTTAAGTTTACGTGCTTTTTTAAAAACAAATAAAAAAAAAATTTCAGTAATTATTCATCTTGGAGCTGTAACTTCAACAACAGAAAGAGATTTGAATCTAATAATTAATAATAATATTAGACTATCCCTTATGCTCTATGAATGGTGTTCAAAGCACGAAAAAAGACTTATCTATGCATCATCTGCTGCTACATACGGAGGTGGAGAAAACGGTTTTAATGACATTTCGGACGATGAATATTTGTCTCAACTTACACCTTTAAATTTATATGGGTGGTCGAAACATGTAATTGATAGATTTATTTGGAATGAGTCCAAACAAAAAAATAAACCCTCTCAATGCGTAGGTCTTAAGTTTTTCAATGTTTACGGTCCAAATGAATTTCATAAAAAAGATATGAGAAGTATTATTCTAAAAATTTTTGAAAAGATTCGAAATGACAAAATAGTAAAACTTTTCAAATCTCACAATCCAGAATTCAAAGACGGTGAACAGGTAAGAGACTTTATTTATGTAAAAGATGTAGTTAATGTTGTGAATTGGTTTTTAAATAAACCAAAAATTAATGGTTTATTTAATGTTGGGAGTTCAATACCGCAAAGTTTTAATTATCTTGCAAAATGCGTATACAGAAATTGTAATATAAGTAAAAAAATTGAATACATTGATACACCAAAAAAAATCAGAAAACAGTATCAATATTTTACCAAAGCATCTTTGAATAAACTTAGAAAAGTTGGTTATAATAAAAAATTTTTTAATCTAAAAGATGGTATCAATGATTATATACAAAATTATTTAATAAAATTCTAACATGTATATCCACGAATTAAACCCGGTAGCATTTTCGTTATTTAACTTTAAGATTTATTGGTATTCTTTATCATATTTATTTGGATTTATTTTTAGCTACTTCTATGTCAAATTCATTTTAAATAAAGATTTTGTAAATATAAGTTTTAAAATGTTTGAAGATTTTCTTGGTTGGGCTGTCATCGGAGTGGTTATTGGTGGAAGAGTGGGTTATGTTATTTTCTATAATTTAAATTTCTATTTAGATAACCCCATTGAAATTTTAAAAATTTGGCAAGGTGGAATGTCTTTTCATGGAGGTTTGATTGGAATAATTTTATCAATTTTCTTTTTTTCAAAACTAAAAAAAATTAACTTTTTAAATCTTTTAAATTTAGTTTCCTCATGTGCACCAATTGGACTCTTCTTGGGTAGGCTAGCAAATTTTGTAAACAAAGAACTTATAGGACGACCAACAAATTCTGATTGGGGTGTATTATTTTTCGAAAATGATGTACTTAGACATCCAAGTCAAATTTATGAAGCCATTTTTGAAGGCTTTATAATTTTTATTGTAATTTTTTATATTATTAAAAAGAAATATTACACATACATTAATGTTTCTTCACTATTTCTTATCATGTACGGTTTTTTTCGATTTACGATTGAATTTTATAGAGAACCTGACAGTCATCTAGGATTTGTTTTTATGAATATTTCAATGGGACAATTACTTTGTTTGCCAATGGTTCTTTTAGGATTAATCTTTGTTAAAAAAAAAAATGTTGGATATTAGAGATTTCTTAAAAATTAATCATATTTCTTTGAGTAGGTTTATTAATTATTGTTTGTACAAAAAAGATCAGGGATTTTATCAAAAAAATTCAATTGGAACACACTTCATAACCTCACCTGAAGTAAGTCAATTATTTGGTGAATGTATAGCAATTTTTTTTTTGCTTATTTTGAAAAAATATAAAGTATTTTCATTTTGTGAGTTGGGGCCAGGAAATGGAACGCTAATGAAAGATCTAATTATAACTTTGAAAAAATTTATTAAGGACTCGATGTCATTTTATTTATATGAAAAATCTATATTTTTAAAAAACCTTCAAATAGATAATTTAAGCAATTTAAATACAACATCTTGCAAGATTAGTTTTTTAAAAAAACCAAAATTTAAAAAGGAGCCCATTTTTTTTTTCTGCAATGAATTTTTTGATGCACTTCCAATAAATCAATTTGAAAAGGTAAATAATTCATGGTTTGAAAAAAGAGTTACCTATTCAAATAAGTACGAAATAGTGAATGTTAAAACCTCCGAGAAATTTAATAAAAATTATAAAAATGGAGATATTATTGAAATATCCCCCTTGTCCAAGCTTTATCTAATTAAAATATTAAAACATATAAAGCAGTATGGTGGTGGTTTTTTAATTTTTGACTATGGCCCATTTGCAAAAAGCAACATTAACACTTTACAAGCATTACATAATTCTAAAAAGTGCGATATCCTCGACTTTCCATTCCAATCAGACATCACTTATCATGTAAATTTTAAAGATTTCAAAGATATTGCAAAACAATTGGGATTAATTAGTTATGGGCCTACTACTCAAAAAGATTTTCTTTTTTTTCATGGAATAAATGAAAGAGTTTTAAATATAATTTCACAAACATCTTCAACCGAGAAGGTTGAAGGTTTAAACAGACAATTTGAAAGATTAACATCTCCAAGTGGGATGGGAGGCTTAATAAAATGTATTTATATATGTAGGGAAAAAATTGATTCTAAAGTTTTTAAATTATAAATGAATGAAATTAGATTATATAAAAATTATATTTTCTGTTTTTTTTCCAGAAATAGAGAACAAAAATTTTCATCCTTAAATTGTGCTTATAACAGGGGAGATAGTGACGCAATCGTAAAAAAGAATAGAAATTTTACTTCTAATTATCTGAACAAAAAAAAAATAATACTAACAAATCAAGTTCACTCAAATATAGTCTCATATGTTGATAAAAATTTTTCTAAAGAAATATCTTCTGATGCATTGATCACAAATAGAAAGGATGTACTTCTTGGAATATTAACTGCTGATTGCGCTCCAATAATTGTTTTAGGAAAAAAATATTTTGGTATTATACATGCTGGCTGGAAAGGTTTAATAAATGGAATTATGGAAAATGCAATTATGAAATTTAATTCATTGGGAGAAACAGAAAATCATTTAAACGTCTTTGTCGGTCCTCACTTGTCAATGGATTCATTTGAAGTTAAAAAGGATTTTGTTGATAATATTAAAAAAAAAATAAAAAATTATGACAATTTTATAGAGAGTAAAAGACAAAAAAAATTTTTTAATTTTTCTGGTTTAATAGAATCCAAATTAATTGATCTAAAAATAACTAATTATGATATATCAAAAGAGAACACTTACACTAATCCTGAAAAATTCTTCAGTCATAGATATTGTTATGTTAATAAAATAAAAAATTGTGGTAGGCAAATTAGTTTAGTTGGTATAAATAATAACTAAACATTTTTTAAAGAGAGTACTATGAAAATCGTTTCTGGAAATAGCAATATTCCGTTGGCCCAAGAAATTTCAAATTACCTCAAAGTGCCTTTATTAAAAGCCACAATAAAAAAATTTCCTGATAAAGAAATTTTTGTTGAAATTCAGGAAAATGTAAGAGGTGAAGATGTATTTGTTATTCAATCAACATCCTTCCCCGCAAATGATCATTTGATGGAGCTTTTAGTAACTATTGATGCTTTAAAGAGAGGGTCAGCCAAGAGAATTGCTGCCATAATGCCTTACTATGGTTATGCAAGACAAGACAGAAAATCAGGTCCAAGAACACCTATATCTGCAAAACTAATTGCCAATCTAATAAGTACTGCTGGAGCAGATAGAGCACTGATGGTTGATTTACATGCAGGTCAAATTCAGGGCTTCTTTGACATTCCTACAGATAATTTATTTGCAGCACCTGTATTTATCGAAGACATCAAAACGAAATTTGATTGTAATGAAACAATAATAGTATCACCTGATGTTGGGGGAGTTGTTAGAGCCAGAGCAATAGCAAAAAGACTAGATTGTGATTTAGCAATAATTGATAAACGTAGAGAAAAAGCAAGTGTTTCGGAAGTAATGAATATAATTGGAGAGGTCAAAAATAAAAATTGCATACTCATCGATGACATTTGTGATACAGCAGGAACACTCTCTAATGCGGCAAAAGCCCTAAAAAGTAAGGGTGCAAAGTCTGTTTATGCCTATATTACTCATGGAGTTTTATCCAACCCTGCAATTGAAAGAATTGAAAAATCTCCAATTGATAAAATGATAATTACTGATAGCATTGTAGCAAGAGATGATGTAAAAAAATGTAATAAAATATTACAATTATCTATTGCACATTTAATTGGTGAAGCCATAGGAAGAATTACTGATAATAGATCTGTTTCAAGCTTATTTGCTTAAAAATTGGGAGAAATTTATGAATGAAGTTTTAGTAAAAATTAACGCCGAGAAAAGATTAAAAACTGGTACAGGAAAATCTAGAGAATTTAGATCCAATAAAATGATTCCAGGTATTATTTATGGTGAAAAAAAGGAACCTATCCCAATCTCTTTAAATGAAAAAGAGCTTAAATTACAATTAAACGATACCGGCTTTTTTTCAAAACAATGTGAAATTTCTCTTGATAATGAAAACTTAAAAGTCCTTCCTAAAGATGTGCAATTACATCCAGTTAAAGAAAACATTCTGCACATAGATTTTTTGAGAGTTGGTGAAAATACCAATGTGACTCTATTTGTTCCAGTAAAATTCATAAATGAAAATAAATGTGAAGGTCTCAGGCAAGGAGGTGTTTTAAATATAGTGAGACACGAAGTTGAGCTTAAAACTCCTGTTTCAAAAATCCCAGAATTTTTAGAAGCTGATCTTAATGGTTTAGAAATTGGCGACAGTATTCATATAAGCTCAATAAATCTTGCTGAAAGTGTAAAACCAACCATTCAGGATAGAGATTTTACGATTGCTACTTTAGCCCCACCCACAGTCATGAAAGTTGAAGAACCTGTAAAAGAAACTGAGGATGACAAAGAAGCAACTGACAAAGAATCGGATTCAACCGAAGCTACTAAAGACAAAAGTGAAGAACCAAAAGCTGCTGAAAGTAATAACGAAGAAAATAAAAATTAATAATTTAATTTATAGATTTAATGATTCTAATTGTTGGATTAGGAAACCCTGGAGAAAAATTTCTATTTACTAGACACAACATCGGTTTTGAGATGATTGACTCTTTTCATCTGCATTTTGAATTCCACGCTTACAAGTCAAAATTCGATGGTCTTTATTCAAAAAAAAGTTTATTTGGGAAAGAAATAATAATTTTTAAACCTCAAACTTTTATGAATCTCTCAGGAAACCCTGTAAAGAAATTAAGAAACTATTTTAAAATTGAGAATACCCTGGATATAATTCTTATCCATGATGACATTGATATGGAATTCTTAAAACTTAGAGTTAAGGTCAACGGAGGGCATGGTGGTCATAATGGGGTTAGAGACGCAATAAAATTCAATGGTAAAAATTTCTATAGAGTTAAATTGGGCATAAGTAACAAGCAACTAAAAGAAAAAAAAGTGAAACCAGAAAATTTTGTATTAAATAAATTCGATAAATCTGAAAGAGAAGTAATTGAGGAGTTCAAAACATTAGCAAATAAATATTTTGAACATTTAATTTTGAAAGAGTTTTCACTCTTTAAAACAAGAATTACAGCGGGTTAATATGGGGTTTAATTGCGGAATTCTTGGTCTACCAAATGTTGGCAAATCGACACTTTTCAACGCTTTAACCTCGACACAGCTAGCAGAATCAAAAAACTATCCTTTTTGTACTATTGAACCAAATGTTGGGAAAGTAGCTGTTAATGATTCAAGACTTGAAGTAATTGCTAATATATCAGAGTCCTCTTCAGTAATATCAAATCAATTAGAGTTTGTTGATATTGCCGGATTAGTGAAAGGTGCAAGTAGAGGAGAGGGACTTGGTAACAAGTTTTTATCAAATCTTGCAGAAGTTGACGCAATAGTTCACGTTGTTAGATGTTTTGAAGATTCTGATATAACTCATGTCGATAAAATTCTTTCTCCACTTAATGACATTGAAACTATAGAGACAGAGTTGATACTTTCTGATTACTCTAAAATTGAAAACATAACAGAGAATATAATAAAAAAAAACAAAGGAAAAAAAATTCATCCAGAATTAATCGAAACTTTGCATAAAGCTATAGAAATACTTGATAAAGGAATATTCTTAAGCCAATCAGATTTTGATAACAGTCAATTTAAGGTTTTATCTGATTATAATTTACTAACCTTAAAACCTATCATTTATGTAAGTAATGTTGATGAACAATCTGTTTGTACAGGTAACAAACTGTCGAACTTAGTAGATAACTACGCTAAAAAAAAAAAAACAAAAAATTTAAAAATTTCAGCTAAAATTGAATCAGAAATTGCGATTATTGAAAATAAAAACGAAAAAAAAGAATTCTTAGAATCTATTGGTCTTAAAGATAATTCTTTATCAATTTTAATTAGAGAAGGATACGCATTATTAGACCTCATAACTTTTTTTACTTCAGGTCCAAAAGAAACTAGGGCTTGGACAATCAGAAATGGAACTCTTGCTCCTGACGCTGGTGCTAAAATTCACACAGACTTTAAAAAAGGTTTCATCAGAGCGGAGGTAATTAGTTATCAAGATTTTTTGAGTTTTAAAGGTGAATTAAATTGTAAAGATAACGGTAAACTCCGACTAGAAGGAAAGGAATATGTAGTTGTAGATGGAGATATTATTACATTTAGATTCAATGTTTGACCTTATAATCCTTAAAGAGCTCTAGAACCTTGATCATTTCCTTACTTGATAGGGTTTTAGTGCCTTTAAGTAAGCGACAAAAAAAATATTGTTTCGAAATTTTTTCGAGTGAAACTGCAAGGTTTAAAGCGTTATTTAAATTGTTGGCTATAGTTAATTGGCCATGATTTGATATAAGACAACCATTTCTATCTTTGATAACTTTTAGAACGTTGTTCGCTAATTTACTTGTTCCAAAAGTTGCATATTTTGCACATTTTATATCATTTCCTCCAAACTCAGCTACCATATAATGAAATGCCGGTATTTTTTTTCTACTACATGATAGGATTGATGCCCAAATTGAATGACAATGAACGATCGATGAAATTTCTGGTCGATTTCTATAAATATTTAGATGCATCAAAATTTCACTTGATGGTTTTTTTTTATTTTTAACATTTCCATTGATATCAACTTCAGAAATTAAAGATTCATTTAGGGAAGCTGTTTCAATTCCAGATGGAGTGATAAAAATGGTATCTTTTGTTCTTACACTCACATTTCCTTCTGACCCACAGTTTAATCCTAGATCCAAAGTTCTTTTTGAAGTATAGACTATATCATTTTTAAGATTTTTCATTTTTGTAAATTCTTCATAATTTCAGACTTTTTTGGTTCTATTAATCCTTTTTCAGTAATTAATTTTGTTATATATCTTGCAGGTGTAACGTCAAAAGCAGGATTAAACTTATTTGAATTTCTAAAATATATTTCTCCAGTTGAAATTTTTTTTTTTTTTAAAAAAGTTAAGTGAGAAAGTTCTTTCGAACTTCTGACTTCAATAGGTATTTTTCTAGAATCATCAATCTTAAAATCTATAGTTGATTGAGGAACTGCCGCATAAAACGGTATATTATTATCAAAGGCAGAGAGTGCTTTTAAGTAGGTACCTATTTTATTACAAACATCACCTCTTGAAGTGGTTCTATCGCTACCAACAATACATAAATCAACTTCTTTTTTTTGCATCAAATATCCACCGGCATTATCTACAATAATAGTATAAGGAATTTTTTCATTTTTTAATTCCCAAGCCGTAAGAAGTGCACCTTGATTCCTTGGTCTTGTTTCATCAACCCAGATATGAACTGGTAGTCCATTCCTATTTGCTAAAAAAATAGGAGATAGTGCAGTACCCCAGTCTATTGTTGCCAGCCATCCGGCATTGCAATGAGTAAGAATGTTAATTGGTTTTCTTTTCTTTTTGTAGATTTTTTCAATTATTTTATAACCATTTAAACCTATTTTAAAACAATTAATTATGTCTTCTTGCCTAATTTTTTTTGCTAACTCTAACGATAATTTAGCTCTGTCTTGGATTCTTTTATTTTTGATTCTTTTAAAAATATAACTAAGTGCCCACCTTAAATTTACTGCAGTTGGTCTTGTTTCTAGTAAAGCGTTAATAGATTTGTCTATATTTTTAGAAGATGCATCTTTTCTTAGGGCTAAAGCCAGTCCAAAGGCAGCTGTTACTCCAATAAGTGGTGCCCCTCTTACCTCCATTTGTGTTATAGCTCTACAAAAATCACCTAATGTGTTTAGTTCTTTGATTATTAATTTAAAAGGTAATTTTGTCTGATCGATTATTTTGATTTTGCTATCCTCAACCCAGAGAGTTGAATAATTTTTATTTTTAATTTTCATTTATTTCAAAATATTTTTTAATTTCCTTTTTGTTGATTTTTTAACTTTTTCAATATTTGTTATAATAGAGTTTTTTGACAGATTTTTTATTTTTTTATTACAAATTAGTTTTTCATCTTTAGCCACTGAAGAAATAAGTTTTTTAGCTTTTTCTGAATTATCGTTTAAAGTTTTTACTATTTGATCAACACTCACATTTTCGTGATCCGGATGCCAACAATCAAAATCTGTAACCATTCCTACGCTAGCGTAACAAATTCCTGCCTCTAAAGAAAGTTTTGCCTCAGGCATATTAGTCATTCCAATCACATCGCATCCCCAAGATCTAAAAAGTTCAGATTCTGCTAGTGTTGAGAATTGTGGTCCCTCAATACATATGTATGTTCCTTGGTTATGGAATTTAATTTTTAATTTCGCAAGCGAGTCAGCTAGTTTACTTTTAATGTTCTTACATATTGGTTGAGCCATTGGCAAATGAACAACTAAGTCATCCTCAAAGAAGGTTTTGTCTCTAAGGTAGGTTTTATCAATGAATTGATCTACAAGAACAAAGTCTCCAGGAATATAGTCATTTCTTAAACTTCCAACTGCGGATAATGAAATAATATTTTCTGTACCTAATTTTTTTAGTGCTTCGATGTTTGCTCTATAATTAATTTTTGTTGGAGAAATGTTGTGATTTTTTCCGTGACGCGGAAGGAATGCAACTTTTGTTTTCTCAATTCTTCCTGTGCATATCTCAGAGGATGGTTGACCAAAATTTGTTTTAATTTTCAGCCACTTAATATTGCTTATTTCAGGAATCTTGTATAACCCACTTCCACCAATAAAAGCAATATCAATTTTTGTCATTAATTAGTCCAAGTGTTTCCAAACTTTTCTCTTAACACCTAGTAACATAATTGTTATTAAAACTAAAAAGAAAAGAGTTTTTACTCCTAAACTTTTTCTTCTTTCTAACTCTGGTTCAGCAGTCCAAGCCAAAAAAGAAGTGATATCTCTAGCTATTTGGTTGTGTGTTGCTATTGTACCATCATCAAACTCAACTATATCGTCTTCGATTTGGGGTGGCATTGCTATTTGATTACCCGGATAGTATTCATTGTAATACATTCCTTCACTTGCCTCAAAATTTTCTGGAAAATCTTTGTATCCATTTAGTAAACTATAAATGTAATCTGCGCCCCCTCCTCTGGCTTTAACTATTAATGATAAGTCTGGAGGATAAGCTCCGTTATTTGCCAAACGTGCAATCTTATCATTTTCGTATGGTCCAACGAATTTGTCGCTCATTTTTGCGTCTCTTGTAAACATTTCTCCTTCGTCATTAGGACCATCAGTAATCTCGTATTCTCCAGCAATCACTTTGATCTCATCGTTTGAATAACCTATTCCCTCTAAGTCTCGATATGAAATATGTCTTAAACCATGACAAGCAGAGCATACTTCTGAATAAACTTTGAATCCTCTTTGTAAAGAAGCTTTATCGAATCTTCCGAAAATACCGTTGAATGGCCAATTTTGTTGAATAAGATCCACGTTTGACGTTGCAGCTTTAACAAAAAAACTGTTTGGAACAGTAAATAAAAATAAAAAACAAATAAAGAAATTGAAAGGTTTACTTAACATAACTTTCTGAGGAAGAGGGTTCTTTATTATCAAATTTTTCTGAAATTACTGCAGCTGAAATACTGGAAGGAAGGTCAGTTGTTTTCTCAAATTTCGATAGAAATGGCATGATGATTAAGAAAAATCCAAAATAGTAGAGTGTCGCTACTCTTGATATTAAAACATAAACACCTTCAGCAGGCATAGCTCCAACCCAACCAAGTACTATGCAATTTATAAAAAATAACCAGTAGAATTGCTTATAAAATGGTCTAAAATTAGCACTCCTTATCTTATGTTTGTCAAGCCACGGAAGAAAAAACAAAACCATCACAGCGGCAAACATTAACAAAACACCTAGCAATTTATCTGGTACAGCACGTAATATTGCATAAAAAGGTAAAAAGTACCATTCCGGAACTATATGAGCAGGAGTTTGCAGAGGATTAGCTGGAATATAATTGTCAGGATGACCCAAAAAATTTGGAGCAAAAAACACTAAAAACGCAAATACAATAAGATAGACACCAAGACCCAGATAATCTTTAACTGTATAATATGGATGAAATGGTATTGTATCGCCCTCTGATTTAACATCTATTCCCGTTGGATTGTTAGAACCAAATTGATGGAGGGCTACCAAATGTAAAGCTACTACTCCAACAATTGCGAACGGTAAAAGATAATGTAATACAAAAAATCTTGTTAGTGTTGGGTTATCAACTGAAAAGCCTCCCCAAAGAAATGTTACTATGTAGTCTCCTATAACGGGGAAGGCCGAAAACAAGTTGGTAATTACTGTTGCACCCCAAAAACTCATTTGCCCCCAGGGTAAGACATATCCCATGAAAGCTGTTGCCATCATTAATAAAAGAATAACCACTCCAAGCATCCACAATATTTCCCTTGGATATTTGTATGAGCCATAATAAAGCCCTCTAAACATGTGAATGTAAACTATTATGAAGAACATTGATGCACCGTTCATGTGAATATATCTGAGTAGCCATCCATTGTTAACATCTCTCATGATTCTCTCGACACTATCGAAAGCCATTTCTGTGTTAGCAGTGTATTGCATTGCTAAGAGAATTCCAGTAACAATCATTATAACAAGTGTGACTCCAGCTAAAGAACCAAAATTCCAAAAATAATTTAAATTTTTTGGAGTTGGATAATCTCTTAAATTGTGATTAATGAATGTGAATACTGGAAGTCTTTCGTCTATCCAATTAGAGATGCCTTTCTTATTTTCAGTTTCTTTTTCTTTCATAATTTTATCCTATTTTAATGATCTCGTCCGAAACAAAGTCGTACGGAGGAACTTCAAGATTTAGTGGAGCAGGACCCTTCCTAATCCTTCCAGACGTGTCATAATGAGAACCGTGACAAGGACAGAACCATCCACCAAACTCACCTTTGTTATCACCAACCTTCTGTCCTAAGGGCACACATCCTAGATGTGTACAAACACCAACAACTACCAACCATTTTGGATTCTTTACCCGTGACTCGTCGCTAGCCATATGTTTTAACTCGCTGACTGACGCATCATTTGCTGATCTTATTTCTTCAGATGTTCTATGTCTAATAAATATTGGCTTTCCTCTCCACATTACTGTTAAACTTTGTCCTTCTTCTATAGGTGTGAGATCAACTTCAGTAGTTGATAAGGCTAAAACATCTTTAGCAGGATTCATTGTATCAATTAAAGAAAAGGCGGTCACAGCGCCACCAGCTACTGCAAGACCGGCTGTGGTTATGAAAAGGAAATCCCTTTTTTCTTCATCCACCGGGTCTGATAAATCCTTGTCTTTTAAATCTTTTTCTGACATATGTTCATAATCATACTAATTTTATTATAATATAAAAAATTTTTAGCGTAAAACAATGAAAAATATTGATAAAAATAAAAAGATTGCATCAGAATGGTTTAAACATCTTCAAAATCATATTTGCGAGGAACTCGAGTTAATAGAAAATAAAAATAAGAAATCAAAAAATCTTTTCTCAAAAAAAAAATGGACTAGAGATAAAACAGGATCAAATAAGCTTGGAGGAGGAGAAATGCGACTATTGAGAGGAAATGTTTTTGAGAAAGCAGGAGTTAATGTTTCAACAGTGTTTGGTCAATTATCAAAAAAACTGAAAGGAAAAATTCCCGGAACAGAAGATAATTCAAAATTTTGGGCATCGGGTATTTCTCTGGTTATTCATCCATTTTCACCGAAAATTCCAGCTATACACATGAATACAAGATATATTGTAACCCAAAAATCATGGTTTGGAGGGGGGATTGATATTACACCAAGCGACAAAAATTCCGGGGAATCTAAAAAAATTGCTAAATATTTTCATGGTGAGCTTGAAAAGACATGTAATGATTACAAAAAAGGGTCGTACAAAAAATACAAAAAATGGTGTGATGATTATTTTTTTTTGCCGCATAGAAATGAATCAAGAGGGTTAGGAGGAATATTCTTTGACAATTTAAATTCTGATGATTGGAATTCGGATATGAATTTTGTTAGCAACGTTGGAAAAACATTTATAAATACTTATAAGATAATTGTTCAAAAAACAATTAAATCACCATGGAATAATAAAGATAAATTATTACAATCTCATAGAAGATCAAGGTATGTTGAATTCAATTTATTATATGATAGAGGTACAAAGTTTGGTTTAGAGACAGATGGAAACATAGAGGCCATTTTTATGTCTCTTCCACCTATGGCTTCATGGTAAAAATTTTTGAACAAATTTTATGCATTCATTTTTCGAACATTTGAAATTTTTTTCTATCCAAAAAGTCTCCAACCTTGCAAGTATCTCTCCAAGTGTTTTACCAGGCTTAAAACCCATTTTTAAAAGATCTTCTCCCTTCAATGGAATTTTTTTTGTTTTGTAGTTAGTTATTTTACTTAAATATTTATCAAAATCATTTCGTGAAATTTTATTTTTAACACAGTCGATAATTAGTTGGTCAGTAATATATGTTTTATTGAATTTAAATAAATGCATATTCAATTCCCTATTCGAGTAATCTTTAAAATTAATTTGACTCTTCAATCTTTTTTTAAAATGTGTCGTCGAACTTTTTAAAAAAAAGTTGGGAATATCTTCGTTATTTCTCAGTAAAAATTTTAATCTTCTTTCAAAACTTTTTTTATTAATTAATGATTCAAAAATGCAGAGTTCATTGAAGTTTGAAAAGTTAAGCTTTGACTCAAAGGTACATTCAAGCAATTTTTGTAATGACAGAATAATCTCTTTTTTGTTTAAATTATTATTTAATAGAATTCTTTCTGTCTCTTTCATCCTTCTTTCAAAAGACAAGTATTTAAGGTTTTTAAAATGTTTTTCACATAAAAAACTCATTTCTTTATCGACCGAATTTGAGATTTCTAATGAAAATCTAAAAAATCTTAGTATTCTTAAATAATCTTCTTTAATTCTTCTGTTAGGATCACCGATAAATTTAACATTTTTTTTTAACAAGTCATTTATTCCTTTATTTGGATCAGCAAGATGACCATCAGTATCACAATATATTGAATTAAAAGTAAAATCTCTTCTTTTCGAATCCTCTTCAAGACTATCTGTAAATTTAATTTTTGCCCACCTTCCGTCTGTTTTTATGTCTTTTCTCATAACAGTAACATCAAATTTAAATTTCTTGTGTAAAACAACAATGGAACCAAACTTTTCACCAATTTTTAGGAACCTAATTTTGGCTTTTTCAAGGCAGTATAATAATTTTTCCAAATCTAAATTTACAACAAGATCAGGATGATTAATTATTGACTTATTTAAAATTAAGTCTCTCACATTTCCGCCTACGATGTATATTTTACCGTTAAATTTTTTTAAAGACTTTTCAATCTTCCTTATAAAAACGATTGGAATACCAAGGTTTTTGCAAACCAAATCGAAATTATTAATTTTTTTCATCAAAAAATCCAGGAATTACCTTTTCTCCGTCATATTTAGGTGGAATATACAACTTTTCCTCGGAATTATTCTCTAATAAAAATAAAGCTAGTGTTAAAACAGACATTATAATTATTAAAATTGATATAGATAAAACCAGTGTTTTTCTTTTAAATTTTGAAGAAAAAAAAAAGAGGAAGAAAACAAATAAAATAACTAATAGAAAAATTAAAGCTTTTATCATTCTAAAAAAAATATTATGCTAATTCACTTTAATAAAAAGAGTAAATTTAACAACAAATATAACATGAAAAAATTCAAAAATCTTCTTTTAACACTCTCTATTTTCTTCTTATGTAACCTAAATATTGCAACTGCTAGACTTCTATCATTTCAGAGCGAATATGATATTTCACTAGCCGAAATTGATTCTCCTAGAGTTCCTGGAAAAACATATGTCGATAAAGCTTCGGGATATTTGTTAATTGATTGGATCAACAACTGTGAACAATCTTGGGTCACTACTCAAAGGATGATGACAAGATTTGTAAATTCTTATGGTGTTGGGACTGTTAGCGAAATTAATTACTCATTAAACGAAATGAGCGATGGCAACAATATGGAATTTGTTTTAGAGGTAAAGGAAGACGCAGAAGTTGTTGAGAGACACTACGGTAAAGCTGAAAGAAAAGAAAATCTGAAAATTAAGTTTGAGCAAACTGATAAAGAATATAATTTTTCAAAAGATGTTATTTTTCCTCATAAATTTTTAGAAGATATTTTAGATAACCTTGAATCAGGAAAAAAGTTAATAGTACGTAACGTTTATGAAGGAACAATTCCAGACAAATATTTTAATATTTCAGTATTTTTCACTGATGAGGTTGTTTCTGTAGATAAGAAAAAATTAGACAAGGGCATTAAAAATAAGTTTAGAAAAGTAAGAATGGCATATTATCAAGATAAAGTGCAAACTCCAATTTTTGAGCAAACGGTTCACCTAAATAATCAAGGAATAGCAAGTTTTTTTAGGTACGATTATCCTGATTATTCTTTAGAGCTGAATTTGAAAAAAGCAAGTTTGAATCCACTAGATTGTAAAAATAGATAAGTGAGTTCTAAAATTTAGAACTCACTATCTATCTATGGGGAGTCAGTTTATTTGGATTTATTAAAGTCTGGATAAGAAACAGTGCCTAATTCACTCATATCAAGACCATATTCCTCATCTTCTTTCGATGCTCTTATTCCAATCACAACTTTTATCACATACCAGACAATAAAACTAATAATCACTGTGAATAATCCATAAGAAACTACACCAATAGCTTGGACACCTAAAGACGCGTCTGGATTTGTCCAGGCAACAACAAGTGTGCCCCAAATTCCAGCGAAAAGGTGGGCAGGAATTGCGCCAACAACATCGTCAATTTTTAACATATCAAGTAACTTCATACCGTACATGCAAATGATACCACCTATAGCACCAATGATCACGGCTTGACCCATAGAAGGAGTAAGCGGTTCAGCGGTGATTGCTACTAAGCCAGCAATAGCGCCATTTAAGGTTGCTGCAATATTAGTGTGACTATTTGTTGCTTTACTTACAATCATACATGCTAAAACTCCACCAGCAGCTGCAAGATTTGTATTAACAAAAATGTCTGCAACAGCTGTTGCATCAGCTCCAGATCCTAAAGCTAGTTGAGACCCTCCGTTAAAACCAAACCAACCGAGCCACAGGATGAATACACCAAGTGTTGTCATCGGAAGAGAACAACCAGGTATAACATTAACCTTGCCATCTGCTGAATACTTCCCATCTCGTGAACCTAATAAGATAGCTCCAGCTAAGGCAGCCCATCCTCCTACAGAATGAACTAAGGTTGATCCAGCGAAATCAGAGAAACCCATTTCACTTAACCAACCTCCACCCCATTGCCAAGAGCCAGCAATTGGATAGATGAATGCTGTTAATATGGCTATGAAAAGAAAGAAAGGCCAAATAAGAATTCTTTCTGCTAACGCTCCGGAAACGATAGATGCTGTGGTTGCAACAAAAACCATCTGAAAATACCAGTCTGAGGCTGCAGCATAGCCGGTTTCTAAATCAACGTCTGAGCTCCTATCAAACAACGAAAAAGATCCCATGTATCCACCATCAACGCCGTCGTACATTAAATTGTAACCGACTAAAAAATACATTAAGCCTGCAATTGAAAATAAGCCTATGTTTTTAAGACAAATTACAGCAGTGTTTTTACTTCTGACTTGACCGGCTTCAAGCATACAAAAACCAGCAGCCATGAACATTACTAAAAATCCGCAAACTAAAAAAAGAAACGTATTTAAAATATACGCTACTTCTGATGAAACAGCAGGGGCGGCTTCTGCTGCATCTTGTGCATTAACATTTACTGAGAGTAGTAAAAATAATGCAAAGAATGAAAAGTTTAATATTTTATTTAGGTTAAACTTAACATTCCTGTTAAAAATATAAGAAATCATATTTTCTCCCTATTAAGATATTATTATTGTTAATGGGAGAGGTATGCAGGAACTGTGCCAAAATTATAATAATATTTTTAAGTTATTGTTTTAATTGGTAAATTTATTTACGGTTACTATTTTGGATTTTAATTTTGACTAATATTTATGCACTACTGAGTTAATGTTTATTTTTTAATCAATTATGCAAGAGCGTTACCTTGGAGATATTCACGATTATTTTAAATTTCTTTTCTTAAAATTTTTAAGTACTCAACTTAATATGAAAGTAGGATTGAATTGGTATCTTGTAAATCCAGCTGAAATTGGACCCTCTGAATTAAAAAAAAAGGACGGTGAAAAGAGAAATTTTCTATATGACAAGGAATTAAAGTTTTATGACAAAGTTATAATACAGGAATTCAAAAAATTCCAAAAAAAACAATTTAGAAATTTAGAAATTTTTACTCACGAAACGCATTTAAAACAATATATAAATTTTTTTAATGAACCTATTAAATTTAACTACAGAAAGAAGTGGCTTGAACGATCATTATATCATCATCGAGATCAACAAGTAATTTTTTTAGATCCAGACAATGGATTCGTAATAAATAAAACCGGAAAAAAATCAATGAAGTATGTTTTAGCTGAGGACTGCAAAACTTATCTTCAAAATAATAAAATCATAATATTTTGTCAATTTCAGTCCTTTAGGAAGAAAACTTTAGATCACTTAAAATATATTTTTAAAAATCTAAATGACTGTAATATTGAAACGTCCCTTCCAGTAATTAGAAATAGAACAGGACCAAATACCTTTTTTATTAGCATCAAACCAAAGCAAGTTAAAATTAATTTAGATAACATTTTAGAGAAATACTCACTTCAATATGACAAAGTTGAATTAATTGATGTGGTTTGATTGCTCTCTAAAAATAAAAATCCAAGTAATTATTGCAGGAATTCCAACCATTATTTCCCTTAATCTTCTTCCAATAGCAACTGAAAAAGAAACTATACTAGAATATCCTACTAACTCTCCAACAATAACAAAAGCAAGCTCTTGAACACCGATAGCCGAAGGTATAAAAAAAGCAGCTGATCTAATAATAGCTGTAACCGACTCTATTATTAGAACATCAGAAACTTTAGCATCAACACCTATGATCCAAAAAAAAATATAAATTTCAAAAGCACCAGCAATCCATCCAATTAATCTCAATACAACAGCACCAAACAACCGCCATTTTCTATGACTTAATTTGTTAAGAGAGATATCTAATCGCAGAAGATTATAAATATTTTTTTTATTTAAAAATTCAAATTTTTTCGTACTTACAAGAAATTTAGAAATTACTCTTTTTCTAATTAGAAAGAGAAAAAATAAAGTACCTAAAGAAATTAAAGAGAATGCCAGAATTAGATATTGAAATTGATTAAGAATTAAATTTGATTTGATAGAAAAAATAACAAAAATTAAAGCTGCTAGACCAATAATAAATAATGAAAAAGTCGCAATAAATAAATCCATTAAAACCGTTGATGAAGCTTCGCTAAATTTCTGTCCACTTCTTCTTGCAAGATAAAACCTAACAAATTCGCCAGTAATGTTACCTGAAGGAATAAATTTTCCAGAAGTTTGTGAGATCCATGTTATTATAAATGCAGTTTTCGTTGATAATTTGTTTTTTACCATTAATATTAACCATGCCAAGCTGTCAAAATAAAGTGTTGGTATGTGCGCTATTACAAGATAAAAAATTTTGTATTTTGCATTCAGTATTAATTCTATTGATTCAGGTCCAGCAAAAAATTTGTATACCCAATGAAATATAAAGATTCCAAAAATAAGAAAAATTAAAAATTTAATCTTTGTCATTTATTTAAAAATCTTTGATTCTGTTATTTTTTTACACACATATTCTGGTTTATCGCCATCAACTCGAGGATGCCAAGAAAATAAACTGAACCTTCTATAAAAGAGGACACCAGAGTGAGCTGGCTTAGAATAGTCGTAATCTTTTAAAGGTCTAAATGATTCGACATTGATATTTATGTAATTAAGATTTGTTTTTTCGGATTTATATATTTTCAAACAATTTTTCTTAAATTCTTTTTCTTCTTCTGTAAGGTTTAATATTGTTAAATCATCATTTTTTTTTATAAATGTATTACAGTTTATTGTGTTGTTGAAATAATTATATTCTGGAAACTCAAAAACCTTGCAATACCTTTTCAACTTTGAACAAATAAAATTTGAAACATCGTGATCTTGATGACCTCCTTCATAGGCTGGACAGAACAACGCATCTATTTTTTTTGAAATTATAATTTTACGAATCTTGTCGTAGGTCTTAAAAATTTTATCTTTTAATGTTCTTGTTGAGATATTTTGATAATAGATAGTTTTAACACCTAGTTTTTTTACACTTAATTTCATTTCTTTTTTTCTAATATTTATCATATTTTCGACTTTTTTTTTATTCCAAAACCATGAAGAGCTATGGGAAATAACTCCATTGGTGACAAAAAATAAGAAGATATTTTTTTTGTTGCTTATATATCTTTTTATTATACAACAACTTCCTACAATCTCATCATCTGGGTGAGGTATTATAAATAGAATGTTTTTCATTTAAGAATCAAATTCCACTCGTCGATAAAGAATTTCTGAAATATTTTCTTCCAGGACATTGGTTTGAATTCATCTAAAATCTTACTTCTCATATAATTAATTTTTTTTTTGTCGTTTAAAAGTTTTTTAATCTCTAAAGCCCAAATTGTTGAGTCATATTCCTTAATTATAATACCATCCTCTCCACTTTTAGATATTCTCTTTCCACCTCCTGTTGGATAAACTACCGGGATGGCACCACATGATTTTGCTTCTAAAACTACTTGCGGACCAATCTCATATTTAGATGGAAATACAAATAAATCACATAAATTATATAATTTAGAAATTTCATTCTGATCTACATAACCTATCAACTTAATTTTACTACCTCCAATTTCTAGACATTTATCACCATGAATGTTTTGACCAGCTAAAATAGAAACTATCTTTATTTGTTTCTTTAAAATTTTATGAATTTTTGAAAGTAGAAAGACACCCTTTAATTCGTGAATTCTACCACAAAATAAAATAATTTTATCTTCCTTTGATATTTCGTATTTTTTAAAAAGACATTTTTTATCAATTTTTTTTCTTTTAAAAATATTCTTGTCAACACCCCTAGATAACTTTGTTATTTTATCCAAAACATCTGACTGAAACTTATATTTTTTAAAAGGGATGTGGTCATTGATCATTCCTTTTTCACAATTCAAAAGATAATTATTCATTCTCAACTTTTGTTTTTTAGGAATTCTTTGATGCAGTTTAATTTTGTCTATAAATAAATAGTAAACGAACCTAGGAAAGTTTTTAAAAATTTTCTTAATGTAATATCCTGAATACGAGGGTGTATCAGTATGTAAAGAAGTCGTGAGTGGGATTTTCCAAAACCTCGAAGCATATAGTCCTGTTTTTGCCATTGTAAAAAGTTGATCTGTTGTATGGATTAAATCAAAGTCTTTTAAAATCATAAATAGTCTGGGATTAATTGGAAATAAATCGGTTGCATCAGCGTCTACTCCAAGAGGTTTAAGAACTTTTGATGATATTATCGGCTTTAATGTATAGAAAGTAACGTTCTCTCCTATCTTTTTTTTTTTAAAGCTGTCACCTAGAAAAAAAAGCGAAAAATGGAATTTTTTATAGGAATTTTTTATTGAGTAGCTTACTCTTTCCCAGAATTTCACATGTCCTCCTGCGTGAGTTGTTAGCTTCAAATCAACCAAAATAGCAATATTTTTCATTGTAAAGTTTTAGAAATTATTAAAAAAGTAAACATAAAGGGATATTATTATAACAGAAATCAAATTAATAAAAAAACCATTTGAAGCCATAAATGATATTCTAAACTTATTACTTGAGTAAACTATTGCATTTGGTGGAGTTGCAATCGGCATCATAAAAGCACAACTGGCAGCGAGTACAAATGGCAATGTTAAATTGACCACATCTATATTATTATTTAAGGCAAATATACTTAAAATTGGTAATAGAAGGAAAGTAGTTGCTGTATTACTTGTAAATTCTGTCAAAAAAGAAGTGATTATGGCAATGATAAATATTAGGGTTAATAATTCCAATGAGTTAAAAATGTAAAAAATTTTAGAAAATTCATTTGCAAGTCCTGTCGAAGTTATAAGAGATGCCATGGAAAGTCCACCTCCAAAAAGAATGAGAACGTTCCAAGGGATATTTCTATACCAATCAGATGAAAGAATGAAATTTGATTTTTTTATTGGTACTATAAAGAAAAGAAAAGATCCAAATATTGCTATCACTGCGTCATTTAAATAAATTCCAAAAGCTTCATTTAGTGAATTTTTAAGAATCCATAGACTTAAAGTCAGCGTTAATATAAAAACTGTTACTTTTTCTTTTAAAGAAAAGTTTCCCAATTCTTTTAATTTCTTACGAATAAAAGTTCTATCAATATTTTTATTTTCAAACTTTAGTCCTAGATATCCAAAAAGTAAGAAAAGTAAAATTAATACCAAAGGAAAACCGAATGTGAACCACTGGACAAAATCAATTTCAATATTATGGTTTTCTTTTAGAAAACCAATCATAACTGCATTAGGTATTGTTCCAATCGGAGTTGCCATACCTCCAATAGAGGAAGCATACGCTATTGAGAGTATTAGAAATTTCGAGAATTCATTATCATCTGAAGTATTAAAATTACTATCAAGTATGTTCTTCACTATTGGAAGCATTAATAAACATGTTGCTGTATTCGATAACCACATACTAAAGAATGCTGAGGACAACATTATAATAAAAATTATTCTCTTACGTGTCTTCCCAAATTCTAAAAGTGTTTTTAAAGCAATTCTTCTATGTAACTGACTCTTTTCAAAACCTTGAGCCAAAATAAATCCTCCTAAAAGAAGGAATACAACTGAACTTGCATAGTGACTCAAGATTTCTGTAAATTTAATTTCTAAAAAAAAGGGTGAAAATAATATTGGAAGCAATGCCGTAATAGAAATAGGTATAATTTCAGTTAGCCAACAAAAAATCATTAAAATCAACATTCTTATCACCAACTTTCCATCACTTGTAAAGTCGTCATTGAGATTTAAAATGTCTGGTATTATTGATAAAAGAATACCAAAAAACAATATACTTATTTTAAAAGAACTTGATTTAATCATCACGTATCATTCTTTCTTCAATATCAATCCACTCCTTTTCAAGAGAGTTAAGTTCGAATTGTGCTTTTTTTAATTCATTTACCAAATAATTATAATTACTTTCTTTTTTTGATGAAAAATTAGTTTTTTCTAATTCGCTTGTTAAATCAGTTATCTGATCTTCTTTATTTTGAATTTTTTTAAGAATCTTATTGATAAGTTTTTCAGAACTGATTGGTTTCTGTTTTTTGTCTTTTTTTATACTTTCATCAACAGTCTTAACGTTACATATTTCCGGTTTATTTGAAAATTTTATAATTCCAGTACCGTCGAAAAAGAAAAATCTATGACAAGTTTTTTCTAAAAAATCAATATCATGAGAACTTATTAATGATGAACCTTTGTGCATATTTAAAAAGTCAATAAGCAAGTCAATTGTTTCGATATCAAGATCATTGGTTGGTTCGTCTAAAATTAAAATTTCATTAGGTTTAGCTAATATTTTAGCTAAGAGCAGACGATTCCTCTCTCCACCAGACAAACTAATTAAATTTCTGTCTACGTCCTTTGGTTCAAAAAGAAAATTCTTCAAATATCCACAAATATGTATCTTCTTATTCCCAACATCGATGTAATCACCTCCGCTTGGAATCAAATTCTTTTTTATCGTTTTTTCATCCTCAAATTGCTCACCAGTTTGATCAAAGAAACTAAAGTTCAATTTCTTTCTGATTTTTATAGTTCCTGAGTCAGGTTGTATTTTGTGTGAGGCTAAATTTAAAAAAGTAGATTTTCCAATTCCATTACGTCCAATAATTCCTATTTTTTCACCTCGCATTAACTTGAAACTGAAATCATTTAAAATATTTATGAAACCATCTTTTTTTTTAAAACTTTTATTTACATTTACAAAATTGATTAAAACATTCGGTCCGTCTTCTAATTCTGTTGCGTCATTAGATATTTTAATCTTCGAGATTGATTTCATAAATTCTTTTCTTTCTTCATCATAAGAACTTTTCATACTGAAAATATTATCTTTTCTTTTAATGTTCCTTTTTCTTCTAGCTTTTACTCCTCGATTTAACCAAGCGATTTCATCATCCAAATATTTTTTACGATTTCTTAATTCACGTTTTTCCTGCTCAATTAAAGAATCTTGCCATATATCAAAATTAAAAAAACCCTTTGAGGATGTCTTTATTTTCCCCCTATCCATCCAAAAGACTTTATTAGTCACATTTTTTAAAAAGTCTCTATTATGGCTTATTACTAGAAATGAACCTCTAAATTCATTGTTCAAAAAATTCTCTAGCCATTTTATTGACTCAATGTCTAAATGATTTGTTGGCTCATCAAGCAGGAGCAAATCAGGTTTCAGAAGTAACAGTTTAGAGAGTGCTAATTTTCTTTTTTCTCCTCCCGACAACTCGTCTATAATTTTGAATTTATTTAGTTTTATTTCATTTGTGATCTTTTCAACCCTAGATTCTATAATTTCATTATCTTCTAAATTTTGCGATTTTAGGAATTCTAAAACACTTAATGGACTTGTTTGGTAGTTTTTTTGGTTTAATGTCCCAACACTGATTGAGGGACCTAACCAAAAATCTCCACTATCTAACAATCTCGTTCCGTTTATTATCCTAAGAAGAGTTGACTTGCCAACACCATTTTTGCCAACAAGGGCTATCTTGTCGTTTTCGTGAACTGATATAGAAATATCTCTTAATAATTTAAGTTTTCCAATTGAAAAGCTTGCATCATTCAAAGAGAAGTAAACTTCCTTATTCATTTCTTTTTTTGGCTGGGGTGGTAGGATTCGAACCTACGAATGCCGCTACCAAAAAGCGGTGCCTTACCACTTGGCCACACCCCATTAAGTTTTTAAACATAATCATTTTTAATATTTTATACAAGTTTTATCCTTAATATTATTTTTCAATTTCGTACTTTTTATCCAACAATTCTTAAATCTTTTAGTAGTAAGATATTCAGCCTCTTCCAATTCTTCGATACAATCAAATAATGCAAAACAAGTTGCACCGGAACCTGTCATTCTACTTAAGACACTTCCTTTAATTTTTGATAAATATGATAAAATTTCTCCAATTATCTTAAATTGTTTTATTGCATAATTTTCCAGGTGATTAGATCTATCTTTAAAAAATTCGAGTTTAATTAAATTTGATAAGATTGTTTTATCCTCTTTATAAGAAATATCTTTAAAATTAATATTATTAAAGATTTCTTTTGTTGATACTTCAATGTTTGGATTGACTAAAAGAACAAAATATTCTTTTACTTTTTTAGTAAATTTTATATTTTCTCCAATTCCAGTGACTAACGCTGTTTTGCCGTTATAACAGAATGGAACATCAGCTCCCAAAGATAATAACAATTCATCAAAACCATCCACTTCTTCAAGTTTAAAAATTTCTTTTACACATGTAATAAAGGTAGCCGCATTTGAGGATCCGCCTGCCATTCCAGAAGCAATTGGTAAATTTTTTTTTAAAACGACTTCAACATTAAAATTTCTCTCAAATAAATCTTCCAATTTTTTAAGTGTTCTATGAATTAAATTTTCTTTATTAATTAAAGAACTTGAAAATGGACCATCCAGCTTAATTCTAAAATCATTGGATTTACTAACACAAAGCATATCTCCAAAATCACAAAAAGTCATTAGACTTTGAATATCGTGATATCCATCATTTCTTTTATTTTTGACTTCAAGGAATAAATTTATCTTTGCAGGTGACAGTTTTGTTATCGTAATAGTCAACTTTTAGAGTCCATTTTTAATCTTAGAATTAATTAGATTTTTCTTCTTAAATTGAGGATCTAAAATCAATACTCTTTTCCATTGTGATTTTGCTTCACTCTGTCTTCCTGCCTTCCAGTAGGCATCTCCCAAATGATCATTTAGAGTTGCATCATCAGGAAGAATTGAAACTGCTTTTTCTAGAAAAAATATCGACTTGTCGGTTTGATCTGATAAGAAGAATGCCCACCCTAGCGAATCTATTATATACGCATCATCAGGTTCAATTTCAACAGCCTTCTTCAGCAATAAAAGAGCTTTTTCTACGTTTTTATTTCTATCCAACCAACTGTAAGCAAGATAATTGAGTATATACGGATCATCAGGATTAAGTCTCATTGCCTCTTTTAAATCCTTTTCAGCTTTATTCCAGTCATTCATTCTTTCATAAGAAATACCCCTGGAATAAAAAATATTCCAATTTGCTGATAATGATTTATTGTTTATAATTTCAGAATAAATCTTAACCGCTTTTTCATATTGTTCTAATTTTCGGTACTTATTGGCTAATAAAATTTTCATTTCAACTTTATCAGGATATGTTTGGGTGAATTTTTTTAAATCTAAAATAAATTCCTCGTCCTTATTTAGATCTTCAAATAAAGAGAGTTTCATTCTCAAAAACTTATAATAATAGAGATTGTCGGTATTTAGGTTATTTGCGTAATTTATACCGAGATTCTTATAACCAAGTTTTTCATAGTTTCCTAAAAGTAAGAGTTTCATTGCATTAAAATCAGGTCTCAACTTTAATGATATTTTTCCAAAAAAGGTCGAATACTTATAAAGATCTTTTGAAAAAAACCAACTAGAAATGTTATACAAAACTTCTGCCATTCCATCTTGTTTGTTCTCTACAGGATTCAGAAGTTTTTGATTATTTAATAAGTAATTCAAGTCAAAATTTTTAATATTAAGATCGTAAGAATTAATCTGTTTTAAGATATTTTTTGCAGATTTTTTTTCCTCTTGAATTGCATTCAGTAGAAGCAACTCCTTAATTCTGTAAGAAACAAATTTCTCATCTTCTATCTTGTTAAAAAAATTTTGAGCTTCTTTTTTTTCTCCTTTTAATTTTAAGATAAGTGCAGAATGAAGACAAATCAGTGGAACGCAATTATTATCATTTGATATTTCAATATTTTCCTTATCATAATTTTTCCATATCAATATTGAATTCATGAAATTTGAATCAAGATACTTATAATCCACCTTTTTGAGATATTGATCCGAATCTTGACCATTTACAAAACTAAGAAAAAATTTAAAAAGATTGGCTGAAAAATTATCTCTGTCTTTTTCCAATAAAATAGAACTTATTTCCTCTGCTTTTGTCCATTCATCAAAAATTACTGATTCAAAAAAAACTTCTTCTAGACTAGCATCTTCTATTTTCTTTAAATCGATTTGCTTTAAAAGGATTTTAAGATTTTCTAAATCTCTATTATCTTTTGCATAATCCCAAGATAAATAGCTTCCGTATTTACTAGATTTAAAATCATTTGTGTAGCCTTTAAACGTTATTGATAAAAAAATAATAACAGTTAAAATTAGTTTACATATTAGTATAGTTAGGCCCTCCTCCTCCTTCAGGAGTAATCCAATTAATATTTTGTAATGGATCCTTGATATCACAAGTTTTACAATGAATGCAGTTTTGAGAGTTAATATTCAATTTTGGTGAACCGTTATCATAAAGTATTTCATACACTCCAGCAGGACAATATCGTTGTTCTGGTGAATCGTATAGTAAAAGGTTATTTGAGATTGCAAGTTTTTCATCATTTAATTTCAAATGACAAGGTTGGTTTTCTTCGTGATAAGTTGAAGTAAAAGATACATTTGTTAATCTATCAAAAGTAATTTTTCCATCTGGCTTAGGGTATTTGATTATTTTGGCTTCATCTTTCTTTTTCAATGCTAGATGATCCTCTTCCGCGTGTTTTAAAGTCCAAGGAGCTTTTCCTCTGAAAATTATTTGATCTATTCCAGAAAGCATCATACCAATCTTCAAACCGTATTTAAAGGATGGTCTTACATTCCTCGCATTTTTAAGCTCTTGACCTGCCCATGAATTCATAAATGATTTATTTAAATTTGATATCTCATCATTTCGACTGTCTGATATCAATTCTTTAAAAACCAAATCTGATGCTATCATACCTGATTTCATTGCTGTATGTGTCCCTTTAATTTTTGGCGTATTAAGTGTTCCAGCATCACAACCTAAAATAGCTCCACCTGGAAAAGAAAGTTTAGGTAATGATTGAAATCCTCCCTCATTTAATGCTCTTGCACCATAAGATATTCTTCTACCACCTTCGAAAATGTTTTTTATTTTGGGATGCAGCTTAAATCTCTGAAATTCCTCATATGGAGACAAATGAGGGTTTTTATAATCTAACCCAATAACAAAACCGAATGAAACTAAATTTTTATCTAAATGGTATAAAAATGATCCACCATATGTTTCATTGTCCAAAGGCCAGCCAATAGAGTGAAATACTTCTCCAGGGTTAGAGTTTTCGGGTTTAACCTCCCATAACTCCTTCAATCCAATTCCGTATGTCTGATGTTGAGAATTTTGTCTTAGATTAAATTGATTTATAAGTCTTTTACCTAAATGTCCTCTGCATCCTTCAGCAAATAAAGTATATTTAGAATGAATTTCAATTCCGGGCTCAAAATTGGGGCCTCTTTCACCATTTTTGTCTATCCCTAAGTCACCAGTTATAATTCCATTTAGCTTGTCATTTTCTATTAATAATTCTGATGCGCTGAAGCCTGGATATATCTCTACACCCAAATCTTCAGCCTTTTTTGCCAGCCACTTACAGAAATTTCCAAGAGATATTATAAAGTTTCCTTTATTATGCATTACAGATGGAGTAAAAATTCCAGGGATTTCATAAGAGTCTGTTTCAGTTAGAAACTTAAGAGATTCCTTTTTTACTGAGACTTTGACAGGACATTCTTGGTCAGTTTTCCAGTCTTCAATCAATTCATTAAGTGCTCTAGGTTCGAGTATCGCTCCAGATAGAATATGTGCACCAACTTCAGAACCTTTTTCTACAACACAAACAGATAATTCTTTACCATTTTTTTTACATAATTTTTTAAAATTTATTGCTGCGGACAAACCTGAGGGCCCTGCGCCTACAATCACAAGATCGTAATTCATTTTTTCTCTTGTAATATTCATTTATTTTCTTCCACTATAAATTTATATTATAATAATTGTTATTAAATATATATTAATGAATATTAAAAACATAAAGTCTTTTATTGAATTTTATAAATTTTTAGGAATCACAGATTGCATTTCTCCAGTTCAAAGAAATAAGATGAAATTAAATGTTGATTCTAAAAAAAACATTAAAAAAATGAAAGAAAGCAAAAAAACCGAAAAAATAATAGAATCAAAGTTAGCAGCTATTAATAACCTTAAATCTCTTATATTCGATCTTGATTGCAGTTTAAAAGATGTAGCAACAAATCTTGTTCTTTATGACGGAAATTATGATGCAAACATTATGTTCATTGGAGAAGCACCAGGAGCTAATGAGGACATTGAAGGAAAACCATTTGTAGGAGAGGCGGGTAAATTATTGGATAAAATGCTTTCATTTATCAATTTATCAAGAAACAATATTTACATTACCAACATGGTTTTTTGGCGTCCACCCGGTAATAGAACCCCAAACGAAAAAGAAATATCCGTTTGTCTTCCATATACTAAAAAACATATAAAAATAATTAAACCAAAACTGTTAGTTTTTGTCGGAGGTATTGCTGCGAAAAATTTGTTGAACTTAAAGGAAGGAATAACAAAAATTCGAGGCAAAAAACACATTTATGAAGACAAAGAAAATGATTTAAAGATTGAAGCTAGAGCTATTTTTCATCCAGCATATTTAATGAGAAATCCAATTGAGAAAAAAACTATGTGGGATGATTTATTAGAGATTGACGAATTTATTAATTCTAATAATATTTTGCAAGATGAATAATGAATCTCAACCATTCAAAAGTTTAAATATTTCTATATTGATCATTTCTGATACGAGAACAGTGTCCTCTGACAAATCAGGTAAAATTCTTGAAGATAGAATAAAAGAATCTGGGCATATTTTAATCAGTAAATTGTTTGTTAAAGACGAACCAACTCTTATTAAAGAAGAAATATCTAAAATTCTAAAAAAAAAAAGTACGCATGTTATTATTTCTTCAGGTGGTACAGGGTTGACTGGAAGGGATTCTACTCCAGAAGTTTTAAAAGAAATTATTACAAAAGAAATACCTGGATTTGGTGAAATATTTAGGTACATAAGTTTTAAAAAAATTGGCACCTCTTCTCTTCAATCTCGAGCAATTGCTGGATTGGTAAATAAAACTTTTATCTTTGCATTACCTGGTTCACCAAGTGCATGCAAAGATGCATGGGATGAAATCATTAAATTTCAGTTGGACTCGACAACAAAGCCCTGTAACTTAGTCGAATTGATGCCAAGATTAGATGAATGAGAAAGCAATTTTAAAGAGCCTGCTTTTTTTAAAAGCGATTTTCAGTAGCTTTTTTAAAAGAATTAATTTCTGCTTCATTGTGCATACAACAAGAAGTAATTGGATATTTCTCCTTAATCTCTTGAGTTAATCTATCGTCATCAGAACTCGGTTGGACATACATTATGCAATCTATCATGTGGACAACTCCATTGTCCCCAATGAGATTTTCTTGAACAACAACCATATCTTTTACAAATAGATTCCGACTTTTATATATTTGCAGTGGTTTGTTACTAACTGTTATTTGGGTTGTTACTCTTTCGTCAATGTCAAGACTTGTTTTATGCCCCGTCATAATGTGATCCATAAGTATGTTCTTAGTTAAGAATTCGTCATTTAATATTTCATCTTTTAGGAGCTTTGGTGCTTCCTTAAAAGCCTTGTTACTTGGAGCAAATATTGTCCAGTTCCAAGGAAGTTTTTTTTCTAAAACTCTATCTAAACCTGTTTTTTCTATATATGAATTGAAAGTAGTGAGATCTTTATTTTTGGAAATTACATCTAACACACTTTTAGACAAGGTTATATTAGAAAAGAAAAGCAAGTTACAGATGATCAGGTATATACTAATCCTAGTCATATTTTTTAAGTTAAAAAATCCTTTAAGTATATTGTCTTTATAGTGTTTCATTATTTGTAAATTAATATTTTAAATCTAATTGAATTTATCTAAAATATCAATAAATCAAAAATTTGGTTGTTATTAGTTAAATTGTTATTGGATGATATTAAAAATCAAGTAATCGGGATAGATGAAGTAGGTCGAGGCGCTTTTTGTGGACCAGTAGTGTCTTGTTCAGTTCTTTTAGAAAAAAAAATTTTAAATAATAATTTGGTTTTTCAGATTACAGATTCAAAAAAATTGAATCATAAAAAAAGAATAATATTATCAAAGTTCATCAAAGAACATTCCTCTTACTCTATTGGAGTTGCTAACAATATCGAAATAGATGAAATGAATATTCTTCGAGCTACAAATCTTTCAATGATAAGATCTTATGAAAAATTTAAAGAAACTGAAAATTTAATCAAGATAGACGGATTAAAAACTTTTTCATTAAATGAAAAAACTACTTTTATAAAAAACGGTGATCAAATATCTATTAGCATCGCAGCTGCATCAATAATAGCAAAAACTTGGAGAGACAGATTAATGACTCGTTATTCAAGAATATATCCTATGTATGGTTGGGAAAGAAATAAAGGATATGGAACACATGAACATAGAAATGCGATAAAAAAATTTGGACTAACAAAAATTCATAGAAAAAGTTTTTTACGTAACTTGATATGATCTTGAAAGAGGAATCGATATATTAACTTCCAGACCACCTAAATTTTGAGATTTTTTAAGTTCAACGTTCCCCTTCATGTAAGTTTCAATAATATCTTTCACAATATTTAACCCTAGTCCAGTCCCTGGTTTTTGTTCATCCAATCTAAAACCTCTTGCAAAAACCTTTTTCATTTGCTGAAGTGATAATCCAGGGCCGTCATCAGATACAACTAACAATAATTTATCGTCTTTACCAATTTTAATTTCTACTTTTATTTTTTTATTTCCGTATTTACATGCATTCTCAATTACATTCCCCACCACCTCTTCAAGATCGTCTAAACCTCCAAAAACAAATGCTTCCTTAATTTTAAGGGTTAAAAAAATATTTACATCTGGGTAAAGTTTTTTAAAAATAAAAATCATTTTATTAACTAAATCAATCATATTGATTTTTTCTTTTGAGGATTTTCCAACTGATTCAAGATGTGCTTTTTTTAAATATCTATCAATATGTCGTTTCATTAGTGAAATTTGGTTGTGCATTGTTGTGCTGTCATTTTTAATTTCGTTAGATATAACTGCCAATGGTGTTTTAAGAACGTGCGCCAAATTTCCTACGTGAGTTTTTGCTCTATCAATAATTTTTGCATTATGAGCTAGCAACTCATTTATTTCACTTGCAAGAGGTTGTACTTCGAGTGGATACGATTCTTTTAGACTACTTTCATCACCGTTTCTTACCTTGAATAATGAGGCCTTGATTTTATTTAATGGAAGAAGTCCAAACTTTACCTGTAGAAAAACAGCAATCATCAATCCAGCTCCGAGAGCAAATAATATAACTGACAAAGTATTATCAAACTTTTTAATATTTGCTTGGTACTCTTCAGTGTCTCCAGAGAGAATAAAAGTTACTGGAGCATCAATGCCAGGAAAAGAGATGTTTCTTTCAATTATTTGTAATTTTTTTTTTTCTACGTAATTTTGATTATCAATTTCTTTTCCAACGTTATTTATAAATTGAGACCTACCACCAATCAATCTTTTGTCTTCGGTAAAGACTTGGTCCCACATCGACCTAGATCTAACAAGTGTTTTTGATCCTTTATTCACTTGCCAATACCATCCTGAATATGGTTGAAAAAACCGTGGATCCCCTATTGTACTCACTACTGTTATGCCATCTGACGAGTCGACTCTACTTGCTCCAATCAATGTCTCTAAAAGCAGGTTAAGCCTATCGTCAAAAGCTTTGGAATTAGTCTTTTCATTTAAATCGGATAAAAGAAGACCTGCTGAAACTAATGTGAAAATAATCCAGACTGTTGCGCTAAAAAAGAGTCTTACTGCTAGTGAATTCATCTATTCTCTTTCAATTGACAACCTGTAACCGTATCCTCTCTCAGTTTTAATTAAATTTAGTCCCATTTTTTTTCTTAATCTTCCAATAAAAACCTCTATTGTATTAGAATCTCTATCAAAATCTTGGTCATATATATGCTCAACAAGCTCTGTTCTCGTTATAACTTTATCTTGATGATGTAGAAAATATTCAATTATTTTATACTCATGTGAAGTAAGTTTAAGTTTAGTTCCGTTTAAAAAGACTTTATTTGACTTAGTATCAATTTTTAAGGGACCACATTCGATGTCTGAAGAAGCATGGCCAGCTGATCTTCTTATTAAAGCTCTGATTCTCGCCAACAATTCTTCCATCTGAAAAGGTTTTGCAACGTAATCATCTGCACCAGCGTCAAACCCTGAAACTTTGTCACTCCACTGATCTCTTGCAGTTAGAATAAGGACAGGAAAGTTTTTTTTATCTTTTCGCCATTTTTCAAGTACTGTAATTCCATCAATTTTGGGCAGACCTAAGTCAAGAACAACCGCATCATATGGTTCTGTGTCTCCTAAAAAATGACCTTCTTCACCATCAACTGCCGTATCAACTGAATAACCAACATCTTCCAAGGAAGTTTTTATTTGATTATTCAAATTAGGGTCGTCTTCAATAAGCAATATTCTCAAACTAATCTCCAGAGATTACAGATAGAACAGTAGAAGTACCTGCATCAACTCTTATCTGCTTAACTTTATTATTAACGTCTATCATCATAATATCATAAACCCATCCAAACAAACCTTTTTCACTGTCTTTTAAGTTAATAGATACAACTCTACCGTCAAAATTTCTATTTATTTTCTGTAAAATTTGGTCTAATGTTAGTATTTCACCTTCATTCACAGCCTTTATTGCCTTTTCATGATCATTTCTTGAATTTCTTTCTATCTCTTGTGCAAAAATTTGAAGAGGGGAAAAATTCAGGAAAAAAGCTATAAAAATTATAATTTTCATCACACCATTTCTTTAATCTTCATCATAAGTTTAGAAACAGGTTTATTATTCAAATCTTTTATCGTTAACCAGAAAAAGTTTTCTAACAATAACTTACAAGTTAAGTTTAGCTTAACTACTAATACTTTCAATTGAAAATGACTAAATTTGTGGATTACTTTTCCTGCTAAATTATATGTAACTTTTAATCTTTTTTTTTTTAGCCAATTATTAACAGTTTTATTCAAAAATTCACTCTCTATGAAATTTTCATCTATATCTTCCGAATCGCTCAATGGAAAACAAAAAAGGTTTTTTAAAAGTTTTTTTGAATTCTTTTCAACCAAAAAATATTTTTTATAACTTACAACGAAAGCAACAACTATTTTATTCTTGGTGCTTTTTCCTTTTTTTTGAATTAATTTCAAACCCTTTGATAAACAAAACTCTTCGACGGGACATATTTTGCAATCTGGATTTCTGACTTTGCAAACAGAATTCGCTAAGTCCATTAAAGATTGACAGTAATTACCATTTTTTCTATTAGGTGTTAAATAAGTGGATATATATTTTATATTTTTGTTATATAATTTGTCATCGTTGTTTAACTTAAACACACGTGTAAGAATTCTTTTTATATTTCCATCTACAACAGCGCATTTTTCATCATTTAGAATTGCAGATATTGCACTACTTGTATAATCCCCAATTCCTGGAATTTCTAGTAGTGATTGGTAATTTATAGTGATTTTTTTTTTTTTTAGCAATTCTTTCGCCTTATAAAGATTTTCAGCTCTTTTATAATATCCCATACCTTGCCATAAAATTAAAATTTCTTCTAATTTTGCATTATAAAAGTCTTCTAAAGTCGGCCATTTTAATATAAATCTATTATAATAAGGAATAACTACAGAAACTTGAGTTTGCTGAAGCATTATTTCTGAAATCCAAATTCTATAAAAATTTTTATTCTCCTTTCTTCGCCAAGGAAGATCTCTTTTATTGTTCACATACCAATCGAGCATTTTTTTTTCCCACCTACTCTTAAAAATTTTGTCTATGTGATATTCTTTCATTATGAATCATAAAAATTATATTAAAAATCCAGTAAAAATTTCAACCCTTTTACCTAAAGTTTTCAAGCCTTTAAAAAAAAAAAATGATGGGTTATTGCTGGAGATTAAGCTAAACTGGGAAAAAATTCTTGAGCCAGAGTTAAGTTCTCGTTGTTTTGCTTCTTCATTAAAAAAAATAAATAATTCAAAAATCCTTATAATTACCACAAACGAAAGGAATATTCTTGAATTGTCTTACTCTTCAGATGAAATAAAAACGCAAATTAATGAGTTTTTTAAAACAACTGTTATAAATGAAATTAAGTTTAAAAAATCCTTACAAAATTAAAGATTTATGTTAAAAATATTTTATGATGAAAACATCTTTTTATATCAAATTTCTTTTCTTTTTTGTTTTTTTGTTTTCTTTCAATTATCTAAATTCTAGAATTGTTGATACAATTGAGGCACTTGAAAATCAATCTCTTGGAGACGAATCTGCTCCAATTAAAATGATAGAGTTTGCATCACTTACTTGTGGACATTGTGCAAAATTTCATAATGAAGTGTTTCCTAGAATAAAAAAAGATTATATAGACAATGGTAAAATTTTTTTTACTTATCAAGATTTTCCTCTCGATAAGTTCGCTTTAAAAGCATCCGTAATTGCAAGATGTTCAGGTAAAGATAAATATTTTAGTTTTTTAAAAGTTTTATATAAAAAGCAAAAAGATTGGACTAGATCTCAAGATCCTTTTAAATCTTTATTGAAAATTGCAAAGTTAGGTGGGCTAAAAAATGATGAAATTAAAGTCTGTGTTAGTAACAAATCTATTGAAGACGGTATCTTGAAAAAAAGACTAAATTCAACCAAGAATTTTGAAATCAAAGCAACTCCAACAATTTATATTAATGGTAAAAAATATAATGGAGATCTTACATTTGAAGCACTTAAACTAAAACTTGACTCTTTAATTAATTAGCAAATTGTTTACAGTAAATAAATTAAGAATTTCTGGTTTTAAATCATTTGCACATTCTACTGAACTTTTGATTCAAGACGGTGTAACAGGCGTCATAGGTCCAAATGGATGTGGAAAGTCAAATGTTTTTGAGGCAATTCGTTGGGTCATGGGTGAATCTTCTTCAAAAAGTCTAAGATCTGGTTCAATGGATGAAGTTATATTTAATGGCACTCAGAAAGTTCCGGCTAAAAATTTTGCAGAGGTATCAATTGAATTAGATAATTTTGATGGAGAACTTCCAGGAAACATTTCAAATGAAAAAAAGGTCGTTATTACAAGAACATTAGAGAGGGGAGTTGGATCATTTTATAAAATCAACAATAAAGAAGTAAGAGCTAAAGATGTAAGTATCTTATTTTATGATTCAGGAAGCGGCCCACGTTCTAGCTCAATCATTAGTCAAGGGAATATAGATCAAATTATTAATTCTAAGCCCATAGATAGGAAAGTAATCTTGGAAGACGCAGCAGGAACATCTGGTTTACAGTCAAGAAGACACGAGTCAGAATTAAAACTGCAAGCAACCGAAACAAACCTAGAAAAAATTGATCTAAATCTCAATAATTTGATCAATCAGAAAAAAGATCTTTCAAGACAATCTAGACAAGCAGAAAAATATGAGCAAATCTCTGAAAGTATAAAATTTAACCAATCAATAATAGTATATACACAATGGAAGAATAACATAAGTGAGATAGATCAAACACAATCTTTCAAAGATAAAATCTCTGAAGAAACTCAGAAATGTATCAATGAACTTGCTAAATTACAAAATGAATTAAATTTAAAGAAAAAAATTGAAACACAACTCGATCAAAAAAAAGAAATTCTTAATAAAAAAAATTTTCAAATAAGGACTGAAATCAACAAATATAATAATGAACTAAGTGGAATAAATAATAAAAAAGAGGAGATAATTAGATTTTTAAAAACTATTGAAAATGACAAAGAATTAGAAAAAACTAGAGTTTCAGAATTAGAAAAGAACAAAAGAAATCTTCAGCAAAAAATTTTAGAACCGTCAAAAATTAATGAAAAGAAGAAAAAAATCCTTCAACTTGTTAATCAAGAAACAGAGCTTAAAAATAGAATCAAACAACTTGAAACAATTTTTGTTAACGAAATTCAACTAAGTCTAGGAGAGGAATTTAAATTCGATAATATAAAAGAAAATAAAGAAAATCTTAAAAAGAAAATTAATCATATACAGAATACAATTGTTGATTTAAAAAAAAATCTCATTAAGTACGAAAAGGATTTTCACACTCAAGATCAATTAATCAAAAAATTGAAAAATAAGATTCAAGGCATTCAGGACCTTATTGGCAGAAGAAAAAAAGTTATTAGTCAAACCAATCAAAACACCCAAAAGGTTTATGAAAATAATAAAGAGGTATTGGCTGAAATTGATATTTCTTCTACAAAGCTTACACAAATTGAAACAGAACTCAAAACACTTAACCTACTCACAAGTAGTAAAGGGTTGTCAGACGATTCCATAGTAAATCTTCTGAAAATAAAGAAAGGATATGAAGATGCTGTTTATGCTGCTCTCACAAATGAATTAGACGCAACTTTAAAAAAATCCAAAAAAAGATGGATTAAAACCTCATTTAAAAACATCGATCCTATTGAAAATAACTTATCAAGCTTTGTTGAAAGTCCAAAGGAATTAAATTTAATCCTCTCTCAGATTAGTTTGGTAGAGGATTCAAAAGAAGCATCTGAAAAACAAAAAAATCTCAAAGTTGGCCAAAGCATAGTTGATAAGAAAGGGTCTCTGTGGAGGTGGGATGGATTTATATCAGAAGAAAATCAACAAAATAAGAATCTGATCGATGCTCAACTTAAAATAAAAGAACTTGTTAATCAGCAAAATAAATTTCGTGTAAGTCTTAATTCACTTAGATTAAAAAAAGAATCTCTAATAAAAGTTCAAAGTGAATTAAATGAAACATTAAAAAAAGAAAATATTGATCTTGAAAAGAATTACAGAGAATACAACGAAACTCAATCTGAATTTTCAACATTAATTCAAAAAAAATCACTATTGGAATTTAATATTAAAGATATAAAAGAAAAAATAAATTTACATATTAAAGAAGAAAGATTGTCTTCTAAAGAATTAGAAAAAATTAAGTCTATGGAAGTTTCTTCCCCAAAGCTTGATAACAATAAAAATGAAAAAGAAGAAGTGCAAAAAACAATACAAAATCTTGATCAACAACTTGATAAGAAAAGAGAAGAAATTAATTTAATAAAAGAATCCATAATGAAAGAAGAGCTGAATGAAAATTTTAACAAAAATGATCTTCAAAAAACTGAGGTTAGGATAACTGATTGCTTAAGACAAATTGAGATACTCGAAAAGAGAGAAATAGAATACGTTCGAGAAAACAAAAAGTTGGAAAACCTTCCATCTGATTTAAGAGATAAAATAAACCATTATCAAGGACAATTTAACGAAATCCAAAAAGATATTACACAAACTATTAGCAATGAAAATGAAACTAAAGGGTTTATATTTAATTTAGAAAAAAAAATAGAACAATTTAATAAAGAACGTGAAAGTAAAATTAATGAAATAACAAAGATTGATATTAATTTAGAAAACTTAAAAATTAAGGAGAAAGAATTTAGAAGTACTATATTTCAGAGATCTAAAATTCAACCAGAGGAATTTGAAAATAATCTAAAAGAAAGGCAAATTGAAATTACCAGCTATGAAGATTTAAAAATTAAGCTCGATAGACTTATTAGTCAAAGAGAACAAATGGGACCTGTGAATCTAAGGGCAAAAACGGAAGAAAAAATCATTTCGCAATCAATTGACGAGCTTGAAATGGAAAAACTAGATTTGACTCAAGCAATTGAAAAATTAAGGTTAGCAATAAATAAAATCAACAATGAAGGAAAAAATAGACTTTTTAAGGCATATGAAGAGGTCAACAAAAATTTTTCAGAACTTTTTAAAAAATTATTTAATGGTGGAGAGGCCAAACTTGAGCTTGTCAAAACTGACGATCCACTCCAAACTGGCATCGAGATTTACGCGAGACCACCTGGAAAAAAATTATCATCTATAAGCTTGTTGTCTGGGGGAGAAAAAGCGCTCACAGCAATTTCTTTAATATTTTCAATTTTCTTGATCAACCCTTCACCAATTTGTATTTTAGATGAAGTTGATGCAGCATTAGATGAAAATAATGTTGAAAAGTTTTGTAATATTCTTTTAGAATTAAAAAATAATACAAATACAAAGTTTCTTATTATTACTCACCATAAAATAACAATGACTTCAATTGACAGAGTTTATGGGGTTACGATGGCACAAAAAGGAATTTCTGATATTGTTTCTGTAGATTTTGAAAAAATAAACTTGAAAGAGGCAGTTTAATGAAAAATGATTTTTCTGACAGACTAGAACAAAAATTAAAAAAACCAAAAACTAATTATTATAAAAATAATGGATATAGTATTGGTTTAAAAATTTCTTTGGACTTAATATCTTCTATAATTGTTGGGGCACTTATCGGTTACGGACTTGATAAAATTTTTTTAACAAAACCTGTCTTTTTTATTATTTTTTTGGTATTAGGAATCATTACAGGTTTTTATAGCATTTTCAAAACAGTGAAAAAGCTTAATTAAAAGAAGGAGATGATTTGGCAGGTCCACTGGCTCAATTTGAAATAAAAAAAATCATAGAAATGGAAGCTTTTGGTTATGATATATCATTTACCAACTCTTCATTAGCTATGATTATGACAGTAGTTTTTATATCACTATTTATGTATCTTGGTTTAAGAAATCTAGAAATTATACCATCAAAGAAACAATCTGTCGTAGAAAGTAGTTATGAGTTCATTTCTGGGATGATCGGAGACAATATTGGGAATGAAGGCATGAAATACTTTTCTTTTATTTTTACACTTTTTCTTTTTATTTTAGTTGGAAATCTTTTAGGTATGTTACCCTATAGTTTTACTTGGACAAGCCATATCATAGTAACTTTCTCAATAGCTTTTTTTATTTTTATAGGTGTTACTCTAATAGCAATATATAAACACGGTATTGTTAAATTTTTAAAATTTTTTGCTCCGTCTGGAGTTCCCAAACCTATGCTCATCTTACTTGTTCCAATTGAGATCATATCTTACTTATCTAGACCAATCAGTCTTTCGGTAAGATTATTTGCAAATATGATGGCTGGGCATACACTCTTAAAAGTAATTGGTGGATTTGTTTTTGTTTTGGGAGCAAACAGCTTTATAGTTGGTGGAATACTTCCTCTTGCATTTCTGATTGCTTTAACGGGCTTGGAAATTGTAATTGCGTTCCTTCAAGCTTATGTATTTGCAATATTAACTTGTTTATATATTAATGATGCAATACATTTACATTAACTTTTAACTTATATTAAGGAGTAAATTATGGATATGGAATCTGCAAAACTTTTAGGTGCTGGAATTGCAGTACTAGGCGTGATTGGTTCAGGAATTGGCATTGGATCGATTTTCGCAGCTTTTATCTCAGCAGTAGGAAGGAATCCTGAAGCTAGAGAACATGTATTTACAATGACAATGTTAGGGTTTGCTTTGGTTGAAGCACTTGCTTTATTTGCACTAATTATCGCACTTCTTTTACTTTTTGTTTTCTAAAGAATGCTTAGGTACACATTCCCTTTTTATCTTCTAATTACCGATACAATTTCTGCCTCCGAAGAAAAAGGCGGAATGCCTCAACTAAATCCTGAGTCATTTTCATCTCAAATTTTTTGGTTAACCTTATTATTTATTATATTATTTCTGATCAATCATTATTTCTTTCTTCCTAAGATAAAAAATATAAGAAAAAAAAGAGACGAAACTATTCAAAGTTACTTAGATGAGGCAAAAAATCTTAACGATTCTTTCAATTCTCTGGTAGATAAAATGGATAAAGAGTTTGAAGAAGTCAAAAATGAACAGAATACTTTGATTAAAAAAACATTCGAAGAAAATAAAAAAATTTTTGACAAAAAGATTCTTGAAATAAATAACGATTTTGAAGATAAAAAGAATAAACTTAACTCTGATATTGATGAAAATAAAAAATTGATCACCAAAGAATTGCCTAAATTATGTGTTGATTTATCTGATAAATTATATGAAAAAATTATGGGAGAAAAAAAAAAAGGAAGTGTAAATGATTTTAAAAAATTAATTGGAGATGATAAATAATGAGTATTGAGTTTTTAGATGATTCAACACTTTGGGTATCACTTTCATTTATTATTTTTGTATGCATTACTATTAAGCCAATGTTAGCTCAACTTTCCGATAGTCTTGAAAAAAAAATTGATGATTTAAAAAAAAATATCGAAGAATCAAAACAACTCAAGCTTGAAGCTGAAAAACTATATAAAGATCAATTAGAAAAACAAAAAGATAATATTAACTTAATAAAAAGAATCAAAGAGGATACAAATAAAGAGATTAAAAAAATAAAATCTCAAATAGAAAGAGATCTTGAGCAAAGTATGCTTAGAAGAATTAACAACTACAACCTAATATCATCTCAAATGGAGAATAATCTTAAGAATGATATGAAAAAACATATTATGGAAAAAGCTATTAAATACACAGAAATACGTATTAAAAAAAATTTATCTAAAAAACAAAATCTTAAGTTGGTTGAAAACTCAATGATAAATATTCCCAAAAACTTTTTTTAAACCAAGATGGCTGTACATACTGAACTTTCTGAAGCCAACATCAATAAGATTTTAAAAAATTATCAACTAGGTGAGTTAATCAAATTCACAGGAATAAAAGAGGGTATAGAAAATACAAATTATCTTCTTCGTACTAAAGATAAAAACTTTATTATTACGATTTTTGAAAAACGAGTAGATATAAAACAGATACCTTTTTATTTTGAAGTCATGACTAATTCGCATTCTAAAGGTATACACTGTCCTGTTCCAATAAAAGACAAAAATGGTGAACTCGTAAACAAAGTAAAAAATAAAAAGATGGCAATATTTAGATTTCTGGAGGGGAATTCAAAGAAAAAATGGAGCGAAAATGATTGTTTTATGGTCGGTCAGAAATTAGCCCAATTCCACTTAGCGAATATAGACAACAAATTAAAGGCAAAAAATAATTTTAGTTTAAATTTTTGGAAGAAAATTTATTTAAATTGTTTAAATGAATTTAATACTGTTATACCAAACTCCTTAAACATAATTAGTGATGAAATTAATTATATATCGTTTAACTGGCCCAAGAACTTACCTGAAGGTGTTATTCATGCAGATCTATTTCCAGATAACGTTTTTTTTAAGGAACAAAAAATTTCTGGCTTTTTAGACTTTTATTTTTCGTGTTGTGATTTTTTGTCATATGATCTTGCAATTACAATAAATGCTTGGTGCTTTTACAAGTATAAATTTAAAGAGGATTTCTTCTTAAGTCTAATTTCTGGATACCAATCAGTCAGAAAGTTAGAAACAAACGAAGTAAATAATATTAATATTCTTTTAAGAGGTGCAAGCCTAAGATTTCTCTTCACAAGAGTCTATGATTTTTTAAATAGTAATGAGGGAGAGTTTTTAAAAAAAAAAGATCCATTAGAGTTTTTTAACATTCTAAAATTTCATATTAAAGAAAACGTGGCACAGAAATATTTTGAGTGATTTTGATTACATAATATATACAGATGGAGCATGTTCAGGAAATCCTGGCTCTGGGGGATGGGCAGCAATTATTTTTAATAAAAGTAGTGGTCAAAGATCAAAAAAAACTGGTGGTGAAGTAAAGACAACAAATAATCGAATGGAACTAATGGCAATTATTCAAGCATTAGAATCAATTCCAAAAGAAAGAAGTCTACAAATATTTACTGATAGTAAATATGTGATCAATGGTATTGAGTTATGGATAAAAAAATGGAAAACAAATGACTGGATAGGTTCAAACAAAAAGAAGGTCAAGAATAAAGATCTTTGGATGAAGTTAGATACACTATCAAGCCAATTTCAAATAACTTGGAACTGGGTAAAAGGTCATAGTGGTAACAAGTATAATGAAGAAGTGGACAGGCTTGCTAGGGACCAAATTAATTTACTTCATTAAGTTGATTTTATTACATTTTCAGCTTTACTTAGATCAAGTCCTGGACCATTTTCATTAAATATTTTGACTATCTTTCCATCATCAATAATCATTGCAAATCTTGATAATCTTTTTCCTAAGCCTACAATAGATAAATCCGTTACAAGTCCGGTTTTATCTCGAAACTCACCGTTGCCATCTGATATAAATTTAAAATCTGAAATATTTAAGGAATCACTCCAAGATTTCATTATAAACGGGTCATTTGTAGACACAATATAAATTTCTTCTATTCCATTAGAAAAAAAATCACTCGCTAATTTTTTATAGCCTGGGATATGTTCATCACTGCAAGTAGGAGTGAAAGCTCCAGGTACTCCAACTAAAATAACTTTTTTACTTTTAAAAATTTTATTTGCTTTAATTCCTTCAGGTCCAGACTCGGTTATCTGATAAAAAGTAATATCAGGAAAAATATCGTTTTCATTAATTGTCATTTAATACCAGCCTCCATTAGTTTATCTATTACAATATCTTTAGAAAGAATCTCTGGCAATAAAATTCCTTCTTTGTTCTTTGGTCCATAAACAATATTTACCGGTATACCGTACCTGTTATATCTTTTTATAAAATCAAAAATATCTTTGTCTTTATTAGTCCAGTCTGCTCTTATAACTAAAACTTCATGTTGAATTAGAAAATCAACTAATTTTTTTGTATTCAAAGTTGTTATCTTATTAAATTGACAAGTTACACACCAGTCTGCAGTAACGTCTACCAACACAAATCTATTTTCATTTAAATAATTTTCTAAAGATTTGTCGTTATAATCTTCCCATATCAATTTATTTTTGTGTAGATTCATCTTTTCAGAGAAAAAAAAGATATTCGTGATGACAAACAGTAAAGATGTAATCATAGTAAATTTACTTTTATTTTTGAGACTAGTAAAAATAAGAATTAATGATGTAAATAAAAATATTAATAAGTAATTTATTTTGAAAAGATTAGAAATCCAGACAAAAGATAATAACATTAATAGTCCTAGGAAATATTTTAGATTATTCATCCATCCCCCAGGCTTTGGCATTAGCTTAACTATCTTTGGTATAATAATAAAACATAAATACGGAAATGAAAAACCAAGCGCAATGCTCAAAAATATTATTACAATATTTTGATTTGATGATCCCATTGAAAAACCAACTGCTGTTCCTAAAAAAGGTGCACTGCAAGGTGTAGCTAAAAGAGTTGCAAATACACCTGAAAAATAGTGACCACTTTTGCTATTAGTGTCTAAGAAATTATTAATTTTATACAAGGCGTTTTGTGGCAAAATAATTTCAAAGAATCCAAGTAGATTCAAACTAAAAATTAATATTAAAACTAAGATGAACATTAAAAAAAACTGGTTTTGAAAATGAAAGCCCCATCCGACTGTCTCACCAAATGTTTTTAAAAAAATTACTGTAATAGCTAAAACGAGAAATGAAGTAACTATTCCAGCTATAATTAGGGAACAATCAAACCTAATTTTATTATCGCCATCCTTGGCTAAACTTAAAAACGAATAAAGCTTTAAAGATAGGATTGGAAGAACACATGGCATGAAGTTTAATATTAAGCCACCAAGAAAAGCTAGAATTATAAAATAAAGGATTTGGGTCTGTTTTGGTTTTTTATTGAAATCAAACGTAATTTCTTCGTAAACATTCCCATTGGAAAAAGAAAAATCTATTGGACCATTCAAAGACTCTATATTATTGTCATGAAAAACTTCGAAAGATGATTTTAGTTTTTTAACTTTGAGATTTGTGTCTTTTGAGTAAGCAAATAATTCAATATTTTCAAATTCATCGTTATTAATGAGTTTGATACTTATTTTTTGACTTGAAACAATATTTTCATCAATATTAAAATATTTTAATTTTTTTTTTGGAACTGTTTTATAACTCTCCATAAATATATCAGACTGAACTACATTCTGAAGATTAAGGTTTAAATTTTTAGTTTCTGAAATTGGTATACAAATATCTTTACAAACAAGATAATCTAAATTGATTTCTTCGTTTATTTTATCAATTTCATTTTTCTGAATATTTACTGGAAATATTACTTGGCCTTCATAGCCTATTGTTGAAACACCATGATCTGTAAATTTTTCAGGAAATGGGAATAAAATTTTAAATTTATTTTCACTAGAAGAATCTTTTGATCCAATTGTAATTGGAGCACCTGCATCTCCTGGATTTTTCCAGTATGTTTTCCATCCTTTCTCAAGTTTTATCTTCACACCAAAATAATAATTTTCATCAACTAAAAATATTCCATTAGATGGAATTATACTAACTGAAGCAGGGTTACTTTTTATATTAAAATCTTGAGCGAAGGTTAAATTTGCAAGTAATAAAAATATAATTTTAAAAAAATTTATAAACATAGGTCTTACTCATTGAATTAAAATACAATATCTGTAATAATTTATATATGAAATGTAGATATTTAAAGGGAAATATTATTTGTGCTTTACCCCAATTAAACGATATTTTTTTTTCTAAAAGTATTATTTACCTTACTCATCATAATAAAGATGGAGCAGTTGGAATTGTACTTAACTATAAGATAATGACTATCAAAGCAGCAGAACTTTTTAAGAAATTAAATATTGGAAATGTTTCAAAAAATTTAGAAACTGAGTTTCTATTTCATGTAGGCGGTCCACTAAATCAGAATAACGGATTTATATTACATTCAAAAGATTATGAAAATAAAAATACAATGAAGGTTTCTAAACAAGTTAGATTAACTTGTTCAACTCAAATAATCTCCGATATTGCGAAAAACAAAGGACCTAAACAATTTTTTATCTCGCTTGGTTATTCTGGATGGGGGCCAGGTCAGCTAGAGAACGAAATAAAACAGAATAGCTGGATAAATTTAAATGAGGAATTGGACCTTCTTTTTGAAATTGATCCAGAAAAGAAGTGGAAAAACGCCCTCCAAAAAACTGGAATTGATTTTTCAAAACTTACAAACTTCTTCGGTAATGCATAAATTCTAGCTCTGTTTAACAATTAATTTGTCTAATTGATCTATGTCATTTTCAATAATTTTAAACTTTTCTTTTTTTTTTAAAATTTTTTTTAATTTATCAGGATAATCAATCTTTTTTTTGACTGATTCTTTTACTGTTTTGATAAATTTACTGTAGTGAGCTGTAGCCAAATATATTCTTCTTTCCTTTTTATCGAGTTGTTTTTCTCCAACTGAGATACCAACAGCTGTGTGAGGATCTATTATCAGTTTATATCTATCAAAGATTTGATTAATTGTTTTTTTTGTTTCACTATCTGTTAGTCTTCCATAACCAAAGGTTTTCCTCATATTTTTTAAATGCGTTTGTGCTACTGAAAATTCTTTTGCATTTTCTAATTTGTAAAAAAGTTTTTCTATCGTCTTACCATTCTCATAAAAATCAAATAAAAGTCTTTCAAAATTACTTGAAACTTGGATATCCATACTTGGACTTAAAGAGGTCAATGTTTTTTTAATTTTCATTTTTCCAGTTTTAAAAAACCGAGTAAGAATATCATTTTTGTTTGAACCGATAATAATCTTTTTAATAGGCAAGCCCATTTTCTTGCTAATATATCCAGCATAAGCATTTCCAAAATTACCTGAAGGAACAACGAAACTCATAGGATCAAATCTATCACTCACTCTGAAATAACTCCAAAAGTAGTAAACAATTTGTCCCATTATTCTTACCCAATTTATTGAATTTACCGCAGCTAAATTAATTTTCTTATTTTCATTATTTAATTTAAAGTAATTTTTTACCATCCTTTGACAATCATCAAAATTACCTTTCACTGCTATATTGAAGACGTTTTGTTTTTTTACTGTGGTCATTTGTTTTCTCTGAATTTCACTAACTCTGTTTAATGGAAACAAAATAAAAATTTTCACGTTGTCTGACTTGGCGCATCCGTGAATTGCTGCCGAACCTGTATCTCCTGATGTTGCGCCAAGAATAGTAAGGTTTATTTTTCTTTTTCTTAATATGCAGTCATATATGTTACCTAGCAATTGCAATGCAAAATCTTTAAATGCATAAGTTGGGCCATTAAAAAGGTTTGCGATATACTTGTGCTGATCTAGTTTGTCAATTGATATTATTTCTCTTCCAAATGATTCTTTATATGAATTAATACAAATCTTTTTATATTCACTTAATGAAATCTCGCCTTGAACAAAATCTTTCGTTAATTCAAAAGCCAGACTTGAATAATCCAATTCTCTTAAGGAATCTAATTCTTTCTTTGAGTACGATTTTACGCTATTTGGGACGTATAAACCACCATCCTTGGCTAATCCGTTCAAAAGCACATCACCAAACTTTAAGTTTATATCACTTCCCCTAGTTGATGAATAAATCATGTCTATTTTATTTTTTTTATATTCGCAAAAAAGAACACACCCACAAGACCGCATGCAATCATAAACCAAGTGAGTGCGTATTGTAAATGATTGTTTCGTAAATATATTCGTGTTTGATTACCCAAGGGAAATCCATTAGGTCCATTTTTAACAGCTTCTAAATAATATTCATTTTCAAAATCCATTTTAAGGTATTTGCTCATTAATTCTGGTTCAACGAAGAACCACGTGTTTGTATCCGTATCATTATCCGGTTGAAAATATCCTTTTCTTCCTGATGTTCTAATTACAGCTTCAAAAGTTTGTGAATTTGTTGAGATATTAAGCAACCTTTTTTGCTTTTCTTTTATTTTGAGAGGAATCCAGCCAGTGTCATATATAATGAACTTTCCTGAAGTTGTTTTTAATGGAACTAAAATATGAAATCCATTGTTACCTCTTTTACTTAGTGCTGGCATATACATTTCGAATTCATTCAATAGTTGACCATCAACAAAAACTTTTCTAAACTCGTTTTTTTCAGGTTGTTTCAAATTTACAATACTAATAGGATCAGACTCAAAGCTGCTAATTCTTTGCGATATCAAATCGGTTTTCCAATTAAGCCTTTTTATCTGCCATCCAGAAAGACCGAGAAGTATTGATAAGGCAACAATGAAAGCAAATAAGGGAAATGGTCTTGGTTTGAAAGAGTAGCTATTTGAATTAAAATTAAATTTCATTCTTGTTTATGCGGCAGCCCACCAATAAACAAATGTGAATAGAAACAACCAGACAACATCTACAAAATGCCAATACCAGGCAGCGAATTCGAAACCTAAATGTTTTTTAGGCGTAAAATGACCTTTTAAACCTCTGAAATAACATACTAATAAAAAGATTGATCCAACTATGACATGAAAACCATGAAATCCAGTAGCCATATAAAATGTTGAAGGGTAAATACCGTCCTCAATTCCAAAAGTGGCGACTTTGTATTCGTAAGCTTGAAATCCAGTAAAAATAATACCTAAAATAATGGTCAACAATAAAAATAGCAAAAAGTTTTTTCTATCATTGGACCTTAGTGCATGATGAGCCCAAGTTATGGTACCACCAGAGGCTAGCAAGATAAAAGTGTTTAATAAAGGTACTCCAAAAGGCGAAATTAATTCTATATCTTCGGGAGGAAATGCACCGCCTATCGAATCTTGTCGACCAATAAGCTCAGGACTTTCAGCGCCGGGATAAAAAGCAACATCAAAAAAGGCCCAAAACCAAGCAGCGAAAAACATGACCTCTGACATTATGAAAAGTATCATGCCGTATCTCAGTCCAATTTGGACAACATTGTTGTGATATCCACCACCCTCTGACTCGGAAACGACATCTCTCCACCAGAAGATACTCGATAAAACAACTGCTATAGATCCTATGGTAAATACCAAAGTTTTACCATCGTGCATAAGGAATATAAATCCTATCGCCATTACTAAAGCTGAAAATGAAGTAACAAGTGGCCAAGGACTGGGGTCAACTAAATGATAGGGATGTTTCTGATTATTATCACTCATTTTTTCTTACATACATTGTATATGAGAGGGTTATTTCCTGCAAATCTTTGATAAATTTATCATCTTTAATTGAGGCGTCAACAAAAAAAGATACGGGCATACTGACCTCTTCATTTGCAGATAAAACTTGTTCTTCAAAGCAAAAACACTCAATTTTATTAAAATATTGTCCAGCCTGTAAAGGACTAACATTGAAAACTGACATGGTTGTAATGGGTTTATCAGAATTATTTTTTGCCTTAAAAAAAGCTAGACTGTTTTCACCAATCTGAACTTCAATTTTTTTAACTTCTGGTTTAAAAGAAATAACAGCATTTCTATCAATAGTAGAGTCGAACCTAACATCAATTTTTTCTTTAATTTTATAACTGTCGTTCTCAGACGAGATCTGAGGAGTCCCTCCGTACCCTGTAACTTTACAAAATATTTTATACAGAGGGACTGCTGCGTAACTCATTGCCAACATTCCAAGGGCAAATGCCAGCAGGTAAAAAGCTTGTTTAACTTTTTTATTTTGATTTCTTGCTATCATATTAAAATTTAAAAACTGTTATAAAATAAAATATGGTGGCTAACAAAAACAAAGCCAGTCCTAACGCAATATTTTTTTTATTTTTTTTCATTAAAATAGTGAATCAACAACAAGCGAAGAAAACGTCAAATATAAATATAAAATTGAAAATTTGAATAGTTTTGGTGCAAAACCAGAGTGTTTCGAATCTTTACTCCTTAGTAATCTAAAAGATAAATAGCAAAAATAAATGTTTAAGATTAGAGCAGAGCTAAGATAAAATAACCCTGAATAACTTAATATGTACGGCAAAAGTGAAACTAAAAACAAAACAATAGCATATATCATGATCTGGTTTTTAGTTACTCTTTTTCCCCTAACAACTGGAAGCATCGGAACGTTAGCTTTAGAATATTCTATATCTTTATACAATGCTAGTGCCCAAAAATGTGGCGGAGTCCAAAAGAATATAATGCAAAATAACAAGACAGGAAAGAAACTAATATCATTGGCTGAGCAAACCCAACCAATTACTGGAGGGAAAGCTCCTGCTGCTCCTCCAATCACAATATTTTGAGAAGTTCTTCTTTTAAGCCATACAGTGTATACAAATATGTAAAAAAAAATCGAAAAAGCTAATAAGGAAGCTGCTTTGTAGTTTACAGCAAGACCTAAAACAATTGTCGAAATAACTGACAACACAACTCCAAAACCTAGTGCGTCTAGAGGTTCAACTTTTCCAATTGGAATTGGTCTTTTTTTTGTTCTCTCCATTAAAGAGTCGATATCTCTATCATACCACATATTTATAGCACCAGATGCACCTGCTCCTGTTGATATACAGAGAATTGAAATGAAAAAAAAGAAAGGATGTATGTTTTGTGGAGCAAGTACTACGCCACAAATTGATGTAAACACAGCAAGTGTCATTACTCTAGGTTTAAGCAAACAAAGAAAATCACCTACTGAACTATCATTTGAACCCAGAATTTGAGCATTATATTTCAGCGATTTGGACTGCAACACATTCTCCTCTTTGTTGACAGTAACTTACTTTACTTTCGGCAAATCGTCAAATGAATGGAACGGTGGAGGAGAACTCAATTGCCATTCGAAAGTAGTAGCTCCTTTACCCCACGGATTTTTTTGTGCTTTTCGCGATCTCATGTATGCTTCTAATATTACGAAAACAAAGAAAAAAGCAGCAAAAACTGATATGTAAGCACCAATGCTTGATACATAGTTCCAACCAGCGAAAGCATCAGGATAGTCGGGTATTCTTCGTGGCATACCAGCTAGACCTGAAAAGTGCATAGGAAAAAATGTGATATTTACACCTATAAATGTTAACCAAAAATGTATCTTACCAAGTATTTCACTGTATTCAATACCTGACATTTTGCTAAACCAATAATAAAATCCTGCATAAATCGAGAATAGAGCACCCATTGACATCACATAATGGAAGTGTGCAACTACATAGTATGTATCGTGAAGTGCAACATCAATGCCTGTATTCGCAAGAACCACACCTGTTACTCCACCAAGTGTAAATAAAAATATCATCGCAATTGCAAATAACATTGGGGTTTTAAATTCAATCGATCCACCCCACATAGTTGCAATCCAACTGAAAATTTTAATACCAGTAGGAACCGCTATAACCATTGTTGCAGCAAGAAAATAAGCTCTGGTATCTACGTCTAAACCTGTTGTATACATGTGGTGTGCCCAAACAACAAAACCCACAACTCCAATGGCGGCCATCGCGTAAGCCATACCAAGATAGCCAAAGATAGGTTTTTTTGAAAAAGTAGAAACAACATGACTAATTATTCCAAATCCAGGAAGAATTAGAATGTAAACTTCTGGGTGACCAAAAAACCAAAACAAATGCTGAAAAAGAACAGGGTCACCCCCCATTTCAGCATTAAAAAATGCAGTTCCAAAGTTTCTATCAGTAAGCATCATTGTGATTGCTCCTGCTAAAACTGGGAGTGAGAGCAACAAAAGAAAAGCTGTTATCAAAATCGACCAGGCAAAAAGTGGCATTTTATGCATTGTCATTCCAGGTGCACGCATGTTAAAGATAGTTGTTATAAAGTTTATTGCCCCTAAAATTGAAGAGGCTCCAGCTAGATGCATTGATAATATTGCCATATCAACGGCTGGTCCTCCATGTCCACTTGTAGAAAGAGGAGCGTAAAGTGTCCATCCAGGACCTGCTCCATCACCCACGAAAGCTGAGCCTATGAGTAAGATAATGGATGGAGGGAGAAGCCAAAAGCTTAAATTATTCATCCTTGGAAAGGCCATGTCAGGTGCCCCAATCAATAAAGGAACAAAATAATTTCCAAAACCACCCACCATTGCTGGCATAATCATAAAGAATATCATAAGAAGGCCGTGTGCAGTAATCCAAACATTGTATCTTTGATAATCGTCTCCGAGTATTTGCATACCAGGTTCAGCTAATTCCATTCTTATTAAAAGAGAAAAAATACCACCAATAAGACCGGCAATAATGGCGAATACAAGATAAAGAACGCCGATGTCTTTATGATTGGTTGAAAAAAAATATCTTTTAAAAAAAGATGGTGCATGACTAGACATAATTTAGACCTTTCTTATTTTTTTGCATAATTATTATTGTTATCGCTTGCGAATTCTTCTTTAGCTGTCTCAACCCATGAAGCAAATTCTTCTTCTGTTACTGCTTTGATAGAGATTGGCATGAACCCATGGCCTACACCGCATAATTCAGAACATTGACCATAATACATGCCTGGCTCTTTAATGTTAAAGTAAGTTTCATTTAATCTACCCGGAATCGCATCCATCTTAACACCTAATGAAGGAACTGCCCAAGAGTGTATTACTCCGGATGGATCACTTGTAATCTGCATTTTAATGTTTTTATTGACTGGAACCACAAGTTGGTAGTCAGTTGTTAATAATCTGGGTTGACCTTCTTCAAGCTCATCATCTTCGACAATGACTGAATCAAATGCAATTCCATCGTGATCTGGGTATTCATATCCCCACCACCATGTGTAGCCTGTTGCTTTGATAGTCATATCGATGTTGGTGAAATCGTTTTGATTATACAATAGTCTAAAAGATGGAATAGCTATTACAACAAGGAGAACTACAGGGATGAGTGTCCATGCAATTTCTAAAGTTGCATTGTGAGTTGTTGTTGAGGGTTTCTTATTATTCTTCGCGCTAAACCTTACACAAACGTAAGCTAGAAGCAGAAATACAAATATTGTGATTGCTGTTATTATCCAAAATACAAAATCATGGAAATCGATTAATTGTTGCATTAAAGGTGAACCAGCTTCTTGAAAACCTAACTGCCACTCAGTTGGTTGACCTTTCGCAAAAATTTGGTTAGCTGTAAAAAGAGATACTAAAAAAGAAAAAAATTTCATAATTCCACACATGTAATAATATTAATTAATATAATGATCATTTAGAAAAAAACAAATAATTATTCATTAAAAATTAATAAAAATTCTTTACATATAATATATATTAGTGTTTTTTTTTAATCATTAATAAATTTACAATTAATCTTATATGCTGAGGTAAAATGAAAACTATTAAAAAAGACTGGAATGAAGAAAAAATAAAATCATCAGTCAATGAATTATTGGATAATTTCGACGAAGGAGAATTATTTGTAGAAGAAGTTTACTCTGAAAATATTTTCTTTGACGATAATAAAATTAAAAACGCAAGTTATGATCAGGATAAGGGGTTCGGTCTGAGAACAGTAAACAATGATTCTGTAAATTTCGCACATAATACAGAATTGTCAAACGAAGCTTTTTCAAAAGCAATGAAGTCAGTAAAAGAACAACAAAAATTAAGCCCCAATCCACCTAAATTCAAAAATTTAAACAGTAATTTATCTCTTTACACAAATGAGAACCCAATTGATAAAGTGACGTTAACTCAAAAAATTAATTTTCTTAATAAAGTTAATACATTTGCAAGACAAATTGACGAACGCGTTAAAGAAGTTTCAGTAAGTTTGAACGGTAATCACCAAAATATAGAAGTTATTACAAAAAACGGAGATATTTTCTATGACTCTAGACCCTTAGTAAGAATGAATATTAACATTACAGTTGAAAAAAAAAATAAAGTAGAAACAGGCTCTTTTGGAATGGGTGGCAGATATTTATACGATGAACTTTTAAATGAAAGTAATTGGAAAAACGGAGTAAAAAAAGCCTACGAACAAGCAATAGTAAAATTATCAGCAAAAGAAACACCGGCTGGTGAACAAATTGTAATACTTGGACCTGGCTGGCCAGGTATTCTTTTACATGAAGCAATTGGTCACGGACTTGAAGGGGACTTTAACAGAAAAAAAACCTCTGCTTTTTTTGATCTTGTTGGGAATAAGATTGCTTCTGATCAAGTGTCAGTAGTGGATGATGGTACAATTAACAAAAGAAGAGGATCTCTAACTATTGATGACGAAGGTACACCCTCTCAAAACACAATGTTAATTGAAAATGGTATATTAAAAGGTTTTATGCATGATCGATTAAATGCAGGATTAATGAATCAAAGTCCAACTGGAAACGGAAGACGTCAAAGTTATTCTCACTTACCAATGCCAAGGATGACAAATACCTATATGTTAAATGGTAAATATGAACATGATGAACTTATAAAGTCTACAAAAAAAGGAATTTACGCATCTCAATTTAGCGGTGGACAAGTTGATATCACGTCTGGAAAATTTGTTTTTAGTGCATCAGAGGCTTATGAAATAATAGACGGTAAAATTTGTAGTCCGTTAAAAGGAGCTACTTTAATTGGTAATGGTCCAGAAATACTTAAAGAAGTTACAATGGTCGCCAATAATTTAAAATTGGATGACGGTATTGGAACCTGTGGCAAAGAAGGTCAAAGTGTTCCTGTTGGAGTAGGTCAACCAAGCTTGAAAGTAAGGAATTTAACAGTCGGAGGAACAATCTAGTTCTTTGATTTATTAAATAATTCTTCCTCATATGAAATAAATGATTGAATCATACCTTCCCAGAGCTTTCTTACTAATGCTCTTGGTATTCCTCTTTTAGACGCTTCAACATCCAAACTTTCTAGTATTTTTGAAATTCTCTCTTGATCAATAATCTGATTTCTATTTTTAAATTTAACAATTTCAGTTACAAGATCTTTTCTTTCAGAAATTAGGTTGAGGATTTTCAGGTCTATCTCGTCTATTTTAGCTCTTATATTTCTTATTTTCTCAGATTTATTCATAAACTACTTAAAATAATTATTTGTATATAACATATCAATATTATTAGACCATTGATTTAAATATAATTTTTTCCATTTTAATGCAGGCGACTCACCAGATTTTATAATCTCAATTAATGGCTCCAAAAAAGAATCCTCGGTTTTGCCAGCATTTTCTATGTTTCTTTTTTTAAGTCCGATTGACGACAAATCGATAATTTTTTTGGAAAAATTTTTCAAATTTTCTTTATCAGGCGTATAAGAATTAAAACCATTAATTCTTACTTCTTTGTAGAAGTTTTTAACCTGATCGAAGCTCCAAGGTTTAATAATACTAGATACTTGATCAAGTATTTCTTCATCATATAAAATTCCTGTCCAAAACGCAGGAAGTGCGCAAACTCGAGACCACGGTCCTCCGTCTGCACCTCTAAGTTCAAGAAATGATTTCAGTCTAACTTCTGGAAAAACGGTGGTTAAATGGATTTCCCAGTCCTTCATTTCTGGTTCAATTAATTTATCTAATTTAATTTTCTTTTCTAAAAACTGTTTAAAATTTTTTCCTGAAAAATCAATATACTTGTTGTTTCTAACTATAAAATACATTGGAACATCAAGCAGATAGTCAACATATCTCTCAAACGAAAAATCATCCTCATAGATAAAAGGCAAAAGCCCACACCTATCATTATCTGTTTTAGTCCATATATGAGATCTGTAACTAAGAAATTGGGTAAGTTTTCCTTCAATAAATGGCGAATTTGCATATAAAGCAATTATTACAGGCTGAATAGATTGAGCAACTCTGAACTTTTTTTTCATATCAGACTCAGATGCAAAGTCAAAATTGGCCTGAATAGTAGTTGTCCTTTTCATCATATCTAAACCCATTTCGCCAACTTGTGGCATATATTTACTCATTATTTCGTATCTTTTTTTTGGCATTAATTTAAGATCTGATAATTTCCATTTCGGGAGCACCCCAATTCCCATAAACTCGATTTCATAATTTCTGCAAACAGCATTAAGCTCATCTTGATGTAAATTTACTTCTTTGCATGTTTCAAATAAGTTTTTAACTGGTGCTCCAGACAGTTCTATTTGTCCACCTGGCTCCAAAGTGATTGAGGTCGCATCTTTTTTCAGACCGATAATTTTTCTGTTTTCAATTATTTTTTCCCATTTGTATTTTGAACATAATTCACTGAATATTTTCTGAATGTCGTCGAAAGTAATTGGTCTGAGATCTTTTTTTTTAAAACCAAATTTTTCATGTTCGGTTCCAATCCTCCAGTCTTTTTTAACCTTGCATCCGCTCGACAGTTTAGCGATCAAATTTTCTTTACTTAAAACGTCTGTCACTCCAGTAAAGCCCTTACACATGATAAAGAATATATTGCTGCCGTGTCAGCTTTTAAAATGTTTTTTCCTAGACTTATTTTGTAAGTTTTTTTATCCTTAAAGTGTCCCCTATCTGCGAAAGACCAACCACCTACTGGACCGATAAAAATTGCAAATTTTTTATATTCTTTAATAATTTTTTTCGCACTCAATATTTGATTTCCCCCTATTTCATCACACAAAAAAATAATCCTTTCGTTATCCCAGTCTTCAAGAAGCTCGGGTAAGGCCACAGGATGAGATATTTCAGGTAAAGATAATGAATCACTTTGCTCAACCGCTTCGATTGATATTTTTTTAAATCTGTTGACATTTATTTGGATTCTAGAAGAGAACTCACTAAACATTGGTACAATTTTCTTTACTCCAATTTCAGAAATTTTTTCGACAAGATTATTCATATTTTTAATTTTTATCAAAGCAAAACAAAGCCAAATGTCTGGTAAAATAATTTTTTTCCTTACTAAATTTAAAGGTATTATCGACTTTTCAACATTTAAATCAAGCTTACACTCCCATTCATAATTGGAATTAAATGCAATTATAGAATCCCCAGTTCTCTTTCGCATAACATTTTTGAGATAATGTATTTGTTTTGAATCAAGTAAAATTTTATGATCTTTTACAATTTTTTTTTCAAAGTATATTCTAATTTTGGGCATAACATTATATGAAGATTTGAGAATAATGTTTAAAAAAATTACAAAAAAAAGCAAGAATTTATTAATTCTCGGACGATATAATAACCCCGTGGGAGCTTTTCTACTTATGTGGCCTTGTTATTGGGGGGCTTTATCGAATTCTAGTCTTAACGCTAGTTTGCTCCAGTGCCTAATTTTTTTCACCTTAGGTTCGTTTGTGATGAGAGGAGCTGGTTGCTGCATTAATGACATTTTTGATAGAGATTTTGATAGAAAAATCAAAAGGACGAAAAAAAGACCACTTGCATCAGGTTCATTGAATGTCCTTGAATCAATAATATTTACTTTATTTCAACTGCTTATAGGTTTGATTATTGTGTTACAATTTGAAACAAATGTAATAATTTTAAGTTTTATGATTATGCCTTTAGTTTTAACCTACCCTCTATTCAAAAGATTTACCTATTTTCCTCAAATAATTTTAGGATTAGCTTTTAATTGGGGTGTTTTAGTAGGATATCAGAGTCAAACCGAAAATTTTAATTTTTCAATATTGTATTTATATTTTGCTGGCGTCTTTCTTACAACAGCATACGACACAGTTTATGGTTTTCAAGATATAAAAGGAGACAAAAAAATAGGTCTAAAGTCTTTGGCAATCCTCTTTGAAAAAAAAAGAAAATCTTTACGGATAGTATACGTATTAAGTTCAATCTTTTTTTCGATATTTTTTTTTGTAACTTACGCTAATACTTTTTTAAGTGTACTCTCAAGTTTAATAGTATTTTCGTTACTTATAAAACAGTTTTTAAATTTTGAAAATGGGATAGAAATTAGTAAGATATTCAGATCAAATGTTAAAACTGGCGGGATTATTGCTTTCCTAATAACCATGCATAATTATCTGTGAGGTAAAATTATATATCTTACGTTGCAATTATCTACGTTTTCCCATGAAATTTTTTCCCAATATTTTTTTGCATCTTCATAAGATTCGAAAGGACCATACCTTTCTTTTTTAGAATCATCTACAAATTCATTGAAAGATGTATTTTTATAAAACCCACCTACGACAAAGTAACTCATAAAAAAAATACTATTCTCATATTGTATTTATAGCAAATTAAAATATAAATTAAGATTCTATGGATAAGAATTTTCTAAAAATGATTCTCAATAGACTGACTAAGATGGGATGTCATGAAGCTGATGTGTTTTTTTCAAAATCAAAAACATCAAGTTGTTCCTCTAGACTCGGAAAAATTGAAAAAAAAGAAGAATCATCCACTAATGAAATAGGGATCAGAGCAATTATTAATAAGAAGCAGTCCATTGTGTCAACAACCAATCTCGAAAAACAGAATGTTTATAATCTAACTGAAAAAGTTGTTGAAATGGCAAAAGTTGTACCTGAAAATCAGTACTGTGGTTTAGCTGAATCAGATAAAATTAAACAAGTAAGTAAGCAAGAGGTTCAAAAGTTGGAAATTTGCGACACTTATGAACCGACAATGAGTTTAATTGAAAAAGAAGTTATTAAACTTGAAGAAAGTGCTTTAGATAATAAAGAAATTACAAATTCTGAAGGAGCTGAAATAGCTTATTCAAAAAATTCAATCTGCCTTCTTGGATCAAATGGACTTGAAGTTGAGATGGAAAAAACTCATAGTGATTTTATAATTGCAGTCCTTGCAGGTTCAAAAGATGCAATGGAAAGAGAATATGATTATAAATCTAAGGTGTTTTATAATGAATTAGGTGATTTTGAAAAAATTGGAAAAGAGGTTTCACAAAATGCAATAAAAAAATTAAATTCTAGAAAATTAAAAACTTGTAAGTCAGATGTAATATTTGACTCAAAAGTTTCTTCGAGTCTTCTTAGAAATTTGTTTAGTGCCAGCAACGCTCAGTCAATTGTAAAAGGAATTAGCTTCCTGAAAGATAAAATAAACAACAAAGTCTTTAATGATCAAATTTCTATAATTGATGATCCATTAATGCCAAAGAAATTAAGATCGAAAATTTCAGATTGTGAAGGCATTCAATCAAAAAAGAAATTTTTAATTGAAAAGGGATATTTAAAATTTTTCTTCAATTCTCTAGCATCAGCTAAGCAAATAAAACATGAACCATCTGGTCACGCCACTAGATCTGCTTCCTCAATACCCTCTGTTTCCTATTCTAATCTATATATGGAGAATGGAGAAGTATCTAAACTTGATATGATAAAATCTCTAAAAAAAGGTCTTCTCATAACTGAACTTATGGGGAGTTCTATAAATTATTCTAATGGCGACTACAGTAGAGGAGCATCAGGTTTTTGGATTGAGAATGGTGAAATTTGTTATCCTGTTTCAGAAATTACTATTGCAGGTAATCTTGTAGATATATTTATGTCTTTAATTCCGGCGAATGACTTGGAATTTAATTTCGGAATAAACGCACCTTCATGCCTTGTAGAAAACTTAACTCTTGGTGGAAAATAATTGTCTGAACCATTTTTACCCTCCTTTCTTGAGGATATCTCAAAAAAGGTAATTTTAGAGGCGGGCAAAATTGCAATGTCGCTCAAAAATAATATTACGGTTAAGTACAAATCAGAAAATCAGCCAGTTACCGACGTAGATATAAAAATTGATGATTTTTTGAAATCTTCTTTAAAAAAAACTACACCTAATTATGGTTGGATATCTGAAGAGACCATTGACGATGGCTCAAGGTTAAGCTCTGATTATTTTTGGTGTGTAGATCCAATTGATGGAACAAGGTCATATATTAACAAAAAACCAGAATATACAATCTCTGTTGCTCTTATAAAAAAAAATGAACCGGTTTTGGGCTTAGTCTTAAACCCTGAAACAAAAGAACTTTTTTCAGCAGTGAAAAATCAAGGTGCATTTTGCAATGAAAAAAAAATTAAAGTAAATCAAAATATAGATCTTTATTCTTCAAATTATGGAATAAGTAGTTCTGAAATGAAGAAATTAAAGAAATATGAATTTTTTAATCAAGACAATATAATTAAAATGGGTTCCATAGCGTATAAAATTGCTTTAGTTGCCAAAGGTACAATGGATGTAGCGATAAGTTTTACCAAAAAAAATGATTGGGATATTGCTGCAGCTGATTTGATTTTGAAAGAAGCAGGTGGATATCTAAAAAGTATTTCTGGAAATAAAATGATTTATAACAGCAGTCGAATGCAGGTAGATTCTGTATTAGCGAGTAATAGTATATTAATTGAAAAATTATGTACTGAATTAAATGAATGTAAAAAATAAAAATACAATCAGATTACTGAAACGTCTTTTTGCAAATTATGTAAGAAAACATCACTCTAAATTAATTATATCTATTTTTTGTATGATTGTTGTTGCAGGTGCAACTGCTTTAAATGCTTGGATGATGCAACCAGTCCTTGACGAAATATTTATTAATAAAAATAAAACATTAATAGTTCTTATTCCAATTGCTGTAGTAACTATTGCAATTTTTAAAGGGATAGCTTCATATATTCAATCAATTTTTATGAGTTTTATTGGTTATAGATTAGTCGCAGATGTACAAAATCAAATGTTTAGGGCAGCAATCAGATGTGATTTGTCGTTCCATAACGAAATAAATTCCGGAACAATGGTATCAAGGTTCATTGCAGATGTAGGCGCTCTATCAAGAGGAGTTCACAATGTCATAATAAATATAATTAAAGATTCATTTACATTTGTTTTTTTAATTGGTGTTATGTTCTATCATGACACAAAACTTGCTTTTTTAGCTCTTTTTGTTTTTCCTATAGCTATCTATCCTATTAGAAGAATAGGTAAAAGATTAAGAAAAATTTCTAAAAGCACTCAAGTAGGATTTGGGATGCTTACATCAAAATTGTCAGAATCTTTTTCTGCAATAAAAACAATAAAAGCATTCGGTTCCGAAAACTTTGAATCAAAAAGAATCGATAAAGAAATAATAAATATTTTTAACCTTACATATAAATCAACAAAGGTTAATTCAATAGCAAGGCCTTTGATGGAAATTATCAGTGGATGTGCTATTGGAGCAATAATATTTATTGGGGGAAGCCAAGTTATTCAGGGACAAACTACCCCAGGTACTTTCTTTTCATTTCTGACAGCTCTACTTATGGCGTATCAACCCGTCAAATCGTTGGCAAGTTTAAATGCAACTCTCCAAATAGCTATGGCTTCAGCTGAAAGAGTTTTTGAGATTTTGGATAAAAAGCCATTAATGAAAGAAACGAAACATCCAAAAGATAATATGATAAATTTAAACGAAAAAAATAATATTAATATATCAAAAATTTCTTTTAAATATCCTAATTCAACAAAACTTATTCTAAAAAATATTAATTTAGAAATCTATAATGGTGAAAGAGTTGCTTTGGTAGGTTATTCTGGTGCTGGTAAAACGACTCTCTTAAATCTTCTGCCAAGATTTTTTGATCCATATAAAGGAAAAATTGAAATTGGTGGAATTGATGTTAAAAATTTAAGTTTTAATTTTATAAGAAACTATTTCTCCCTAGTTAGTCAAGATATTGTTTTATTTGATGAAACGATCAAATATAATATTTGTTACGGCTCAAATAAATATTCAAAAGTAGACCTCCAAAACGCTTGTAAAAAATCTCATTGTACAGAATTTATCAAAAAATTTCCTAAAGGATTTAATGAAATAATTGGTGAAAACGGCTCTAAGCTCTCAGGGGGACAGAAACAAAGGGTTGCAATTGCACGTGCTTTTATTCGCAACTCTCCATTCCTTCTTTTAGATGAAGCTACTTCTTCATTAGATTCAAGGTCAGAAAAAAAAATTCAAGATTCTTTGGATAAACTAATTTCAAACAAAACAGCTTTAATTATAGCACATAGATTATCAACTGTGATTGATGCCGACAGAATAGTTATCATCAATAATGGTGAAGTTGCAGATGTTGGAAAGCATTCCACTTTAATAAAAAACTCTAAAATTTACAGACATCTTCATGATTTACAATTCAAAACGAAAAATGAAAAGAATCTTTAAACATAAATATTTTCAGTTATTTTTAGGTTGGACTATATCATTCTATTTAAAGCTTTGCTTCCAAACTTCTATTTGGTTAACAAAAAACTCAGAAATTGTAGAAAAGTATATTAAAAAAAATAAAAGCTTTATAGTCTGCTTTTGGCATAATAGATTGCTTATGACAGTTTTTTGCTGGAAATGGTCAAACGAATTTAAAATGCTTATTTCTGGACATGCTGACGGAAAAATAATTTCAAACGCGATATCTTATTTTGGAATTCAGACAATAACCGGGTCCTCTAGGAAAAATAATTTATCTTCTTTAAAGGAGATATTAAAACAAATCAATAATAATAGTATAATAGGGATCACTCCCGATGGTCCAAGAGGTCCCAATGGGGAGGTAAAAAAAGGTTTTATCTCACTTTTGAAAAAAACAAATGTTACAGTTATACCATTAAGTTACTCAGCTAAATTTAAATTTACACTAAATACATGGGATAAATTCATTTTTGTAACGCCGTTCAATAAATTTGTAGCAGTTTGGGGAAATCCATTTCAATTTGATAAAAATAAAACACTTGCTGAAAATAAATTAATTTTAGAAAAGGAAATAAAAAGAGTTACGATGTTATCAGACAATTTCTCGAATTAGTTATGTTGTTATTAATTTATAGATATTTATCAAATTTGTTTTTTATTCCTATCTTATCCTTTTTTTTTCTTCGTTTTTTAGTTTCGAAAGAAACTATTTCGAGTATTCTTGAAAAATTTTCAATCTCAAGAAAGAAAAGACCTGAAGGAGATGTTATCTGGATCAATGGTGTTAGTGTTGGTGAATCAAAGACTGGAATCGCGGTTGCTAGAGAAATAAAAAAAATAAAACCCGATTCTTCAATTTTATTTAGCACATCAACTCTTAGTGCATACAATTTATTATCTAAGTCAAAGAATAATTTTGTTGTTATTTTCTTCCCGATAGACATAAATTTTTTAATAAAAAGATTCTTAAAATATTGGAATCCAAGCTCAGTAATTTTTATTGAGTCTGAAATCTGGCCAAATATATTTTATAATTTGAAAGAAAAATCTATCAAGCTCTCTATTTTAAATGCTCGAATATCAAATAAATCATTCATTAATTGGAAAAGAGTAAGTTTTATCTCTAAATCTGTTTTTCCATTAATCGATCAGTGTTATACACAAAACAATGAATCATTAAAAAGATTTAAAGAACTTGGCACAAAAAATGTTAAAAGAATACAAAACTTAAAATATATTTCTCAAGAGTTGGAGGTTGATTGTTTTGCTTTTAATAAAATTTTTAAACAACTAAAATCAAAAAGAGTTGTAACTTTATTTAGTTCGCATGCAGAAGAAGAAAAAATGTTTGCAGATATTTTCAGAGTTTTATCAAAAGATTTTAGTAATTTGTTTTTCATTATTATTCCCAGACATATTAACAGAATAAATAAAATTGTAGATCAATTTAATAAAGATAAGTTTTTATTTCTTTTAAGAAATGAAAGTAATTTCAAAATTACTAATGAAAAGTTTTTGTTAGTTGATACATTTGGTGAATTAGGAATTTTTTTTAAATTATCAGAAATTGCAATTGTCGGTGGTTCATTTAGTAACCATGGCGGACATAACCCAATAGAAACAAAAGATTTTAATTGTTCATTGATCTTTGGGCCTCATATGGAAAACTTTGAAGATATAAAAGCCGACATTATTAAATTTAAAGCGGGGTTTGAAGTTAAAAATTCATCTCAGCTTATTCGAATGATTTCAAAACTTTTAAAAGATAAAAAATTAAATAGAGAAACCAATCGAAAATTTAAAACTCTGTGTAAAAATCAGTTTTACAAGTCAAAGTCTATCCTAAGAAGTGTTATAAAATGATGCAAAAGATTTGGAAATCTAAAAATGTTTTAAACTTATTACTCTTTCCTTTTTCAATATTATACTATTTATGTTTTGTTATTTACAAGATAAGTAACAAAGAAAAGAAGTGTAACATTCCAGTTTTATGTGTTGGAAATATTACACTTGGTGGAGCTGGAAAAACTCCAACTGTGATAGAAATAAGACAAATTCTAACAAAAACTTTTAAAAAAATATTTGTTTTAACCAGAGGTTATAAAGGAACGGCAAAAGGTCCTTTGATAGTATCAAAGGATCACTCATTTCACGAAGTTGGTGAGGAAAGTCTTTTACATTCACACTTTGGCTTGACCTGTGTCTCCAAAAAAAAATTTTTAGGAGCAAAGTTCTGTGAGGCTCAAGGTGGAAAGTTAATAATAATGGATGACGGTTTGCAGAGCATAGATATAAAAAAGGATTGTAAAGTTTTAGTTATTGATAGTGACTACGGTTTTGGTAATAAAAACATTTTTCCGTCTGGTCCTTTAAGAGAACCTATTAATAGTGGTATAAAAAATTGCGATCTAATTTTAATCATTGGAAATAATAGTAATATTTTTGAAAAGAATATGATCCCAAAACAAAAAGTTTTTATGGCAAAAAAAGAAATAAGTATTGAATCATGTAAGAATAAAAACTTATTTGTGTTTTCGGCACTTGGAAATAATACAAATTTTCACAATTCACTTTTACATTCTGGTTTTACAATCAAAAGAATAAAAAGTTTCTCCGATCACTACATATTCAAAAAAAATGATATTTTGAGTATACTAAATGTAGCAAAAAAGGAAAATCTCACGGTTGTTTGTACAAAAAAAGACTATATAAAAATTCCTGAAGAATTTAAGAATAAAATAAAACCTGTAAATCTAAATTTGAAAATTGAAAAGAAAAAAAAATTTGAAAAGAGAGTTTTGGAATGCCTTTATGCTAATTAAGTTCGTATTTTAAAAGGACCTCCGGATCTACAGATGTATTGTTTAAATAAACACCCCAATGAAGATGAGGACCTGTTGCTCTTCCTGTCATACCAATTGAGCCAATTTTTTGGCCTTGCAACACTTTTTCTCCTTTTTCAACAAAAACTTCCTTCAAGTGAGCAAAAATTGAAATTAGTCCTAAGCCATGATCCATTATCACAGTATTTCCAGTGAAGAACATATCCTCTTCCACTAATTTGATAATTCCTGAAGAGGGGGCAATCACAGTTGTACCCTCCTTTGCAGCAATATCTATTCCAGCATGAGGTCTTCTTGGTTTGGAATTAAGGATTCGTTGACTTCCATAAAACCCTGACATTCTTCCTTTTGAAGGTAAGATAAATTTTTCATCAAAAAGTCTTATTTTGTAACCAATTATTTTTGCTTTTTTTATTTTGTTCTGATCAGATATTATTTTGTTAAAATCCTCTTTCGATGGTTCAACCTTTTTCCTGGGAAGACCTTTAATATTTTCAATTTTGTATTTTTTTTTTGAAACTGTGAATATTTTTACTTTATCATTTATCTCAATTTTTACATTGTCTTTATACTTTCTCCCAAATGCATAGATAAATCTACCTTTTTCAAAAACTTCGACTTGTTTATTGTCAATTTTTAATTTACTTCCATTCTCAAGATTTCCTGTTATTACTCCCCCCTCGCAAAAACAACCAAAAATTTTTGGAAATGTTTCAGCTTCAAAATTTACTGGAAAAATAATAATGATAAAAAAAATTAAAAACATTATATTTTTTTAGCTTTAGTTTTACTTGTTGCAAACTCTATCTCAATTTTATCATTATGTTTAATCTCTAAATCATTTTTTATTATAACATCTTCTTTTCTTATTACAGCAAAGCCCCTCTTCAATGTTTGTTTATATGACAAAATTGAAAGTTCTTTAGATTTTGAATTAAATCGTTCTTTTTTTGTATCAAGATTCTGATTTATAAAAAAAGTGTTTTTTTCAAAATTATTTAAAACTCTAGATAACTCTAGTTTCACAATATTAGCAAGATTACTAGGTGAAAACTTTTGGATAACTCTGTATAAATTTATCTTCATATTTTTAAAAGCTGAGTTTAAGAAATTTTTTAGACCTTGTTCATGGTAATCTAATTCCTGAAAATGATTATTCACTGTTTCTAATAATTCAGGTATTTTAGACGATAATAATTTAAGACTTAATTTGTGGTTATCAAAAAGATGAGCAAATATCTTTTTTAATTTACTCTCTGAATCCAATAATCTAATAAGAATTTCCTTCCTATTAGGTAATATCATTTCAACTGCAGCTGAAGGTGTTGGAGCTCTGAGATCAGAAACAAGATCACACAAAGTGTAATCTGTTTCGTGTCCAACAGCAGAAACAATTGGTATTTTTGACTCAAAGATTTTTTTTACCAATAATTCTTCATTAAATGGCATTAAATCCTCTAAACTACCTCCTCCTCTAGCAATTATTATAACATCAACTGAATTGTCTTTTTTAATATTAAAATACTCAATCCCTCTAATTATGTCATCTAAGCATTTTTCTCCCTGAACATTTGAGGGATAAATTAGTAATTTTGTTGGAAATCTATCAGATACTCTGTGAATTATATCTTTGATAACTGCTCCCGATTCTGATGTGATAACCCCAATTGAATTTGGAAATTTCGAGATTTCTTTCTTTTTTGATTCATCAAAAAAACCAAGTTCAGCCAATCTTCTTTTTCTTTGTTCAAGAAGTTTTAATAAATTGCCTTCGCCCTCAAAAACCATTTGCTGAACAATCAATTGATACTTAGATTGTTGTGAGTATGTTGTAACTTTCCCTTTAATTTCAACTTTGATACCATCTTCTAGATTTATTTTGAGACGAGGGACAACTGATCTCCAACAAATAGCAGAAATAACACTTTCCTCATCCTTCAATGAAAAATAAATATGACCAGATCCATGTTTCTTCACTTGTGACACTTCTCCAATAACTGAAACAATTTGAAATTTATTTTCTATCAAATTTTTGATAGAATAGTTTAATTGAGAGACTGTGAATTTTTCAATATTTGAAATAATATTCATGTTTCAAATTTAGTTTAAAAAAATCAAAAAAGGAATAATTTCTTGAATATTTTAGTCTTAGGAGGTGGTGGAAGAGAACATGCAATATGCTGGTCTGTAAGAAAATCCAGCAAATGTCGTTCTCTATTCTGTATCCCAGGAAATGCAGGAATCTCAGAAATTGCAGTTTGTAAAAATTTAGATTTAAATAAAAAAAATGAATTAATAAGATTCTGCAAAAAACAAGAAATTGATTTAGTTATAATTGGTCCTGAACAATTTTTAGAGGACGGTCTTAGTGATTATATTAAATCTAAAGGTATACGCGTTTTTGGTCCCAGTAAAAAAGCGTCTATGCTTGAATCATCAAAGTCTTTTGCAAAAAGATTTCTAATAAAAAACAAAATTAATACAGCTAAATATAAAGAATTTAATTCGTTTAATTCAGCTGTTCATTATGTGTCTATTACAAAATACCCAATTGTTATAAAAGCAGATGGATTAGCAGCAGGTAAGGGAGTAATTATATGCAAAACCAAACGCGAAGCAATCAACGGTCTAGATGACATAATGAAAAAAAAAAAATTTGGTTCAGCTGGAAAGAAAGTAATAATTGAGGAATATTTGTCAGGTTTTGAGGTAAGTTATTTTGCTTTCTTTGATAAAAATGGTTTTGCCAAACTAGGTTATGCGCTAGATCATAAAAGAGCTTTCAACAATGATAAAGGACCCAATACTGGGGGAATGGGTTGCTTTAGTCCAACAAAAAAAATGACGAAAAAAATCCAAAATCAAATCGAAAAACAAATTTTAATTCCAACATCATTGGGACTAAAAAAAGATAAATTGGTATACAGAGGAATCCTTTTTTTTGGTTTAATGATAACTTCACAGGGGCCTTACGTTATTGAATATAATGTAAGATTCGGGGATCCAGAGTGTCAAATTTTACTAAGAAACATGCAAACTGATATTTTAAAAATTATTGATTATAATTTGAAAGATAAGCTTTCTGATTTGACTATTAGAAATAAAAAACAATCTGTTGTCTGCGTTGTAGTAGCTTCCAAAGGATACCCTGGAAACTATAAAACGAATAAAATTATTAGTAATCTTTCAAAGGCACAATCTGTTAAGGGAGTTGAGATATTCCATGCTGGAACTGCACTAAAAAAAGAAAAAGTAATTTCTTCAGGTGGAAGAGTACTGGCTGTCACTGCACAAGGTAATTCGATTGTGCATGCAAGGAAAATTGCATACAAAGCTGTAGCAATTATTGATTGGAAGGGTGGTTTTTATAGAAATGATATCGGTAAAAAAAATATATGATTATCGTTTTTTCTCTAAAGCATTAATAATTAAATCTGAACACTCTTTTTCTTTAAAACCTCCAAAAAATTCATAATTGTTATCATCGGAAAAATAATTTTTCATTTTTCTCTTATGAATTTTTACATTATCTGAAAAAGCACCAAAATAAATTTTTTTTATGCCAACACTTATGATTAATGATTCACACATCAAACATGGTTCTAACGTTGTATAAATTGAGAAATTTAAAAGTTTTGTTGTTTTTAATTTCTTACAAGCTTTTCTTATTGCAACTATTTCAGCATGCGAAGTTGGGTCATGATTCTTTACCATGGAATTTGAAGCGTGACTAATTATTTCATTTTTATCGTTTACTAAAACGCAACCAACAGGTATTTCATTTTGTTTAAATGATTTTTTTGCTAAATCTAAAGCAAGTTTCATAAAATATTCATTCATATTATATTCTACTCTTTTCGACCAATACTTTTTCACCTTGACGAACATTTACTAGTTTTTTTAAATCGAAATTAGTATTAGCCCAAACATTACATTTGGATGCAAGTCTAATTTCTTCTCCCAGAGATATTGGAGTCTTCCCAAAACCAATTGCAATAACTTTTCCAGTGGGCCAATAAACTATTTCTCCTAACTGAATAACTTCTTTTGCTTTTTCTTCAATTTCAACATTTATAGAAGTATTAAAATATATTTCATTTCCCCATGTGTTAATATCAGAAGAAATAGGGAGTGAGTTCCAAATTTGAGATGCTGTTAAAGAGTTATTTAAATCAGCAATAATCTCATAATTATTTATAAAAATTTTACAACATCTTTGCATATGTTTAATATACTAACATTAAGTTAAATTTTTAAAAGATTAATGAATAAGCCTGTAATTGGAATAACATTGGATGAGGAAGAAGAAAAAACCTATTCAAAATATCCATGGTACGCAGCTAGAAAAAATTATTCTGAATCTATCGAAATTGCAGGTGGCATATCTATTTTTTTACCAAATAATGAAAAAGCCATTAATCAATATTTAAACTTTATAGATGGACTTCTTGTCACTGGGGGCGATTTTGATATTGATCCACAAATGTATGGTCAAGAGAGAAAACCGACATTGAGAATTAAAAATGGAAGAACGAATTTCGAATTCAAAATAACTAAAAAAGCCATCCAAAAAAAAATTCCGGTGCTTGGAATCTGCGGCGGACAACAGTTAATAAATGTTGTTCTAGGTGGAACTCTTCTTCAACATATTCCAGATATAATTGACTCTGATATAAACCATGAACAACCAAATCCCCGAAATGAACCGAGTCACTTTGTTCATATAAAAAAAAATACAATACTTTTCAGTTTTGTAAAAAGCTCGAAAATGTTTGTAAATTCAGCACACCATCAAGCCGTCGACAAGTTGGGAAAAAACCTCATTGTCTCTGCGGTTTCAGAAGATGGTGTTATTGAAGCAATAGAAAGCACAACTCCCAATTATTGTCTAGGAGTCCAATGGCATCCAGAATTCCTTATTGACAACAAGGACATTAACGTAATCAGGTCATTAATAACATCAGCCAAGAAAAAAATTGACAAATAAATTAATTCGGTTGTCTAAATTAATTTCGCATGCAGGAATCTGTTCAAGAAAAAATGCAGAATTTTTAATAAAAAAAGGTGACGTTAAAATTAACGATAATGTATTTAAAGAATTTTTTATTGAGAAAAGTCTTATAAAATCCATTAAAGTAAAAGATAAACTGTTAACAAATATTAAGACAAGGGTTTGGATTTTAAATAAACCTATAGGTTATGTCTCGTCAAATAAAGAACAATTTTCGCAAAAAAGCCTGTTTAGATTAATTCCTAAAGACCTTCCGAGAGTTGTTTCCGTTGGAAGGTTAGATATACAATCCGAGGGTTTATTGCTACTAACTACGAATCCGAAGCTGTCTAAGTATCTTGAAGATCCAAGTAATAAAATTGAAAGAAGATATATTGTAGAAGTTTCGGGAAAAATCCCTAAAAATTTAGATAAATTGGTTAAGGGTCAATTTTTAGTTGATGGTATTTTGTATAATGGGATTAAAATAAAATTGCCGACAAATAGAGAAAAAAATATGATGGAAGTTGAATTAACTGAGGGTAAAAACAGAGAAATAAGAAAAGTTCTTAAGTACTTTAATCTCAAAGTACAAAAATTGAAAAGAATAAGTTTTGGACCTTTTGAATTAAATGACATTGGAATTGGAAATTTAGTTGAAACAGAAATCAAATTTTTAGATAAATTACTCAATTCAATAGGATTTACGGATGAGAATAATTTCAGGCAAATTTAAAACACGATTAATTAAAACACCATTAAATAATTCAATTCGTCCAACATCTGATAGAGCAAGAGAAATGATTTTTAATACGCTAAACTCTCTTTTCTTAAAAGATAAAAAAAAAATTTCAGGACAATCGATAATTGATTTTTTTTGCGGTACCGGTGCCTTAGGTATTGAAGCTTTCTCTAGAGGAGCTGAGCAAGTAACCTTTATTGACTCTTCAAATGAATCATTAAACTTATGCAGAAAAAACTGTCAGGAGTTGAAAATAATTCAAAATGTAAAAATAGTTAAATTAGA
>CACCYL010000006.1 GCA_902550225.1 uncultured Alphaproteobacteria bacterium
TTTGAATATTACTCAGTCGGAAGAGTTTTATAGTGACAACTATTAACCACCTTTTTGATGATTCGATTATTCGCTCTTACGATATCAGGGGTGTTTTCAACAATACACTTTTCGAGAAAGATGCAAAAGTAATTGGACAATTATTTGGTTTGGAGGTTGGAAAGAACAAAAAAATCAATGTGGGATACGATGGAAGAAAATCTTCAGAACCACTAAAGGATTCTCTTATTGAAGGAATACTGGAATCTGGGGCAGATGTTTGTGAAATAGGTCTAGTTCCAACTCCATTATTATATTTTTCTTCCATTTCAAATAATTCGAGGGGCGGTGTAATGGTAACTGGGTCTCATAACCCAAAGAATTATAATGGTTTTAAATTTATCTTAGATGGTCTTCCATTTTACGGTGAGGATTTGATAAATTTGAAGAGAAGGGCCCAAAACTTTTCACTTGAAAAGAATAGAGGAAAAAAAGAGAAGGTTAATTTTGAATCAGAATATTTAAAAAATATTTTTAATAATTTTTCTCAAGGCAGAAAACTTAATATAGTTTGGGATTCCGGCAATGGTTCAGCCGGCAAGGTTATGGAAGAAATTTCAAGAAAGATTAAAGGGCAACAGAAACTTTTATTCAAAGAAATTGATGGAAACTTTCCTAATCATCATCCAGACCCATCCGATCCAGAAAATCTTGTACAATGTATCGCAGAAATAAAAAAAAACAATTTTGACTTAGGAATAGCTTTTGACGGTGATGGAGATAGAATCGGAGTAATTGATGATAAAGGAAGAATTATTGCAGGTGATCTATTACTTTTAATTCTTTCCAAAAGTTTGGTTATAAAAAACCCTACAATTATTGGAGATGTAAAATGCAGTCAGGTTTTATTTGATGAAATAGAAAATTTAGGTGGAAAACCTATTATTTCTCAAACAGGCCATAGTCATGTAAAAATCAATATGAAAAAATATGATGCGGATTTGGCAGGAGAAATGAGCGGTCACATTTTTTTTAAATCAAATTATGGGTTCGATGATGCGTTATATGCTGCTGTTCAACTAATTAAAATTCTTTCAAACTCAAAGAAAAAACTCTCTGAACATATAGATAATATTCCAAAGGTATTTAATACGCCCGAAATTAGAATAGATTGTGAAGATGATAAGAAGTTCACACTAATAAACAATATTTCTAAAAGTCAAAAAAAATTAAATAAAAAAATAGTTGATATTGATGGATTAAGAGTACAATCAGAGGATGGTTGGTGGTTGCTAAGAGCTTCGAATACTCAGCCATGTATTGTCTTGAGATGCGAATCAATCAGTAAGGTTGGATTAAAAAATCAATTGTTAAAGGTAAAAGAAGCTGTTAAAGAATTTGACACAAATATTTCTAAAAAAATAGTAGTTGAAAATTAAAAAGGATTTTTCTAATTTAATATTGAGGTTAATATTTTTTAATTATGTCTGAAGAAAATAAAACAATTTCCACTGGTATAGCTACAAAAGAAAAAATTGAGGTCCAAAAACCTAAATTGTATAAAGTAATTTTGTTAAATGATGATTATACTCCAATGGAATATGTGGTAAAGTTATTGAGAATAATCTTCAAAAAAAGCGAAGATGAAGCTGTAAATATAATGCTTATGGTTCACAAAAAAGGTTCTGGCATATGTGGTATATTTACAAAAGAAGTAGCAGAAACAAAAGTACAAGCAGTTTTAAAAATGGCACAAAGTGATCAACATCCTCTTAAATGTATTATGGAGCTAGATTAATGATTTCTGATGAATTAGAAAAAACTCTTCAAAGAACTCAAAAGTTCGCCAAATCTTTTAAACATCAGTATATGACGCTCGAGCATTTGCTTTTTTCTATGCTTGACGATAGTGATGTAATAAAAGTTTTGGATGCATGTGTTATCGACAAAGATAAATTAAAAAGAAATCTAGAAAAATTTGTAGAAGGTAATCTTAGAGATTTAGTTAACGAGTCTTCAGAAAATGAAATTAAACCTACATTAGGTTTTCAGAGAGTAATTCAAAGAGCAGTTATTCATGTTCAGTCCTCAGGGAAGGAAGAAGCCAATGCAGCAAATGTTTTAGTAGCAATATTTAGTGAAAGGGAATCTCATGCTGTCTATTTTCTTCAACAGGAAAACCTAAATCGTTTAGATGTAGTTAATTATTTGTCGCACGGTATTGAAAAAGAAAATGAAAAGGATGATTTTGATCAGATCCTTAATGATTATTCAGAAGACAACCAACAAAAAAAATCCAACGAGATTATCGAAAAGTTTTGCGTGGATTTAAACAAAAAGGCTGCGTCCGGTAAGATTGACCCTATCATTGGGAGAGAAAAAGAAATTAATAGAACAATCCATGTTCTTGCAAGAAGAAATAAAAACAATCCTATATTCGTTGGGGATCCAGGCGTAGGTAAAACCGCCCTAGCGGAAGGCTTGGCTTTGAAGATTGTAAAAAAAGAAGTGCCTAGCTCACTATTAGATTCAAAAATCTTTTCTCTTGATCTAGGTGCCTTGTTAGCGGGCACAAAGTTTAGGGGAGATTTTGAGGAACGTCTTAAAAAAGTGATTGATTTTTTTCATAAATTTGAGAACAACATTTTATTTATTGACGAAATTCATACACTTATTGGTGCAGGCGGAACTAGTTCAGGCTCTATGGACGCCTCTAATATTTTAAAACCAGCTCTTACAAAGGGGAATTTCAAGTGTATTGGTTCAACTACTTATAGTGAATACAGAAATTATTTCGAAAAAGATAGAGCTCTCTGTAGAAGATTTCAAAAGATCGATGTTGACGAACCCTCAGTCGAGGATTCTATAAAGATACTTGATGGGTTAAAATCATATTATGAAAGTTATCACGGAGTAAGATTTGACGAAGATTGCTCTAAAGAAGCTGTTAATCTTTCAAAAAAATATTTGATTAACCTTAAACTTCCAGATAATGCATTAGATGTTTTAGACGAAACTGCCGCTGCCATAAAAATTAATGACTCGCGGTCATCTAAAAATATATGCAAGCTAGACATACAGAAAACTATATCTAAAATAGCTAACATTCCTGAGAATAGCATCAAATCAGATGATAAAGTAAAGCTTAAAAGTTTAGAGAGAGATTTAAAGACTTTGATATTTGGTCAAGATAAAGCTATTAAGGTCGTTTCGTCATGCATAAAACTCTCAAAAGTTGGTTTAAGAAATAATGAAAAACCAATTGGCTCTTTTTTATTCGCAGGTCCAACGGGAGTAGGCAAAACTGAGCTCACTAAACAGTTAGCAAATACCATGAAGATGAATTTTATCAGATTTGATATGTCTGAGTACATGGAAAGGCACAGTGTGTCCAAACTTATTGGAGCCCCGCCTGGATACGTTGGATTCGATCAAGGTGGACTTTTAACTGATGCAGTAGACAAAAACCCATATTCCGTTGTTCTGCTTGACGAAATAGAAAAAGCACACCCTGATCTTTTCAACATTTTACTTCAGGTCATGGACTACGGTAAACTTACAGATCATCTTGGTAAAAAAGTTGATTTTACAAATGTTATCCTCATTATGACTAGTAATATTGGAGCAGAGGACATTGTAAAAGAGAAAGTCGGGTTTTTGGGAGAAAATGTTAAAGACGATAACCAAAAAGCTATTTCGAAGTTTTTCAGTCCTGAGTTTAGAAATAGGCTCGATTCAATTGTTAATTTCGAGATGTTGAATAAACAAAACGCCATTAAAGTTGTTGATAAATTTTTAATGGAGTTAGAATCAATTCTTATTAATAAAAATATTACTTTAAACATTAGTGAAGAAGCTAAATCGAAGATTTTAGAACTAGGGTTTAACAACATTAATGGTGCTAGACCAATGGCAAGAGTTATCGAAGAAAAAATAAAACTTCCACTCGCTAACATTATGTTAAAGAAAAATGATAAGTTAAGTAATGTTAAAGTAGATTTCTGCATAGAAGCTAAAACCTTTAAATTTTCTTTTACCGATCAAAAGAAGAAATTAATTACCGTTTTCGCTGAAAGGTGAAAACTTTGATAGATAATCTGCCACTTCAATAGTTTTTTTATTTTCCTTTGCAAGAAAATTTTGAATAGGCTTGCTCAAGACCTCATTATTAAACCAGTGGTTACTATAAGTGAGACTAGGTAAATACCCTCTAGAAATTTTGTGTTCACCTTGAGCACCAGCTTCTACTTTTTTTAATTTATTTTTTATTGCATATTCAATTGCTTGATAATAGCACAACTCAAAATGTAAATAGGGAACATTTTCAGTACATCCCCAATATCTTCCATAAAGTATCTCATTACCAACAAAATGGACAGAACAACCTAATAATCTTTTATTTTTATGAGCAGAAATTAATAGGATTTTTTTTTCATTTTTTTTACTAATGAGGCCTTTGAAAAAATCAAAATTAAGATATGGTCTAGACCACTTCTTTTCTATTGTATTCAGATAACAGTAATATAGGTTCTTAATATCTTTTTCGTCAATCTTGTCCCCTTCTTTAACTAAAAATGAAACACCATGATCTTTAAGGTATCTTCTTTCTTTGATAATTGCTTTTTTCTTTCTACTTTTCATTGAATTTAGGAAATCATCAAAATCGATAAAAGAATTGTTTACCCAATGATATTGAATACCAATTCTTTTTAAGAATTTATATTCTTCCAGTTTTTTTGAAGTTTTAGAATCAATGAAATTTGCATGAAAAGACGATATATTCTGTTCCTTTATAACTTTAAGAATAAGACCAATAATTTTATCTTGATCAACAGAGTTTTTTGAATAAATAAATTTAAGCCTCGTGACTGGAGTAAATGGAATTCCGGATAAATATTTTGGGAAATAGTTCGAACCAATTTGATAATATGCATTTTCAAACATATGGTCAAAAATATATTCACCATTGGAATTTAATTTTTTAAAATTTGGTACAAATGCAACTATCTCATTATTTTCTTTAAAAATAAAATGCTGTGGAATCCAACCTGAATTTTCATCAGTGCATTTAGAATCTTCTAGTAACTTGAAAAAGCTGTACTTCAAGAAGGGTGAGTTGTCAAAAAAGTTGTCTTTACAGAAGTATTCTGCATTTTTAATAGAAGAAATTAATTCAATTTTCATTTTAGATTATATATATGAAATAGAAAATATTCCTTCAATTTCAACTGGAGAGTTTTTCGGCAAACTCGAAACTCCTATAGCAACTCTGCTATGTTTTCCATTTATTCCCAATACTTTAATAATATAATCTGATGTAAAATCTAATAAAGATGAATGATCACCAAAGTCTTGATCGCAATTAAAATAGCCCTTAATAGAACAACACTTTACATTTGTTATGTTTTTTTTAGATTCTTTAATACAATCATTTAGATTCCATAGAAGATTAGAAGTAGTAATTTCCATTACTTTTCTATATTCACTTAAAAGTATTTTTTTTTTAATTTTTCCTGGTGATTCTATTCCTTTTGTAGTGATTGGAAGTTGACCTGATATAAATACAAAATTGTTACTTAACACGAATGGAAGATAGTTTGCAAGTGAGTTGTTTCTTGGAAGATATCTTTTTATATTACATTTATTTAATGTGTTTTCAAAAAAATCATTCATCAAATTCATGATTGCAAGTTAAGCACTTATATTTTTTTGATTCTTTATACATTGTAAAGTTTCCACATTTGTCACAAGGATCACCTTCAAATGTGTAATGATTTTGGATTTTCTTAGCCTTAGATTTTTCACTTTCATTAGTTATTAATGTAAGATTGTTGTCGAATACCTTCTTTCTTATATATCCTTTGCTTGTAAATTCTTTTAATACAATTTCAGCGTCTTTCTTTTTACTTTTAATGTTTTCGTTTGGAAGAAGTTCTGTAGTTTGATTTTGATCATGATTACTAAAATCGTCTCTTCCTAGATATGATATGGCTAATTCTTTGAAAATATAATCAAGCACTGATGTCGAAAACTTTATTTCTGTGTTGCCATAAACTTGACCGCTTGGTTCAAATCGTGTAAATGTAAATGCTTCAACAAACTCTTCCAATGGAACTCCATATTGTAATGCAATTGATACAGCTATTGCAAAATTGTTCATTAAACTTCTAAATGCCGCACCTTCTTTATGCATATCAATAAATATTTCACCTATTGACCCATCCATATATTCGCCTGTTCTTAAGTAGACCTTGTGTTTGTTAATAGAAGCCTTTTGTGTGTACCCTTTTCTTCTATGCGGCAGTTTTCTTCTATAAGCTGAATTACTTTTATCAATATCTTTTCCAAAAAAATCTTTAAGTTGATCTATTAAAATTTTCTTATCGTTGTCTATCTTTTTCAATACCGTTTTAATATTTTTTTCATTTCCATCAACAAAATGATTAATATTTTTTTCAACAAAGTTGTCGATAAAGTTTTTTAATTCGTTATATTTATTCATAAGATTAAATAATATAAATTTATACGATGAGCTTATCATATAATTCTTGGTTTTTTAAAGTATATTGTAACTTTTTCGCAAAAAAAATTGGTGTTGACAAATACGGAAACCAATATTTCCAACAAAAAAAACCTTCTCAAAAAAATAATTTTAGGCAAAGAAGGTTCGTCATTTATAAGGGAAAGGTTGAGGCAAGTAAAATTCCCCAAGAATGGAATGCATGGCTTCATCATATTACTGATGAAACACCGGACATGAAAGCCAACAAGCCTTTCTGGATTAAAGAACACATTCCAAATCTTACGGGAACCCCTTTTGCTTATGAGTACAAAGATAAAAAAGATTCGTCAAAAATTAAAAATATATATTCAATATGGAAACCGAAAAAAAAATAAGAATAAAAAAGTTTTTTTACGGAATTATAGCGTTTATAATCATGCTTAATCTTGTTTTGACAGAAAAAAATATAGTGGGAGGAGATGTAAATAATTATTTTGCAACGTTTAACAAAATTGATGGAGTTTCAGTTGGTACAGACGTTGTCATTTCTGGGATAAAAGTAGGTGAAGTAAAAGAAGTTTTTATTAAAGATAATTATCCTCAAATATCAATTAATGTAAATAAGAACATAGAGATTTCTGATGATTCGTCTGTTTCAATTCAAACCGACGGACTTTTTGGTAAAAAATTTCTTTTAATTGAAATTGGGGGGAATAATGTTTATTTGAAAAACGGCGATAGATTTTCTTTTTCTGAAGATTCGATTGTTATAGAAGAACTTTTAGGAAAAATAATATTACTTGGTGAAAAAAAAAAAGGATTATGAAACAAAATTACATTGAAACAGTTTTAGGTGGACTAACATTCTTAATTGCTATTTCTTTCCTATTTAAATTCATGGAAGTTAACTCAGATAAAAAATCTGAGGATTCGTATCTCCTAAAAGCTAAATTTCTAAAAGTAGGGGGCATAATGATTGGGAACGATGTAAAGATGAGTGGTGTAAAGATTGGAGTTGTAAGTAATGTTATGCTTGATGAAGAATATTTTGCAGAAGTAACTTTTAAGGTCTATTCAACAATTAACATTCCGGAAGAAGTGAGTATTGAGGTTTCTAATGATGGTATTCTTGGTAATAAATATTTATCAATTACACCAATTAACAGAGATAATAAAAATTTTTTGGAAGCTGACAGTGAAATTGAAAATGTAAAAGATTTTGAATCAATTGAGGATCAGGTGAGCAGAATAATTTTTTTAGCAACTCAATAAATATGATTAAATCAAATGAAAAAGAATTTTTATGGATAGACAAAAACAATAAAATTATTTCGTGCGAAGAAACCAATAAAGTTCTAAACGAAAATTTTATTGAGGTTTCATCGGTTCTTCAGAGTGCTTTCGATGACGCAATCTTGATTGGTTGTAGCGAAGACGATTTTAAAAAAAAAGTTATAAAGCTTATAAATAGTTTAGAGTTTTCAATCGGCAAAGAATGAGATTTCTTATTTATTTAACAGTTTATTTTTTAGCAAATTACAACTTATCAATTGCGCAAGAAGTTGAGTGTCAAGGTGCGGTTTTAAGAGTTTTAAACAAAACAACAAATGAAAAAAATTATTTTACTACTCCGCTTTCTCAAACAATAGAACTTTACAATTCAAGTATTGTTATCCACAGATGTGTAAAATTAGAAAATGAAGGAAAAAATGATGAGGTAGCACTCATGACTCATAAACTGAAAAATAAGCTTAATAAAGATGAGGTTTTTTTGGGATGGATTTTTAAATCAACTCAATATTTAAATTCACCTAACAATCCAATTTATGATATTAAGCTTGAAGAGTGTCTAATTGAGGATCCAATCTTTTTAAAAAATAACGAATCTATTTAAAGTAATCTAATACATTTTTTTCAAGTCTTTCAGGAAAAATCGGATTTTCTAAAAATTTATTTTCTTTGAGTAATTTTAAATATTTATTTTTAGAAATCTTTTTTGTGCCAAATTGCTGTAAATGGTCAGAATAAAATTGTGTATCTATAAATTTAAATCCCCCTTGTTTTAATAATGCTGCTAAATATGTTAATGCAATCTTACTTGCGTTTTCTCTTATGCTAAACATACTCTCACCACAAAATATTCCCCCTACAATAATACCGTATAAACCTCCAACTAGAGATTTATCAAAATAGCATTCAATTGATTTGGCGAATCCTAACTTGTGAAGTTTTGTGTAATTTTCAATAATTTGTTTATTTATCCAAGAATTTTTTCTTTTTTTATTTTTTGCACAAAGGTTTATTACTTTTTCAAAATTTGAATTGATTTCTACGGTATGAGTTTGTTTTCTAATTAGTTTTGTTAAACTTTTGGAAACTTTAAATTCTTTTAAATCTATTACACCACGCTCTTTAGGTTCGACCCAATATATGTAAGGGTCGTGATTTGAATCAGACATTGGGAATATACCTTTTTCATAGGCTTTGAGAACAAGATTAGTTGATAAAAACATAATTTATGAATTTAACCTATCATACCAGCTAATATCAAATTTTGCTTTCACAAAATCTTGATGACTTAAAATTGCTTTCAAAACCTGAATATTAGTCTCTATGCCTTCTATAACATATTCATCTAAAGCTCTTTTAAGTCTCATAATGCATTCTTGTCGATCTTTTCCTTTTGAAATTATTTTTGCAATCAAACCATCATAAAATGAGGTCACACTACAACCTGAATAAAGAAGTGAATCAATCCTTATCCCTGGACCGCCTGGTGGATGATAAGTTTTTACTAAACCAGTAGAGGGAAACATTGTTATTGGGTTCTCAGCGTTAATCCTACATTCAATGGAGTGACAGGTTTTTTGTATTTGATCCTGATTTATTGTTAGTTTACCATTAGATGCTACATTTATTTGCTCTTTTACAATATCAATATTAAATACCTCTTCAGTTATTGTATGTTCTACTTGAAGTCTTGTATTCATTTCAATGAAAAAAAAATTTCCGTTGCTGTAAAGATATTCTACGGTTCCTAAATTTTGATAGCCCACCTTTTCAAATGCATTTAAGGTAATATTACAAACTTTTTGTCTTTCATTTTCACTAATTGCTGGGCTAGGACATTCCTCAATAATTTTTTGATTTCTCCTTTGAATTGAGCATTCTCTTTCTCCCACATGAATTAAATTTCCGTTATTATCCCCAATTATTTGTACTTCTATGTGTCTTGGGTTCTCAATAAACTTTTCGATATATACATTGTCATTACCAAAACTTTGTATTGTTTCTTTTTTTGCTAATAAAAAGTTATCCTTTAATTCACTTTCATTGTATACTTTTTTTATTCCTCTTCCACCACCACCATTGCTTGCTTTGACTAAAACTGGATATCCAACTTCTTTTGATATAGTTTTTGCTTCGGATAAATTTTTAACGTTTTTTTTGCTTCCTGGAATTACTGGAAGTCCTAATTGTTTGGCAAAATTTTTAGCTTTAACCTTGTCGGACATTTTTTCAATGTGATCATATTTTGGACCAATAAACTTAAATCCATGATCATTCACAATTTTTGCAAAACTAGAATTTTCAGATAACATTCCAATTCCAGGATGAATTGCATCGACGTTAGCAATTGTCGCTGCTGAAATTATTGAAGGAATATTTAAATAAGAATTTTTGACCTGTGGGGGGCCAATACATACACTTTCATCGGCTAACCTCACAAACATTTCTTTTTCATCTGCCGTAGAATGAACAACGACAGTTTTAATATCAAGCTCTTTACATGCTCTTAGGATTCTTAGGGCAATTTCACCTCTGTTTGCAACTAGAATTTTTTTTAGCATTATTCAATTAACACAAGAGGTTCACCAAATTCGACTGGAGTTTCATTTTTAACATATATTTTTTTTACCGTACCATTTCTATCTGCAACAATTTCATTCATTGTTTTCATAGCCTCAATTATCAAGAGAACTTGACCAATTTTAACATTTTGACCTATCTCAATGAATTGTTTCGACCCAGGTTCCGGACTTAGGTAGGCTGTTCCCACCAATGGTGATTTAAGTGATGTTTCTGATTTTTGATCTACAGTTACTTTATTAGAAGAATCTGTTACTTTTTTGATATTTGTATTTTTTTTACTTTCATTTTGATTCTTTTTTAATTTGTAGGATAATTTACCGTCAGAAATCTCTAATTCTTTTAGATTATTCTTTTCCATTAATTGCGATAAAAACTCTATATCATCAATTATTTTTTTATCCTGTTTTTTCATCGTACAAATATTTTAATGAGTTAATTGCTATTTGATAAACTTGAGTACCAAATCCTGCTATGATACCATTAACTACAGGACTAATGAAAGAATTTTTTCTAAACTCCTCTCTGTTGTAAATATTTGAAATATGTACTTCAATTTTTGGAATTTTGATTATCTTGAGTGCATCATGAATGGCAATTGAGGTATGTGTAAGTGCCCCAGCATTTATTATCATTCCATTATAATTCTTACAAATGTGAATTTTATCAATGATTTCACTTTCTGAGTTGCTTTGGAAAAAGTTTAAACTTAATTTGTCTTTTTTAAATTTTTCGCAACACTCTTTCTCAATTTCTTTAAGAGTCTTTGTCCCATACAAGTCTACTTCTCTCTCTCCAAGTAAATTTAGGTTAGGACCATTAATAATTATAATCTTTTTCATTTTTTTCTCTTTTTCATTTCATACTTGAGATCTAATAATTTTTTTTGAAGGACAGGATCTTTTGTTATTTTTGTAGCTCTATCAAGATGGATTTTAGCATTTTCAATCTTTCCGATTAACATATATTTTTCCGCAAAAGCGTATGAGGAATAATCTAATTTTTTTAATTTTCCGTAGTTTAAACCTAAATAATGCCAAGCATCAATAGGAAATTCATCTTTTTTTACATACTCCAATAAAAGTTGTATTGATTTTTCTTGGTTGTCTCTAATATTGCTGTGATACAGTGACTTAGCTAAAAACAATGCAAAACCTTTTTCATTAGGTAATATGGATTTTGAAATGAAAAATGATTTAATTGCATTTTGGAAATTTCCACTTTCATAATACATCTGACCTTTAAGTTCATGAAAATACGGATTTTTGTTGTCTTTTTTTATACATTGATCAATGTATTTCATCGCTACATCAATTTTTCCAACTCTATAATTATGAAGAGCATGTGCATATAAACTCTCTAAATTAATTAATTTAGGGTATAGGTAATCTAACTGTTCTTTTTTGAGAAAAAAACCGTTAAGTTTGGCTTTAGCTAATTTAAATCTATCATTTAGTTTCTCGTATTTTTTAATTTTTTGATTTTCAAAGTTAATTTTTATATTTCTGATTCTTTCTGTTGAAAGTGGATGAGTAAGAAAATACGGGTTTATTTTTCTCAATTTTTCATTTCTCTGAATTTCACTAAAAATATTTATCAATCCTTGAAGTGAGAAACCATTTTTTTTAAGTAATCTTATTGCAGTTTGATCTGCGAGAGATTCTTGAGAACGAGAAAAAGCTAACATTCTTGATGTTCCAAGATGTTGTCCCCCCATTAATATTGCTGTTCCAGCATTATAGGCACCACCAGCTATCGCTCCAACTGCAAGAATAGAGGATAAAATATTTATAACGGAATTTTTTTCCATCTTTTTTTGTCTTTTTTGAAAATGTCCTCCTAAAACATGTCCAATTTCATGAGAAATTACTCCTGCGACATCTTCAACTTTTTTACTTTTTAATAATAGTTCAGTCGTAAAAAAAAACTTTTTATCTGGTGTCACTAAAGCGTTGATAAATTTTTGGTTATCTAAATAAAAAGTCAAAATATCATTTTCGAGCTGAGTTCCTCTTACAAGTATTTTGCTAATATCGTTTAGAAGATTTTCAATTTCAGCATCTCTAATAACGTTAATAGAATTTGCTTTAATAGAAGTATAAAAAAAAATTATTAAAAAAGTTATTAGTGTTTTCATATAAATTAGTTTAATTTAACTTAGTATTTTCCAATGACAAACAGAATATATCTTCCAGCTAATAGATCTAATATAGATTCATTTTATGTAATGGAATTATTATACAATGCTAATAAACTTCAAGCGAATGGAAAAAAAATCTTTCATCTTGAATTAGGTGAACCAATCTCAAAAACTCCAAAAGCTGTTTTGAATGAAGCTTCAAGATTGTCTCGACTGTCTCTTCCAGGTTATACTCCATCAAATGGTATAGAGGAACTTAGAGTCAGAATTTCAGAATTTTACAAATCTAGATACAATTTAAAAATAAGTTCTGACCAAATCTTTATTACAACAGGTTCCTCTGGAGCATTTTTACTAACTTTCTTGTCATGTTTCGATAGAGGTTCGAGGGTAGCAATATTTAATCCAGTATATCCTGCATACAGAAATATACTTAAGTCATTAGATATTGATGTGATAGAAATTTATCCAGATAAAAACAAGATTGATAAAATTGATCCTTTTTCAATTTCAAAGAAAAAGATTGACGGACTTATTATTTCGAATCCTAATAATCCTAACGGTCAGACTTTTACAAATAGTGAATTAAAATTCATTTATGAATATTGTAAAAAAAATAAAGTAATTTTGATATCAGATGAAATCTATCACGGAATAGAATACGGAAAACAAATAAAGTCAATGCTTAATTACGGGAATAAAGCAATAGTAATAAATAGCTTTTCAAAATTTTTTTGTATGCCTGGATGGAGACTTGGTTGGGCAATAATTCCAAAAGAATTGAAAGAAAATTTTTTAAAATTATCGCAAAACCTTTTTATTTCGTCAGGCAATATTGCGCAATATTCAGCTTTGAAGGTATTTGATTCAATTAATGAATTAAATAAAATTGTCAAAGTCTATCATTCAACAAGAAATAAAGTTTTAAAAATTTTAAAAAATATACCTTTAATCAAATTTAATGAACCACAGGGATCATTTTATTTTTATATCGATATACAAAATACAAAACTTGACTCGTTTGAATTTGTAAATAAGCTAATGGTAGAGACTGGCGTGGTTTTAACACCAGGTATAGATTTTGATAAAAAATTTGGTTCTAGAACCGTAAGACTAGCCTTTTCATCAGAACAAGGTTTGGTTGTAGAAGCCGTAGAGAGAATTCACAGCTGGTTTAGAAAAAACTATTGACTCCACCAACCTTGTCTTTTTTCTATTTTTTTATCATTGCTTCCTGGCAAAACCTTTATTTGTTTCAAATTATCAGTTTTAGATCTACTTTTATTAGTTGATTCAGTTTTTGTAATATTTTTTTTCTTCTCAAAGTCATTGGCTTTTGCTCTATAACTTACTCTTTTCTTTTTAGTATCTATATCATTGACTTTATTTTGAAAATCTTTTTTCTCGTTGCCATCTTCTGAATTTACCAAATAATCATAGAAATTTTCTATATTACTGCTTTCATGACAATTTTTATACAAAACTTCTGTTGCAGAACAAATCAAAAATTCATTATTTTTCAAGTTAGGATAGTGACTGACTATAACTTTTTTTGAAAGTATAGAATGGTTCTTATCTTCGCCTTTTTTTAAAATTAAGTCGTACAATTCCTTCCCTGTAAGAAGAAAAATATTTTTGTAAACGGCATTTAGAGAATACTCATTACAAACTTTTATTAATTGCTCATACAGAAAATCTATAGACGTTATACTACCATAACCATTACAAGTATGGCATCTTTTGGACACGACCGTGTCAGTAGTCACTTTTAATCTTTGTCTAGAGAGTTCTAATAATCCAAAATTACTTATTCTACCTACTTGAATTCTTGCTCGGTCTTCTCTGAGACATTCTTTAAGCTTTCTTTCAACTTTGATGTTATGACCTCTATCAAGCATATCTATAAAATCTATAACAACTAATCCTGCTAAATCGCGAATTCGCAATTGTTTGCTAATTTCCTCTGAAGCTTCTAAATTCGTCTTAAAAGCGGTATCCTCAATGTTTCGTTGTTTCGTATATTTACCTGAATTAATGTCAATCGAAACTAGGGCTTCGGTTTGATTTATAACAAGGTACCCTCCAGATTTCAAATTAACTGTTGGATTGTTAATACCTATAATTTTCTTTTCAAGTCCAAAGCTAGAAAAGAGCGGTTTTTTATCAGTATAATTTTTTACCGATTTTAACGAACTTGGCATAAATTGTTTAACAATTTCTCTTGATTTCTTGAGTGTTTCCTTTTCATTAATTAAGATTTGATCAAAGGAGGAATCAAAATAATCTCTTATACATCTTTTTATAATATTATCTTCTTCGTGAATAAGACATGGAGCATTGGATTTGATTGTTTTAGAAGTAATTTCACTCCAAAGTTTTATCAAAGAATTATAATCTCTTTTAATTTCTTTTATTCCCATGATTTGCCCTGCTGTTCTGATTATAACGCCCATACCTTTTTTAATATTTAATTTGCTTAAAAGATCTTTTAATTTTTTCCTTAATTTTACGTCTTCAATCTTTCTAGATATACCACCGCCTTTATTTGTATTGGGCATTAAAACACAGTATTTTCCAGCCAATGATAATCTTGTTGTAACGGCCGCTCCTTTATTACCTCTCTCTTCTTTTACTACTTGAATCAATATTACTTGATTACTTTTGATTACCTCCTGAATGCTGTATTTCCTGTGAAAAATAATTTGAGAATTCTTTGGAGAATTTTTAAATTTTTTTCTTTTTCTGATTTTTTGCACGGGGAATTCTTCAATTGGTTTATAATTAAAAAAATCAAATACTTTCGACAGAAAACCTTTTTGTTGATTGCTTTCGTTTGAGTTGTTGTGTTGATTTATGACCCTCTCATTGTTGATATGTTGATCCTCAAAGTCATCATCTTCTTCATCAATTGGAACAATCTTAGAAGCTTCTAATTCTTGTTGAAGTAATTTTTTTTTATCAGAAGTAGGGATCTTGAAATAATCGGGGTGAATTTCATTATATGCAAGAAATCCGTGTTTATTTCCTCCATAATCAACAAATGCAGCTTGAAGTGATGGCTCGACTCGAACAATTTTTGCTAAATAAATATTTCCTTTTATTCTTTCATTTTTAATTTTTTCAGACTCGTAATCTATTAAATTATTCTTTTCAATTATTGCAACTCTTATAATTTCTTTGTGAGATGCATCAATTAACATTTTCTTCTTCATTTTTTTATCCTTATAAAATCTTTAACCTAATCTGTATTTTTTCAGTATGGCACATAAATTTAAAAAAATCATGGAAGATATTGATTTTTTTTAAAAAAAAAACACTATATCTAGTATAACTTATTTTTTTTTTAAATTGATTTATTTTTTTAAATTCATTTTTCTCTTTATTATTTATTTTAATCAAGCATATTCTATTGAATTAGTAAATTTAAGATTTGGTTCTAATGGAGAAATAAAAAGAATAGTACTCGATCTTACTCAAGATACTTCTTTTAATTCAAAGGTTTTTGATAAGAGGATTGAAATCTTTTTTAAAGATGAAATAGAAGTAAATAAAAGATTTGCAACAAAAAATGATTTAAGTGAAATTGCTTATAACAAGAAATTAAAGAAATTATCGTTAAATTTTAATAAAAATATTTTCTCTACAAATATTTACTTACTTAAAAAAAGAAAAGAATTTCACTCAAGAATCGTTATTGATTATTCCTTAAGTAAAAAAAAAAGAAAAACAATTATTATTGACCCGGGCCATGGAGGTCGAGATTCTGGTGCAGTTGGCATTTTTAAAAATCTTGAAAAAAATATAACGTTAAAAGTAGGTTTGCTTCTAAAAAAAAGATTTGAACAAAAAACTGATTACAAAGTCATTCTGACTAGAGATAAAGATTTTTTTTTAAAACTTAGAAGTAGAACAAGAATAGCAAAAAAAAATAATGCTGATGTTTTTATTTCTTTACACGCTGATTTTAATAGAAACGCAAGAGCTAGGGGCATTTCTCTCTATACTCTTTCTGAGAGAGCCTCTGATAAAGAGGCTGCGGCTTTAGCAAGAAGAGAAAACAAGTCAGACTTAATTGATGGTGTGGATTTGTCGGAAGAAACTTCTGAAGTTACGTCAATACTTTTAGATCTAACAAAAAGAGATACTTTGAATCAGTCAAGTTTACTGGTAAGATTTTTGATTGAATCTTTCAAAAATGATTTTAATCTTCTCCAAAGAACTCACCGTTCAGCTGGTTTTGCAGTTTTAAAATCTTTAGATATACCCTCTGTACTTTTAGAAATGGGTTACTTATCCAATAAAAATGATTCTAAATTATTGATATCTGAGGATTACCAAAGAAAATTGTCTGATAAAATCGTAAAAGCTGTTATAAACTATTTTAATTGGAAAGAAAAAAATGATATTTAGGTTTTTGCAATGAGAAGATATTTAAAAAATTTTTTTATGTTATTTTTAATTGGAATAATATCCTCCTTCCTATCTTTAATTTTTATCGCATATATGTTTGGTAAAGATCTTCCAAATTTTGACAAACTCTCGTACTATCAACCAAGACTAGTATCTAAAATTTTTACATCTAACGGCAATTTTTTAGAGGACTATTCGAATGAAAATCGAATCTTTGCAAAATATGAAGAAATTCCTACTGAATTAATCAACTGCTTTTTGGTTTCAGAGGACGTAAATTTTTACAATCATATTGGCATTGACGTAAAAGGAATCTTTAGAGCTTTTTTAAAAAATGTTATGAAAACATTCAGTAATAAAAGACCAGAGGGCGCTTCCACGATTACACAACAAGTCGCAAAAAACTTTCTGTTAACAAATGAGATTTCTTACAGCAGAAAAATAAAAGAAATTATCCTAGCACTGAGAATGGAAAAAGTACTTAAAAAAGAGAATATTATGGAACTTTATTTGAATGAAATATATTTAGGTGGTGGGTCATATGGAATTAGGTCTGCTTCACTCAATTATTTTAATAAGTCTTTATCTGATCTTGAGTTAGATGAAATGGCAATGTTAGCAGCTTTACCAAAAGCTCCTTCAACATATAATCCATATAAAAACCCTATTAAAGCTTTGAAAAGAAGAAATTGGGTTCTTAAAAGACTTCTAGATGAAAATTTTATCAAAGTGGATGAATATGATCTAATGATCAGCAAACCTATCAAGCTTTCCAAAAGCAAAAAAATACTGAATAACAGGGCCTCATTCTTTAAAGAAGAGGTAAGAAGAGAAATCATTTCTATGTTTAATGAAAGTAAACTATATGATGGCGGAATGACAATTATGACAAGTTTAGACGAAAGCATCCAACTTCAAGCCGAAGAATCCTTTAGAAAAGGTATAAATGAATTTTCAAGTAGAAAAGGATGGCAAGGACCAATAGCAAACTTCAAAGAAAAAAAGAACTTTGAAAAACTAATTTCTGAATTTAAAAAGCCGGAAGGTTTATTTGACAAACAAATTGGGGTTGTCACAAGAATTAATAAAGAATTTATTAAAATTTTATTAAGTGATAAAAAAAAAATACGTCTTAATTTTGAAAATATAAAACTTATCAGAGATAAAAAATTTCAAATGAAAGATAAATTTAAAATAGGTGATGTTATCGTTTTAGAATTTGATAAAACAACTAAAACTTATAACTTGAGTCAAATCCCTAAAGTAAATGGAGGACTTGTTGTGTTAGATAATAACACTGGAAGAATTTTAGCTATGGTAGGTGGTTACGATTCAAGTTCTTCTTTCAATAGATCAACACAAGCAAAAAGACAACTTGGTTCATCTTTCAAACCTATAGTTTATCTTGCAGCACTTGAAGATGGATATTCTCCAGTTACAAAAGTGCTTGATGCTCCTTTTGTAATCGATGATTATTCAAAAGATGGTATCTGGCGACCTACAAACTATGGTGATAAATTTTATGGACTGAGTACATTGAGACTTGGTATTGAAAAGTCCAGGAATTTAATGACAGTCAGACTCTCAGATAGAATTGGACTTGATAAAATTGCAAAGATCTCGACAGATCTTGGAATTTATGAAAAATTCCCACATTTAATATCAAGTTCCTTGGGCTCTCTTGAAAGTTCATTAATTAAAATTACATCCGCCTATGCAACTTTAGCGAATGGAGGTAAAAGAGTAGAACCGGTAATAATAGATGCTATCTATGATAATAATGGCAATTTTTTATTTAAAGGTGATAAAAGAAAGTGTCTAAATTGTAATATTCCAATCAAATCAGATTTAGAAACCTCAGTGATAAATAATTTTGAAATACCCAAAATCAAAAATAATAAAAAAAATATTTTTTCAAGTGAATCAGCATATCAAATGACCTCATTTTTAATTGGAGTTATTCAAAGAGGTACTGCAAAAAATATCAACGATTTCGACTTTCAAGTCGCAGGTAAAACAGGAACAACAAATGATAATCAGGATGCTTGGTTTGTAGGGTACAATTCAGAAATTACTATAGGTGTATTCGTTGGTTATGACGTTCCTAAGTCTCTTGGAAGGTTTGAAACTGGCTCAAAAGTTGCAGCTCCAATCTTTCATGACTTAATGAAAAAAATTTATAAGAATAAAAAGCCTAAACCGTTTGTCATTCCAGAAAATATAAAATTTATCAATGTTGATTTAGTTTCGGGAAAACCAAGTACCGATAATTTTATTACGGAAGCATTTAAAAATAACTTTGATTTTGATTTTGATCAAAAGAATGATAACAAGGATAATAAATTTGATTTGAGGGGATTTTATTGATGAGTAACGAAAATGCAGATTTGATTGTAAAGTTGCAAGGTTTGATAGCGAACCTGAGGGGGTTCGTTTGAAAAAAAAGGTTTAAATGATGAGCTCAGATTAATTGATTCAAGGCTTCAAGATCAGAAAAATTGGAAAAATCACGATCTTTTAAATAAAGATATGAAAAGAAAAAATTTTTTAATAAATTTTTTAAACTCTATCGACACTAATGAAGAAAATTTTAAAGATACAAGAGATTTGTTAACTATTTCAGATAATAGCAACGATAAAGATCTTCTTAATGATTTGAAAAGTGAATTTATTACAATTGAAAAAAATTTAACCAAACTTTATCTCGAAACTCTTTTGACTGGAAAGGCTGATTCAAATAATTCTCTGGTTGAAATTCATTCTGGAGCAGGTGGAGTTGAATCCCAGGATTGGGTAGCAATTTTGTTTAGAATGTATACGAGATGGTGCGATTTAAAGGGTTTTAATACAGAGTTAGTGGATCAGAATATTGGTGAAGAAGCTGGATATAAATCTTTAACATTTAAAGTAAAAGGAGAAAATTCATATGGATGGCTAAAGTATGAAAATGGTGTTCACCGGCTTGTAAGGATTTCTCCATTTGACTCTCAATCGAGGAGACATACTAGTTTTGCTTCCGTTTATTGTTATCCAGAAATAGATAGTAGTGTTGAAATTATAATATCTGATAAAGATATTAAAATAGATACATTTCGAGCATCGGGAGCTGGCGGTCAACATGTGAACAAAACAGACAGTGCAATAAGAATTACGCATCTTCCCACAAAAATTTCCGTTCAATGCCAAAGTAGTAGGTCTCAACATAGAAATAAGTCATTAGCAATAGAAATGCTTAAATCTAAATTATACGAAAAACAAATAATTAAGGAGGAAGAAGAAAATAAAAAAAATAGAGATGAAAGAGGTGAGATTGGCTGGGGTAACCAAATAAGGTCATATATTCTTCAACCCTATACAATGGTGAAAGACCATCGAACAAATAAGCAAACCTCTGACACGAGTGGGGTACTTGATGGAAAGATTGATTTTTTCTTAGAAAATCAGTTGATAAAATTTAATTAGGCTATGGAATTTAAAACTTCTTCTGCATGCCCGTTGACTTTGACTTTTCTCCAAGATTTAATTAGTTGAAGATTTTCATCAAACAAAAATGTAGATCTTTCGATACCCATATATGTTTTTCCATACATTGACTTTTCAACCCAAACTTTAAAAGTTTCGCATATTTTAAGATCTTCATCTGAAGCTAACTTAAGACTTAGGTTATATTTAGAAATAAATTTTTGATGTTTCTCAACTGAGTCTTTAGACACACCTATTATATTAACATTTTTTTTTTCAAAATCGTTTTTGAGATTTGAAAACTCTAATGCTTCTTTTGTACATCCAGGTGTATCGTCCTTTGGATAAAAATAGATAACTAGTTTCTTACCAGCTAGGTCAGGTGAAGATATTACAGTATCTTTATCAATTATAAATTTTAAGTTTGTAAGTTTTTGTCCAATTTTCATAATTAATTACAATTTATGTACAGTTTTTTATCACGTAAGTTATATTAGTAAAGATATTATGAAATCAAAAAGAAAAATTAGATTATCATTTTTTATTTCAATAATCTTTTTGTTCTTCTTTACAGTTATTTCATCTTTCATTTTTATAATATCTCTAAAGCCGATAAAAATAAACTTTTTAGATTTTTTTGATAGAGAAAGTAAAATTTTTGAAAAAATTAAAGTTGAAGAGATTGGGGATGTGTTTTTAAGTTTCAACAAAGTTACCAAAAACTTTGAATTGCTTGTGGAAGACCTTGTTTATGAAGACTCTTATTTTCCAAATATTTTAATCACACTTGATCTGACTTTTGAAAAAAACTTTTTTAAATCATCTTTAAAAATTTTTGATGGAGATATTGATATTACTCTTTCAAGAAAATCTGAAATAAAAGACGATAATTTAACAACCTTGAATAAGTTAAAATCAAATTTTGACTTTTTTAGCAATTTTTCAAATATTCAAATTGCTAATACTAAAGTTAAACTTAATATTAATGACGAAGATATAAAAAAATACTTAATTGACTTTAATTTTAATAAAGAAGAATTATATATCTCAGTTTCTGAAATCAACTCATTGGAAAATTTTTTTTCATTAAATGTATCAAATAAAAATTTCGCAAATGAAGTAAGTCTTGAATTAAGTAAATTTAATTTTGATTTTGTAAGACATATTTTTGACTTTCATTCTATTTCTTTCAATAACTTAAATTTGTCTGGATCTTCAAAATTTTTAATTAATAAAGATAAAAACATTGATGAAGTTATCTTTAATTTAAATCTTTTTGGTAATTTAAAATATCCTACCTATTATGGTTTTGAGACAATAAATCTTGATAATACCAAAATCTTTGGAGAGAAAAATCAAGATTTTGTGGATATAATATTAGATTTTAAACATCAAGATTCTCAAATTAAACTTGTTTTAAGAATTGATCCTAAACTAGAGACCTCTGCAACGTTTTTAGTGGATGTAGAAAAGATTAATGTAAAAGAATTATTAAATTTATGGCCGGTTGATTTCAAAGAATCAGTTTATGTTTGGATGAAAAATAATTCAGAAGGTGAGATATTTAATGTTTTGTTTAGCTTGAATATTTTTAAAAAGGATGACAAGTTTTTATTTGAAAATTTAAAAGGAAAGTTTGATTTTAATAATACAAAAATCAGGTATATGGAATCAATGCCTGTAATTGATAATATATATGGGTTTGCAAGAATTATAAATGAAGAAATAATATTCACAATTAATTCAGGGCAATCTCAAGGTCTTAATATAAAAAATGGCATTGTAAAATTAAAAGATTTAGATAGTGATTTTGAAAACGCTGATGTTTTTTTAGAAATATTTGCAGGTAATCAAGATGTAATAAACTATCTAGACATTTCTCCTATAAATAAAAAAAATTTTTCAAAGTTAAGGAATATTAGAGGTGATACTAAAATAGATCTAAATTTAAAATTTCCCCTTTTGGTTGATTTGCCGACAGAAAGGATCATTTATGATTCAAAAGTTGCTTTTGTAGATTCTACATTTCAAGATATTTTTAATAACTATGATTTGAATGATTTTTATTTAAATATCCAAATCAACAATACTAAAGTTTCATACAAAGGAGGAGGTAACATATTTAATTCTTACACCGAGTTTAGTGGTGAACAATCAAATATTAAAGACGGATTTAAAGATGAGATAAAAGGTAAATATACTCTTAAACCATCTTTTACAGAATATTTCTTTCCTGAGGGTGATTTCATAATACAAGGAGAGGCTGAAATATTATATAATATAATTGAGGATGATAATGGATTTTCAAAAATTGAAGGGTTAGGGGATCTTGAAAATTTAAATTTAAAATCAGATTTTCTTGGTCCAAATTTGGATTTTAATAGTGGTAAATTAAGATTTCTAATTAGACCTTATGATAATTCTTTTTCTGGATTTGCAGACATAAAAACTAACAACTTAAACGTAGAGGTTAACTCAATATTTAATTTAACAAAAATTATTGAGCTTGATGTTCAGACTTTTAAATCGCCTAAACAAGATTTTAATTTTAAATATGAGGGCGAGAATAATAAATTTTCAATTAACGCAAACAAATTGTCATTAGATTCTATTGATATTTTTGAGGAAGATAATTTAAAAATAGAGAACTTTGAATTAGATTTGAAAATCAATGATTTCAAGGTTGGAGATATGATTTTTTCAAATTCAATCATATACGCTAAAAAGTTAAATAATCTTTTTCAAAAAATTAGTATTAATCTAGTCGGTGAAAATGATTTCCATAAGCTCTTAATCAGGGAAAAAGAGGCGAATAAAGAGTTCATATTAGAGTCAAATTATATTCCTGGTTTACTCAATATTTTAGATTTAGATTTTAATATTAATAAAGGAAGTATAAAAATTGAAGGTTTAAAAAAAGAAGGTTCTGAAAATTATGAAGGGGCCATAGCTGGAAAAAATATCGTTTTTTTTGACGCACCTTTCCTTGCTAATTTTTTTAGTATTTTTTCTTTAGACGGTTTTGCGCAGAAATTAAAAGATGGTGGAATTATTTTCAATAACTTTAATGCTAAATATAAATTAGAAAACGATAAATTTAAGGTTGTTGACAGTCTTTTAAAGGGAAGTGAGCTTGGTATTCAGTTCGATAGTGTTATTGGTTTAAAAAACGACTATTTTTTAATGAATGGATCTATCATTCCAGCCTATACGATAAATACTCTTATAACAAAATTCCCGATTGTCGGAGATATTGTAACTGCTGGTTCACCAGAGGATGGTTTGATAGGGGCTAAATTTAAGGTTGAAAAGATTGATGGTGAGTACGAAGTGTTTTATAATCCAATTTCTGTTTTTGTTCCAAATATCATTAAAAACTTTCTAGGAGACTAATTCTATTAGTCCGTATCTTTTTTTTCCTACAAAAACAATTGAGTAAAAAGACTCTTTTTTCTTAGGATGCGCAATAAAGTTTTCTTTAGTTATACAAATATCTTTGTCTTCCACTACAATTTGGTTGATTTTAACAGCACCTTGTTCGATCAGTCTTTTAGATTCACCATTTGAATTTGAAAGATCAAGATCAATCAAGATTTGTTTAAGACTTATACCTTTATTTAAAGCTTCTTTTTTAATAGATATTTTTTTTTTGCACTCATCAATAATATTAGAATCAATATCTACAGAATCTCTGATCTTTTTTGATTCAACTTCTACATATTTAGCTTTGTCTTTACTATGGCAGAGAGTCGTTACCTCATTCGCCAAAAGAACTTTTAATTTATTTAATTCTGATCCTTTGAAATTCTTGTAATTTTCAATTTCACGAATTTCTATCTCAGTAAATAGTTTTAAAAACTTTATAACATCTTTGTCGTCAGTATTTCTCCAATATTGCCAAAAATCCATGACTGAAAATTTTGATTCAGAAAGCCAAACAGCTCCTGTATTTGTTTTCCCCATTTTTTTTCCTGTTGAACTGGTTATTAGTGGAGAGGTTAATCCATAAACTTGCTTATTCTTTTCTTTTTTTATTAAATCTATTCCTGAAACGATGTTTCCCCATTGGTCGGACCCACCAAATTGTATTTTGCAGTCATATTTTTGATTAAGAACCATAAAATCGTAGGCTTGAAAAATTGAATAGTTAAACTCTAAAAAACTTAAATGTTGTTCTCTTCTTAGTCTTTGTTTAATAGATTCCAAGCCAAGCATTCTATTAATTGAGAATTTACTACCAATGTCTCTCAGAAATGAAATTAAGTTTAATTTGCACAACCATTCGTAGTTATCAACTATAATCGCACAATTAGATTTGGATTCGTCGAAAGATAAAAATTTTTTAAATATAGCCTTTAGTTTTTTTTTATTTAAATCGATGTCATTTTTTTTAAGAATTTTTCTTGTTTCGTCTTTTCCTGATGGATCACCAATCAGTGTTGTTCCGCCTCCAACTAAAATAATAGGCTTATGACCAGACTTTTGGAAAAGCCTCAAAAGCATTAAAGGTAAAAGTGAGCCGACATGCAAACTATCGGATGTGCAATCAAAGCCAATGTAACCTGTTGTTTCTTTTGATAGAATTTGCTTGATTCCTTTTTCATCAGTGGATTGATGTAGGAAGCCTCTTTCTATGAACGAATTGTAAAAATCTTTTAACATACTATTTGAGAATAGGTTATAATAATAAAGATGAAAAAAAAAGAATATTGTTCCTTAGGTATTATGAGTGGAACATCATTAGATGGCTTGGATTTTTCTTTGATAAAAACCGATGGTAAATTTAACATAAAAACCTTAGTAAATGAATATTATGAATTTAATAGCAATTTTAAAAATAGCATTAAAAAATTAATTAAAAAAACAGGAAAGTTTGAAATCAAATCAATTAGAAATTCAGATGAATTCAGGTATATAAATCAAAAGTTTAGTGAGCTAGTTTTAAAACTTATTAAAGACTTTAGATTAAAAAATGGTTCAAAAATGAAAAACCTAGATGTCATAGGGGTTCACGGTAATACAATTATTCACCAACCTAAATATGGAATTTCAATTCAACTAGGAAAGCCAAATTTTTTATCCAAAAGTCTCAAGACCACTGTAGTTGCTAACTTTAGAGATAATGATATCAAAATGAAAGGTCAAGGAGCGCCATTAGTCCCAATATTCCATCAAAGCCAATTCTCAGAAAAAAATAAAAATATTATGGTAGTAAATATTGGTGGAATTACAAATTTTACTTTTTTAAATGGCAAAGCTAAATTATCAGCCTCAGACATCGGTCCTGGAAATAAATTAATTGACGAGTTTTGTCTTAAGACATTTAAAAAAAGTTATGATGATAAAGGAAATTTAGCTAAAAATGGGAAATTATCAGAGGATCTTTTAGAAAAATGGAAAAAAAAACCTTTTTTGAATTTTCCTTTTCCTGTTTCATTTGATAATGCTTTTTTTAAATTAGACGAGTTTTTAAAAAAAAAAAACTTAAATAAATTTGATGTTTTAAGAACCCTGACATACTTTACTGCCTTTCAGTTGTTAAATTTAAAATTAAGAATTAACTTAAACATAGATAAATGGATTTTTTCAGGAGGTGGAGTAAAAAATAACACCCTTATGTCTGACATAAAACAACTTTTATCTGGCGAAGTTGTAACAACAACACTTAACTACAAAATGAATCCTTTTTTTATTGAATCCTCTGCTTTTGCATATATAGCCGTAAGAACTTTGAAAAAATTACCATCATCTTTTCCAAGCACTACTGGGTGTATAAAAAGCTCAACATCTGGAAGTATATATATTCCAAATTAATTATCACCAATATACTTTTTTATTTTCTCAATTACTTTATGTTCATTATTTAAAAAAAAATGGTCCGCCGATTTGATCAGTTCATGCTTAACTTCGATTGATTTTTGCTTGTTAAGTTTTTTTACTGCATCCGAAACGGCACTGTTGTCTACTAAATTGTCTTTTTCCGCTGAGACTACTAAACCCGATGCCGGACAAGGTGCTAGAAAGTTAAAATCATATTTGCCAACTGGTGGACTGATCAAAACAAATTTAGGTATTTCAGGTCGTCTCATTAGTAACTGCATACCAACCCATGCTCCAAAAGAAATACCGCAAACCCAGTACTGGTTTGACTCTTGATTTTGATTTTGAAGCCAGTCTAGAGCGATCGCAGAATCAGCAAGTTCACCTTCGCTACCATCATGCTCTCCATCTGATTTACCAACACCTCTGAAATTAAACCTAAGACTAGAAAAGCCTAAGTCAGAAAAAAATTTGTGAAGTTGAAGAGATAATGGATTGTTCATGTTTCCACCATGACCGGGATGAGCATGCAGAATTAGAACTGATGGAGAATTAGCTTCGTTATTATGAGTGTATCGAGCTTCGAGTCTTCCAATTGGACCATTGAGGTGGATTTCTGGCATTTATACTTGACTAAATTGGTAGGATATAATAACAGTTAAGTGTATAATACAAAAGTTCGAATATGTCAAAAAATTTATTAAGCCTGATTCATTCTGACTTAAAAGCAGCTATGAAAAGAGATCCAGCGGCAAGACATTTTCTCGAAATCATTTTTACATATTCAGGATTTCACGCTACACTAATTCATAGAGTTTCTAATCTTCTTTGGAGACTAAAATTAAAATTTATTGCTAAAATACTTAGTAGTATCTCACGCATTTTAACTTCAATTGAAATACATCCTGCAGCCAAAATTGATGAAGGTTTTTTTATAGATCATGGAGCTGGATTAGTCATTGGAGAAACTACTATTATTGGTAAAAATGTTACTATTTATCAACAAACTACATTAGGAGGACTCTCTCCCTCAGTAGATTCAGATTCCCAAAGAAACATTAAAAGACATCCAACAATAAGAGATAATGTTATTGTGGGTTCTGGTGCACAAATACTTGGTCCAGTTGTAATAGGGAAAAACTCAAGAATTGGTGCCAATGCAGTTGTTCTAAAAGATGTTCCTGAAAACATAACCTATGTTGGGGTGCCGGCAAGAAAAATCGAGTCAAGAAATTTGAACGAATCATTTAATCCCTATGGAATATCCAAGGGTGTGATAGACGATCCAAACAAAAAAAGTATTCATGCTTTATTCAAAGAAATCCATACACTTAATCAAAAAGTTAATGATTTGAAAAAGCAAGTTGATCAAAGAATCAAAATTCCAAATGAAATACAAGTTAACCAAGAAAGTAAAAGTAAATCAGAAAGGCAAAAATAAGTAAATTTAAATAAAAGTTTTATATAGAATTTTTTTACATCAACGAATTTTATGTATAAAAATAAGGAAAATGTGGACAAAATAGTATAAATAACTAAATGTAATATGAGTATGAAAAAATTAAAAAATATATATTTCGATTATCAAGCTACAACGCCGGTAGATCCTAGAGTTTTGAAAAAAATGATGCCATATTTTGGAGAAATCTACGGAAACCCTCATTCAAGAAACCACTCTTTTGGTTGGGAAGCAGAGGAGGGTGTCGAAGTTGCTAGAGAGCACGTGGCAAAAATTATTAACGCCAACCCAAAAGAGATAATTTTTACATCCGGAGCTACAGAATCCAACAATTTAGCTTTAAAGGGAGTAGCAGAGTTCTACGGAGATAAAAAAAATCATATCATTACCTGCGTAACTGAACATAAATGTGTGTTGGAATCTTGTAGGCATCTCGCTGGCAAAGGCTTTGAAGTAACATATTTACCAGTGCAAAGTAACGGTTTAATAAACCTTGATGAACTCAAAAAATCAATTACCGATAAAACCCTAATTGTATCGATAATGGGGGTTCACAACGAGATCGGAGTAATTCAACCACTCGAGGAGATTGGAAACATATGTAGATCGAAAGATATTTTCTTTCATACCGATTGTGCTCAAGCTATTGGCAAAATTCCTTTAGATGTCGATAAAATGAATATAGATTTAATGAGCATCTCTGGCCATAAAATATATGCTCCAAAAGGTGTCGGTGCACTTTATATTAGACGTAAACCTAGAGTAAGAATTTCTTCAATGATTAGCGGAGGAGGTCAGGAACGTGGCATGCGATCAGGAACATTATCCCCAGCACTTTGCGTTGGACTTGGAGAAGCATGTAACATTTACTCTAACGAAATGGAAAAAGAGAATAAAACTTTGACAAAATATAAAGAAATGATGCTCGAAGGTATAAGAAAATCTTGTCCAGATGTTTACCTTAATGGTTCAGAAGAAGCTAGAGTACCAGGAAATCTTAATCTTAGTTTTGCATATGTTGAGGGTGAATCTTTAATGATGGGTATTAAGGATCTAGCAGTTTCCTCTGGATCTGCCTGCACTTCCGCTTCTTTAGAACCTTCATATGTTTTAAAAGCTCTTGGAGTTGAAGAGGAACTTGCCCACACAAGTTTGAGAATAGGTTTTGGTAGATTTACAACTGAAAATGAGGTAAAATATGCTACAGATATTATTGTTAAAGAAGTTAAGAGACTTAGAGAGCTCAGTCCACTTTGGGAAATGGCCCAAGAAGGTGTGGACATAAGTAAAATTAAGTGGGCTCATCACTAACAACAAGAAAGGAGATATAGTCATGGCTTACAGTAAAGAACTTCTAGATCACTACGAAAATCCCAAAAACGTCGGGTCTATGGATAAGGAGTCTGAGCAAGTTGGAACAGGTCTTGTTGGAGCACCAGCATGCGGTGACGTTATGAAACTTCAAATCAAAGTCAATAACAAAGGTGTAATAGAAGACGCCAAATTTAAAACCTTTGGATGTGGTTCAGCAATTGCGTCAAGCTCTCTTATTACTGAATGGGTTAAAGGAAAAAATCTTGACGAAGCACATTCAATAAAAAATACAGAGATAGCAAATCATCTTGCTCTACCGCCTGTAAAAATACATTGTTCTATTTTAGCCGAAGATGCAATTAAAGCTGCAATAGACGATTATAAGAAAAAGAACAGAAAAAATAGATAATAATCTATTATGATATAATGATTAATGTTACCAGCAATGCTGCTAATCATATAAAAAAACTTTTATCCTCTAGAGATAATAAAACCCTCGGTATAAAATTAGGAATAGAGACAAAAGGTTGTTCTGGGCTTACCTACAGCATGGAATTTGTCGATTCTCCTGATGAAAAAGATGAAGTTCTAAATTTTGAGAATTTCAAAATATATATTGACCCTAAAGCAACTCTTTTTCTTCTTGGTACAACCATGGACTATGAGGAGGGCGTTTTAGAATCTGGTTTTAAATTTATAAATCCAAACGAAAAAGGTAGATGCGGTTGTGGAGAGTCATTTCACGTTTAACACAAAATTATGTCTGTAAAATCCATTTGCTGGAGCTGCGAGAATGTTATTCCTCCAAACTGTTTTTTATGTCAAAAATGCAATAAAATACAACCACCTAAACAAATTGATGAATTTAAATTAATGGGAATACCAGAGACGTTTGATTTAGATTTAGATGAACTTGAAAAAACTTATTTAAAATTGCAACAACTGTTTCATCCTGACAAATATTCGCAATTATCAGATCAAGAAATTAAATATTCAACATTACTGTCATCAATGATAAATGAAGCTTACCAAAAATTAAATAGTTCGATATCAAGAGCTACTATATTACTAAAATTAAATGGATTTAATCGTCATTCAGAAGATAAATCATTTAATGATCCTGATGTATTAGAGGAAATAATGGATATACAAAATGAGTTTCTAGAGGCAGAAAGTTCTGAACTAAAAAAGCTTACCATTCAAAAATTAAATTCTAAAATAAGTGAAACAATGGACAACTTATCAATATCATTTAAAAATAGACAGTATGAAACTGCTAACAAGTTGAACATTAAATTATCATATCTTGAAAAGATAAGAATAGATTTTAAAAAGCAGTTATGAACTTAATTAAGATAAAAGAACCAAAGTCATCAAAAAATGACACTAAAATTTGCTTAGGAATAGATTTTGGAACAACAAATTCAGTTTGTTCTGTAAAAGTTAAAGATAAATTTCAATTTATTCTTGATGAAAAAGGTGAAACACTTATTCCAACCATGATTTTATATAATTCAAAAACTAAAAAGTTTGGAAATCAGATCATGAAAAATGAAAGCTATTTTAATTCTATTTTCTCTGTTAAGAGAAATTTTACAAAAGATTTTGATTTAAAAGTATATGAAGATGAAAACGGAAGTAAGATTTCATCTATGGAAGTATCAAAGGATTTTTTCATTTATTTAAAAAATTTATGTGAGAAAAATCTTAATCAAAATATTTTTGATTGTGTAATTACCGTTCCTGCATATTTCGATGAAAAAGCTAGGTCAGGAATAATGCGAGCTGCCTTTATGGCAGGTTTGAGAGTTAGAAGACTGATAAACGAACCAACAGCTGCTGCATTTGCATATGGACTTGAAAAAAAAAAGGAAGGCATTTTTTTCGTTTATGATCTGGGCGGGGGTACTTTTGATGTTTCATTACTTAAATTAGCAGATGGTATTTTTAAGGTAATTGCAACTAGTGGAGATCCAAATCTAGGAGGTGATGATTTTGATATTCTTTACGCTAAATGGTTGGTTAAGAAATATTTCAAAATTGACTTTGATAGCTTAAATAAAAGGGAAAAACTAAAATTAGTTAAGAAGTCTAAATTATTAAAAGAAAAACTTTTTGAGTCACAAGCTTTTAATGAAAAACTTAAAGTCAATGAATGTGTGAAAGAAATTGGAATCAATATTAAAGATTTTAATAAAGTTATTAACAACCTTATTGATAGAACAATCCAGATTTCTATGAAATTGCTAAACGAAGTTGATATAGAAATAAACAAAATAGAGGGTTTCGTATTGGTGGGTGGTTCATCTAGAATAAAGTGTATTTCAGAAAAAATTAAAGAAAATTTTGAAACAACAATCTTTGATGATGTAAACCCTGATTTTGTTGTTTCAAAGGGTGCAGCGCTTCACGGCTATGAACTTCTTAATGGTTCTGACAATGTGCTTTTGGATGTAACTCCTCTTTCTCTGGGAATCGAGACTATGGGAGGATTGATGGAAAAAATAATATCAAGAAATACTCCCATACCAGCTATAAAGGAACAGACCTTTACCACTCACGAAAATGGACAGACTGCAATAAAGTTCCTTATACTTCAAGGAGAAAGAGAAACTTCGGTAAATAATAGAAAACTAGGAGAATTTATTTTATCAAATATTCAGCCAAAACCTGCCGGAATACCTAGAATAACTATTATGTTTTCTCTTGATGCGGATGGAATTCTCTTTGTTACGGCAAAAGATGAAGAAACTGGAATTCAAAACAAGCTTTCAGTGAAAACTAATGATGATTTAGACTTAAATGATATGAGAAAAATAGTTGAGAGTAGTATCGAAAATGCGAAAGATGATATACACCAAAGAATGGTGATAGAAGCAAAAGTGAAAGCCAAAAGTTTTTTAAATGAAATAGAATCAGTTAAAAAAGATATTGAATTACTTTGCTCAAAAAATGATATAATTGATATTGAAGATAATGTTAACTTATTGAAAAAATCTCTTGAAACTAATGATTGTGATATGATTAATCAAAACATTGAAAAATTAAATAAGGTTACAGAATCCTTTGCTCAAAAAAGAATTGAAAAAGATTTTTCTGATGTCATTGGAAAAGATGTCGATAAAATAGACTAAATTATGGCAAAAATAACTTTTATAGAACCTGATGGAAAAGAAAAAGTAGTCGAAGCAGAGCACGGCTTGTCTCTTCTTGAAGTTGCTCATAATAATGGGATCGACTTAGAGGGAGCTTGTGAAGGTTCACTTGCTTGTTCAACTTGTCATATTGTAGTAGAAAAGAATTTTTTTGATAGTCTTCCGGAACCAAGTGAAGAGGAAGAAGATATGTTGGATTTAGCATTCGGTTTAACCCATACTTCGCGATTAGGATGTCAAATAATAGTTGATGAAAAGTTAGACGGCATGAAAGTAACGATTCCATCTGGTACAAGAAACATGAATGTAGAATAATGAAGTTAAAATGGTCAGATACAATTGATATAGCAATTCTCCTTGAGGAAAAATATCCCGATAAAGATAACCTTAATCTTAGGTTTACAGATCTTCATAAATGGATTTTGGAGCTTGAAGATTTTGAAGATGACCCCGAAGCCTCGAACGAAAAAATACTTGAGGCAATTCAAATGGCGTGGATTGATGAAAGAGATTGATAAAGCAAAATTTATAAAAGAAAATAACTTACCACCAATCGGTAGTAGGATAATTGTTGCAATGTCTGGTGGTGTTGACTCCTCTGTGACCGCAGCACTGCTTAAAAATATTGGATACGAAGTAATTGGGGTCACGATGAAATTATATGAGGCAGCAAACAAAAAAAAATCCAAAACTTGTTGCTCAGGTATAGATATAGCAGATGCAAAAAATGTAGCAAAAAAATTAAACATAAAACACTATATAATTGACTACAAAGAAAAGTTTAAAGAATCTGTAATTGACAAATTTGTGAACAGTTACATTGATGGTCAAACACCTATACCTTGTATTTTATGTAATCAAACGGTTAAGTTTACCGATCTTATTGAATTTACAAAATTGTTAAAAAGCTCAATATTAGCCACAGGGCATTATGTGAAGAGAATTGAGAATGGTGATGATATAAATCTTTATCAGGCTGATGATGGTCTAAAGGATCAGAGTTATTTTTTATTTGCTACAACACAAGATCAATTAAAAACATTAAGATTTCCACTCGGAAATTTTACTAAATCTTATATTCGAGAATTAGCTTTAAACCTGGGACTCTCCAATGCTGAAAAACCTGATAGTCAAGATATTTGTTTTATTCCTGATGGGAATTATAGAAAATTTGTTAAAGAAAAAGATACTAAATCCAATATAGCCGGAAATATTGTCAATATAAAGGGTGATATTGTTGGAACTCACAACGGTATAATCAATTACACAATTGGTCAGAGAAAAGGCATAGGAATAGGGGGTATTAAAGGTGTTAAAGATCAGCATCCGATGTATGTGTTAAAAATTGACAAGAGCAAAAATGAAATAATTGTAGGTCCAAAAAGTAATTTAAAAAAATATTCTATATATGTTAAAGATTTAAATTTTTTCACAAAAAATGTATCTAACTTTGAATTTGATGCATTAATTAAGATTAGATCTGGACAGAGATTGATATCAGCAAAAGTCGAGTTAGATAAAAAAAATCTAAATCATGGAACTGTACTATTAGATGAACCGGAATTTGGAATTGCTCCTGGTCAAGCATGCGTTTTTTACAATAATTTCAAAAAAATGTTGGGCGGAGGATGGATTACAACAAGCGAGTTGAAATAGAACTTCAAATTTTTTTTCCCTAATAGATAACAAAATTTTGTCAATAATTTATTAAGATTTTATTGGTTGCAACCAAATTCTAAGAACCCTATATTATACTTATATTTGCTATTTTGCATTTGTACAAATGATTAAATTAAAGTAATATTTAATTTAGTCTTTGTGGAGGAAGATTATGAAAGGTCTTAAGTTAGGAATAGTAGGTTTTTGCTTACTTCTTTCTAATTCAGCTTTGTGTGGCGATATCGATGCTGGTGAAGCTAGATATGCCCAAAACTGTGGAAATTGTCATGGTCCTGCAGGTATGGGGCTTGCTAGTTATCCTAAATTAAAGGGTAAAGAGATACCATACCTTATAGACAGACTTAACACTTACAGAGCTGGAACCAAAATTGGACCAAATTCAGATCTTATGATTATGATGGCGCAGCCGTTGTCAGATGTTGAAATTGCGAATTTGGCCGCGTACTTAAATGCGCAAAAATAATAACGTTAACATTAATAATAAAGGGAGATTATTTAATGATTAAAAAATCTAAACTTTTATCAGCGGTTGCTATTGCTACAGCATCTTTTATTGCTGCACCCAGCTATGCTGATACAATGAATACCCCTGACATTAGTGCTATGTCTGTCATGAATGGATTGGAAAATCCATGGGATATGGCTTTCACTAATGGTGGTGACATGTTTGTTACAGAAAAGTGTAAAGGTTTATCTGTAAAAACAAGTTCAGGCTCAGTTCACGCTCTTGCTGGTATGAAAGGCTCTAAAGGTTACGCAAGTACTTTTAATGATCTTTTCTGCTCTGGGCAAGCCGGTATGATGGGAGTTGCTTTAGATCCTAATTTTAACAAAAATAGAAGGATTTATGTTGCATCTACATCAGATAAATATCACGGTAGTGGTTGTAAAACTAACTTCGAAAAATGTGATGGAAACATCATCATGAGAATGGAAGTTAGCAAAGACATGAAAAGTGTTTCAAACCGTGTTGATATAGTAAAAGACATCCAATACAAACCATTTGAGTCCGATCATCCTTTTGGTGGTCCTGGTGCCCACAATGGTAATAGATTACGTTTTGGTCCTGATGGATACCTATGGGCTACAACAGGTGATCGTCACAGAGGTGTTGTACCACAATCACCAAAATTGTTAGGTGGTAACGTATTAAGAATCGATACTGACGGTAAAGCACATCCAGGTAATAAACCTCCAAGAGGTTTCGATAAGCGTATGTATACTTATGGTCATAGAAATGTTCAAGGCATCGATTTCCGTCCAAGTGATGGAAGAGCATTCACTGCAGAACACGGACCATGGCAAAATGACGAAATTACTGCCTTAGTTAATGGTGGTAATGGTGGTTGGGATCCTCGTCCAAACGTAGGTGGACGTGGTGATTGTCCAGATAAGTATTGTGGATATATGCCAAATCAAAAAGAAGGTATGCTTCCTGCAAAACGTGCTCAATTCATGCCAATGAGTGATACACGTTTCAGTGATCTAATGCCGCCTGCATGGAATAACAACGGTTTATCTCAAGGAACTGGTTCTGCCGCATTCTTAAAAGGTAAAAACTGGGGTTATTGGGAAGGTAGAATGGCCGTTGGAATCATGGGTATTGGTTTCGGTGGAACACCTTCTGGTATGAGAATAGACGTTGTTGATATTGCCAAAGATGGTCAATCAATCAAGAGTGTAATTCACATGCCTACAGGTCTAACAAAGAGATTCAGAGGTCTAAGATTAGGTCCTGATAATGCTCTTTACGCTGCAGTAGATGAAGGAGAAATCTACAAAATCACTGCTACAGCTAAGTAACTTAATGATAGACACGCGCCATTTTGGCGCGTGTTATTCATCATCTGAATTTTAAATACAAAATTTATCTAAATATATCTACAACTTGAAACTTGTTCTTTTTCAAGTAAATTCAAATATAACTATTTATCAATCTACTTTTTAAGTTATATGTTTTATCATATAAAAATGGCGGAGTAGCTCAGGTGGTTAGAGCAGCGGAATCATAATCCGCGTGTCGGGGGTTCAAGTCCCTCCTCCGCTACCATAAAACATTCAGAGAGTAGGGGATTCCGAAGTTCTCACAAGAATAAGACAGTCAAATAAGAAGTTTGACACATTCTCAGAATTCCTTAATGACTAAAAAAGATAGTGAGAGTAAATTTCAAACGATTCAACGTTTAATCGAAAGATATTTTTCGCTCCTATCTTTAATCAATATTCGATTTTTAGAAAACTTAAAGTACATTTCTTTACATCCTGAAATAATACGATCATGAAGCTCTGCAAAAACAACTGGTATTTTCTTTAATGTTTTTATATCGTTTTTTAATAAATCGTATTCGCCACCCTCAATATCTAATTTAAGCAATCCAATTTCCTCACGTGGCTCCAATAAATCTTTGAGCACGAAAGTCGGTGTTTTATGAAGAGGTTTTGCATTAGGATTATCTAATGGTTTCGAAACAACAGTGTAACCCCATTCCTTAGTTCCTCTATTATTTAAAGTGATTGTCTTTTTTGAACTACCTATTAATGCACCATACACTATTTTAATATTTGAAATACCCTCTAAATTTTTTTTCAATATAGCTAAGTTATCTTGAGAAGGTTCTATTACAATTATTTTCGCTTTGGGATAAATTTGTTTAAAAGCAATAGCAGAAGTTCCTATGTAACCACCTGCATCAACAATAATACCTGAATAGTCTTTTGGAAAAAGATATTTTACAATATCAAACTCACCTGAAAAACAAGTAATTGCCACACCTAAATCAGGTGTGCCTTTTCGAATAAAAATTTGTTGGCTTGATATTTTTACCTTTAGCTCAGCCCCTGGTTTTGCGAATTTATATTGAAGAAAAGAAGAAAAACCAATTTTCTTAGCAAGACGAATTTGTTTAAGAAAGCTTTTCATTTTTATTTCTTGCTTTAATTACCAATGTTTTTGCCACAATAAAAAAAATATTTTACCAAATCAACGATTTATTTTGAAACAATAAAGTTGCCAAATGATATAAAATCAATAATTTGATAATATCTTTCAGAATTGGGTGGAAACACTAATACTCTCCCCATTAAATCTGGCGATATTTCATAATCTTTAAATACAATAAAGATACAGATATATGGAATGTTAGAAACCTTTGTTTAACACTTTTTCTAAAACCCTTCTATCAGTCGGGTGTGTGAATGAATAAAAGTAGTATCATAATCCAGCGTGTCAGAGGTTCAAGTATCTTCTCTGCTACCATCAAAACTTTAGAAGGAAAGGTGTATGAACCGACATTTAAACTTAATTGTTTAACAGTAAATTTAAAATCAATCCTTCTTAATTAAAAATTTAATAAGTCTTAGTTATTAGCTTATAATTTACTATAATAATTTTAAAATTAAATTACGTACAAATTAGATTTATCAATTTAAAATATATGAGTTATATCAAAATATTGAGAAAGAAATTTAAAAGTACTTTTTTTTACAACGTAATTCAAAATTGGTTACATAAACCTCTTAAATCGTTTTCAGATTGTTTTGGAGAAGATCTTTTTGTTTTTAATTACTTTTCCGATCTAAATAAGGGATTTTACATAGATATAGGTTGTAATCAACCCAAGATTAATTCGTTGACATTTTTATTACATAAAAAAGGATGGAAAGGGATGAATTTTGATATCTCAGAGAGATGTATTAAGTTATATAAGTTTTTTAGGAGTAATGATTTTAATTTAAACGTTTCTATTGGTTCAAACAAAAAAAAAGTAAATTCTTATATTTTTTATGAAAATTGTACAATGAACACTGTTGATGAGAAATTTAAAAAATATAGTTCCAAGAGTGTCAATAAAGAGCCTTTAATTAAAGAAATTCAACAAACAACTTTAAACCAAATTCTTAGTGAAAATAGTATTAAAACAATTAACTATCTTAACATAGACGTTGAGGGTTATGAAATGAATGTTCTTAAAGGTTTTAATATCAGAAAATACAATCCAAATTTAGTTTCAATTGAGATTCATGATGAGAACTGCCCACCGCTCAAAAATGATATTTATAAGTATTTTATTAAAAATAATTATAGATTAGTTTCGATATATGGTTGGACTTATTTTTTTGAGAAAAAAAGAAATTCAAAAATTCATTTCAAAATATAATTGATTTTTTGATTATGAAAGAATATCGTAAACTTAAATAGAAAAAAATGACTAATACTAATCTTTTCTCTAAAATATTTAGATCATTTGTCATTCTATTCTTCATATTTTTTTTTTTCTCCAGTTTCAATGTTAGCGCTTACAATTTAGGACAAGATAATATTTGTTCCTCCGAAAATAACGATGCTGATGAGAAATGTGAAAACAATTGTTTATGTGATAGAGATCAATTAATTCATACAAAAGATTCTAGAAAATATTTTTTAAATAAATCTCAAATCAAGAATCATAGAATTTTCCTTACAAAAACTAAATCTATTGAAGAAAAAGCTAACTCACCTCCGATTATTTAACTTTCTTAATTTTTCTTATTAATTTCTTGAAAGGACAAATAATGTTTAATTTCTTAGCTTTAACTATATTAGTTACAATCTCATTTTTTATTAATGCCGATGAAATACAGCTAGCTGATAGTCATGGACCAATATCAATTATGGGGGATCATATGCATAAAAAAGGTGAATTTATGTTTTCTTACCGTTTTGGTCAAATGAAAATGAATAATGTTGCAAACGGAACAAAAAAAATAAATACAAATTCAGTGATGTTATCACCAAACGGTGCATCAAATAATTTAGGTAATTATATGAATGCCCCAATATCGATGAAAATGAATATGCATATGTTTGGAGGGATGTATGCTCCATCAGATGATTTAACCCTTATGATAATGACAAGTTATCAAGACAAAATAATGACTCAACAAAGAATGCCGATGGCTGGTGGTTCACGTTTTAATGTTAATTCCTCTGGTTTAGGTGATACAAGAATAACTTCGCTGATTAATATATTTAATAATGATCTTACTAAAACTATCTTTGGAACAGGATTAAGTCTTCCTACTGGAAGTATTGATCAAAGAGATACAACGCCAGCTTCCTCTAATACTAGGTTAGGTTATTCTATGCAAAATGGCACTGGTACCTATGATTTATTATTTTTTTTGAATAATATAAACAAAATTGGAAGATTTAAAATTGGAGAACAGCTCCTCTATAAAAAAGCATTATCAGGAAAAAATTCTAAAAATTATCAGTATGGCGATGTATTTGAATTTAATATATGGTCGTCTTATCGTTGGATTGATAATGTTAGTTCTTCAATAAAGATTAACTATAATTATCAAAAGAAAATGAATGGTTCAGATAATGAAATGAACCCAAGAATGAGCCCTGCAATGGACTCACATAATACACGACATAATAAGATAAATTTAGGATTTGGAGTCAATTTAGTAAATACAAGTAAAATCTTTAAAAATCACAGAATAGGAATAGAAGGAACGTTTCCAATTTATCAAAATTTAAGAGGGTTACAGATGCAAGAAACTTTCAGGTTTATGATTGGATGGCAATACGCTATATGAATAATTGTTGTAAAAAACTAAAATTTATAGATAATTAATTTAGTAATATTGGAAATTATGTTGAGTCTTAAAAAGTTTTTGTTATTTATTTTTTTTTTAATTTCACTCAGTTCAGAAAGAGTAGAATCTTTCAATCTTTTTGAGATTTCCCTCATGGGAATTGGTGCAGGTCTAATACTAGACCAACGTTTTGATAGTTCACTAGAAAACTCAAATAATTACGCTCTTAAAGAGGAAGTTTTCGATAAATTCCATGAAAGTAAAAAAAGAAAAGTTTCTCCTGCCTATTTTAGAGAATTGCCAATCCAACAAAAACTGCTTTTAATAGAAGAAATTGAAAAATTTTAAAAAACTAAACAAATTGAAAGTAAGTCGTTTCATAGATTAATGGTTAAAATAATATTATTTCTTTTTACAATTACATTTTGCTTTCAGCTAAAAAGTAATACTTTTAGTGAAGTTTTTGGTAGTGAGGGAGCAGCAGGTATTGAAAATCCTAAAACTAGAAGCTTAAGTTATACTTTACAATATGCTACTTTAGCTGGTTCAATTGGATATGTATTAAAGAATCTTCATGATAGTAATTTCCTGGATCCTTTCGGTTTAACACCAGATTCCATACAAAATTTATCAAAACTTGCATACAAGAAAAACTTTCTTTTAGACAAACACGATGCTAACATAATAGCAGTCAATCAAAGAGTAGATAAATTAAATTATCTTAATAATTTAGATAAAAGTCTTATAAATAAAAAATATTCACCTAGAATGATAGAATTAAGAAATAATAATAATTTTTCAAAATCCATTATTAATTCAAATAATAGAAATATCGTAATGGAGAGATATTTTGAAAGATAAGTTTAAATTTATTAAAGTAATAATCTTCTGTTCTTTTCTTGCTTCATGTACAGCATCCGGAGAATTTGATAAAAGCACATTTGTGAAAACTACATCCACTGCAGTAGGTGGTTATTTTGGATATCAATTAGGAGATGGAGATCTATTTTCTACTACCATAGGATCAACTTTAGGTGCAGTATTTGGAAGTAACTTAACAGACTTTATTAATCAAGATGATTATTACTTTTTTAAAAAAGAAACTTTAAGAGTTTTAGAAATTAATGATAATAATGCAGGCGTTAATTCTGGGTATTGGAGAAATCCTAAAAGTGGTAATAAAGGAGTTGTAAAAATAAAAGGATATTTTGGTTCCCCTGAATGTCGGTTAATTGAAAATATTTATGTCGTTGACGATCAGGCCTCAAATAAGTTTGGAGCTGCATGTAGAGAAAAAAGTGGTCAATGGGCAATGATGAAATAATATATTTAATTTTTTCTTAATTATATTATATCATATGAATATGATTATTATCTCACCTTCCAAAAACTTAGATCTAAATGATGAATCAATAAAAGTTAGTCATTCACTGCCTCTATTTTTATCTGAATCTAGACAGTTAACCACAAAAATCAAAAGTTTAAATGTTGATGAAATTAGATCTTTAATGAATATTAGTGATTCTTTGGCTAAACTAAATTTTGAAAGATTTAAAAATATTTCAAAAAAATCAAATATTAAAAAAGCCGCTGGTTTCCTTTTTTCTGGTGATACTTTTAATGGATTGTCAATTAGATCACTTGATTCTTCTTGTCTAAAGTACGCACAAAAAACGCTAAGAATATTATCGGGATTATATGGAATATTAAAACCATTTGATTTAATAGAACCTTACAGACTTGAAATGGGAACAAAAATAAATGGTTTAATTGGTCAAGATTTATATAAATTTTGGAGTAATAAATTAACATCTAATCTCAACAAAGAGATTCGAAATAGTAAGTCCAATTTGCTATTCAATCTTTCATCAAATGAATATTCTTCAGTAATTAATTTTGAAAATCTAGAAAATAAAGTCATTAGCTTTGATTTTAAAAAAGTAAAAGATAAGAAATTAGCAGGTATTGGCATGGTTATAAAAAAAATACGAGGTGCGATGGCTAATCACATTATTTCAAATAAAATTACAAGTCTTGAAGAAATAAAAAAATTCAATCAATTTAAATTCAAGTTTTACGAATTTGATAACAAAAATAATAAATTTCTTTTTATTTCTAAGTAATGAAAAAAAAAATTGTTGTTCAAATTCCCTGTCTCAACGAAGAGAAAGGGATAGCAAATGTTATTAAACAAATAAAAAAAATAACTCCCAAATCAAGAATTATTGTTTATGACAACGGATCAAAGGATCAGTCTGCTCAGATTGCAAAAAGAAATGGTGCTGAGGTGAGATTTGTTAACAAAAAGGGTAAAGGGAATGTTGTAAGAAGCATGTTTTCCGATAAAATTGATGCTGACTATTTCGTAATGGTAGATGGAGATAATACTTACGATTTATCAAACTTACACAAAATGCTTGCATTAATGGAAAAATTTAATTACGACATGATTGTAGGAAAAAGAGTCCATAAAGATACACAAGCTTACAGAAAAGGTCACATAATTGGTAATAAATTTTTTTCAAATTTTGTTAACCTCTTTTTTGGTAAAGACATAACCGATATTTTTTCTGGATTAAGAGTTTTTTCAAAAAGGTTCGTAAAAACTTTTCCCGTATATTCAGACGAATTTGAAATTGAAGCTGAACTAACAATTCATGCTTTAGAGCAGAAATTAGCAGTTTCTGAATATGAATGTAACTATAGCGCAAGAGCTAAAGGTTCTTATAGCAAACTAAATACATTTAAAGATGGTACTAAAATACTTAAGTTAATCTTGATTCTTATAAAAGACGAAAAACCACTTTTATTTTTCAGTATGTTTAGTTTAATTTTTCTTTTTTTATCATTATTTATTGGTGTGCCAGTTGTTACGGAGTTCTACTATACCGGTCTTGTAGAAAGGATTCCTTCAGCTATATTGGCTGGCTTTCTTATGATACTCTGTTTCCTTAGTTTTTTCTCAGGCCTTATTTTAGATATAATCAAAAAAGTAAGATATGAAAATAAAAGAATGAATTTTCTTCTCTTCAAAGACTAATTTATTTAACGAATTGGAATCTTTATAGTTTTTTTTGGTAAGGTTTTATTTTGGTTTTCATCTATAATCTTTTTTTTATTTTCATTTATGAGCCATACCATTTGCATTGCCAGTGCATGCAACCTTTTTGCTTTGGATTCTCCAGATAAGATTCTTGAAAACTGCCTTCTACTAATTCCTAATGCATCTGATGCATTTCTAATATTTAAATTATTTAATTTCATCCACTCTCTTATTTCACTCGGGGTTGGCTCATTAATATTAAGAAAAAGCAATTAGTTACTCCCCGAGATAAGCTTTTTTGGTAAGCATTTCAAATTTTTTGTGATTCTCAGTTTGTTTTGTTGTTTTATCCATTACTGAAATTACAAATATTGCCAAGAATGAAATGCTTACTGTGAAGATTGCAGGATATTTATATGGAAAAATAGCTTCCTTAAAACCAAATACCTCTACCCATATTGTTGGTCCTAATATAACTAATGTTATTGTAGTTAGGAGACCAATCATTCCTCCATAATAAGCACCTTTCGTAGTTAAATTTTTCCATATAATTGTAAGAAAAAGAATTGGAAAGTTTGTACTTGCTGCAACTGAGAACGCCAAGCCAACCATAAAAGCAACGTTTTGCCCCTCAAAAAATATTCCGAGAATAATAGCAACTATACCTATAACAACACTTGAAAATTTAGAAACTTTTAATTCAGTTTTTTCGTCTGCATTACCCTTTTTTATAACATAAACAAATAAATCTCTTCCGATTGCTGATGCACCTGCTAGGGTAAGTCCAGAAACTACTGCTAATATTGTCGCAAATGCCACGGCAGATATAAATCCAAGAAAAACATCGCCTCCTATTGAATGTGACAAATGTATTGCTGCCATATTATTTGAACCAATTAATTTACCGCTCTCATTTAGATAAATAGAGTTATCAGATAAGAACACAATTGCACCAAAACCTATTACAAAAGTAAGAATGTAAAAATATCCTATAAATGTAGTTGCATAAAGCGCTGAGATCCTTGCACTTTTAGCATCGGGTACTGTAAAAAATCGCATCAATATGTGGGGTAAACCAGCGGTACCTAAAATTAATGCAATACCAAGCGAAATGGCTGATACGGGGTCATCAATCAGTTTTCCAGGCATTAATATTTCTATTTTACTTTCATGTACCTTAACTGCTTGTTCTAACAAACTACTTAAACTGAAAGAAAATTCTTTAAAAACTAAAAAGGCTAAGATTGATGCTCCAAAAATTAATAAAAAAGCTTTAATGATTTGAACCCACGTTGTAGCAATCATTCCACCAAAGCTAACATAAATTATCATCAAAATACCTACGATGCATACAGCAACTTCATAAGGTAATCCAAATAAAATTTGTATAAGTGAACCTGCACCAACCATTTGTGCAATTAAATATAAAGTAATAGTTACTAACGTTCCTGTAGCAGACAGTATTCTAATCTTTGATTGCTCTAATCGAATTGATGTTATGTCTGCAAAGGTGAATTTACCTAAGTTTTTTAATCTTTCGGAAATTAAAAAAAGAATTATTGGCCATCCAACTAAGAAACCAATTGAATAAATCAATCCATCAAAACCCGAATAAAAAACTAATCCAGAAATTCCTAAAAATGAAGCTGCAGACATATAATCACCTGCTATAGCTAAACCATTTTGAAATCCGGAAATTTTTCCTCCGGCAGCGTAATAGTTTTCTTTTACATCCGTTTTCTTAGAGGCAAAGTAAGTAATCAAAAGAGTAACAACAACAAATAAAATAAAAATTATGGCCGCAAAGTAGTTGCTTTCGTTATTACTCGCTAGAGCAAAAGATGGAAGAAGAATTGTAATTATTGAAAAAAAAAAATTCATTCTTTAAGTTTTTCTTTAATTTTATCGAGGAAATTATTTGAGATTAGAGTATAGACTAATGTAAGAATGATTGAAAAGAAAATTATAGCCAGCCCCCAAACAATTCCAACTGTAATATAGCTGTTCTTGAGTAAAATACCTAAGACTTCTGGTTTAAACCCAATTATAAAAATAAATGAAAAGTAAAAAAAAAGAATCAGTAAGGAGAAAGTAAATGCTATGAACTTATTTAGAAAAATAAATCTATCGTACAGTATTTTTTTACTCAATTATTAACTTTATTAAAGCCAAGCATTGTAATGCTTGGCTTTTTTTGATTTAGAGGTTTACAGTTACAGCTTTGAGCTCAGTGTAGTTTTTTAAAACTTCATGACCCATTTCTCTTCCCCATCCGGACTCTTTATATCCTCCAAACGGAAGAGATGCGTCAAATATATTATGACAATTTACCCAAACGGTTCCTGCCCTTATTTTGGCAGCTAACTTGTGAGCTGTACTGATATTTTGACTCCATACACTTGCAGCTAGACCGTATGTGGTGTTATTGGCAACTTCTGCAATCTTATCTAGATCTTGATCAGAAAATGGTTGAGCACAAAGTACTGGACCAAATATTTCTTCCTTGACTATTGACATGTCTTTATCAGTTTTAGCAAATACAGTCGGGTGAACAAAGTGTCCCCCAGAGGAGTTATCATACTTACCACCAGCAATGATTTCACCACCTTCGGATTTACCAGATTCAATATAACCTGACACTTTTTTAAACTGCTCGTCTGAAACTAATGGGCCCATTTCTGACGAGGTGTCCATCCCAGGACCAACTTTAATATTAGATGCTATCTTTGAAATACCTTCGGCAACTTGATCAAAAACTTTTTCGTGAGCCATCAATCTAGATCCAGCACAACAACATTGTCCGTGATTGAAAAAAATAGCACTAGCAGCTCCAGCAATTGCAGCATCAATGTCTGCGTCAGGAAAGATTATGGTTGGTGATTTTCCACCAAGCTCAAGTGAAACTTTTTTTAAATTTCCTGCTGATGCTTTAGTAATTAACTTCCCAACTTCTGTCGAGCCAGTAAATGCAACTTTGTCAACATGAGGGTGGGCAGCTAAAGGAGCTCCAGCATCTTCACCAAAACCAGTAACAACATTTAATACTCCTTCAGGTAAAAGATTAGAATTATTTATGATTTCAGTTAACCTTAACGCGGATAACGGTGTTTGCTCAGCTGGCTTTAAAACGATGGTACATCCAGCCGCAAGAGCAACTGATAATTTCCATGCTGCCATAAGAAGTGGAAAGTTCCATGGAATGATTTGACCGACAACACCAACAGGTTCTCTTAGAGTATAACTATGATATTGGGCTCCAGGGGTATATGGAACAGAAATAGGAATGGTTTCACCTTCAATCTTTGTTGCCCATCCTGCCATGTATCTAAAGATGTCGGAGGATAAAGCAACATCAGCACCAGCTGCAATTGCTACAGGTTTTCCATTGTCTAATGATTCTAATTGGGCAAGCTCTTCAGTATGATCATCTATTAGTTCAGCGATTTTCCAAATTATCTTCCCCTTTTCATTCGGTGGGACACTATGCCATTTTCCTGAATCAAAGCATTTTCTTGCAGCAGAAACCGCCAAATCTATGTCGTTTTTATCTCCAGCCGCACAAGTTGATATTTTTTTTCCGGTAGCGGGATCTTCCACGTCGAAAGTTTTACCTGATTTTGAATCAACCCACTTGCCGTTTATATAAAGCTTATGAGTCTGTTTTAAAAACTTTGCAACATTGTCGTTAACCGTGTAATTAAGAATCGATGCATCCATTTTTTATTTCCTCCAATAAATGTTTAATTAATTTCAATTCTAAATACTAACACAGTGATTGCTAATTACAACAATTGTTGAATTTAAAAAGTGATTTAATCTAGGTATTACTTAAAGTTTGGTTGGGTTTGGAGCATTGCCATAAATTTCAAGTGGATCAAAAACTTTTTCTTTTTCAGTAAACTCAAGTTTATCTATGTACTGACCTTCCTTCAAAGTAATTTTTCTATAAAAACATGATTTATAACCAACATGGCAACTAGCTTTTAAACCACCAAGTTCAACTTTAAAAATCACACAATCTTGATCATCATCTATTTTAATTTCTTTAATTTTTTGAATTAATCCGCTAGTCTTTCCTTTTTTCCAAATACATTTTCGACTGCGAGACCAATAATGAGCTTCTTTTGTTTGCATTGATAATCTGAACGCTTCTTGATTCATATACCCGTGCATTAAAATTTCGCTATTTGACTGGTCTACTGTAATTACAGGAATTAAATTATTGTGGTCAAACTTTGGTGCCAAGGTTTGACCTTCCTCGACTTCTTCTACGGATTTTCTGGTAGAAAATTCTTTTTTCATGCGTTTGAAATATAATTTAAGAATTGACTTTGAAGATCATTGTTTGTTTTAAAATCACCTAGAAAAGTATTTGTAATTGTCGATACATTTGGTTTTTCAACTCCCCTTGTTGTCATACATTGATGGATAGCTTTTATGAAAACTGCAACACCTTTTGGCTTCATTGCATTGTTAATAGATGTCGCAATTTGCTGTGTCATAGTTTCTTGGGTTTGAAGTCTTCTGGCAAAAATTTCAACTGTTCTTGCTAATTTAGAAATACCAACTACTTTTTTGACAGGTATGTAGGCGATATGAGCAATACCGATTATTGGAACCATATGATGCTCACAGTGCGAGTTAAATGGGATGTCTTTGAGCATAACCATGTCTTGATAACCCTGAACATCCTCAAAAGTCTTGGAAAGGTACTTCTCAGCAGATTCTTTGTATCCAGAAAAGAATTCTTCATATGCATTAATTACTCTTTTTGGAGTATCACGTAGTCCTTCTCTTTCGGGATCGTCTCCAGCCCATTTTATAAGAGTTTCAACAGCTTTTTCGGCTTCTTTTCTTGTTACTTTGTTTTGTAACGCTACTTTAACATTTTTAGGGGAGCTTGAATCCATGATTACTTTCTTTTGATAATTAATATATTTATTATTTATCTTGTGTTTAAAAAAAAAATTTAAAGTAATATATGTAATACTACTTAATTGTAAAATTTGCAAAATGAAATTTAAAATCGTAAATGGGAAAGTTATTGATCCTACACAAAATTTAGATGGAAAAATTCAAGATATCTTCGTTGAAAACGGATTTATTACAAATCCTTCTACTGCAGAGTCTGCAAAATATAATATTGTTTATGATGTCAAGGGAATGGTTGTTATGGCAGGGGGGATAGATATTCATTCACATATTGCTGGTGGAAACGTCAACAATGCAAGGCTTTTATCTCCAGAAATTCATTCCAACTTTCTAGAAAATAATCTTAAAAGAAAAAGTTTTTTACCTGGATTTAATTCTAGATGGACATCAGAAGGGACTGGGTATAGATATGCAGAAATGGGTTTTACAACAGTTATTGAACCTGCAGTAACACCAATTAACTCCTTTTTGACGCAATTAGAATTAGAAAAAATACCCATGATTGACAAAGGTTGTCTTGCTATAGTTGGAAATGATCATTTTTTACTTGATGCTTTAAACCAGCAACGAGGACAATCTTATATTGACGATTACGTAGCATGGAATGTTAATTCTTCAAAAAGTTTAGGCCTCAAGGTAATAAATGCTGGAGGAACCGAATTATTTAAATATAAAGGAGAATCTGAAAATTTTGGTTTAGATGACATTGTACCGCAATATGGTGTTAGTTCTAGAAAAATTCTCGAGGCTCTAAATATTTCAAATGAAAATTTACGAATTCCTCATCCCATTCATGTGCATTGTAATAATCTCGGAATGGCAGGAAACGTAGATTCTATAATAGATACAATTGATGCAGCGCAAGGAAGGAGAATGCATCTTGCGCATATACAGTTTTATAGTTATGCAGATGAAGGAAAAAGAGGTTTTTCGTCTGGAGCGTTGAGATTAGCTGAAAAGATTAATAAAAACCAAAACATTTCTGTTGACATTGGACAAGTGATGTTCAAACCCACAATAACAATTTCGTCAGATATTTGGAAACAAAACCAAGCCAAGTCAAATGCACATCCAAAAAAATGGGTAATTTCTGAAGTTGAAGACGGAGGAGGGGGCGTTATACCTTATGAATATAAACAAAAAAATTTTGTTAATGCACTCCAATGGTCAATTGGTCTGGAACTTTTTTTAATGATAAAAGATCCGTGGAGAGTTTTTCTTACAACTGACCATCCTAATGGTGCACCATTTACTTCTTACCCTGAATTAATAAGACTGCTGATGGACTCGGATTTTAGAAACTCAGAAATAGACAAGATTAATATTAATGCCAAAGAAATTGGAAATATTAAATCTATAAAGAGAACATACAATTTATATGAAATTGTTATAATGACTAGAGCTGCTCCAGCTAGAATTTTAGGTTTAAAAGATAGAGGTTCTTTAAAGCCTGGTTCGGTAGCTGACATATCAGTATATGATCCAAATAAATCTATTGACGACATGTTTAGAGCTGCCGAGTATGTTTTTAAAAATGGTAATCAAATTGTCAAAAAGGGTAAGGTTTTAACCCATATGAAAACAGTGACAAAATGCTTAAATTTAAAATACGATACCAAAATTCATAAAAAAATAAAATCATGGTTTAATAACTATTATTCCTTGAGCCTAGACGAATTTGAAGTTGATGAAAATTTTTTTACTGCAAATAACTTTCAAGAAATTAGATCCTAAGTATTTAACTAATCTTTATCTATAATTTTAAAAAAAAATGGAGTGAAGAATAGGGTTAGAATTATTGAGAAAATTATACCCGTAACTAAAACTATTCCAATTGTAAGTCTAGATTCATATCCCGCTCCTGATCCAATAAGAAGTGGGGCTATCCCAATTACAGTTGAAAAGCCTGTCATTATTATTGGTCTAAATCTCATTTTGCATGCATCAATTATGGAGTTGTATGAATTTTCCCCCTTTATTTTCATCTGCCTGGCAAACTCAACAATTAAAATACCGTTTTTAGCTGAAATACCAATTAGAATTATTAATCCAATTTGACTAAAGATATTTAATGAATTTTCAAAAAGGATAATTGCTGCAAGTGGTGCCATTAATGTCAATGGAACTGATAACATGATTATTAGTGGAAATTTAAAACTCTCAAACTGTGCACATAAAACTAGATATACAAATAAAATTGAAACTAAAAATAAAAAGTAAAATTGATTCATCGATTTTTTGTATTCTTTACTTTGCCCTTTAAAATCAATTTTGTAATTTCCTTTAAGTTTGTCCTTTGAGATTTTTTCAAGATATTCAATTGCTTCTCCTAGCGAATATCCTTTTTTGAGTCCTGCGCTAAGAGTGATTGACCTCATTTTATTGTATCTATTTAACTCTTTTGCTTCAGTCACTTCCTTAAATTCCAATAAATTATCTAACCTTATATATCTACCGTCTAAATTTTTTACTTCAAATGCGCCTATGTCTTTTATATTCTTTCTATTCTCTTTTTTTGATTGAACAATAACATAATATTCCTCTCCATTTTCTATGAAAGTATTAATTTTCCTCCCTGCAAGAAGTATTTCAAGAGTCCTTCCAATCTCACTATTCGTTACTTTAAGATCAGAGGACTTATTTCTATCAATTTTTACTCTTAGTTGAGGTCTATTCTTTTTGTAGTCAATTCTAGTAAAAAGAAAGTTTTTATTAGTTTTTAACTCATCTAAGATAATACTCATATTTTTATTTATGTCTGAATAGTTATCACCAGATATTACAAATTGAAGTTGTTGGCCTGACCTTCTTTGTCCTAAGCCTCTTGGAGGAAAAATTATTACATTTGAGTCTGTTACATCTTTAGAAACCATCCTGAAATCCTTTATTATTTCCCAAATTTTTCTGCGTTCATCCCAGTGATTCAGTACTATAATTCCTAAACCATCACTAAAGTTTTCTGTGCCTGAAAAACTTCTAGGGACTCTTAATAAAATTCTTTTTGCTTCATTGTTTTCATTTAAATCGATTAATTTTTCTTCCAGCTTTAGCATTTGATTAACAGTGTTTTCAAAAGTACTACCTTCTGGGGATTCCATCACCATTATAAAAACCCCCCTATCTTCTTGGGGAGCAAATTCTTTGGAGATTTTTTTATAGAGATGATAGGAAATAAAGATCATCGGAATAATTATTAATACATAAATAAATTTATTTTTAAGAAAAAATTTTAATAATTTTAAATAAATCTCCAAAAAAGGTTTAGATTGTTTTTTCTGTTTTGAATGATTCAAAATTTTTGAACATAGCATTGGTGTTAGCGTTATTGATATTATTGTAGAAAAAAAAACTGCAGAAATAATGGTTACCGACAATTCTAGAAATAACTTTGCGGTGTCTCCCTCTAAAAAAATAATTGGCATAAAAATACTAATTAAAACAACAGATGTTGATAATATTGCAAATAATACCTCCTTTGAACCATTAATTGATGCTTGAAATTTAGATTGACCTTCTTCAACTTTTTTGTGGATATTTTCAAGCATTACAATTGAATCATCAATTACCAACCCAGTGCATAAAACCAGTGCCAGTAGTGTAATTAAATTTAAAGAAAAACCGAAAAAATTTAGAAAAATAAAGGTTGATACAATTGAAATTGGAACTGTAACAACTGGAATCAATGTACTTTTTATATTTTTAAGAAATACTAAAATTATTATTGTTACCAAAAACATTGCAAAACAAAGTGTAAATATTACTTCCTGGAGTGCTTCAGATACAAAAAGAGAAGTATCGTAGCTTTGGTAAATTTTTATATTTTTTGGAAGTTCACTTTTAATTTTTTCAAATTCGTCTTTAATCTTGTCTGTTACATCTATCAGGTTTGCAGATTTTTGTTTTAAAATACCAAGTCCAATCATTTCCTCTGCATTGCCTCTAAAAATTTGCCTGGTTTCTTCTGGACCTATTTCAATTTTAGCAACGTCACTAAGACGTACGAATGAAAAATCATCCACTTTTTTTATAACTAAATTTCTAAAGTCATTTGCTGTTTTGTAGCCGCTCTCTAGTTTGACGGTATAATCTCTAAATTTAGATTCTATTCTTCCAGCAGGAATTTCAACATTTTCACTAAGTATTTTTTGTTCAATTTCATTCACTGAAATACTGTATTGAGACAGTTTTACTGGATCGACCCAAACTCTCAGAGATTTTTTTTTCCCACCTGATATTCTAACTTTCGCAACACCAGGAATTACTGAAAGTCTATCAATTAAAAACCTTTCAGCATAGTCAGTTAGTTCAAGTTGATTTATATCGTTAGATGTCAAATTCAGCCACATTATCGCATTTGCATCCGAATCAATTTTGGAAATCTCTGGGGGATCTGAATCTTTTGGAAGATTGTCTGAGATTCTTGCAACTGCATCTCTTACATCATTTGCTGCTTCATTAATTTCCTTATCAATTTTAAATTCAATTGTTACTTTTGATCTCCCATCTCTACTAACGGAGGAAATAGATTCAATACCATCAATACCACTAATCTGCCCTTCTATTATTTCAGTTATTTTTGTTTCTATGATTTCAGATGCTGCACCTGAATATAGAGTGTCTATAGTTATCTCAGATCTTTCTATATCTGGGAATTGTCTAAGAGGGAGTTCTTTTAATGATATAAATCCGAGTATAACAAGAAAAATTGCTAGAACTGAGCAGAATACTGGTTTTTTAATAAAAAACTCTGAAGGGTTCATTTTATTGTTACCACGGATCCTTCTTGTATTTTATTTATTCCTTCGAAAACAACAACATCATTGGATTTAAGTCCTTCAATAATTTCAACCATACCGTCATTTCTAATTCCCAATTCTACTTTTTTTTTAACTATCTTGTTATCCTTATTAACAAGAAAAACATAAGAAATATCATCCTCATTAATAATTGAATTTTCTCTTATGACATATGATTTTCTTTCATCTAAAGGAATTTTTAAATTTACCATCATTCCAGGTTTTATTTTATTTTCTGGATTTTTGATTTTACCTAGAACTTTGAATGACCTCGTATTTTTGTCGATTATCGGATCAATTACATAAATGTTCCCACTTGTATTTTTTGGGATATTGTTACTCTTTTCAAGTACGAAAAAATCACCTTTTTGAATTTTATTGGAAAAACTTTCAGGTACGTAAACTTGAATTTTTAGGGTTTTTATATCATGCAACTCGGTTATAATATCACCTGGTTTAACAAATGAACCTTCACTAAAGTTTCTAATACCTGTGACTCCGTCAAACGGTGCCGTAATCTTATGATCTTCAAGTTGGGCTGTAATTTCATTAATTTTTCCTGATAACTTTTTTTTTTTCATAAGCCTATTATCTAACGCAGATTGAGAAATATTTCCTTTTTCAGATAGTTTAAGTGCTCTGTTATAATTTATATTAGCCTCTTCCAGCTCTGCATTTACTTGATTCAGAATAGCTTTTTCTTCATTATCCAACAGTTCGATTAATAGTTGATTTTTTTTTACAAACATACCTTCTTCGAATAATATTTTGTCAATTTTTTCAGACACTACGCTTGTTATCTTTACACTCTCATTAGCTAAGACCGAACCAGGAAGTTCTAAAGTATCAGATATCTGTTCTACTTTAGGCTCTTGAGCGCCTACAATAATTTGATTTTGAGCGATGGCATTATTTAACAGAATCACACTAAGAGCTAGTAGTTTAAATAAATGTAAGGTCATAATTTCCTGAGGTCATCAATAATGTTCTTATATTTTTTAGAATTAAAAATTGTAGACCCTGAAACTAAAACATTTGCTCCTGCATTTATTGCTTCTCTACCTGTATCTAGATTAATTCCACCATCAACCTCAAGTTCAACTTGTCTGTTTCCTATCATTTCTTTTATAGTAGATATTTTTTGTAACTGATTATGCATGAAGCTTTGTCCTCCAAAACCTGGTTCAACAGTCATAACTAATATTAAATCTATATGATCTAGGTATTTTTCAAGTAATTTTGCAGATGTTTTTGGTTTAATAGAAATACCCACTTTTTTATTTAATTTTTTGATTAATAAAATTGTATCCATTACGTTTTCATTTATTTCCTGATGAATAGTGATTATGTCTGACCCAGCATTTGCAAATTCTGGTATATATTTTTTTACAGGATCAATCATTAAGTGAACGTCAAATTTTTTTTTGGTAAAGTGTCTGATTGATTTAATAACATCTGGCCCTATAGTCAGGTTTGGTACAAAATGACCGTCCATAACATCAATGTGTATGTAATCACAATTTGTTTTGTCTAAATCAGATATTTCTTTACCAAGTTTTGAAAAATCAGCGGAAAGAATTGATGGTGCAATTTTCACCCTTTGAATCATGTTTAAATGTTCTCTAGACCTATTGAATACTTACCTAAGGTTGCACTAGAATTTAAATTACTTCTTTTGTAAAGTGCATCTTGAGAAGTTTTAATATTTTGACTTTCTCCTTTCCATGATGTCAATGCGGGTTGTTGCAGAGCTCTCCCGTAGGAAAAACTTAAATTCCAAGAAAAAGTATCAGAGGATTTATTCATTTGATTAAGATGTTGTGTTGCTAATTCATTCGACTGTCCTCCCGATAAAAAAACTATACCTGGAACTTGGTCTGGTACAGTTTCGTTTAAACATTTAATAGTTTGGGACGCTACCTCTTCAACAGAAGCTTGTTCAGAGCACTTTTTGCCAGCAACAACCATGTTGGGTTTAAGGAGTATGCCACTTAAGTCAACATCGTGAAACTTAAGATAATTAAATAGACTTTTAAGTGTTTTTGAGGTTATGTTGTAGCATTTTTGAATATTATGATTCCCGTCCATCAATACTTCTGGTTCTACAATTGGAACTAAACCATGATCTTGTACGACCTTTGCATACCTTGCTAAATTAAAACAATTCAAGTCTATAGCATAATCTGATGGAATCGAGTTTTTTTCATCGATATCAATGATTGCTCTCCATTTAGTAAAAACTGCTCCTAATTTTTTATATTCTTCTATTCTTTTAGCTAAACCGTCAAGGCCTTCAGTAATTTTTTCATGAGAGTTGAAACTCAAAGGAAAAGCTCCGGTATCAACTTTTATTCCAACCAAAATTCCTAAATTTTTAAGAAATTCACTAAAAGGTATTCCTTCACTCGTTGATTGACGAATTGTTTCATCATATAAAATAATTCCACTGATAAATTTCTTTAAATCATTTGTTTTAAAGAGTAATTCTCTATATTTTCTTCTGTTTTCAAATGAAGAATCAACATTGATACTATCAAATCTTTTGGTAATTGTGTTGGTGCTCTCGTCAGCAGCCAAAATACCTTTTGGAGGTTCTGAAAGGGTAATAGCTATTTTATTTAAATTATTATCGTTCATAATTTCAATGGTTTAAACTTGTAAGTCCTGGCATTGACGCACCTTGCACAAATTCTAAAAAGGCTCCTCCACCTGTTGAAACAAATGAAAAATCATTAAAACAATTAACTTTATTCAAAATTGATATAGTATCACCTCCACCAGCCACAGAAAAGAAATTTTTATTTTTATTAGATCTTACTGCTCCTAGAACATAATCTGTGCCTTCATCAAATGGTTTTTGTTCAAAAAGTCCAAGAGGACCATTCCATAATAAAGTATTAGTTTTTAATATTTCGTTATAAAAAAGCATTCTGGATTGGGGACCAATATCAACGATCATGTCATTATCATCAATTTTTTCGACCAGTTTTACTTTAGGTGATGTCTTGAATTTTTTGTCTGTAACAATAACATCAGTTGGCAATAAAATTTTTTCTCTAAACTCCTTTATTAAATTATCACAAAACTGAGTCATTCGCTTTTCATGTAAAGACTTTCCAATATCAATGCCTTTAGCGTATAAAATTGTATTGGCCATTGCACCACCAACTAATACTTTTGAAAATTTCTTTGCATAAAATTCTATAAGTTTAATTTTTGTTGAAATCTTAGAACCGCCAAATACAGCAACTCCCTCATTTTCATTTTTAACTAGGAATAGATTTTTTAGATTTAAAATCTCGTTTTCAAGAAGCTTTCCAGGAAAAGACGGAAGGAATTTCGGAACTCCTGAAATAGATGCATGAGCTCTATGACTGCAAGAAAAACATTCATTGATAAAAATATCAGCAAATGAGGATAATTTCTTTACAAAGTTTACTTCATTTTTCTCTTCTTCAGGATAAAACCTGATATTTTCAAGCAAAATTAAATCATGAACTTTAAATTTTTCATTGATATCTTGCCTTTTAACACTTTTAACATTGTTTTTAAAAAAAAAGACCTTTTTTTCAATGAGCAATTCAATTTCTTTAACCAGAGTATTCAGAGAAAGATCTTCATTCCATTCGCCTTTTGGTCTTCCAAGGTGAGTAACAATAATAATTTTGGCTTTTTGTTCTAGAAGCTTTAAAATTGTAGGAACTATTTTGGATATTCTTGTTGAATCAGTAATTTTGCCGCCACTTATTGGTACATTTAAGTCGACTCTTATCATAACCGTTTTGTTGAAAACAAAATTATAAGAGTCCGAGAATTTTTTCTTAAGAGTAATCATAGTTTTATTTTTGCCAAAATTTTATTTACTATTTTTTCGGTTGTTAATCCAAAATAATCAAATAAGTCCTTTGCTTTACCAGATTCTCCAAATTTATCTATTCCAAAAATTAAGTCATTTTCCCTTACAAATTTGTACCAACTTTGAGTACTTGATGCTTCTATTATAACTCTTGTTTGGTTTCCAAGAACCTTTTCTTTATATTTTTTATCTTGTTGATCAAATAAATCTAAACAAGGGATAGAAACCAAATTTGATTTAATTTTTTTCTTAAGTAAATAGTTTTGAATTTCGTATCCCAAAGAAACTTCAGAACCGGTTGCAATCAAAGAAATTTCGTTATTTTTTTGCTCCTCTAAAATATATCCACCTTTCAAAGACAAATTATTTTTAAACTTTTGTCTTAGTAAAGGAAGATTCTGCCTTGATAAAGCAAGGACTGTAGGAGTGCTATTAGAATTAAGTGCTATTTCCCAAGCTTCAAATGTCTCAATTGCATCACATGGTCGAAAGACATTAAGATTTGGAATTGCCCTTAATCCTGGTAAGTGTTCAACAGGTTGATGTGTCGGCCCATCTTCGCCAAGACCAATTGAATCATGTGTAAACACATATATAACTTGTTGTTTCATCATAGCTGAAAGACGAATTGAATTTTTACAATAGTCTGAGAAAACTAAAAATGTTCCTCCATATGGAATAAATCCTCCATGAACAGCTAAACCATTCATCGCTCCAGACATTAAGTGTTCTCTAACACCATAGTGGATATAATTTATATTTTTTCCATACAAATTTGATGAAGAAATTTTTGTGAGATTAGATCCCGTTAGATCAGCAGAACCACCAATAAGATTTTCAAACTTCTTATTAAAAAATTCTAGCGTGTTTTGTGAAGATTTTCTAGTTGCTTCATTTTTAATATTTTTTGAAATATTTTTTAAAAATAAAAGAGAATCCTTGGATCTTTCAAATTTTCTTTTCTTCATTTGTTTAAGAAGATCTTTTCGAAGGTGTGAATTTTTTAATCGAATTTCCCAATTCTTTCTATTTTTTTTGCCTTTTGTCTTTAGACTTCTCCAACTATTTAGAATTTTTTCTGGAACTACAAAACTTTTTTCTATTAAATTCAGGTTTTCTTTCGTAAGTTTTGCTTCGATACTTCCAAGTGGAGCTCCATGAGAACTTTCTTTTCCAGATTTATTTGGGGAACCATAACCAATAACTGTTTTGCAGCAAATAAGAGTTGGTTTGGAAGATTTTGTTGCTTGTTTAAAAGCATTATTTATTTCGCTAAAATTGTGACCATCTATCTTCATTGTATTCCAATTACTAGCTCTGAATCTTTTTTCTTGATCGTCTGAACAAGTTATATCAGTGGAACCGTCAATAGAAATTTTATTGTCATCAAATAGAACTATCAATTTATTTAACTTATTGTGTCCTGCAAATGAAATTGCTTCCTGTGAAATTCCCTCCATCAAGCAACCATCACCGACAATAACCCAAGTTTTATGATCAACTAATTTACCATATTTTTTATTTAAAATTTTTTCTGCTAGAGCCATGCCAACACCGTTAGCTAATCCTTGTCCAAGTGGACCAGTTGTAGTTTCAATGCTTTTTAATAAACCGTACTCAGGATGACCGGCGGTTTTGCTACCAAGTTGTCTAAAACTTTTTAATTGATTAAGACTGCAATCTTTATAACCAACTAAATATGAAAGAGCATAAAGTAGCATTGACCCATGACCTGCGGATAATACAAATCTATCTCTGTTTAACCAGTCAGGGTTATGTGGATCAAATTTAAGATATTTTGAAAATAAAACCGTGGCTACATCTGACATTCCAAGGGGCATTCCGGGATGACCAGAATTTGCTCTCTCTACTGCGTCTATAGAGAGACCTCTAATTGCATTAGACATATATTGTAATTTTTCTTGTTCCAATTTATTCATTTTATTTTTTTATTATAAATCTTCCAAATGCTCTTGGCCCTCCAGAGGTTTCTATTTTTTTTTTTACACTAAAATCGTTTAAATTTATTAAAATAATATTGTCTTCAAACCAACACGCAACAACAATTAAATTTTGAGTGTAACTTATATCAATACCCTCAGGATATTCGCAAACATCAACCAATGTTTTTACATTTTCTATTTTGTCCATGTTAATTATCGAGATACTGTCATCTCTTTGGTTTGTGATGTATAAATTATTATTTTTTTTATCGTGAACTGCAGAATATGGCCACTTACCGACTTTTATATTCTTTAGCAAATTAAAACCCTTTTTTTCAATAATTGATACAGAACTGGATTGAACATTTGTGACTACAATATAGTCTAGATAATCCTCTGAATAAACTCCAAATGGTGAATTCTCAACATTTAAAGATTTTAAAACTTCAAAATTTTCTGTGTCAATTAACGAAACATTATTACTTTCCCTATTTGCAACATAAAGTTTTTGATTTTTTTTATCAAAATAAATGCCAGCTGGTGATTGCCCCACCTTAATTTCATGTTTTTTTTTCTTGGTCACAAAATCTATTACTGAGATAACATCATCATACCAATTAGATACGAAAATGTTATTTTTTGAACTATCAAATGAAATACCAAGTGGACTGTTCCCAGCTTCAATAAAAAAATGTGATTCATCATATAGATCTAAAACTGAAATATTATTACTATCAGGATTTGAAACAAAAATTTTTCTTGACCCTGAATCAATAAATATTGCAGCGGGTTTCTTCCCCAACTTTATCTCTTTAATTTTTTCTTGAATTGTTAAATCAATTACATCTAGCTTATTACTTTCTTGATTTGTAATAAACGCTAGTTCTTTTGGGATCAGGGGGCTGAAACAAAAAAAAATTAATGAATAAAGAATAAATTTAATTTTTTTCAATAATTTTTTTAAGTCCATTAAGATTTTCAACAATAAAGATTTTTACTTTTTTCTTTGAATTTTCGTCATTAAGCTCCGATGGAGGATCATTACCCATGAACCCCCTGTAAAATCCACTCTTATAGGTGACTTTAGTTTTGTTATCGGTTTGTTTAACAAAAATTTTTGCAGAGTAACTGTTTACGGGTAGAACTTTATTGTCAGTTTCTATAATTCTCCAATTAACCATCATTTTACTTTCATCTATTTTTTCAAGTTTCTGTTTAATACTTTCACCTGATTTGAAAAAAATGGTTCTCTCTGCACCAACATCATTTGAGCTTGCACTTGTTTTTTCTACACTCTTATTCCAATTAAAGTTGTTAAAATCACTGACAATTTTCCATACTTCATCTGAAGAAGCATTAATCTCGATGGATTCTGAAACTTTTTGCCTAGAAGGACCATGACCATTAGCAGGTGTTGAGAGCAATAGAATGACAAAAAGAATTGTTGAGTTTTTCAAATATGACATAATTAATCCTCTTAAATTATAAAACCTTAAACTTATTTTTATCTTCTAAAACTGATAATGCAACTAAGATTTCCGAATTTTCGTCATTTATTTCTGCTATGACAGCGTGAATTACTCCAGAAATTGTTTTTAATCTCTTAACTTTATATTGAGTTCTATTGAATTTACGTTCTGAAACTTTCTGAACTATTTTATTTAGTACAAAATCCATAAAAAAATATGCTAACTTGTTTACATTAATTAATAGTATAATTGATAATTTACAATGAATAAATTATTAAACATAGTTTTAACAAATCCAAAAAAAATTTGTTCCTTATTCGTTTTTATTTCGTTGATCTCTTTAGTACTTATCTCTAATCTCAAAATAAATACATCAACCGATTCACTTATAAACGAAAATTTAGACTTTAAAAAAAATCAAAAAAAACTCAAAGATTCTTTTAAAGTTCTTAACAATAATATTTTAATAAGAATTAGGGGGGGAAATTATGATGAAGTAAAATTTGCAAGTGAAAAGTTTGTAAAAAAGTTGAATGATTTGGATGGTGTTTCTTTCATTTTTTCACCAAATCTAGATAAAAATCTGAAAAAAAATTTTTTTCTTTTTCTGAATGACTTTGAAAAAGATAATTTGATACAAAAAATATATGAATCTCAGCCTTTTTTATCTCAAATAAATAATCATGAGAATAAGCTGGAAGGTCTAAATAATATTTTAGAATTATCATTAAAATCAGATTCAAAAGAAGATAAAGACAGCTTTGCCAATATATTTAAAATTTTTAATGAATCTCTTTTATTAAAAAAAAAAGTTGAGTGGACAAATATTTTATCCTCTCAAAAAAATGAGTTTTTTATTCTTTTTGGGTTATCTGAAGAATTTCTTGAAAAGAATTCATTTAAAGTCATTTACGAATCACTTATTAATTTTAAGTCAGACCAAAGCCCTAAAATACAAGTAGATTACACTGGGGGGCTATTAATTGACTATGAAGAAGTTGCGTCAGTTTCTTCTGGAGCTTCATTTTCTGGTTTGCTAAGTTTTGTATTGGTCGCAATTTTACTTTGGATAGCATTTAAAGACTTGTATTTATTGTTTTCGATAGTTTTAACTATTATTTTGGGTTTAGTTATTACACTCGGTATTACAACATTAGCAATTGGTTCATTAAATCTAATCTCTGTAGCATTTGCCGTATTATTTATAGGTCTTTCTGTTGATTATGGGATTCAAATTTGCTCAAGAATTAAAGAAAAGAATTTTTTAAAACATGAGACTATTAAAGAAAAAACAAAAATTATTGAGTCAATTGGGAAAACATTATTCATAGCTTCAATTCCTTCTGTAGTAGGTTTTTTATCGTTCATCCCAACTGATTATGTTGGTTTGTCAGAACTTGGTATCATTTCAGCAATCGGTTTGTTAGTTGGACTAATTTTAAACACATTTTTTTTACCTTGTTTACTCGAACTTTTTTTAAAAAAAAAAAAAATTGGTTTTATAGAGTTGAATTCGAATCTTTATGAACATTTTCTAATTAACAATAAAAATAAAATATTAATAATTTTTTTTATTATTGCTTTTTTTACGTCTTTCAACCTAAGTAAGATTACTTTTGATTCAGATGCTTTAAACTTAAAAGATCAAGAGCTGCAATCTGTAAAACTTGCTAAAGAGTTAATTGAAAATAATCCTACGTCGGATTATATTGCTTCCGTAATTTTTACAGAAAAAGAATTAAAGAGTTTCAAATACGATCATCCAATTTTTCAGAATGATATTGTGAGTGGTTATTTTTCTTATGAAAAAATCTTTGAAAAATATGAATCTGAAGATTTGGATTATCTTAAATTCTTACTATCTAATAAAAAATTTGAGAAACCTTCAGACGGGGGTGACCAAATAGCAAGATTGAGTTTACTTCTTGACAAATATATTCAAGGAGATTTTGGTCAAGTATCTTTGAATGCAAAACAGTTAAAAGATAATATTTCGTTATTTCAAAGTGATAAAAATTCATACCTCGAAATTGAAGAAATTTTTTTTGAGAAATTTGATGATCTCCTATCAGTTGTTTTAAATCTTGGTTCTATTCCAGATAACTTGTCTAGTGAAATATCTGAAAATTTTAGTAACAGATATATCTCTGATAATAATTTATTTCGTGTAGAAATTTTTCCGAGTAGAGACTTATCAAAACCAGAGGATCTTAGAGAATTTGTAAGTACTGTAGAGACTTTTTTTCCAGGAGCTTCCGGTATGCCTATAGTTCAATTTAATGCAGGAAAAATAGTTATTGGTTCGTTTAAACAAGCTTTAATAATTTCACTTTTTTTCTTAATTTTATTTTTATTTTTAATTTTTAGAAAGGTAAATTATGTTTTAGTTTGCGTAAGTTCATTACTTTGTGCATTCATTTTAACAATCTTTTTTATGATTGTGTTAAAATTAAACTTTAATTTTGCAAATATGATTGCGATACCCTTGCTTTTTAGTTTAGGTGTTAGTTATCCAATATATTTTTTAAAGCGATTTGATGAACTAGCAGATTTTAAAAAACTATGCTCCTCAAACACGCCTTTGGCAATTTTATTTAGCGGCTTAACAACAATTTTTTCATTTAGTACATTATTTTTCTCTTCACATAATGGAACATCTTCTATGGGTCTTTTGTTATTTATTTCATTATCAAATACATTGATAACTAGTCTTATTTTACTCCCAATTTTTATTAAAATATTTAGAATTAAATAATTTCCCAGTTTCCGTCTTTATTTCTGCATGCTGAAGAATTTTCTTCAAATATTTCATTATTTTTTCTAATTACCTTTTTAAAATCTCTGCAATCTCGATTTTTCATTTTATAATTATTTAGTGGAACTACTTCACCAGTAATATTCTGATTCTCATTACTTTGCCAGGATTCACTTGCATTATCAGGTGAAAAATTGAGAGAATTTTCAATCACGTTATTAAATTCTTCTCTTTCTTTTTTACTTAAAATTTCTACAATTTTACCACCTAAGATATATCCAGCTGCGCCGCCTAAAATAACAGAAATATCTTTTGCGGCTCCAGAACCGATTTTAGAACCAACATATCCTCCTACTGCTGCACCAATAATTTGACCGAATACTTTTTTATCACTTGTATTTTCGCATGAAACAATTAAAAAGATTAAAGAAAATATTAAAATTTTATATTTGTACATTATCCATACTTAATAATTATTAAATTAACTACAACTTTTCCTTAATATCGAATCCTCTAAAACATTTGAATCTTGGAAACCTTAAACTCCAGTGTTCACCATCCTGACTTTTACTAATAGAATCTGCCTTGATTTCCACTATTTGACCAATTAATTTATGTTTGTCTCTCCAAAAAGATTCTCTTTGTTCGTCTGAAAATCCAGAACCTATATTCAATCTAAAAAACTTATCGTTGTCAACGCCTTCAGCAATGATTGCTCCTAATTTACCTGAATTTCTTCCAGTTCCTTCTTCAAAATCTTTCACTTCAAGAGATATTTCTATGACAGGTTTTAATTTTAACCATGTTGTAGATCTTTTGCATTCATAAAATGATTCTGGATCTTTTATCATAATACCCTCGTAACCTTGAACTATAGATTCATTATTAAAATTTCTAAAAACAGACAGGCCCTCAGAACAATCGAGATTTATAATTTTTTTTTCAATCAATTTAATTTTATCTGAATTCTTAATAAAACGATCGTACCAATTTTTTAAATTTAAAGTTCTTAACTTATATGTTTTTTTGTAAACACCAACTTTAAATTTTTCAAATGGAAGAAAATCAAATAAAAATAGTTTTGCATCTTGATTTTGAATAACTTCCTTTCTATGAATTTGTTTCATTAGTTCCTGAAAATTCTGACTAACAACTTCTCCGTCAATTACTATTGCTTCATCTAAGGGATTAATTCTAATTTTTTCTCTTAATTCTTGTTGCAAATTATTAAAATTTGTTAATTCTTTTCCATTTCTACTAAACATGTCTACTTTTCCGTTTGGGTATAAAACAGTAATGACTCTCACGCCATCTAACTTTACCTCAAGAATTTTTTCTCCAGTTAGTTTTTTTTGATGTAACTCTGAATCTTGTGCTAATTGACACGCAAAAACAGGAATTATAAATTCAACAAAACCATTTTTTTTTGCTACATTGTTTATAGTTTTCTCTGAGAGCCCACATCTCATGTCTTTTTGTAAAATTCTTTTATAAAAAAAATTCCATTCATCTATATGTGATTTTTCCATTTTTTCTAAAATTTCATCTCTTGCTGCATGACCAGTTAATTTTCTAGATATTAGTTTTTCGGCCAATTGACTAAATTCTGACCATTCTAAACCATCTCCACTCGATTGAGATTTTGGAACTTGTTTAACACCGAAAGTCAAAAGTTTATTGTAAGCTAGACTCATTCCTTTAAAAAATACTTCGTTTTTATTTTTCATTTCGTTAAGAATTATTTCTTCTTTTGATAACCTAGAATTCGTAGACTCAAGTTTTTGAATGATTTTAAAATTTTCCATCTAATATATTTTGAATATTTATTTGATATCTACAATATTTACAACCATTACCACTGACTGGAACCTTATCACAATTTAAATTTTGATATATTCTATCAAGAGTTGGCTCAATCCAAGTGTGGTCAAGCTCCCTCTCAAAAATCAACAATTGAAAATCAATTATTTCCGTTGAGTTTGGAAGATCCTCAGAAGCATTCAAATAAACAAGTATACCTGTTGAACCTACTTTCATTGAGTTTTTTTTTAAAAGAAAAGAATATAATGAGAGTTGTTTCCAGTAGCCTGGCCAAATATTTTCTGAACTAATATTTTTTTTACGCGACGTACTTTTTATAATGACCGGATAGTTATTTTCAGTCTCTTTACATAGCCAAATATCATCAAGATTAGCTCTAATTTTTAAGTTTGTCTTTTTATCAATGTAATTTATTCCTTTAAATGGATGTGTCCAATTATCCAGTGATTCATTGTTAATAGGAACTAATTTTTTATTTATGATTTTTGTTTCTGGTATAACTTTTCCTAGATTTCGATATTTATTCAAAGTATTTTTGAAATGATTTACAACAAAATTATTGATAACCAAAGGTGTACCATGGGGTCTTTTTATGCCATGTTTTTGGTCTAAGTAAAAACATCTACTACAATCGAAAAATAAATCAATTTTCGATCGATTTATCGAAAATGGTGTAAGATTATTTTTAATATATAACTTTTTTTTCCACACTTACTTTTTTTTTTGTTAAACAATTTAAGTATAGACAATATAACAAAAAGTTTTTATTTATCTAAATACAAAAATTATAACTAGTTATTTTAAAAAATTAATTGGTTTAAAATTAAAATTGACAATTTTTTTTTTTTTGAAATTATCACTTTATGTACTTATTATTAATTTTCTTCATTCCAAAGTTAATTTTTTCACTTGAGTTAAATTTAGTTTGTACTAATACCAACGCACTCACAAATGAAGTGGATGTAAAAGATGTTTTTCTACTATTGAACACTGACAATAAAAGAATTGATTTAGGTGGTTTATCTTTTGAGGCTGATAATATCTTAGTAACCAAATCCAATATTTCTTGGAATTCGAAAAATATCGAGCTCTATCCAGATTCAAATGGATCTGTTTCAGGAATTCTCGGAAGATATTCAGGTGAATTAGTACTTTATTTTAAACGTGAAGACAGTCACAAAACTAATGCATTGATTTTTAATTGTAGAAAATTTGCTTTTAAAGACAGAAAATTTTAATTTACAAATATCCTCTCTATATCTATGAATCTAGTTAATAATCTTATTAGAAAAGTTTGTTGAAATTCATCATAGTTTTGATCTAACTTTGGAAACATTCTTCTTACATTTTCATATTGTATTAAATTATTATCGGATCTTACTTTTGAAATTTTTTTTAAAAACCGATCCGGCATCCTAAATTTGCCTAGAGTAACCGAGTGAATTTTATTTTTGTCAATTAATTCAAAAACATTTTTAAAGAATTCTTCATAGACTTCTTTTTGTTCGCAGTAAATTAATGGATCGAATCTTAAACCAATTGACCAACCTAAATTTTGCAGTTTGATTATTGCTTTCAACCTTTTTGAGAGACTTGGTGTTTTATCTTCAAATTCTTTTACCACATGTTCAGGGTTAAGACTAAAAGCAGGTATTACATTTGCCAATGGTCTAATTTTTTCAAAGACTTTGATATTTATACTTTTTGAACGTATTTCTAATACTCCTTTTTTTATTTCTTCAAAATATTTTATGAATTCTCTAAGAAAGTTTGTAACATTTTCAAGTGCCAAACTGTCGGAGTCGTAACCTGAAAAAAAACATGAATATTCTTTATTGTTTTCAGCTATTTTTTTTATATTAGAATAGAAATCTTCGTAATTTACAAATAAAACATAATTTGCCGAGTTAAACATTCCCTGAAGAAAACAGTATTTACAATCATAAGGACAATTAAGAAGATGAGAAAAATAATAATTATTCTTAAATCCAATCGTAAACTTTTCAGGTGCTTTGTGTATAAAGTTTTTTTTTTTATATGCTAATATTAAAGAAGGTGATTCTTTTTGAATTCTAAAATTTTGGTTATTTGAATTAAAAACTTCAGAGTAGGAATTACAATATATAATATTTTTATATTTTATCCTTTTGATAATATCATCCGTATTGGGATGCGATTTTGCAGCATTCTCAACATATATTGTGTCGATTTTCATACTTTCAGAAATTCTTTAAGTTTTTTTATATTATACGCTGCATTTTCACTTAAATTAATTACATTATCATGAAGAGAATCATACTTTGTAAAATATAAATTAAGGAGTGCTTTCATTTGTTCGCGTTCTGTAAATGTAAATTTTATTTTTGTAAATAAATTATTGAATTCATTTTCAATAATTTCTTTTCTTGTTGGATAAAATTTTTCTTTTAAATTTAACATAAATGAGCAAAGTTCTTTTATTAACTTTCTGTGATTAAAAATAATGTTGTATACAACTTCTTTATTTTTAAAATCAATTGATTCAAGTTGATTGTCTGAGATAATTTTGACAATCTGTAAAAGTTCTTTTGAAGCGTATTGATATGCTGATTGGTAAAAACCAAATGATTCCATGTCATAAACTTTTGAGCTGTATCTTTTCTTTTGTATCCCTACAGATAAACATTCTTGATTTTGCATTTTAAATTTATTTATAAAGGGAAAAATTATTTTTTTTGTTTCATTATCAGTAATTTTATTTATTGTACAAATATCTCCAACCTTTAAATATTTATGCCCTGCTAATCCAATATTTATCCATATATTATCATTTTTTTGATTATAATAATAATATGTTTGAGTTACTCCAATGGCAGCATTTACTTTGCCAATACCCGAAATGGTTAAGCTAATCTCATGATTTGAATAAATAAAAGTTTGTTTTAAACTTTTGATTTTTTTTAGCTTGAAAAGATCAATTAGTGGTCTTGCTTCTGAGTTTGTCGCAACTACAAAATGAATCATTTATTGTTTTACGAATTTTAGAGTCATGCGATCACTCTCTCCTATGGCTTCGTAAACAGATTTATTTTTATCACCTTCTGCATACCTTGGAGGGAGTGTCCATACACCTTTACTGTAATTTTTAAGATCTTTGGGGTTAGAATTAATTTCAGTTTTTTCTATTAGCTTAAACCCTTGTTCTTCAATATGTCTTATCAAAAATGATTCTTTTACATAACCTTTTTTAAAATTAGATGTTGCAGATTCATCAGCTCTATGTTGAACAACTCCAAGTATTCCATTTTTTTTAAGAGATCTATGCAATGATTTATAAATATTTTTTGATTTTTTTTGATCTAAAAAGTTATGTGTATTTCTAAATGTCAAAATTAAATCAAAATAATTTTCTTTACTTTTAATTTTGAAATTTTTATCAATAAAAATTTTTTTGATTTCTCCAAATTTATTTTTATTGTTTTTAAAATATTCAAAGAATTCATTCTGAATTTTTGTGATGATCTCAATTGCGTAGCTTGGTTCTTTATAAACTGCAACATGGAAGTTATTTGTACCATTCATGAAGGTGCTAATTATCTCTGTATACCAACCTCTACCTGGAATTATTTCTAAAACTCTTTTTGATCTATCCAATTCAAAGAATTTTAGAGTTTCGTAAGGATTTCTATACACATCTCTTTTTTTGTTTTCTTCTTTTCTGGAAGGATTTGCCACAGCCTCTCTAATTAAGTCAGTGTTTGCGTCACTTTTGTTAAAAAATAACAATGTACTTAAGATAAAAGAATATAATAAAGTCTTCATAGTTTATGTTACACTATCTATCATATCGTCAATAGAAAATTGTTTATGTATTGCATCAGTAATTAAACCTAAATCTTTTTCATTTTTAATATCCCAACCGCAAGGAGCTTTTTTTGTCAGCCCAGATCTACATGAATACGAAAATACCTTAAAATCTTTTACTGCATCATGCGGAGAGTACTTTTTTTCAGTATCATTATCGTATGGATCTTTTTTAAAAATACCTTTTTCATTTGGCTTAACGTTCATTATTATACTGTATGTGTAATGATTTAAAAGAAGAAAAGGATCTTTGGACTTTACTTCGCCTAAAAATTCAATGAATGCTACCGATGTTGCCTCTATATCGTCTGGGGTAAGTTCATCGTAATATTTTGAAAAAAAAGATATAAATTTTCTTGCACTTATAAATAAGGCTACATCTCTTACAATATAATCATAAACAGTTTGAGAAATAATAATTTTAAATAACCAATCTGGACAAAATCTTTCTTTACCCATTTTTAGCCTTTCTTCAAAAAATTTTCAGCATAGGATTTTTTTATCAACGACCTTTTATTGGGCATTTGTACTTCATAATCATATTTATTTTTTTTTGCAAAGTTGATAGCTGATTCTAAATCGTCAAAAAATAATTTAATTTGTTTTTCAGGATTCGATGATCCGTTCCAACAAAACTTACTACTCATAAACGATTCATTAATGTCATTGTTTGAGAGACACCATTTGCGTGAGTTATTGTATCCCGACTGCATGGCAGACTTTGTGGGTTTATATATCAAAAATTTATTTTTTTTCATAGTTTTTAAATCCTCGCTCAAGATCTTTAATCAAATCATCTGCTGATTCTAAACCAATATGAATTCTAAACCAATATACAGACTTTTTGTAGTTTTTTAAAGAGGGCTTTATTTCACTTAATGGCAAAATCAAACTTTCATATCCTCCCCAACTGAATCCAATTTTAAAAAAATTTAAATGATCAATGAATGATTCAATTTTATTTATTTTTGCAACTGAAAAAGTAATTAGTCCATTGCTAAGATTAAAGTATTTTTTCCAAAGTTTGTGGTAAATATTTTTTTTATTGGGTAAGAAATAAATTTCTTTAATACACTTTTTTGTTTCTAAATACTCAAAAACTTTTAAGGAATTTTCTTGATGTTTCTCTAGTCTTGTACTCAGAGTTCTCATGCCTTTTATTGCGTTGAAACATGCATCTGCAGAAACAAAGTCTCCCAATCTAACAGCTGTTTGCTTAATTTTTTTAAAATGTTCATTTCCACATGCTACTATTCCACAAAAATTATCAGAATGACCTGAAAAATATTTTGTACAAGATTCAATAACTATATCTACACCCCATTCTAAAGGGTTAAGACCTATAAAAGTAGCCCAAGTATTATCCATAACAGTTATTATTTTATTTTTTTTTGCTATCTTTACAATTTCTTCTATATCTTCCACTTCATAATTGAGTGATCCGGGCGATTCGATGTAAATCAATTTTGTTTTTTTGTTTATAAGTTTTTTTAAAAAAGAAGAGTTGTTATTTTTGTAGAAATAAGTTTTTATCCCAAATTTTTTTAACTCTTTTATACAGAAATTATAAACAGGTTCATAACAATTTTCTGTGATTAATATTTCATCTCCTCTTGATAAAAATGATAATAAACTTATCGTTATTGCTGACAAGCCAGAACTTGTAATAATTGCATCTTGACTTTTGTATAATTGGCAAATTAATTCTTCAAATCTTTTTACTGAATAGTTTCCAAATCTTCCATAATATGGTTTTTTGAATTTATTTTTTTTAGCGTCTAAAAAGCTTTTATAATCGTTAAAAATTATTGTCGAGGTTTTATATATGGGATCGCTTAAAGATCCATGATGTAAATCAGGATCACTCCCTAGCTTAATTAATTCAGAATTTATTTTATTTTTCCCCATTCTGCCCATGATCCATCATACAGTTTAACTTCTTTAATACCTAATAATGTAAGAACAAATATAATATTGCAAGCCGTAACTCCAGATCCGCAATAGCATACTATGATATTTTTTTTTTTTATTTTTTTTTGATTGAAAATTAAATGCTTTAATTCATCTAAATTTTTAATTAGCATATTTTCTGTTATTACATCAAACGGAATATTAATACTGTTCTTAATTCTACCTTTTTTTAAATTAGGTCTCGGTTCTTTTTCAATTCCTAAAAATCTGTTCTGAGGTCTTGCGTCAATAACTTTTATATTACAATCATTTTTAACGATAATTTTTTCTAATTGTTTTTTATTTACTATTCTCTTAGATTCAAATGAATTACAAATAAAATCAGATTTTTTTGTTTTTTTTATTTTATTTGTTACTGGAAGATTATGTTTAGTCCACTCTGAAAAACCACCATTAAGTATTCTTATCTTTTTAAATCCAAAAACTCTAAAAATAAACCAAACTCTTCCTGAACAAAAAAAACCCGTCTGATCATATATTATTATTTCGTCATCAATATTAATTCCTTTTTTTCTAAAGAATTTTTGGATTTGTTCATTTGTTGGAAACATATGGGGCAAATCAATTGAATTATTTGACAATTTCTCAATATTAAAATAAATTGCATCCTCGATGTGAGAGTTTTTATACTCTAATCTTCCTCTATCAGGTTTATTTAAATACCATCTACAATCAATAATTTTAACATTAGTAGAGTTTTTTAAAGTAAAAAGCTCCTCACAGTTAATTACTAATTTTGAAATTAAATTTTTCAAAGCCATTCTGGAATTGGAAGTTCTTTGTCTTTAAGAAATTTCTTATTAAAAATTTTACTTTCATATTTTGTTCCATAATCACACAAGATTGTAACAATTTTTTTATTGGGACCAATTAATTTTCCTAACTTTACAGCTCCCATAATATTTACCCCTGATGATCCCCCTAAAATTAGGCCTTCTTTCCTCACCATCTCATATACGATATTTAAAGCTTCTGTATCTGTTATTTGAAATGACTCGTCAATAACAGCATTTTCTAAATTCTTTGTTATTCTTCCTTGCCCAATTCCTTCAGTTATAGAAGAACCTGTAGATTCAAGTTTCCCATTTTTATAAAAATTATGCATAGCTGAACCCATGGGATCTGCAAGACCAATAACAATGGTTTTATTTTTTTCTTTTAAAAACTCAGAAACACCAGAAATAGTTCCTCCTGTGCCTATTGAACATATAAAAGCATCAATCTTTTGGGAAAGTTGTTTATATATTTCAGGCCCGGTTGTTAAATAATGTGATTTTTTATTTGATAAATTATCAAATTGATTTGCCCATAGAACACCATGATTATTTACAATTGACTTTGCTAAGGTTTCTGAATAACGAATGTAATTTCCAGGATTTTTATATGGGAGTGCATCAACAAGTTTTAATTTCGCTCCACACAATTTTAACATTTTTTTTTTTTCATTACTTTGAGTCCTAGGCATCACTATGATAGAATTCAACCCAATTGAATTTCCAACTAAACATAGACCTATTCCAGTGTTTCCTGCAGTTCCTTCAACAATTGTACCTCCTTTCTCGATTTGTTTTTTTTTAATTGCGTCTTTGATTATTTGCAATGCAGGTCTGTCTTTCACAGATCCCCCTGGATTAAGGAATTCACATTTACCATATATTTCGCAACCAGATAGTTCTGATGCGACTTTTAGTTTTATTATTGGAGTATTTCCAATACATTCTGAAAAATTTTTTTTTAAATTTAACTTCATTTTATAGATTTTAAACTTTTTTTTGTTAAATCATATACAAAAAGTTAACAATAGTTTAGTTTAAGAAATTCACAAAAAAATGCTAAATATTTTTATTAAAACTTTCATTTTTATTTTTTTTATTTCTTCCCCAATATATTCTTTCGAGGTTAAATGGGTTGTTGACGGACTAAATGAACCAGAATCAGTTGTCTTTGATAAAAAAAATAGTGCTATTTATATTTCAAACATAAACGGTGATCCATTAAAAATAGATAAAAATGGATATATCAGTAAAATCAGTGTAGATGGTCAGATTTTAGATAAGAAATGGATAACAGGTTTAGACGCCCCAAAAGGTATGACAATCTTTAATGACTATTTATATGTAGCAGATATAAATAAAATTTGGATGATCGATACTTCAAATAAGAAAAAGAAATTCTTCTCAGTTAACGGCGCGGGTTTTTTAAATGATCTAGTCGTAGACAAAAAAGGTCGTATTTATGCTTCTGACATGTTTAAAAATAGAATTTATCAATTAAAAAACGAAAATATTACAATCTGGAAACAAAGCAAACTTCTCAATTCACCTAACGGATTGTTAATTGAGGGAAATTATTTAATAATAGCCTGTTGGGGCAAAATTAAGAGTGGATTTGATACAGAAATAAAAGGAAAATTAATAAAAGTTAATTTAAAAACAAGAGAAATTCAAAAATTTTTCAGCACTCGTCCAATTGGAAATTTAGACGGTATCGTCTTTAATAAAGATAATGGGTATTTATCAACAGATTGGATTAACGGAAAGCTTTTTTCAATCAATAAAAAAGGTATAGTTACGAACTCTTTTAAAATTAATAAAGGTGCTGCCGATCTTGAGATATTAATGCATAAAAATCTGATTTTAATTCCAATGATGAAAAATAATAATCTTACAGCATTTCAGTACGATTAAGTGCCAAAAACGTCAATTAGAACAAAAAACTTATCAAAGACATATGGTAATAAAACAGTGGTTAGTAATGTTTCAATAAATTTACCATATGGTGGATTTTTTGGAGTTTTAGGAAAAAATGGAGCAGGAAAAACAACTTTTCTAGCAATGTTAATGGGACTTATAACTCCTTCTGAGGGAGAAATTTTCATTTTTGACAAATCCCTCAAGTTCCACAAATATGAAATATTAAAAAATATAAATTTTCAGAGCCCATATGTTGATCTACCTAAAAAGATTACAGTTATGCAAAACTTAATTTTTTATGCGAGACTTTATGATGTAGTAGATACAAAAAAAAAAATTTTAAAATTATCAGAAGATTTATTTATAAAAGATTTACTTAATAATATTTATGGAACGTTATCTTCCGGTCAAAAAACAAGAGTAAATTTATGTAAAGCTTTATTAAATGACCCAAAATTACTTTTGCTAGATGAACCAACAGCATCATTGGATGTTTCAACTTCAGAATTTATAAGAAAATATATAAAAAAATTTCAGAAAAAAAATAATTCAACAATCCTTATTACATCTCATAATTTAGAAGAAATTGAAAAATTGTGTTCACATATTATTTTATTAGAAAAAGGAAAAATAAAATTTGATGGTAAAAAAAATGAGCTATTTAAACAGAGTAAGTCTTCTTCACTTAAAGATATTTTTCTGAAAGATGATAAATAGAATAATAGCTTTATTAATTAGATATAAGAACATATCCTTTGGATCTTTTCCCAGATTGTTAAGTATTTTTTACTGGCCAACAGTTCAGATTCTTTTTTGGGGGTACTTTACTAATTTTTTTATGTCTAATGAAAGCTTTGGAATATGGAGTGCCTTAAATATAATTCTTTCTGCAGTAGTTTTATGGGACGTTTTATTCAGAGGACAGCTTGGTTTGACCATGTCTTTTTTTGAGGAATTGTGGTCAAGAAATTTACCAAATTTATTCATTACACCATTAAAGGATATTGAGATGGTTTATGGATTGATACTTATAAGTCTCATAAGAACTTTGATTGGAATTACTCCTGCTATTTTTTTCGCAAACTATTTTTTTGATTTTCATCTTTTTGAATTAGGCTTGTATTTAATATTTCTCTTTTTAAATCTAATAATTTTTGGGTGGTCCATAGGTTTTATCGTATCTGGCTTAGTATTAAGGTATGGTCAAGCCTTTGAAGAATTAGCATGGGCGATCATTTTTATTATCCTTCCTTTTTCATGTGTATATTATCCATTAGATTCTTTACCTACATTAGTACAAGGTATCGCTCTTTTTTTGCCAACAGTTCATATTTTTGAGACTATGAGATTAATTTTGATCGAAAATAAAATTATCTTAAATAATGTTTTTATAATTATCTTTCTCAACCTATTTTATTTAATTCTAAGTATCTTATTTTTCTTAAAAATGATCTCGATTGCAAGAAAAAGAGGTCTACTTTTTAATCAAGGAGAATAATCGTCTATTTTATATCTTATTGCATCTTTAGTTGAATGTTGATAAATAAAAATACAAGACTCCCTTATTAAATTTAAGTAATTCTTGCTCCCTAAAAATAAACAAATTTTCAGAAAATTCATCCTATTAAATTTAGTTTTTCTTTTTTCTCTTCTATACCATTTTTCTGATCTTCCTATTGATTTTTTACATGCGATTTTTAATATCGAATCTTCTAACTCATTTTTTCTTATAAAATAATACAATGCAGCATTATAGTCATGTATAAGTTGGCTTTTTTTCCCAATCATTATCCTGTTTTCGTCATTTTTTGGTCCGTATGATGTTATGTTATCAATAAAACAAAAATTTCCAAAACGAGCTAAATTTAAGACTAAAGAAAAATCCTCTATAAAAAGTTTTTTATTACATCCACCAGATTTTTTTATTGTTTTATTACAGTAGAGATTAGGTGTTGTACCTGAAAAACTTGAAGAAATTGTGGCTGTAAGAGGATTTTCTAAAAATCTATAGTTTTCGATTACATTATTTGGAAACGAAATATTATTATAATTTTGCAACAATTTGTATGAGCTAAAAGCTGCTACAGAATTTTTTTTTAAAATTGTTTTTAATAAAATTTCACAACAATATGGCGCCATTATATCATCACCGCCAACTAATTTAATATAATCACCCGTGGCCCTATTAATACCGGATTGAGTTGCCACTGCTGGTCCTCTGTTTTTCTGACTTAAAATTATTGTATTTTTCCACTTTTGAGTTTTTTTTTTTAAATATTCAAGCGATCCATCTGAAGATCCGTCGTCGATAAAAATATATTCTTTGTCAAAGCTTCCTACTTGTTTTTTAATTGAGGAAAGTACAAGTTTTAAATATTTTTTTTTGTTAAATACTGGACATACAAAACTTATTTTTGTCATTTTAGAAAAGTTTTTCTTTCCACGTTTTCGGTGTTTTTGAATTTATAATTTCAAGATCTAGATGGTATCTAAACTTCTTGACACCTTTTACTTTAATAAAATCAATCATCTTTTTTAAGCCATGATCTAATTTTGTTTTTGTTTTGTAATTAAGAAGTCTGCGTGCCTTATCAGCACTGCAAGTTGCTTCCAAAACCTCTTGAGGTCTTCCCTTTAAATATTTTGGGTTAAGATTAAATTTGAGTTGATTGGCAATTTTGTTGGCCAAAGAATTAATTGTTATAAATTCTTCATCCGGTCCTATATTAATTATTTGACTCTTTACAGACTTATTAGTGGCCATTTCTTTAAGACAAAATAGGTCATCATCAATGTATGAGAAACATCTTTTTTGTTTTCCGTCTCCGTATATGTAAGGTTGTCTATTTTGTAACATTAAATTTATCATGATTGAAGCTACATTTCGATATGGGTCGTCGTATTTTTGTCTCGGTCCAATTATGTTGTGTGGTACTGCAATTACGTATTCAACTCCGTGAACTTCACATAAATTTTTTAGGATATTTTCTGCAGCTACTTTTGCTATACCATATGGATCTTGGGGTTTAGGGACAAACTCTTCTCTGAAAGGTATTTCATTGGTTCCATATCTAGCCATAGACGAGCAAAATATTATTCTTTTAACTTTATTTTCAATCGCTGCACTAAATAATGATACTGATCCAGTAACAATATTTTGTGTAATTAGATGAGGTGAGAAAACAGATAAACCCTCATATGCTGTTGCCGCAGTATGATATACTAAGTCACATCCTTTTGTAATTTTTAGCATTGAATTCCGAAAACAACAATCGTATTGATAAAACTCAGCATCTGGTGGAACATTATCCAATTCTCCGCCAATTAAACTATCGCAGCCAACAACATGATGACCTTCATTGATAAAAGCATCGGCTAAGTGACTTCCAAGAAAGCCTGCAATTCCACTAATAAATATTTTCATAAAAATGGCTCCGGCGACAGGACTCGAACCTGTGACCCAGCGATTAACAGTCGCTTGCTCTACCAACTGAGCTACGCCGGAATTATGGATATAATAGTTAAATTTTTTTAATTGTAAAACATTTATAAAAACTTGGAGGTGCGGACCGGATTCGAACCGGTGTACACGGCTTTGCAGGCCGGTGCGTAGCCTCTCCGCCACCGCACCTCATTTAATTCTTAAACATTGTAATAAATATTAATACTTATATATTAAAGTTTTACATATTAATAGCCCAATATAATGAATAGTAATTTTTTTGATAAAGCACGAGCTAATATGGTAAATAACCAGCTCCTTCCAAATGGTGTCAAAGATTTAGACCTGATAGAATCATTCGATAATACTAAGAAAGAATTATTTGTCCCAGATTCTGAAAAAGAGGTGGCTTACAGTGATTCAGATATTTTGATTTCTCCAGATAGATATTTAGTAAGGACATTTGTCTTAGCAAAAATGTTTGAGTACTGTAGTTTTTCAAAAGATGATTCAGTTTTGGTGATTGGTTGCTTAACAGGTTATTCTGTAGCAATAATTTCAAATTTAGTAAGTTACGTGTTTGGTGTTGAAAATAGTAAAGAATTAGTTGAAAGGGCTAATTCCGTTTTATCACATATGGGATGTTTAAATACTTCAGTTTTCTATAAATCAAATCTAGTTTTAGGTAACAATAAAAACGCTCCTTATGACAAAATTTTTATTGAGGGTGCTGTAAAATCAGTTCCAAAAGTTTTAATTAAACAATTGAAAGATAATGGTGAAATCTTTACGGTTCTTAAAGAAGAAGATTATATTGGTGAATTTGTTAGAGGTCAGAAGATTGGCTCTTTAATTTCATTTACCAAACTTTTCAATACAAATTTAAATGAATTGAAAGATTTCATAATCCAGGAAAATGGATATGAAAAAAGTCTTTAAAAAGTTTTGTTTAATTTTCTTGATTTTATTTCCTCAATACTCTTTGTCCAATCAGATAGTCAATGACGATCTTAAACAATCACTTGAAAAACTTTATGAGTTAAATCCAAAAATTAAGTATTATAGAAATATTTTAAAGTCAAAAGACGAATTAATGCCTCAAGCATATTCTGAATTTAGACCAGAAATTAGAGGTTATTATCAAAAAGGAAAGGTTCATACAAACTCTCACGGATTCAATATTACATCCGATGGAATAAGATCTGAAACCAATAAAGGAATAACAATAACACAGGATATTTTTGATGGAGGAAGTAGTTTAAGTAATATTCAGGTTGCTAAAAATACTATTTTTTCAGAAAGATATATTTTACAAGATAAAGAGCAAGAAATTT
>CACCYL010000007.1 GCA_902550225.1 uncultured Alphaproteobacteria bacterium
TATTCTATTTCTTACACCTCTTGTTCTTTCAAAAGAATTTTTTGGTGATTTACATTCATAAAATACTCCATCAATATTAATTCTTTTTTTTCCATAAGATTCATCAATAAACAAAATGGTTATAAAAATTATAAAAACATAATGCAGAATCATTCAACTGTCATCCAATTCACAAACTCTGTAGGTTGATCATCAGATTTTAACACATTTTTCACAGGTTTATAAATAGGAAATGTTTTTCATTTAATATAATATTTATTATACTTTATAAAATGTCGAACTTTATAAAAAAGCTTATTAATGGATATAAAATGTCAAATTTTGTAAAAAAGTTTATTAAGGAGCTAGATGAATGTATAAAACAAGAATATTCAGGTATAGATATATTTTCCTTACCAGCTGATTTTCATGATGATAACTTTGAAATAACTCCAATATTTCAAACATATGTCCTTGATGAAGATCATGATAATGAGTTCACAATCCTAAAAATCAGTTCAAAGTATAATAATATATCTTATTTACGACTAATGTTTGGTGATGGAAGAGTTATTCTTGGAAGGTCAGACCCAACACAAAATCTAAAAACCTTAAAGTTCAAAACAGATGAAGGTTGGTCAAAACTTTAATGAAAGTTTTTTCATTTTTGTAACTTTCTTAATTCAGTACAAATATTTAAATATGAATTATGTCTCTCAGATTGATCAGGAGAAATTGACGTCAATTTTTTCAATGTTGGGATTGAAATATCCCACCTTCAAGATTACTCCACAGTGACTGGTTTGTTTTGATTGAACATCATGATTTACCACTATCTTTAAATTCAATATACATCTTATTCTTTATAATCATATTAATGAACTCTTCCTTTTTTGGACCGTTATATTTCCTTTTTTTACTGTCTAATTTAAAATTATTCCAGAAATCATTAACATAGTCATAATGTGATACACCATTTTTACTTGTAACATCATCAAATATTTTACTCCATTTTTCATCAATCTGAGAATCGGTGAACTTATCTAAAAATAGGTGGATACATTCAAAAATTAGATCTGCTGCTGTGTATTTAATTGATTCATGCCAAAAAATAATTTTTGTAGGTAGGGATTCTTCTAGAGTTGATATTCCAAAAAATGAAGAATCTGAGAATATCTGTGTTAGGACAAATCTATATATTACAGAAATGTCATTTGAATTACATCTGAGAATAATTTCAGGTTCCTGCTCATCGTCATGATAAATAAAATATCTATAATTGTCACCAATATCCAGAATAGCAATATCGCTAAAATAAGACATTGGTCCAATGGATAGGAATTCAAAAGATATTAATCTTTCAAAAAAAAAATTATTATATTCAACTAATAGATGATGAAGTTTATTCTCTTCTAAAAAATTATAATCAGTTTTATCTAAGTCTTGCTTAATTTCATCCTTCAAAAGATGAGCATGTATTTTATCAAACGACAATGGATCACTGAAAACTGTGATACTTTTAGTAGCATAGTTAATGGTTCGTCCTTTATGAGAGTCGATACACTGAGACATATGAGAGATTAATTTATTCATCTAATTATCAAAATACCCAACCAAAAATATTCCACTGTCAAAAAGTTTACAAGGTTTGTAGGTTGATCAAATTTTTTCATTTTTGTAACTTTCTTAATTCAGTCCAAACATTCAAGTACGAGTGATGTCTTTCTGATTGATCAGAGGGAATAGAATTTTTAAAATTATCATAAGTAATACCTTCTACAATATTTTTAAGTTTATTGGATACATTAGTTTTTTTTATATAAGACCGATACTTATAATCTGAATTTTCCATTTCAAACACATCAGAGTCTGGGAAAACTTTTTCTATATCCCCTTTTATTCTTGAACGAACTAATAACTCATCTTTATTATTTCTATTTTCAACTATTGATAAAAAAGAATTATTTAGAAATACCCACATTATACTTTTCAATTATTTTTAATTTCATTTTTTTCTATGTCTTATTAAATATTTAATCATTCCTTTTGAAACATTTATTTTTATATCTTTTCTTAGACCTAACTTTATCACATTTTTTTGGTTTAATTTTTTTGAAATCAAAAGTTCACCATTATCTTTAAAAGAAATTAAATATCTATCAAAAAGGGAGTCAAAAATCGGTGATAATAATATTCCATTCTCAGGATCCAATCTCTCTTTATCTGTTGATTCTGACCAACGGACAATATGAGATGAAATTAAAATGGATTTAATATCTATTCCTGTAATTGGACACATTCCATTCCATTTGTCTATTATTTGTTGTCTATAATAACCTTGACCAACTCTTGAAGTAACCATTCCTTTTCTTTCAGTCTTATCAGGTTTTTTATATTCTTTTTTTCTTTTATCTGAAATAATCCCTTTCATTGATATTTTTGAACTGGTTTTCATTCCTATTTTTAATGGGTTCCATAGGTAAATATCAATTAGGTCATCGTTTTCAGTAAAATCATCATAGTCAACACTTTGAAATATTATGTGGACAGGATTGGATGTTTTTTCTTCATGAGAATGATAAATCAACTTCCCACAATAAACAAAAGGTAGAGTTACATTTTTAATTTTTGGATTAACTCTTACAAATAAATGTGGTGTAACATTTCCACTCACAATTTCTTGTATTTTAGGACTATCGATATTTTGTGTTGTTTGAGAGTCCCAATGAAAAAAATCTCCTTCAAAAAAATCATTAAAATGAAATTTCTTTTCTTTATCTTTTTTTTCAAGGTCAACAAAGAAAAGTGATGAACTAGAATTTTTACAATTAAAAATTCCTTCCCGAACAAAAGAAAGGTTTGGTTGATCTAACAGACTTGATAGATCCTTTTTGGAATATTTACTTCCTAAATCTAAAACTTTCTCAGGTTCCATTTTCTAATCTCAAAAATAAATCCACAATGTTCCAAATATAAGAATATCGATTAAAGTAACTTTTGTAAAACTACTCATAAACCAACTCACTCCTTATTATTTCACCTAACTTACTTTTATTCTTTTCTAAATGTCTATTATATTTCTTTATTAACTCAAACACTAAACTTGGAGAAAAATTTTTTCCTCTATAACTCAATAGATTAATTTGATTAAAATATTGACTTATCATTTTATAAGTATGACCACATTCTCTAAAAAAAATAATCTTATCGATCAACATTTTTTGATATGGAGAGTATGGATAAGAATTCAGTCTTATGTTTGATATCTTATAGTGAATTCTGAGGGTTATGTTTGTATAATCTCTAAAACTATACATACAAAACGAAATCATTCCACGGTTACTGATTTAGCTAAATTTCTTGGTTGATCAACATCGGTACCTTTCAAAACTCCGACATAATAAGACAACAGTTGCACTGGTAATGTAAAAATAATTGGTTGAACAAACTCATGAAGATTTTTTAAAACTAATCTCTTAAGATTTTTATCATCGATCTCTTTGTCCCCGTTAGTATCAGTTATTAATATAACTTTTCCTCCGCGTGCTAAAATTTCTTGCATATTAGAAATATTTTTTTCAAATAAAGTATCTTTAGGTGCTAATACAATTACAGGAACTTTATCATCAACCAGTGCAATTGGACCGTGTTTCATTTCGCCAGAAGCGTATCCCTCAGCATGAATGTAAGAAATTTCTTTTAATTTTAATGCACCCTCTAGTGCAATTGGAAATAAATGTCCTCTTCCCAAGAATAAAACACTTTTTGCATTTACTATTTGCTTACTTAATTTCTTGACATGCCCTACTAAATTAAAAACAGATGACATATTTGAAGGAATTTCCAAAAGTTTTTCAGTCAATTTTTGTTCATTGGAACTGTTAATCGTTTTTCTCTCTCTTCCAGCTATCAAACATAAGCACGCTAAAACACTTAGTTGTGCAGTGAAAGCTTTAGTTGATGCAACACCAATTTCTGGACCCGCTTCAATAGTTATGAAATTGTGTGATTCTCTTGCAATACTACTCTCTGAATTGTTGACAATACTAAATATTTTACTGTCGTTTTTCTTTGCAAATTTTAAAGCTGCCAGCGTATCTGCAGTTTCACCAGATTGTGAAACAAATATTGAAAGTGTATTCTTTGATTTAACGTAGGTTTTGTATCTAAATTCTGATGCTAGATAAGAATTTGCATTCAAATTTAAATATTTTTCAAACCAATAAGTTGCCGTTTGACATGCAAAGTAAGACGTTCCACATGCAATAAAATCTATTTTTGAAATTTGTTTCCAATCAACCTTTAAATCAAGAATATTTATCTTTTTTTTTATAGGATCAACAAATCTTGATAAAGAGTCTCCAATAATAAGTGGTTGTTCAAAAATTTCTTTTTGCATGTAATGATTAAAATTCCCTTTATCAAGGTTTGATCCTGTGAACGAAGATAATGTTATATTTCTCTTAACTTTTTTAAATTCTTTATTATAAATTTCAAATTTATCTTTCTCAATTACAACGCTATCTCCTTCATCCATAAATATAATCTTTTGAGTAAAAGGCGCTAGAGCTAATGAATCAGATCCTAAATAAGTAGTTTTATCTGATAAACCAAGTGCTAATGGACTTCCTCGTCTTGCGCCTGCTAATAAATTAAAGTTTTTAAAAAGTATTGCTATAGCGAATGCACCCTCTAAGTATTGTAAAGTATTTTTTATTGCATTCCTTGGAGTGTTTAATCTCAACTCATAACTTAGCAAATGAGCTATAACTTCACTATCAGTTTGAGATTTAAAAATGAATCCTTTATTTTTCAACATTTTCTTAAGTTGTGAGTAATTTTCAATTATTCCATTATGAACAATCGAAACATTTTCAGAAACATGGGGATGAGCATTACTTGTTGATGGTACACCGTGAGTAGCCCATCTTGTATGACCAATGCCAATATTTCCAAAGAGTTCATTAGTTTTTATTTTTTTATTTAGATTCTCTAACTTACCTTTAGCTCTTATAGTTATGATCGAGTTACTATTATTTAGAACTGAGATACCAGATGAATCATATCCTCGATATTCAAGCTTTGAGAGTCCCGTTAAAATTGGATTAATTACTGGATTATTAGAAAAAATACCAAAGATTCCACACATTATTTTTTTTTATTTTTTTTGATTAATTCAGATTTTCGATAAACAACAGTTTCTATAGGAACATCCTTATTAACAACAGTTCCAGCTCCAACTACAGATCCTTTTTTTATATTTAACGGAGCAACTAAAGAAGTATTTGACCCAATAAAACAGTTTTTACCAATAATGGTTTTATTCTTTCTAAAACCATCATAGTTGCAAGTAATTGCACCAGCACCAATATTACTACCACTATTAATAATTGAATCTCCGACATATGATAGATGAGAAATTTTTACATTCTTATCAACTTTTGATTTCTTTATTTCAACAAAATTTCCAATTCTTGAGTTTTCTTTAATTTCAACACCGTCTCTGATTCTTGCATATGGACCAATAATAGTGTCATTAGAAACAATTACATTGTCAAGATAACTAAAACTTCTCAAAGTCACCCGATCTTTGATTTTTACTTCCAAACCAAAATAAACATTTGGTTGTATGGTAACATCTTTGCCAATTTGAGTATCGTAACTAAAAAAAATTGTTTCAGGGGCCACCATTTGAACACCTTTAGATAAATAGTAATTCCTTTTTATCTTCTGAAATTCAAAATTTACTCTTGCTAGATCCTTCATACAATTAACACCTAATGTCTCAATGAAATCACAAGAAAAGTGATCTATTGAGAGATTTTTATTTTTAAAAATTTCAACTAAATCTGTTAAAAAATACTCTTTTTTTTTATTATTATTTTTAATTAATTTTAAGTTTTCAATAAGTCTTTTTGTTTTAAAAATCATTATTCCAGAATTACATATATTAGAGTGTTTATCTTTTGTAATTTCACTATTTTCAACTATCCCAATTAATTTTTTATTTTCAAATTTTAATTTTCCATAAGAATTCGTCTCATTATCTGGGATCATTGAAATAACACATAAATCTAAATTATCTTTATGAAATTTTTTCAAAGATTTTTTTAATGTCTTTTGTGAAATTAATGGTGTGTCTCCACATAAAACTAGAGTGGTATTAGAATTCTTTGTACTTTCATCTAATGAAGAAGTTACAGCATCTGCTGTACCATTTTGTTTGATCTGTGTTGAAAAAGTTATTTTTCTATATTTACTTTTTATTTCACTTTTAAATTGTGAAAATGAACTTGCAATTACAACTTTTACCTTAGCATCTTTAAAAGAATTTATTGAATCTAGAATATGAAAGAGCATCGGATAATTCCCAACCTCATGCAAAACTTTAGGTTTTGCGGATAGCATTCTTGAACCTTTTCCCGCTGCTAAAACAATTATAGATAAAGACATTAAGTAAACTTGAATTTAAAAATTAAATTAATATTATAACATTTTTTTTACAGAGAAAATTCTTTTTATGAATAAAAAAATAAAATGTATACTAATTGACTTAGATGGTACAATTCTAAATAGTGGGCCTGATCTTATTGATTCTTTAAATTTTGTTTTAAGAAATCAAAATATAAAACCCATTGAAAGAGGAATTATTGGTTCATTAGTAGGTGGTGGAGCTAAAGCAATGATTATCCGGGCTTATCAAAACCAGAAACTTAAACCTCCCCCAAACATAGACTCATTAATAGAAGAATTTTTAGAATTTTATTTTGAGAATTGTAGTAACAGATCATTTTTATATCCAAATGTTTTTAATACTCTAAAAAAGCTAAAATCAAAATTCAAGATTGCTCTATGTACTAATAAAAAACAATTTATTACTGAGAAGATTCTTATAGATTTTAAAATTAAAGATTTTTTTGACTGTGTGTTAGGTTCTAACTCCAATATCAAACTTAAGCCGGATACAGAAATGTTGGAATATTGTTTAAGTGAATGTCATGTTGCACCTGAACAAGCAATTATGATTGGAGATAGTAGTAATGACATTATACCTGCAAAAACTTTAGGTATGAAATCAATTTACGTAACGTATGGTTACGGAAAAATAGAAAATTCAATCAAGCCAGATTATGTTATAGATTGTTTTAATGAAGTATTAAAAGTTATCAAATTTTAATTCTTTCAGTAAAAAAAAGATTAATTTCGTTTAAACCCTTATAAATGGTTAGAACAGCAATTATCAAAGCACAAATTGCTATCATATATAAGTACTTATGAAATCTAGGATCCATTTTTTTAGTATCCACATTAAATCGTTAAATGTAAGTTAATTCTTATTAAATTTAGTGATATTGAATATAAGCTTTAAAGTTATTTTATTTTTTCATATATTAGCTCAATGAGAAAAAATGTTTTAAAAGAGTCCGAAGATTCACTTAAAAAAGCAGTTTTATTTCTTAAAAATGAAAAATTAGTTTCTATTAAAACTGAGACTGTTTACGGGCTTGCTTGCGAATCTAGTAGTAAAATAGCAATTCAAAAAGTTTATGGTCTTAAGCAAAGACCATTATTTAATCCATTAATCATTCATGTTGACTCAATTGACTTAGCAGAAAAAATTTCTTTTATAAACAATGATTCAAGAGAAATAATGAGAGAATTCTGGCCAGGTCCTATAACATTGATTTTAAATAGAAAAAAAAATAATCTAGTTCATGACTTTGCGGTTTCTGGACTTGATACTATTGCTGTAAGAATTCCTTCCTCAAAATTTGTTTTAAAATTAATTAGTAAACTTAACAAACCAATTGCTGCGCCTAGTGCAAACGAAAGTGGCTATATCTCTGCTACGGACGCTGATCATGTAGTTGATTCATTTGGTGAAAAAGTTGATTTGATTATTGATTCAGGAAGAACCGAATATGGAGTAGAGTCAACTATCTTAGATATGACAACCAATCCTTACGAAATAAAAAGATTAGGTGTGATAGATTATAAAACAATCAGAAAAAAGTTAGGCAAGAAAGTTAAAAACTTAAATTTCAATTATAAAAGAATAATACGCCCAAATTCACCTGGGCAAATGCTTAGACACTACGCTCCTAAAACTCCACTAAAATTAAATATTGATAAACCAAATTTGGATGATGCCTTTCTTAATTTTGGAAATAAAAAATTAATCTCACATCAACCCTCATTGAATCTTTCTAAATCTTCTAATTTAAAAGAAGCCGCATTCAACTTATTTTATTTTCTAAGAAAGTTAGACAAATGTTCAAAACAAAGAATTGTTGTTGCTCCTATTCCAAATAAAGGCATTGGTAAAACAATTAATGAAAGACTCAAAAGAGCCTCATTATAAATGAAAAAAGACGACCTTATTAAACTCATAAACAAACTTCATCCCTCTGAGTATTCAACTGAGTCTAAAGTTTTAAAAAAACATTGCATTGATTGGAGAGGAGAATATGAAGGCAAATCTCAGTTGATAATTTTTCCGAAATCTGTAAAAAAGATCTCAGAAATTTTAAATTTCTGTCAAAAAAAAGCTATTGCTGTTGTACCACAAGGAGGAAATACTGGATTGGTCGGAGGGGCGGTCCCAAGAAAAAGGGGAAATGAAATAATAATTAATTTATCCAATTTAAATAAAATTAGAGATATTGATCTTATTGGAAACTCTGTAACAGTAGAAGGAGGGTGCATCTTAGATATTATTAAAAATAAACTAGAAAAGTATGATCTTGAATTTCCTTTATCTATGGGTTCAAGAGGAAGTTGTCAAATAGGAGGTAATATCGCCACAAATGCTGGTGGATTGAATGTAATAAAATATGGAACAATAAGACAAAATATTTTAGGAATAGAAGCCGTTCTTCCTGATGGAAGAATTTATAGCTCTCTTAAAAATGTAAGAAAAAATAATACCGGTCTTGATTTAAAGCATCTTTTAATTGGTTCAGAAGGAACGTTGGGAATTATTACTGCAGCAACAGTTCAATTATTTCCGTTGCCAAAAGAAAGGACAGTTCTTTGGGCTTCATTTAAAAATTTTTCAAAAGTCTTAAATTTTTACAAATATATTAATAACAAATTTAAAGATTTAATAACAAGTTTTGAATTCATGAATAAAGAATCAATTGAGGTTTTGGAAAAACATGAATGTAAAGTAGTTAATTTAAAGAAAAATCAATGTTACTGTCTTGTTGAATTTTCAAATTTTAATAAAATAAATGACTTTAACAACTTTATTTTTGCAAAAATTGATTTCAATGATTTAGATACTGATGATTTAATTTTATCCAAGTCTGATAACGAAAATAAGAAACTATGGAATTACAGGGAATCTATTCCACTTGCTGAAAGGAAGGAGGATTTTATAATTCCACATGATATTTCAATTCCACTTACTAATATTTCAGAGTTTGTAAAAAGAACTACAAAAAGTATTAAAAAATATTTAAATGGTTCCAAGATAATAAATTTTGGGCATTTGGGAGATAATAATTTACATTTCAACGTTTTAATTCGTGAACAACAAAATTTGTCAAGAAAATCAATTCGTAACTCTATAAATAAAATAGTTTTTGATAATGTGAAGATTTTTGGTGGAGCAATCAGTGCTGAACACGGAATCGGGCAACTCAGAAAAGACGAGCTAAAAAGAAATAAAGAAGTTTTTGAATTAAATAAAATGAGAGATATAAAAAAAATATTTGATCCTCAAAACATTCTGAATCCTGGGAAAGTTTTTTAATCTAAAAAATCATTGTAGATTTGATTTGCTCTTTTACAGTTTTCTAAAACATTTGAATTGAAATAAAAAAATCCTTTAAGATACAACAAAAACCACTCTGAAAAAAAGCTGGACTTATTAAATCTTTTTGCGAATCTCCAGGCTCTTGCTGTTAACCTTCTTTGTGCATAAAGTTTATATTTACTTTCTAATTCAGGGTTGTCTGCAAGAAAAAGTTCTAGAGCTTTTGAAACTCTATATATTTGGTTGTTTTTTTTCTCAGAAATTTGTCCAGGTGCAACTAATGGAAGTATAGCTGTCGGAAAATTTAGCCTAGCAAACTTTCCTAATATCGAAAGTTTAAGTGTAAGAGAATATTCTTGACTAAATTTTATTCTCTCGTCGCAACCTCCTACTTTTTTACACAAATCTGTTCTGGCCAAAAATTGCGATGGATTGAACATTGAATTTCTCATCGCCTTTTTGATAGGATTATTAATGACCGTATAGTTTCTTTTATCAAAATTTTCAAAAATATTTATGTTATTTAAGTTTTTTACTTTTCTTTGAAGACCATAAACTAAGACCAAATCAGTATTATTTTCAAGAATATTTAATAGAGCATCGGTTGTTTCACTTAAAATAATGTCGTCTGCATCAAGAAATTTCAAATATTTCATTCTAGCACTTTTTATTCCTTTATTTGTAGCATTAGCAGATCCAAAATTTTTTTGTCTCAAAATTCTTGTATTCTCTAAATCTTTTGTTAGGGATGAAATTATTTCATATGAATTGTCAGTTGACCCGTCATCAACAAAAATAAATTCGCGTTCAAATTCTCCAGACTGATGTTTGAGACATTCGATCACATTTTTTAAAAAAGAGGATTTGTTGTATACAGGGATTATAAAAGATACAGAACTCATTATTTAAAACTCATCAAGTTTTTGGTTAAAGTCATATTACCAAAAGCTGATGCATTCGTATTTTCGCTACGAACTTGCTGAATTAATCCAATATTATTACAAAGAATTTCATGATTCTTAACTTCTACGTTTATGGGGCCAGATCGTGTATCTCCTATAAACTTTGTATTACCTGAGCCTACAATCTCAATACAATCGTCATATGTTGTGTTCTTAATTCTAAATTTTTTGTGTCTTTTTTTTATTTTATAATTCATTTCCAATTGTGATCTTGGCTTAACATTTAATAATGGAGGTTGAAAACCTCTTACTAAGAATAGTTGTTCTTTAACTGTCCATTCTTTCTGTTTGAAATTGAGATCTGGATAGATGATTTTTTTTACGGGTTCGTCAATACCGTCTGAAAAAGTAAGTATTACTGAAGTTCTTTCAACCTTTCCATCTTTAATTTCGTATGAATAATAACTACCATCTGAATAAAGTTTTGAGAATTCCTCAACTTTATTTTTTTTTGCCTGGTGGAAATTTGTTATCATAATTCTTTTATTACTACTTTTACCAGTATAGGACGATTTAATTGCAACTGAGTATACCCATTTTAGACCGTAGGTTGAGGGAAAATAATCTTTTTGACTAAATTCACAGGACTGAATCAATACAAGTAATATAATTATAAGAGATTTACTGTTTAACATAAGATAGTGGTGCCCAGGGGAGGAATTGAACCACCGACACAGCGATTTTCAGTCGCTTGCTCTACCAACTGAGCTACCTGGGCAAAATAATTAATTAAATAATAAGATTTTTTAGCATTATAATACATTTTAAGAAACAAAAATTATAACTCTGGATTTTTTAATATTTTATATAACTCTGGAATTGATATTCCAACTACGTTTGTATAACAACCACGAATTTTTTTTACAAATCGCGAACCTAAACTTTGAAGTGCGTATCCACCCGCTTTTCCAACACCGTCTTCTAAAACTTGTTTTGTAATTTCGCCATCTAAAATCTTATTAAAATAAACTTCTGTTTTTGAAAATTTTCTAAAAGCTTTTCCAGAAGTTGACAAAACACACAAACCACCATAAACAAAGTGTTTTCTTCCTGAAAGAGTTTGTAAATAACTTTTTATCTCACTCATTGAGCTTGTTTTATGAAAAATTTTTCCTGCGCGCATCACCATGGTATCTCCCGCAATAACTAATGAATTTTTATTATTTTTTGTTTTTATGGAACGAGCTTTAAGCTCTGATAGATCTAGGACTGACTTTGAATAGGGTTTTTTCCATTTAAAATTTTCTTCATCAACCTTATGATTTTCGCACACAATATTCTTCAATCCCAAGAGATTAATAAGTTCTATCCTTCTCTTAGATTGAGAAGCTAGAATTATTTTACGACCCTCTATCAAAAAATTATTTGTGTCTAAATGTGATTCTTCCCTTTGTGAGATCGTAAGGGGTCATTTCTACTGTTACACGATCACCAGCCAGAACTCTGATCCTAAATTTTCTCATTTTTCCTGCTGTGTGGGCAATTATTTCGTGATCATTATCAAGTAAGACTCTAAACATAGCGTTAGGTAACAGTTCTTTAACTGTTCCTGTAAATTCCATTAATTCGTCTTTAGCCATACAAATGATTATTTAATTATTCTGCATTCTATTGATAAAGCATGAGCTTGTAAACCCTCTTCATATGCAAGATTAACTGCATCTTTTCCAATTCTGGTTAAATTTTTTTTGTTACATTCAACAACAGACGATCTCTTTAAATAATCCAATAAGTTTAATCCAGAAGAAAATCTTGCAGTTCTGTCTGTGGGTAAAACATGGTTGGGGCCAGCAACATAATCACCTACTGCCTCTGGTGTGAAACGTCCTAAAAAAATAGCACCGGCATTCCTGATTTTTTTTAGAAATCTTTTTGGTTTTTCAACTGCAATTTCTAAATGTTCAGGTGCAATTTTATTTATTAATTCAAATGATTTATTTAGATCGTCACAAATAATAACTGCTCCAAAATTCTTCCAACTTGACCTGGCAATCTTTCTTCTATTTAATTTTCCAAGTAAACTGTTGATACTTTTAATTACTTTTTCAGAAAAATTTTTGTCATCAGTAATCAATATAGATTGGGCTAATTCATCATGCTCAGCTTGAGCTAATAAATCTATAGCTATGTGGTCAGGGTTATTTTTTGAATCAGCAACAACCAATACTTCTGATGGTCCAGCAATCATGTCAATTCCGACAGTCCCGAAAAATTGTTTTTTGGCAGATGCAACATAAGCATTACCTGGACCAAAAATTTTATCCACCTTATTAATTGTATTGGTACCTAAAGCTAAAGCTGCTATTGCTTGTGCACCCCCAATTTTATAAACTTCGTTTATTCCTAAAAGTTTACAGCAAGCTAAAACTAAGGAATTAGTTTCTCCATTTACAGCTGGAACTGTAACGACTATTCGTTTAACTCCTGCAACAATGGCAGGAACCGCGTTCATTATCAAAGAAGACGGATATGCCGCTTTACCTCCAGGAACGTATAGACCAACTGATTCCATAGGATTCCAAATAGCTCCAAGCACTACACCTTCTTTATCTTTATACATTATGTTCTTGGGCATCTGTTTTTTATGATATGCCTTAACCCTACTTATAGCTTTATTTAGAGAAAACTTTGTTCTAGACGAAAGATCTTGGAAACATTTTTCAAATTCAGAGTCTTTAACAATCAAATCTTTGGTCTTTTTAAAATTAGACTTATCGAGTTTATTTGTTAACCTTAGCAAAGCATTATCTGAATTTTTGCGAACGTCATTGATAATCTTTGATACGATATTATCTATTTTTTCATCATCTTTATCGCGTTTCTTGAGCAAATTATCAAATTTTATTTTAAAATCATTTTGTTTCGTATTTAATATTTTAACCATTAATTATCCTTGAAAATTTAGTTATTATTTTTGAAATTTCTGAATTCATAATTTTATAAGAAATTTTATTTACAATTAATTTAGAGGTGATCTCAAGTAAGACATCAGATTCTTTTAAATTGTTTTCTTGCAGCGTTCTACCTGTTGAGACTAAATCCACAATTGTCGAACAAATTCCTAATCTCGGTGCAAGTTCTATTGCTCCATTTAATTTAATACATTCAGCTCTTACACCCCTATTAGCAAAAAAATTGATTACTGTATTTTTATATTTTGTAGCAACCATAATATGACCATTACTCTGTAAGTTGTCTTTATTAACGTTAATTTTTTTTGCTACTGACAATCTACATTTTCCAATTCCTAAATCTAAAACATTGTGAATTTCATCGTAATCAAACTCATTGAGGACATCATCCCCTGCTATTCCTATTTGTGCCGCTCCTAATGCTACAAACGTTGCAACATCAAATGCTCTAACTTTTATTATTGATAAGTTTTTTTTATTTGTACCAAACATAAGTTTCCTACTTTTATCATTAAAAAATTCTTGTTCTGGTTCAATGTCAACTTTTTTCAAAAGAGGAATAAGCTCATTTAAAATTCTACCTTTTGGTACTGCTAAAATAATATCCCTCAAGACTTCACCCTTTTTATTTGTGCACCACACAATTTTAATTTTTGCTCCAAATTTTCATATCCTCTATCTAAATGATATACTCTATTAATTGTTGTTTTTCCGTCAGCCATTAAAGCTGCTATTACTAGACATGATGAAGCTCTTAGGTCTGTTGCCATTACCTCTGCTCCTCTAAGTTTTTTACATTTCTTCACAATAACCTTTGAACCAATTTGCTTTACATTTGCTCCCATTCTAATTAATTCACCAATATGCATAAACCTATTTTCAAAAATATTTTCAATAATTTCTGAGCGACCTTTTGTTTTTAGCAAAGAAGAAGTTAATTGTGCTTGTAGATCAGTTGGAAATCCAGGGTATTCTTTTGTTTTGACTATCAAGGAAACTTCTGAATTTTTTTTTTTTTTTATCAGTAAATTTTTGCCATTATCATTTTTTTTAAGTTGTAGTGACTTTAGTTGTTTAAAAATTTTAATCAAATGATCACAGATTTCGTTATTTACATTTTCTAGTTTTACTATTCCTCCACAGCCAAAGACACATAATATATAAGTGCCTGATTCAATTCTGTCAGGCATAATTTCATATGAACAACTTTTAAGTTTTTTAACTCCATCAATTACAATTTTTTTTGTGCCAAAGCCTTTTATATTCGCACCCATTCTAATAAGTAATTTTGATAAATCAGTTATTTCAGGTTCTTGTGCAGCATTAGTAATAATAGTTGTTCCTTCGGCCAATGTAGCTGCCATAACAATATTTTCAGTTGCACCAACAGAAATTTTGTTAAGATTTATATTTGCACCTTTCAATCTCCCATCTATAAACCCAGCTACATATCCATCTTCAATTTTAAAATTAACTCCCATTCTTTCTAGACCATCCAAATGCAGGTTTACTGGCCTATTCCCAATGGCACAACCTCCAGGAAGAGAAACTTTGGCTTCACCGTATCTTGCTAGTAATGGGCCTAAAATTAAAAAGGAAGCTCTCATTTTTCTAACTAAATCATAATGAGCTAGTAATGATCTTGGAGTTGAGGATGTTAAATCTATTTTATCCTTCTTTTTGTTTATTTTTACATTCAAAGACTTTAATAATTCAAGCATTGAAAAGATATCAGAAAGATTCGGGACATTGGAAACTGAAATTTTCTCTTCAGTTAATAAAGAAGCAGCTAAAATTGGAAGTGCAGAGTTTTTAGATCCGCTAATTCTTATTTTTCCATTAAGGGATTTTCCTCCAATTATTTCTATTTTATCCATTTTATAATTTCGGAAGAGTGACTCCCTCTTGAAACATATACTTTCCTTTTCTGTCTGCATAGGACAAATCGCAAACATTTTCTCCCTTAAAAAATAAAAATTGAGCTGCACCTTCGTTTGCATATATTTTGGCAGGTAGTGGAGTAGTATTTGAAAACTCTAATGTTACATGACCTTCCCATTCAGGTTCAAGAGGTGTTACATTAACAATAATTCCACACCTTGCATAAGTTGATTTACCAACACATATCACAAGAGTTTCTTTTGGAATTTTAAAATATTCAACAGTTTGCGCTAGCGCAAAGCTATTTGGTGGTATAACACAAGCGTCAACATTTCTATCAACAAAGCTTGATTCTGAAAAACTTTTTGGATCAACAGTTGCGGAATTAACGTTAGTAAAAATTTTAAAATTCTTAGAAACTCTCGCATCGTAACCATAAGACGAAAGACCATAAGATAGGACATTTTTTTTTTCCAATTTATCTATAAATGGATCAATCATTCCTTTTTCTTCTGCCATTTTTCTTATCCAAGAATCAGGCATTATACCCATTTTTTTTCTCCTTTCTTTTAATTAAATTTTTTCTTAAAGCGGCAGAAAGTTTTTCAAATTTGTTCTTATTTTTCTTCATCTAACACTCTTTTGAAACTATCTTTTTAATTTATTGTATTTTGTTGATATTCCTTTGGATAAACTAATAGGGTACTTTCTTTTATTTTTTTTTATTTTTTCAATACATACCTTCTCTATATCAATTTTCGCAATATCTACGAATCTTAGTAAATATAACATAACGTCTGCAACTTCTTCCTCAATAAGACTTTTAATTTTTTTCTTAAACCAAAAATTGGAATTTTCATTTTCCCACTGAAAGATTTCTAGGAGTTCCGACGATTCTAAATTAATTGAAATTGCAATATTTTTAAGGTTATGAAACTTTTCCCAGTCTCTTTTCTTAGCGAATTCTCTTAATTCTTTTTGTATTTTTAGTTCATTCATTTCTTAGAACTTTCGATAAATATAAAATAATGAGTTTGATTGGTTATACTTATACAACACTTAATCTAAAATATAAAACATAAATGTAACCAAAAATTAATTTAAAAAATTGACTTTTAAAAAAATATTTTATTTTTAAAAAAATTTGTTAATGTTCAATTGTATGATCGATTTAATTTGGGGAAGATATTCGTTACTGTTTTACTTATTTTTATTATCAGTAATATCGGGTATTGCTGGATTTTTGAATTCAAATTTCTTTGTAATCTTCTTATTTAGTTTTTTGTTATTTATCATTTCATTAAGTGATTATATGCAAAAAAAAAGATCAATATTATCAAATTTTCCACTTCTAGGTAGGTTTAGATTTTTTTTAGAAAGTATAAGACCTGAACTAAGGCAATATTACTGGGAAACCGATGATGAAGAGGTTCCATATTCTCGCAACCAGAGGAGTATGGTTTATCAAAGATCAAAAAATATTGACGGTGTAAGACCTTTTGGTTCATTAGAAAAAATGTATGATGACGATTTCGTTTGGTTAAATCATTCCATTACTCCATCTTCAATTGCAAATAGTGACTTTAGAACAAAAGTTGGAATTGGGAAAAATTCATACAACATGTCTGTACTCAATATTTCAGGCACTTCCTTCGGAGCAATTTCTCCGCCAGCGATAACATCATTAAATAAAGCTGCAAAACTTGGAAAATTCGCACATAATACTGGAGAGGGTTCAATGTCAAAGTATCATGTAAAAGGTGGAGGTGATACCATATGGCAAATTTCATCAGGATACTTTGGTTGTAGAAAAAAAAATGGAGATTTTTGCCCACAAAATTTTTCAAAAATAGCAAAAAAAGAACAAGTTAAAATGATAGAAATAAAAATTAGTCAGGGTGCAAAACCTGGACACGGAGGGATGCTTTTAGCTGCTAAAGTAACTAAAGAAATTGCTGAAACAAGGGGTATATCAATAGGAAAAGATTGTATATCACCTGCAAAACATAAAGAATTTTCAAATCCAAATCAGCTAATAGATTTTGTTAAAAAACTCAGAAAACTCTCTGGCAATAAACCTGTAGGAATTAAGATGTGTGTTGGTCACCCTTGGGAGTTAGTATCAATTGTCAAAACAATGTTTTTAAGAAAAGAATATGTTGATTTTATTACAATTGATGGTGCTGAAGGAGGTACAGGAGCAGCACCGGCAGAGTTTACTGATCACCTTGGATCACCACTTAAAGATGCTATAGTTTTTGTAGATAATGCTTTAGTTGGATCCAATCTTAGAGAAAGAGTTAAGATTGGAGTTTCAGGAAAAATAGTTTCGGCATTTGATATTGCGCATATGTGTTCTTTAGGAGCAGATTGGATAAATATGGCAAGACCATTTATGTTTTCAATTGGTTGCATACAATGCAGATCTTGTCACACAGGCGAATGTCCAACAGGCATCGCAACCATGGATCCAATGAGATATAGAGCAATTGATATTGATGATAGATCTCAAAGAGCTTTTAATTTTCATAAGAATACATTGTTTGTTTTTAAAGAATTACTGGAATCAGTTGGAGTAAAACATCCCTCAGAGCTTAATAGAAGGCATATTGTTAGAAGATTATCAGAGAGCGAAATTCGGTTAGCTGATCAAGTTTATCCAAAAGCAGAAAAAGGTGAATTAACAAAAAAAGGTAAGCTAAATATTGAAGATCCAAGACTAAATGTGTATTGGAACAAAGTTTCTTCGAAAAGTTTTAATTACATTCAAAAAAATTAGTCTATAATTTATTTCTTTTGTAAAAAAATCTTTTAGTTAAAGTATAATTTTCTATTGGACATGATGAGTCAATTATTATTTAAAAAAAATTTCTTCAATTTTTCTAGCCCTCTTAGTTTAATAGTAAAACAGGGTCTTGGTAAGACTCAGCCACTGGAGCGTAACCAGTAGAGGGCACCATAATGAAGAAAAGTTTAACAGAAAAAATATTTATTGGTTTTGTATCAGGAATAATTTTTGGTTTATTATTAGGAATAATTTCTATTCCTTCATTATATGAAGACCAAATTGTACTATTTCTCTCATTTGGTGGTGACGTTTTTCTCAAATTGATCAAAATGCTAGTTGTTCCTATTGTTTTTTTTTCATTGATAAATGGTGTCGCGAATCTTCAAAATATCAGTTCTTTAGGAAGAATTGGCATAAAATCTATATCTATATATATAACTACAACCTTTTTAGCAATATCAATTTCTCTATTTTTTGCAAACTTATTCCAACCAGGTAATGAAATAGACACAAACTTTGAAGCAAATAATATTAATGTTTCTAATCCTCCATCATTTTTAGAAATTTTATTAAATATAATTCCAAACAACCCCTTTGATTCATTGGTAAGAGGAGAGATGTTACAAGTAATTTTCTTTGCAATTTTAATTGGGGGGGCTTTATCATCTACAAAAGAAAGCAAAACTTTAAAAAAATTTTTTGTTGATTTTAATAATATTATCATGAAGGTACTTTCCTTTGTAATGTTAGTTGCTCCTGCAGGTATTTTTTGCCTCATTGCTAAAACTTTCGCAACACAAGGCTTATCTTCAATTATTGAATTAATTAAATATTTTCTTCTTGTTATTTTTGTTCTTTTTTTTCATGCTTCAGTTGTTTATCTTCCAGTAATTAAATTCTATGGAAATTTAAATTTAAAAAAGTTTTTCTCTGGAATCAAAGAGGCATTATTGTTCTCTTTTTCAACATCTAGTAGTAGTGCAACAATACCAATCACACTACAATGTGTTAAAAATCAATTTTCCGTAAAAGAAAATATTGCATCTTTCACAATTCCGCTCGGAGCAACAATTAATATGGATGGAACTGCAATTATGCAAGGAGTAGCAACAGTTTTTATTGCGAATTTATACGGTATTGATTTGTTTTTTACTGATTATGTTTCGATAATCTTAACCGCTACACTCGCTTCAATTGGAACTGCAGGAGTACCTGGTGTAGGTATTATAATGTTAGGTATGGTTTTAAATCAAGTTGGCTTACCATTAGAAGGTATCGCTATCGTTATGGGTGTAGATAGATTTTTAGATATGTTGAGAACATGTGTTAATGTTACTGGTGATGCAATGGTCTCGATTGTAATAAATAAAAGTGAAAAAAAATGAGATGGTTTGAGATTGAGTTGGAAATTCCTATTTACGGGAAAAGCTTCGAAATTGTCCAAGCATTTGACTCTGAAACAGCAATTCAAATTGCAATTAAAAAAACTGTTAATCAATACAATATACTAAGTCAAAGTGTTTCAATAGTTTTTGTTAAAGAAATTAATAATCAAATTTAAGTTTTTGTCCTTGTGGGACAGGAATAACTTCATTTTCAGACATAGCTACCTTTCCATTTACAATTGTGAAAATAGGTATACCTTTGACAACCACATTATCGTAGGGCGTCCACTTTGATTTACTTTGAATCCAATTATTTGTAATTCTAAATTTTTTATTCATATCAATAACAGCTAAATCTGCATCATACCCGATATCAATTCTTCCTTTATTTAGAACTTTGTATATATTACAAGGATTGGTGCATAGCAGTCTAACTACGTCAAAAATTGAAAGTTTATTTTTGTTAACAAAATCAAGCATTATTGGAAGTAATGTTTGAACTCCTGGCATACCGGATGGAGAGTTAGGATAATCTTTGCTTTTTTCTTCCAATGTATGTGGGGCATGATCTGAACCAATTACATCAATAACTCCAGTTTGGACTCCTTGCCAAATAACCTTTGAGTGACTTTTATCTCTTATGGGAGGATTCATTTGTGCGAGTGAGCCCAACCTTTCATAACATTCTTGGCTGTGGAAAAATAAATGTTGCGGTGTTGCTTCGCATGTAGCAATATCTTTATTGGATTTTAACAAATCAACTTCATTTGCGGTTGATAAGTGCAGGATATGTATTTTTTTCTTTGAAGCTCTTGCAGCTTTTAAAAGCCTAGTAGTACTCATTACAGCTGATTCAACATCTCTTATAACAGGATGATCTGAAACTAAAATTTTTTTATTTAAGAAATCTTTTTTTCTTTGTTTTAATCTGTATTCATCTTCACTATGAACTGCAACAGTCTTTCTTGCGCGCTTTAATATTTTAATTATGCTTTCATCATCTTCTACTAATAGATCACCTGTAGAGGATCCCATAAAAATCTTTACACCGCAACAACCTGAGAAACTTTCTAATTCATTTATTTCCTCTATATTTTCTCTTGTAGCTCCTATAAAAAAACTGAAATTACAAAAACCATTTTTCTCAGCAATTTTAAATTTATTAGTAAGTTCTTCAAGATTTGTAGTAGGTGGTTTCGTATTTGGCATTTCAAAAATTGAAGTTACGCCACCTAAAACAGCACCCATTGTACCATGAAAAATATCTTCTTTGTGTGTTAATCCAGGTTCTCTAAAATGAACTTGAGTATCAATTGCACCTGGAATAACTAACAAGTTTTTTATATTGATAATCTTTTGAGATGAACTTCTACTTAAATCTCCTATAGCACTAATTTTGGAATCACAAATTCCAATGTCCAACTCTTCAATTTTATTATTAGGTAAGACAACACTTCCACCCTGTAAAATTATATCCAATCAAACTCCTATTCTTATATAACTTAATTACAGTCCGCCAGAATATCAAAAAAATTCCCTCTTTTCTTTATACCCTTGATATTTACAAGATACCAAGAGGTAAAGAATATTATATGCCAAAGAGGTTTAACAAATTTTTTATTTGTTCTTATAGAATTGCAAATTTTTACTAACTCGTCTTTTGAAAAATATTCTTTCAAAAAATCTTGTTTCAATAACAATTCCCGTAAAAAATTGATTTTCTTTGGGATCCATTCGTATATTGGAACCGTAAAACCTTTTTTTTTTTCAAAAAAATTATAATTTTGTATATTTGAATTTAAAAACTTCCTTATGTAAAATTTACTTACACCATTATAAATTTTCTCTTTATCACTAATGTAAAAAAGTTTGTTAAACAATTTTTTATCTATAAATGGGGTTCTTCCTTCCATCGAAAATGTCATTAAGCATCTATCCAATTTTATAAGAAGATTATTAGGTAACCAATTGTAGTAATCAAAAAGTTGAAAACTTTGTAGTCTGGTAACCTTGTTCTTTAAAAAAAAACTATTAAGATTTTTTAACTCGTACTCCCAGTTTTGAAACTTTTTACTACCAAGTACATCATTAAATACGCCTTTTGGTAAATAATCTTTTTTCCCAAACAATACTCTTTGACTTTTTTTATATCGTCCGTACCCTCCAAACAGTTCGTCACCTCCTTCACCCGTTAAAGCAACTTTATATTTTTTTGAAGCGATTGAAGCTAGTTTAAGGGTCGGTAAAATTGCGTAATCAGCAACTGGCTCATCAATTTTTTCAGCTGCTAAGAAAATCCAATTCCAAAAATCATCTTCAGAAAATTTGACTTTTACTAAATCTACATTATAGGTTTGAGTTATTTTTTCTAAATTTTTAGAAGTATCTTTATCAAAAGAGATTGAATATGCAGTAACATTCTCTTTTTTGAGTTGATGTACATAATGTAAAAGAAGCATTGAATCAATTCCACCTGAGAAAAAAATACAATAAGGTACATCACTTCTAAGATGACTTGATACAGATTCTCTAAGGCTTTTATCTAAAGAAGCAATTAATTCAGCATCATTAATACTTTTCTTTTTCTGAGTAAAAGAACTAAGAAAACTTTTTATTATCTTACCTCTTTTAATTACAAGAATTTGTCCAGGCGCAACTCTCTGAATTCCTTCATATAATGTTTCAGTTCCAGAAGAGTATTGCAATTGCATATATTCAAATAATTTCCAAATATTTATATTAGGTATTGTTTTTTTTAATGAAACAATTGGTTTAGTTTCTGAACAAAATGCAATTCCGTTTTTCATCAAACTATAATAAAGAGGCTTGATACCAAATTCGTCTCTACCAATAATCACTTCGTCACGTTTTTTATCATAAATTATAAATGCATACATGCCTCTTAAAAGTTTTAATCCATCAATCCCATTGCGTTCATATAATGCCAAAATTGACTCAGAGTCGGAATTTGTGACAAATTTATATGTTCGATTTTTTTTTCTTATTTCAGGGTCATTGTAAATTTCACCATTAGCCACTAAAACATATCTCTTATTTTGAATTGGCTGATTGCCTCCTTTTATGTCTACAATAGACAATCTAGTATGAATTAAATCCAAATGTGGATTTTTAAAAAATCCTGTATTTTCTGGACCTCTGTGAAAGAGATATTTTTCTGTATTAAAAAATCGTTTTGAAATTTTTTTATTAGGTTTGATATATGAAAAACCAGCTATTCCGCACATGATTTTATTATTCTCCTAAAAAAACTTAAATATCTTGAAACTATAACTTCTTCAGAATAACTTTTTTTGTAAACATTATAAGCATTCATAACAATTTTTCTTTTTAATTTTTTATCTGAATTCAAATTCTTAATCTTACTCACTAAATCAAATATATTATCTTTTTCAAATTTAATTCCAGTCGTTTTATGTTTTACAATTCTACCTGGACCACCAACATCTGAAACAACTACTGGTATTTTATGTGCCCACCCCTCTATCACAATATTTCCAAATGGCTCATGTCTGGACGGGCATACAAGAATAGAGCATTGATTTAAAAATTCTGATATGTTATCACTCCATTCGAGAATTTTAACTCTTGACATTAAATCAAATTTTTTAATTAAAATTTCGTATTGAGATTTCAATTCACCCTCTCCAACAATAAATAATCTGAATTTAGGTAAAAAAGGCATTGCCTTTATAAGAATATCTATAGCCTTATTAGGATGAAATCTACCCATACAAAGAATAATTCTATCTTTATTAATTTTTGATTTTGTTTTATCTATTTTATTTTGAGAAACAAAGTTAGGTATAAATTCAACCTTATTTGTATCCCATCCTTTTGATATTACATATTTCTTCAAGTCAGAAGTATTTGTAATTAAATAATCACATTTTGTATAATTTTTAATTTTATAATATCCCCCTAATCTGCCAACAGTTATTTCATTGTTAATTTTTATATTAGGAATTACACTAGATGCCCTATTCATCCAACTTAAAAGGATATTTGGTTTATATTCCCTAATAATTTTTTCAATTTTAAATGTACAAAATGGGTTTAATTTATGAAAAAAATTTATTTTTTCTATTTCATCTATTCCATCTATAAATTTTTTCGATCTATTTCTATTGTTTCGTATTATTATTTTTTGCTCAATTTTGTCACATCTTTCAAAAGATAAAGCGAGTCTCTCAAAAAACAGCTCGGCACCTCCATATTTAGAACCAGAAATTATATTTAATATTTTTATTTTAGGACTTTTAACCATTTTTTTGCAATTTGTGTCCAATTGTAATAATTTTTATGCTTTAGCGACTCGATATTCATTCTTTGCCATAAATTGTCGTTATTGAGTAAATTAATTGTACTAAAACAGAAATCTTTATCATCTTCACATACGAAACCTGTTTTTTTATTTATTACCCTTTCCTTTAAACATCCATAATTTCCTACAACAGCAGGAACACCAAGCATTTGGGATTCTGCCACTGCCATGCAAAATGTTTCATCATCACTACCTTTATAAACAAATACTCTTGATGATTCTATTTTTTTAAAAAGCTTTTTTCTTTCAATTGGTTTATGAATAACAATTCCTTTATTTTTTAATGATTTTGCTTTTATAAGAATTTCTTTGATCTTTTTTGAATGTTTTCTACCAAAAGATCCATAAGTTTCAAAACCAGAATAAATATTCAATTTAGCATTTTTACAATTTGGAAAAATATTTTCTTCCCATTGAGTCAATAACCATTCCAAACCTCTCATAGGGTTAGATGTAAATATTGCATCTTTATTTAAATTTTTAGTTCTTTTTTTTTGAAAAAGATAATCATCAATTCCATAAGGTATTACAATTCTTGCTTTAGCAGGAGCCCACCAAGGATAAGATTTTAGATGATATATACTTGAAAAAATAATTTTGAATTTATGTACAAATAATTTTGACAAATATCTGTATTTCAGAAGATATTTAGCAGGGTTATGAATCCAAAAAATTCTTTGTTTACATTCTTTTCTGAAATTAAGATATTTATCACCCCTATTAATCACCAAAACGTCAAAATCTTCATATTCCAATTCTTTTCCAATTCTTTTCCATTTAACACCGTTTATTAAACCTTCGTTAATACAGTTATTATAAACAGTCACCTTTAATCCAAGTTTAGCTAAACTTTCTACAAGCGAAACAAAAGCTACTTCTGCACCACCAAATGGCTTTTGTCTTAAAACTAGTGAATCAAATTCAACTCCATTATCTATAAATAAAACCCTAGTCATTCTTCTCTTTATATTTAAGATATGAAAATATCGGGTAAAGAGAAGCAACTAGTGCTATTAGAAATCCAATGTGTTTTTCTTTGTAGCCTTTTCTTAAAAAAAAACATTTCCAAAATCTCGAAAAAATTCTTCTAACATTTCTATTGAGTGATTCACTTTTTTTGTAGTTGACAAGATCTAATGCTTTTGCAGAAGAATAAGAATCTAGTTTTACGAAAAGATCAAAGACACTCTTACAATAGAAATGATGAAGTTTGTTTTTAAGTTTTTTTCCTTCTTTACCTACTAATTTTATTTTAGGATGCACTCTCTGGTTTCCCCAGACTTTTTTGTTTCTTTTAAAAAGTCCAGAATAAGCAGATTTTCCAAAATAAGCTCCCCACCCATACACAATTTCTTTCTTACCAATAAAATTTTTCACTGGAATTGTGTGCCAATCACTGTAACTTGAATTGATTGTTTCTAAAATTTCTTTTGAAAGTTTCTTAGGCACTCTTTCATCAGCGTCAATTTCTAAAATCCACTCCTCTGAGCATTTACTAATACCGAAATTTCTTCTTTTTCCCTCAACATTCCATTTTCCACAGAAAAATTTTCTTGTATATTTTTTTACTATTTTTTCTGAGTTGTCTGTACATTTATCTAAAATTACAACTATCTCATCGGCAAATTTAACTGATTTCAAACATTCTTCTATTTGTTTTTCTTCATTATTAATTACAATTAAAACCGATAATTTTTTCATTAATCATTCACTAAATTTTTCATAACGTTTTCAAAAACTTTTTGTGTTTTTATATCCATCATCAATGAGCCACATTTTTTCGAATCGAACCCTTTATAACCCATTAATTCATGAGGAGTCTTCGTACTTGAAATGACAATATTTGCTTTTCCCCATGGTTTGTATTTAAATTTATCACTTGGTCCAAAAAGACCAAATGTTTTAATATTTGCTAAGGCAGCCATATGCATTAATCCAGAGTCATTTCCTATAAATAAATTACAGTGTTTCATTATATTAAATATTTCAATAAGGGTAGATTTTCCAAATAAATCTAGAATAAAATTCTTTTTCTTTTCAAGTATATTTCTCACTAAATATTTCTCATTTGCTGGACCAACAAACAAAAATAAAGATTTTCTGAAATAGGGTTGTTTGTGTAAAATATTTACTAATTCTAGAAACCTTTCAGAGGGCCACGTCTTACCAATCCAATTTGCAGTTGGAGCAATCATTATTAATTTATGATTTTTTCTTAATTTTAGAATTTCTCTGAGATTATCATCCTTAAAATTCAACATAGAATTAATTTTAATTGACGGATTAATTATTTTACCAGTAACAGATTTAGTGATCTCTTCAACTTTGTGATTTTTTTTTTTTTGATTTTTTTTTTTATAAATATATTTGTATTTTGATAATAGAAACAAACTTATACCTGTACCTCTTAAATCAATAATATACTCCCATTTAATAAAAATTAATTTAAACCACAATAAAAACCAGTGATATGCAAATTTTCTTTTGTTCAAAGTAATTAAATGATCTATATTTTCACAATACTTAAACAACTCTGACGGCACTTTCCCACAAACTAGTGTAATTTTATTAGTAGATTCTTTTTTAAAGAACTGATGAAGACCAGACGACATAATTGAATCACCCAACCTATTCGATGATATAATGAGTATATTTTTAGTTTTATTCATATTGTTAAATTATAAAAATTTAATAAATTAGTATAATGTTTAACAAAAAAGAATTTCACAAACTTGAAAATAAATCAATAATCAAAATCTTTGGTAGAGATAAATTCTCTTTTATTCAAGGAATAGTATCAAATGACGTAGAGATTTTAAAAAAAAAAAGTTCAATTTATTCATCAATCCTCTCTCCTCAAGGAAAATTTATCGTAGATTTCTTCTTATCGGTTTATAAAGAATTTATTTTATTGGAGTTAAATGAAGATCAAAAAGATCATGTCGTAAGAAAACTAGAAATTTACAAGTTAAGGTCAGATGTTTATATCGAAGAAGAGAGGACAATAAGTGTTTTTCTAATCTCAAATGATTCCGAAGAAAATTTAAAACAATTAAAGAATGATTATTTCTGTTTTGAGGACCCTAGATTCAAAAGTTTATTTAAAAGAATTTATATATTTAAAAATTCTAATAAAATTGATTTAGATGAATATAATCTAAAGAAAATATCATGTTCAGAATATAACGATTTGAGACTCAAACATTCAATTCCTGATTTTAAATACGACATTATTGAAAATAAATCTCTTTTACTGGAGATGAGATTTGACGAGTTAAACGGTATTTCTTGGACCAAGGGTTGCTACATGGGACAAGAAATAACTGCGAGAATGAAATATAGAAATCTTATAAAGAAAAAACTTTTTAAAATTAAAATAAACTTTAAAAAAAAGATTAGTGAAGAAATTAAGTTTAATGAGGAAGTGGTTGGTTATATAACGAGTCATAATTATAAAGAAGGTTTAGCTTATATTAATTTAAAGTCTATAAATGAATTTTTTAAAAAAAATTTAATTAGTGGCGACTCAACTATAAGGTTAGAAAAAATTTGGTGGAGTTGCGATTAAGTAATTAAAAATTAAATTTACTCTTTAACTCTTTAAGCTTTGAAAAGGGTGAGTTTTTATAAGAAACATTCTTTTTTATTCTTTCAAGTCCTTTGTTCCCAAAATCTTTTGATATACAACTGTAAAGCCAGTTAATATCCTGATTTATTCTTAATTTATCTAATCTTTTATTTTCATTTAACCACTTCCATCTCAAGTTTAACTCATCAAATAAATTATCAAAACCAATATTTTGAGCAGATGAAGTTTTAATAATTCTTATTTCCCAGTCATTTTGACTTTGAAAATAAGCTTTACTTCCTGATAAATCAGAATATGTAATTTCAGATAAATTCTTAATGTCGCATTTTGTTACAACTACGATATCAGGAATCTCGAAAATTCCAGATTTCATGAACTGTATTGAATCTCCGCTACCTGGTTGTACTCCTAAAATTACTGAATCTGAGAGATTTTTAATAAAAGTTTCCGATTGACCAACCCCAACGGTTTCAATAATAAGAAAATCAAACATTGCTCTCATTACTACCATTGAAGGATAAGTTAGTTCTGATATCCCCCCTAAAAAACTTTTTGATGCCATAGATCTCACGAATACATTATTATCAGAGGGATTCAACATTAGTCTAGTTCTGTCTCCCAATAGAGCTCCGCCTGACCTTTCTGATGAAGGATCAATAGCAATAATTCCGACAGATCTATTCTTCTTTCTGATGTGCTTTACCAATTTATCAATCAAAGAAGATTTTCCAACACCGGGGGCTCCCGTAATTCCAATAACATGGGCTTTTGATTTAGAATGAAATTTGTCAAGTTTAGAAATCATTTCTTTTGAATCAAAATTGGTCTCAACTTGTTCCAAGAGATTTGACAGTTCAATTTTTTTTTTTAAATTCTTTGCCATTAAATTTCAAGTAAGGAAAATCTGTAATTATCATTTAAAACTTGATGAAGCTTATTGATCAGGATCTTTCTATTTGTTCTAATTTTTAAGTTATCATCATTAACTATAACATTGTCAAAAAAAACGTTGATTGTATCGCTTAATTGACAAAGATAATTAAAATTTTCAAAAATAAAGTCATGTTTTGATTCATCAATATTTTTTTTTATATGATCAATTAGGTTATAAAAATTTTTTTCTTCTTCTTTTTTTAATAAATTAACTTCAACACTTTGATTTTCTATATCTTCATTTAAGGAATTTAGTCTTTTGAAGGCTTTGAGAAAGTTTTTTCCGTCTCTTGAGTTATATAGTTCTGTCATTTTCTCAGCTCTTATGAAGATTGCATATGGATTAAACTCTCTGTCAATGGACGCTAGTATAATATCATTTCTGAACCCCATTTCCTTAAAAAGATTGACAGTTCTTTTTTGAAAAAAATCAAATAAAAAACTAAACTCAATTTTTAAATTTAAATTTTGAACTAAATATAAATTTTTATGAAAATCAAAAAGTTCAGAAAAATTTAGGTTGATTTTCTTATCTATGCATATCTTAATTATAGATAATGTTGATCGGCGGATACCAAATGGGTCACCAGCACCGGTCAAACTTTCTTTTGACACAAAATAACCAAGAATAGAATCAAACTTCTGGGATATCGATAGTATATAAGTTAAAAAATTATCGTATGACTTGGAGAACTCATATTCGTATTGATCTGAGAAAGCTTGAGAAACAGTTTTTGGGAAATTTTCAAAATTTGCTAAAAACCCCCCAACTTTGCCCTGTAATGATGGAAATTCTTTTACTAAATCTGTGGCTAAATCAGTATTAGAATATATTAAATAATTTTCAAATTGATTATTATTCTTTCCTAATTTTTCATATATAAACTTTAAAACATTATTAATTCTTTTGGCTCTATCATAAAGTGATCCTGTTTGTTCATAGAAAATTATTTCTTTCAGCTGATTTAATCTATTAATTAAACCTTTCTTTTTGTCTTCATATATGAAAAAGGATGCATCACTAAATCTTGCTTTCAGAACATTTAAGTTTCCTTCAACCAGTTTATTATCTTTTTTAACTTTGATTCCAGATACAAATCCAAAAAAATTTGAAAGTTTATTATTTGTTTCTTTAAAAATAAAATAATCTTGTTTGTCTGACATAATATTTTTTAAGAGAAATTCTGGAATTTTAAAAAATTTGTTATCAAAAGAACCAAAATATACATTAGGAAATTCAACGGAATTTGAAATCCGCTTTAATAAAGCAGAGTCATTAATAAATTGAAGATTATTTTTTTTGCAAAAAGCATCTATTTTTTTGAGGATAAGTTTTTGTCTATCTGAACTATCGAGCATAACAAAGGTTTTTCTTAATTTTTCTTGATAATTTAAATAGTTACTATAGAGAATTTTTTTTTCTTCAAAATGATAATTTCCAAATGTAAAGTTATTAGAATCAAGACCAGCAAATTTTATCTTTAATAATTTATTATTGTAAATGCAGAGGATATTTTTAATTGGTCTTATCCACCTATCATTATGGCAACCCCATCTCATTGATTTAACCCACTTGATAGATTGTAAAATTATTGGTGTTTCTATTTTTAGAATATCTGAAGTATTTTTTTTCTTTGTCTTTTTCTTAAAGACAAAATAAGACTTATCTTTGATAACTTTTGTTTCTAATTTTTTTACATTTACAAGATTGTTCGACTTTAAAAAACCTTGAATTGCTTTTTGACTAGCATCTACTTGCGGTCCTCTAACTTCGACTTGTTTAGAATTTGTATAATTATTTAAACCATTTACATAGACTCCAACTCTTCTAGAGGTCGAAAAAGTAAGTAAATCTTTATATTTAATTTCATTATCTTCGAGAATTTGACAAAATAGTTTTTCAAATTGATTTTCAATTAAACTTTGCGCTGAGGATGGTATTTCTTCCCCATAGATTTCAAGAATAAAGTCAGACATTTTTTTTTACTAATTTGCAACAACTTTGAACTAGAGATCTAATTCTTAAAATATATGCTTGTCTCTCTGAAACAGATACTAATCCTCGAGAGTCTAATAAATTAAAAGAGTGACTAGCTTTTATACATTGTTCATAAGCTGGTATTGGTAGTTTATTTTCGATTAAAGTTTTTGCACTTTCCTCATGGTATTTAAATGAATTGTACAAATGGTTCTTTGAAGCAAGCTTAAAGTTGAAAAAAGACATTTGTTTTTCATTCTCTAAATACAAATCACCATAGGTCATACCGGAATCGTTAACTTTGATTTTGTAAACACTATCAACATTTTGAACAAAGGTCGCGATTCTTTCGAGACCATAAGTTATCTCTAAACACACAGGATTAACGTCTATACCCCCTATTTGTTGAAAATAAGTAAACTGACTTATTTCCATTCCATTACATTGAACTTCCCAACCTAGTCCTGTAGCTCCAAGAGTTGGGCTTTCCCAATCATCTTCTACAAATTTAATGTCATTTAAATTCTTATCAATGTTAATAGATCTTAAACTTTCTAAATACATCTCTTGAGAGTCACTTGGACTAGGCTTAATTAAAATTTGTAGTTGATAGTAATGTTGAAGTCTATTGGGATTTTCTCCATATCTTCCATCAGACGGTCTTCTACAAGGTTGAAGGAAAATAGCACTCCAAGGTTCTTTGTCTATTACTTTGAGTACTGTAGCTGGATGAAAAGTGGCTGCTCCCATTTCCATATCATATGATTGAATCTGGATACAACCTTTCTTCTTCCAAAACGAATTAAGATTATCTATAATTTCTTGGAAAGTTAACATAATAAAAATTTAATTTAAAATTGGATTTTAGAATACTATATCTTTAGTCACTGTGATTAAAAAAAAAAAATATTTTCAATTTTTTAAAGCTTCAAAATGAATATAATTAACTTAAATAGAGAAAATCAAAATACCCCCCTTGATATCTTTATGAAATGGCTTGAACCTGATATTATCAAAATAAATCAATCCATTCTAAAAAATCTTTTAGGAAGTGAACCGCTAATCTCGGATTTATCAAATCATATCATTGGTTCTGGTGGAAAGAGAATAAGGCCTCTTTTAACCATTGCGTGCTCTAAACTGTGCAATTACATTGGAACTAGACACATTGAACTTGCATCGGTGATTGAGTTTATCCATACAGCAACTTTATTGCATGATGATGTGGTAGATAATAGTAAAAAAAGACGAGGAAAATCTTCAGCCAATTTTATTTGGGATAACAAATCTAGCATCCTGGTAGGAGATTATCTTTTGAGTAAAGCTTTCAGAATATTAATAAATGAGGGATCAATTGCTTGTTTAGATATAATTTCAAAGGCTTCAGTCAAAATTTCAAACGGCGAAGTTAAACAATTGGTTTCAATAAAAAACCTTCACACAAACGAGTCTGAATATCTAGATATCATAAATCATAAGACCGCCGAATTATTCTCTGCTGCATGTCAAATAGGTGGAGAAGTAAGTGAAATAAGTTCAGAGAAAAAAAAATGTCTAGCTGAATTTGGAACTTTTCTCGGAATGGCATATCAAATTATAGATGACTCTCTAGATTATTTTTCAGACTTTAAAACCTCTGGTAAAAGTTCGGGAAATGATCTAAAAGAAGGTAAGATGTCACTTCCCCTTATACTTTGTTACAAGAGATGCGATAAAATTGAAAAAAAAATAATAGAATTAACCATTACTAAAGACAAAATCAATAATAGTGATTTTCTAAAGATAAAAGATTTAATGACGAAATATGATATTAGGCAAGCCTGTGTAAAAAAAGCAAGACATTTTTCTACAATGGCAATGGACAGTCTAGGAATTTTCTCAGATTCCGCGGAGAAAGAAAAACTCGTAAATTTAGTTGATTATTTAACATATAGAACAAAATAATTTGGAATGATAATTGCAAATATTTTCTATGGACAAATATAATCAGTTTGAACTATCAAGCTATTTCAAGGCAAAAACTTTAGAATTTCTTTCAAAGAATTACATATTTATTTCATTAATTTTCATTCTATTGATTATTTTCGTTTAATTTTTTTTTTTTTTCATTAACTTATCACTTATGGATGAGATTAATAAATTTTCAAAAAGAGTAGCGAGATACGCTAACCTCGGAACATCTGCTGGAAGTATTGCTTTAAAGTTTTTAGGGACAAGATTATTGAATCAAGAACATGAGAAAAATGCTGAAGATCTTAAAAATATTCTAGGAAATTTAAAGGGACCTATAATGAAAATTGCGCAACTTTTATCAACAGTTCCTGACTTACTTCCAGAAGAATATGTAAACGAATTAACAAAGCTACAGTCAAATGCTCCACCTATGGGTTGGAATTTTGTAAAAAGGAGAATGAAAAACGAACTTGGATTTGATTGGCTTGATTCTTTTGACTCTTTTGAAAAAGAACCATTTGCTGCAGCTTCTCTAGGTCAAGTTCACAGAGCTGTTTATAAAGGGGAAAATGTTGTATGTAAATTGCAATACCCTGATATGAATTCTATTGTTGATGCAGACGTAAACCAACTAAAGCTAATTTTTTCAATTTACAAAAAAATTGATACAAGTATTGACACTTCGGAAATTCAAAAAGAAATTAGCGTTAGAATAAAAGAAGAATTAGAGTACAAGCAAGAACAAAAACACATCCAATTATTCAATCTCATTTTTAATAAATTTAATGAAGTAAGAATACCTAAAGTTTACAAGGAAATCTCTACCAATAGATTAATTAGTATGAATTTCTTGCCAGGAAATAAACTTCTTCACTTTAAAAAATATCCTCATGCTGTTAGACAAAAAATAGCTAAAAATATGTTTACAGCATGGTACTATCCATTTTATAAATATGGTGTCATCCATGGAGACCCACATTTAGGAAATTATTCTTCAGATAAAAATGCAAATATAAATCTTTTAGATTTTGGCTGCATAAGAATTTTCAAACCATCTTTTGTAAAAGGTGTTATCGATTTGTACCATGCAATTAAAGACAATGACACTGATCTAGCCATCCATGCATATGAAAGTTGGGGGTTTGAAAACATTTCTAAAGATTTAATTGATGTTTTAAATATTTGGGCTAAATTTCTTTACTCACCCTTAATGGAAAATAAGTTAAGAAAAATGCAGGATACAAATTCTTCTACCTACGGAGCAGAAGCTGCCTCAAAAGTTCACAGGGAATTAAAAAAAATTGGAGGAGTAAAACCTCCAAGAGAGTTTGTTTTTATGGACAGAGCAGCTATTGGGCTTGGCTCAGTATTTCTCCATTTAGATGCGAAACTTAACTGGTATAAATTATTTCATGAATTAATTGATGGATTTAACGAGAATATCTTAAAAAAAAGACAAAAAGATGCAATAAAAGAGGCTAAAATGGAGTATACGTTTTAAAATCAAGTGCAATTTTCTCTGAGAAAGTAAGAAGCTTGTCCAACTCAGACATGGTTTTTGACAACTCATCTGAATCATCCTCAAGCCAAATCATAAAAATATAGCTATAAATAAGAAAAATTGATTTTTTCTTAAAGATATCAAAAAATGAATCGTTAAGTGCATTTGTGAGTTCTAAATAAAAATCTAATGAGTTCATTACATTTTTTGCGACAGATTTAGCTACTAAAGGATCGGATTTAAATGAACTTTTAATACTTTTAAGGGAATTTCTATATGGTTGCATAAACTCTAATCTTAGCATAATTAATTCAAACAAATTGTCTTTTACCGAAGTGCTTGTTAGCTCCTCAAAATCGAAACTTTTTTCAACTTTGATATCAATCATTTTTGAGAATTCGTCCAGAATAGTGACTTCAGACTTAAAAAAAATTTTTATTTCGTTTATTGGAATTTTTTCTGTATCTGAGAGTTTTTGTAAAGAAAATGACTTCCAACCGCTTTTTTCAATTATATTGAAAGAAGATTTAACTAAATTAAACTTTTTATCTGATGATTTCATACAATTAAGTTGTAAATGAAATATTTATATATATTCTCTATTTACAAATATTAATGTAAATTTATGGTATATTTCAACATTTTTTCTAGTTTTACCAACTTTTTAAAGAAATTTTAATATCTTTTTTGTATTATGCAAATCGAGGAAATTGAATCTTGTATTAGTAAAGTCCCAGACTTCCCAGAACCTGGAATTCTTTTTTATGATATTTCTACTTTAATCTCAAACAACAATGCTTTTAAAGCTTCTATAAAATATCTTGAAGCTCTCGCCAAAAACTATGAATATGACTTAATAGCAGGGATTGATGCGAGAGGGTTTATATTTGCATCTTCTTTAGCATTAAACTTGAATAAAGGAATCGTTATGGTTAGAAAAAAAAACAAACTTCCCGGACAAGTTGTTAGTTTAGAATATGATTTAGAGTACGGAAAAGATACCCTAGAAGTAAATTTAAAACTTCAGGCAAAGAAAATAATTATTGTTGACGATCTTTTAGCAACTGGTGGAACAGCACAAGCAGCTTGTGAACTTTTAAAAAAAGCGGGAGCAACAGTTTCTTGTTTTATTTCTTTAATTGAGTTAAATTTTCTTAATGGAAGAAAAAAAATTGATGTTCCAACTGAAACATTGATTAGATATTAAACTAATTTTATGAGAAAAACATGACTAGAGCACACAAACTATTTTTAAAATGGCTATTACAGTTTAGCTTGATGTCGTTTTTTATTTTTTTTATCTTTGATCAAGGACTAATTATTAAAATAGTAAGCTCTGATAAAAGTTATATTACTAGTTTTATATTAGTTCTATTTTTTGTGATTAGTATGCATTGCTTTTATCATACTTTTATTATCTCAGATGAACTTAATAAGGCACATATTATAAAAAAAAGTCTTTTGGACGAAAATGTCAAGTTGAGAATTATTGAAGGATCATTAATTCTTACCTCAAAAGGTGAAATATCCAACGGAATTGTTAGAGACTATTTTAAAGACTTAATAGGTTTGAAAAAAAATGGAGCTACATCGCACGTTCAAATATTAGATAGTTATGTGAAAAAAACAGTTGGATTTTACGAATTTGGATGGTTTTGTTCAGATATAATGCTTAAACTAGGCCTTATAGGAACAGTTATTGGTTTTATAATTATGTTAGGATCTTTATCAGACATTACAACTTTTGATGTTACTCTTCTTCAGGGAGTTCTGACAACAATGGGTAGTGGGATGGGAGTTGCTTTATATACTACTTTGTCAGCGTTGGTGGCTGGTGTAATGGTGGCTGTTCAGTATTATAATCTTGAGAGTGGATGTGAAGAATTATTTTCAGTATTAAACCAAATTTCTGAAGTAAGTATAGATAATAGTTTATAATGTCGTATTCAGGAAGAAGACTTAGGGCTGACCCTTTCACTGATTTACTTTTCAACATATTACTATCTTTCACACTTTTAATGTTTCTTGCTATTATTTTCATGAACCCAATACCAAAAACGGGTGTTATAAATCCAAAGGCCGAATATATTATAACAGTGAGCTGGAAAGATAATAATCCTGATGATGTAGATACTTATGTTCAGAGTCCAACTGGTGATCTGATATGGTTCAGGGGTAAAGAAGCAGGTTTCGTTCATTTAGACAGGGATGATAGGGGTCTTTTAAACGATACAATTGAAATTAACGGTGAAAAAGTTCAGAATCCACTAAATCAAGAGGTTGTAACGATAAGGGCAGTCGTACCAGGTGAGTACATAGTAAATATTCACTATTATGCAACTAAGACTAATCAACCGGTAGACGTAAACGTTAAAGTAGAAAAAGTTAATCCTCAGCTTGAAGTAATTTATTACGGAACAATTAACTTAGAAAAAAAAGGTGTAGAAAAAACTGCAACAAGATTTAATATTACACAAAACGGTAAGGTAACTATTTCAGGTAATTTATTTAAAAAATTAGTTCCTGAAAATTAAAGGAAAGGTCAATATGAATTCAGAAATTTTTTTAATTATAATTTGCTACATTATTTTAGCATTTTTATTACTGCTGTTTAATTTAAGAACAAATTTTCATTGGATGATAAAATCAACAATGATTGTTTTAACAACGCTCTTTTATATTTTAACTTACGATTCTTTTAAAAATTTAATAGGCTGGCCCTCAAACGATCCCTTACCAGATAGATTCAGGTTGGTTGCAGCACAAATATACGAACCAAATGCACTTTTAAATTCTGAAGGTTCCATCTTCTTGTGGATAACAGATATGGACGATTTAGCTGGACTGAGTACGCCAAGATCACATAGCTTAAAATATAACAAAGAGGTTCACGAACGAGTTTCAAAAGCACTTGTCAGTCTTAAAAACGGCGTACCTCAGATGGGCGAAAATATAGACGAAAACAAAAAAAATATTATTTCTTCAATTTTAAAAAAAGAGAAAGCTGCTGCTGTAAGTTCAAAATTAAATTTTTTTGATATGCCAAATCAATTACTTCCAGAGAAATAAATAATGAAATACATATTATTTCTTTTTATGTTAATTGGATGTTCAGAAAATAATCATAACTACTTTCCATTAGGAAAAATTAAATCTTGGTCTTATAAAATAGAAATCGAGCCTGAAGTTGACAAAAAAACTGTATATAAAAAAACAAATCTATCATTAGGTAAAAAGAAATTAGAGTTAGCAGGAAAAAAGGAATCGTTCTATCCTTTTCTTCGCGAGGACGGTTCTATATTTTTTTATAAGCTTGAGAAAAATGGTATCTTCAGAAGTGGTTTTGCTTTTGCAAAAGACAAAAATATTAATAAAGAGAAGCAAAAAAGAATGGTACTTCCATCTCCAATTAAAATTGGAAAAAAATGGTCAGTAGACAGCAAAACATATTTGATACTTAAAAGATATCCTTATTACGATTACAGAGCTACAACAAACTTTATGATAGATTACGAGATAATTTCAACAGATGAGATTATTTCTACACCATCTGGGAAATTTCGTAACTGCATCTTAATTAGAGGTATCGGAAATACTAAATTTATAGGTGATAGCGAAATCGGTTCAATCTCTATTAATATTTTATCTGAGGAGTGGTATGCTAAAGGAGTTGGATTGATAAAAAGTGTGAGGGTTGAGGAAACAGATTCGGATTTATTTGGAACAACAAAGATGACACAAGTTTTGGAAGGCTTTAAAGAAAATTAAATATGAAGTCTAGTTATATTCTTTTATTTTTTTTATTTTTATTTCTAATTTTTTACCTTGGAAAATTTATTTTTCTTCCACTTTTTTTAGCACTTTTTTTTTATTTAATAATTAAGTCTGTAACTAATAAATTACTTTTATCAATTAACTCAAAACTTAAATTTAGCTTAAGCAAATTTAATGCTATGGCTATTATGCTGTTCACAATTTCTATTTTTTCTTATTTTTTATGGATAATTCTAGAATTAAATATTAATGCTGTCCTTCAAAAATCAAATTTATACCAAGTTAACTTTGAAAAGATATTGTTATATTTATCGAAAAAACCATTCAATTTGTTCATGGAAGAAAATGATTTTTTTGGTTCATTCGACATGTTAACAATTTTTTCAAATATCTTGAATAGTCTGTCTTCATTTGCCGGCAACTTTGCTTTTGTAATAATTTTCATTTTATTTTTAATTTTTGAAGAAAATTATTTGAAAAAAAAAATGAATTCTGTTTTGAGTTCTTCAAACATAAAAATTCTCAACAAAATTAACTACGATATTTTTTTTTATTTTCAACTTAAAACAATTACAAGTTTATTAACTGGAATATTTACTTTCATAATTCTTTTCTTTTTAGAAAACGATTTAGCTCCGACTTTCGGTATTTTCTCTTTCTTTCTAAACTTTATTCCTTTTATAGGCTCCCTGTTATCTGTTCTTTTACCATTTATTTTTTCAGCCGTTCAATTTCTAAATTTTTTTGAACCTTCTTTAACTTTTTTTCTTCTTTTACTTATTCAAATTTACATCGGAAATTTTTTAGAACCCAAGTTAATGGGTAAAACACTTAATATAAGTCCATTAGTAATGATAATTTTCTTAACTATAATGGGAAAAATTTGGGGAGTTGCTGGAATGTTTCTGAGTGTGCCACTTTTAGTAATTATTTTGATAATTTTAAGAAATATGAAATCAACCAAAAAAATTGCAATCATCTTGTCTGAAAGAGGCGAATTATAAATAATTTGATCCACGGTCTAAAGACAAAATTATTCCAAACCCAATAAAATAAGTCAGCATTGATGAACCACCATATGATACTAACGGTAAAGGCAATCCAACAATTGGTAATATACCAATTACCATTGACATGTTTATGAGTGAAGCAAAGAAAAAATTCGTTATAATTCCATATCCTACAATTCTATTAAAGTTATTGTGAATGAAACTATTGGTTATATGGTATGTTATATATGTTATTAGACAGATCAAACCTATTACAGATAAAGTTCCTAAGAACCCAAATTCTTCACCTAACATAGAAAAGATAAAGTCTGTATGCTTTTCAGGAAGAAAATCTAAATGAGATTGGGTCCCTTTAGTCCACCCTTTACCAAAAGTTCCTCCAGAACCAATTGCAATTTGAGACTGAATTATATGGTAACCTGAGCCTAAAGGATCATTTTCAGGATTAAATAAAGTTAGTATTCTTTGTTTCTGATAATCTTTTAGCCCTCCCCATAGATAAGGTGTAACTATGATTGAAAGCAACCCAGAAAATGCAAAGAATTTCCAGTTAATTCCTGATACAAAAAAAATAACAACACTCACGAATAATATCAACATTGCAGTTCCAAGGTCTGGTTGAATTAGAACCAAGAGGAAGGGGATTGTTACGATTAATATAGGAAGAATAAGAAAAAAATAATCTCTCGATTCTTGAAACTTCTTTTCATCAAAAAACTTAGCTAAAGAAATTATTAAGAAAATCTTCATTATTTCGGATGGTTGAAAATTTAATCCGTAAAAATTGATCCATCTTCTTGCTCCCTTTCCAAGGTAACCATAAAAAGTTACCCACAACAATAAAACTAGTCCGATAAAGTAAAATAGATATGCGTTTTTTTTCCAAAATTCAACATCAATTAAACTAACCAAAATCATTAAAATAAAACCAATTGTAACTTTATAGATATGAGAAATAAAAATTTTTGATTCTTCACCAAATGTCGCACTGTAAATCATTACAAGCCCTACAAAAGACAAAAAAGATATCAAAAAAATGAATAGCCAATTTAAGTTTTTTAATTTGATTATAATTTCTGTCATTTTTTAATATTTGTTTAATGCTAATTCCATTATTCTTTTAGCAATCGGAGCAGCAACTTTTGAACCGCTTCCCATATGTTCTGCAATTACTGAAAGTGAATACTTTGGTTTGTCAAAGGGTGCAAAACATGTAAATATTGAATGATCTCTAAGTTTATAGTTCAACTCTTCATTTTTAATTACACCATCCTCCCTCTCCTCTAAACTTATTCTTCTTACTTGCGAAGTCCCGGTCTTGCCAGCCATTTTATAATTACCACGTAGTTTGGAATTGAATGCTGTTCCAGTACTGTTATTTACCACTGAAAACATTGAGGATTTGATAAATTCTAAATTTTCATTACTAATATTTAAATTTTCAAACTCTTTTTTATTTGAAATAATAGTAGGTGTTATTTTTTTCCCCGTTGCAATTCTTGCTGTCATTAATGTTATCTGAAGAGGAGTTGACAACATAAATCCTTGACCAATGACAGTGTTTAGGGTTTCACCTTTTTGCCATTTTTCGCTTCTATTTTTGATTTTCCATTCTCGATTAGGCATAATACCTTTGAACTCATTTGGAATATCAATACCTGTAGTTTTTCCGTATGAAAATAAACTTGAAAATTTAGCAAGATCGTCTATTTCCATAGCTTTAGCTAAATTATAAAAGTAACAATCGCAAGATTTTTCAATAGCTTCATGTAAATTTACATATCCATGACCTTCTTTCTTCCAACAATGAAATTTTCTATTACCAAGAGATATATGCCCAGAGCATAAAAACTTTTTATTCTTATTAAATTTTTGATTTTCAATAGCATGTAATGCCGTAACTAACTTATAGGTTGATCCAGGTGAATAAAGACCTGCAATACATCTGTTCAGAAGAGGATTAAATTCGTCATCTAATAATAAATTCCATTTTTTTAAGCTAATACCGTCGCTAAATTCATTATTATTAAAAGAAGGTGATGAATACAAACAATTTACACCCCCATTTTGACAATTAATCATTACGACTGCACCTCTGATTCCTCGCATTTCATCAGATGCCTTACTTTGTATCTCACTTATTAGATTTGTTTTAATGTTTGCACCAGGTATTGCATATTTTTTATTCAACTCTTTTTTTACAGCTCCTTTTGAGTCAGTCTCGAATTTAATCCAACCATCTTTACCTAAGAGCTTTGAGTCTAACTTTTTTTCAATTCCTGAAATTCCAACTTTAAGATTTGACAGTTTAATTTTAGTTACATCCTTATTAAAGCCAACATAACCAAGGACATGTGAAAATATTAAATCTTCTTCGTAATTCCTTACTTTTTCTTTAGTAATAATTAAAAAAGGAAATTTATTTTTCATAAATTCAAAAAATTCAAGCTCGTTCCAACTCAAATTTCTTTTAATAGTAATGAAGTCTGAAAGGTCTTGTTCATTTAAGTTACTTTTAATTGATTCCAGGTCCATTTCGGAAAAATTTATATGACCTCTTAGTTTTTTCACATAATCATAAACTAAATTTTTCTTATCTTTAAATATACTCAATTGATAATCGATTCTATTAGAGGCTATGGGCTTATCGTATAAATCAAAAATTGTTCCTCTTTCTGGATAAACAATTTTTAATTTGATTCTGTTTGTATCAGATAATTTACCGTATTTAGATTTTTGAAGAATTTGTAAATAAAAAAGTTTTCCAAATACTAAAAAAGTAAAAAAGGTTTTTGAGAGTCCAAGTATAAGAGCTCTTCTTTTAATTTTTTTTTCAAAATTTACTTCTCTACTCATTATAACCTCTGAATCTATAGCTAAGTCTGTCAACTATAAAAAAAAATAAAGGGAATAGTGCAATACTAAAAATAAAACTAAGAGCTAAATTCTTTATAACTATTTTATTCTCATTGAAGAAAATTATTGTAAGTGAAATAATAAATATGTAAGCCGTGAAACTGAGTATGTATTTAAACCAAGTTTCTTTAAAGTCGTTGGAAATTAAATCATTAAATTTCCTTCTGCAAGAATAATGTAACAACAAAAAAAATAAACAAGTAATTCCTACAATTCCCCCTTGTATGAGATCATAAAGTGTACTTAAAAAAAAAATAGATATGGGTGAAAACTGTTTGAAGTTAGAGCATATCCAACAATAAAAAATTGTAAAAAACATATAAGGTTTTATCATTACTTCTTCAAAAAAATAATTAGGTGTGGATTCAAAAAAAATGAAAAATAAAACAAATAAATACGGTATTGATTTAGACACCAAATTGTAAAGCATAAATGATTTACCTAATCTTCAAATACATTTGCAAAATTATATATTAAAATATTAACATAAATTGAATCCGTTTTTTTTGCAAATGGCAACACAAAAACCTCATTTAAAGTTTTTACGACTCTACCAATTTTGATCCCTTCTTTAAAATATCCAGCAGCATCAGTAGAGACCACAAGTTCACCGTGTTTCAGATCAAATTTTTTTTCAATATGCTTTAGCTCTAATCTTTTATTTCCTCCTTGCACAAAGAAAGATTTTTTAGTGTTAACCGAGACTACTGGAACAACAGAATTTTTGTCAAAAATTGTAAGAACTTTTGAAGAGTTTTGTCCTAACTCAATAATTCTTCCCAACAAACCTTTTTCATTAAAAACAAGATCATTAATTTTCAAACCATCTTTTTTTCCAACATCTATATAAATTAAAGATCCAGCGTCTTTGTAAGCATCAATTAAAATTCTAGCTGTTATTTTTTTTACATAATCAACTTCTTGGATCTTCAATAAATTTTTCAACCTTTGATTTTCAAGTAACAAAAAATTCTTTTTATCTAATTCTTCAGCTAACTTTTTATTTTCTTCTAACAATACTAAGTTTTTCTTTTTTGCTATCATGATTTCGTTAACATAAATTAAAGAACTATTTAAAATCTGAAAAGGTTTACCTACGGCAATAAAAATTGGTTTACAAAAAGAGATTGTTGAAAATCTTAAAAACTTAATTGTTTTTGCATCAATCACTGAAAGTACAAAAAGTACAATTGAAAAGGAGATACAGAGTAAGACACTTAAAACATAGCTATTAAGAATACTAGAATTAAATCCTCTACCAAAAGACGACTTGAGTACCATAAGTTAATAACTGCTGGTTAAAACAGATCGAAGCTCTTTAAGGTTTTCTGCACATTTTCCTGTACCCTGAACCACGCAACTTAACGGATCATCAGCTATACTAACAGGTAAACCAGTTGAATCTCTTATTACCTGGTCTAACTCTCCCAATAGTGAACCGCCACCAGTTAACACAATTCCTTTATCAACAATATCTGCTGCAAGTTCTGGATCTGAGTTCTCAAGTGTATTTGTAACGGCTTCGATAATTGCTTGGACAGGTTCCTGAAGAGCATCAGAAATTTGTCTTTGATTTATTATGACCTCTTTCGGTACACCCTTCAAAAGGTCTCTTCCTTTGATATGAAGCACTTTACCGTCTCCTGAGGTAGGGGCAGCAGCAACTCCAATAGCTTTCTTAATCCTTTCTGCACTACTCTCTCCCACCAGAAGGTTATGCGACCTTCTAATGTAGTTAATTATTGCAGTGTCCATTGCATCTCCGCCAACTCTTACAGAGTGTGCATGAACAATTCCACCAAGAGCCAAGAGTGCAACTTCCGTTGTTCCGCCACCAATGTCAACAACCATAGAGCCAGAGGGCTCGGTTACTGCAAGACCTGCTCCGAGTGCAGCTGCCATCGGCTCATCTACCAAATATACTTTTCTAGCGCCAGCAGCTGCAGCTGAACCTTCAATAGCTCTTCTCTCAACTGATGTTGCTCCAGAGGGAACACATACCACAATGACAGGACTAAAAAAACTGTTGTGATTATGGGCTTTCCTTATAAAGTGCTTTATCATTTCTTCAGCAACATCAAAATCAGCTATAACTCCGTCTCGCATTGGTCGGATAGCAACAATATTCCCTGGAGTTCTACCCAACATTGTTTTTGCTTCGTGTCCCACAGCTAACACCTTGGGTTTAGCGTCTTTTTTATCATTTGACAAAGCAACAACTGAAGGCTCGTTTAATACTATACCTTTGCCTTTAACGTAAATTAAAGTATTTGCTGTTCCAAGGTCAATTGCAATATCTTGAGATAAAAAAGAGAAAAATTTTTTCATGTTTTAATTTTTTACATGCAAAATCCATAAAAATCAATAAATTAAATCACATGCTTATTTAGTTTCTCGTTTGATGTTTGAAAAACTGATTTAGAGTCATTTGCTCTTTTTCTTTTCAGTATAAGCTTATTCATTGCATTTATATAAGCTTTAGCAGAAGCAACCATTGTATCGATATCGCTTCCTTGTCCTTGAACAGAAATTGATTTTTCCTCAAGTCTTACATTTACCTCAGCTTGCGCATCAGTACCTTTTGTAATCGCATTAACCTGATAAATAATCAAGTTAGCCTTATTTGGAATTAAAGCTTTTAAGGCATTAAAAATTGCATCAATCGGTCCATTTCCAACTTCATTTATTAACTTTTTTTCTCCAAAGATTTCTAATTTTAATTTTGCTTCTGCATTTTTACCTTGACCACACTTTAACGAAAGGTCAATTAAATTGATTGGCATCTTTTTTTGAAAGTTCTTTTCGCTTTCTACCATTGCATATAAATCTTCTTCAAAAACTTGTTTTTTCTTATCAGCTAAATTTTTAAACTGCTTAAAAAGTTTATTAATATTTCTTTCATCGAAGTCATACCCTAATTCATTAAGTTTAACTTTAAATGCATGTCTTCCCGAATGTTTGCCTAAGACTAGTTCAGAAGAGGACAGTCCTATTGATTCTGGTGTAATAATCTCATAAGTATTAGCATTTTTTAACATTCCATCTTGATGAATTCCTGATTCGTGGGCAAAGGCATTCTTTCCAACTATCGCTTTATTTGGTTGGACTGGAAAACCAGTTATTGTTGAAACAAGATGAGATATAACAGTTATTTTCTTAGTATTAATATCTGTATAAAAAGGGAGCTTGTCAGCTCTGGTCTTAAGACACATTACTATTTCTTCTAAAGCTGCGTTACCAGCTCTCTCACCAATTCCATTTACTGTACACTCAACCTGTCTTGCTCCTTCTATTATAGCAGACAAAGAGTTGGATACTGCCAGGCCTAGATCATTGTGACAATGAACAGAAATTACGGCCTTATCAATGTTTGAAACATTATTTTTAATTTTTTTAATCAAAGATGCAAACTCTTTCGGTATAGCATAACCCACTGTATCTGGTATATTAATAGTTGTTGCGCCAGAACTAATTGCTACTTCAATACTTTTATATAAAAAGTCGAGGTTAGTTCTTGAAGCATCTTCGGGTGACCACTCGATGTCAGAAGTATATTTTGAGGCTCTTGCGATACTTTTCTTTATCGATTCTAGCACCTCTTTCTTAGACATTCTCAGCTTATATTTCATATGCAGGTCACTTGTGGAAATAAAGGTATGTATCCTTTTTCTTTCTGCCTGCGCAAGTGCTTCGCCAGCAGTATCTATATCTTTATCCTGAGCTCTTGCTAGACCACATATAATTGAATGATTAGATATCTCAGATACTTTTTTTACTGCTTGAAAGTCACCTTTGGACGCAAATGGAAATCCAGCTTCAATAATATCAACTTTCATTTCATTAAGTTTTGTGGCTATCTCAACTTTATCTTCAATAGACATTGAAGCACCAGCGGATTGCTCCCCATCTCTTAGAGTGGTATCAAAAATTATTATTTTATTCTTTTTCATATTTATAATATTTTAATTATTCTTTTTATTTACTAATTTATTTGAACTTATCCAAGGCATCATTTTTCTCAACTTTTCTCCAACTATTTCAATTTGCTTTTCAGTTTGAATTCTTTTTTCTGCTTTGAAGTTTAATTGCCCAGACTTACACTCCAAAATCCAGTCTCTTACAAACTTTCCAGACTGAATTTCATTTAAAACTTTCTTCATTTCTAACTTAGTATTCTCATTTATTATTCGTGGTCCTCTAGTAAGATCTCCATACTCAGCAGTATTTGAAATGGAATATCTCATATTAGCAATCCCACCCTCATAGATTAAATCAACTATTAACTTGACTTCATGTAGACATTCAAAATAAGCCATTTCAGGAGAATACCCTGCTTCAACAAGAGTTTCGAAACCTGCTTGAATCAAAGCAGTTAAACCGCCACACAGGACGGTTTGCTCACCAAACAAGTCTGTTTCGCATTCTTCTTTGAAAGTTGTTTGAATTATTCCAGAACGACCGCCCCCAATCGCTGAGGCATAAGAAATTCCAAGTTCAAGGGCGCTCTTAGATGCATCTTGGTGAATAGCAATTAAACAAGGTACCCCACCACCTGAAAGATACTGACCCCTTACTGTATGACCTGGGCCTTTTGGTGCGATCATAAAAACGTCTAGGTCAGCTCTGGCTTTTATTAGTTGAAAATGAATTGAAAGTCCGTGGGCAAAAAGCAAACAAGCTCCTTTTTTTAAATTTTTTTCTAAGTATTCAGAATATAAATCTGCTTGTAACTCGTCTGGTACAAGGACCATACAAACATCAGCCCATTTAGATGCCTCATCGACACCTAAAACTTTAAAACCTTCTTTTTCGGCTTTAGCTCGTGAAGCAGAACCTTGTCTTAATGCTATTACAACATTTTTAACTCCACTGTCTCTTAGATTAAGAGCGTGAGCGTGCCCTTGGCTTCCATAACCTATTACACAAACTTTCTTATTTTTAATTAAATTTAAGTCTGCATCACTGTCGTAATAAACTTTCATAAATTTTCCTTATCTTCTTATGTAATCTTTACCTAATGCCATTGATACTAAGCCGGATCTAGTTAACTCAACAATATTATACACCTTCATTTTTTTTATCAAACCGGAAATTTCAGTTGGAGTGCCTGAAAATTCTATTATTATAACAGTTTTATCTTCAAATAAAATCTTCGCTCCAATATTTTTTATATGTTTGTGAATTTTTAAAACTGTTTTCTGTTTTATATCCAATTTCATTAAAATCAACTCTTTTCCTATAAAACTTTTTAACTCCGTTATATCTATTAAATTGTGAACAGGAATGAGCTTTCTTACTTGAGCTTTAATTTGATCTATAATATTTTTTGTTCCTGAAGTTACAACAGTTACTCTAGATAGAAATCTATCAGAATCAACTTCTGATACAGATAAACTTTCAATGTTATATCCTCTTCCAGAAAAAAGTCCTACAATCCTTGCCAAAACTCCTGGTTCGTTATCAACCATAATTGAGAGAATATGTTTGGAATGAGATTCTGTCATTACAGCATACTAAACAAGAACCATTCCTTCTTCTGAAATTTCTCCCTCTAATTTATCATTCGGACCAAGAAGCATTTGGTCATGTGTTGATCCTGAAGGTATCATTGGGAAACAATTTTCTTTTGGGTCAACCACAACATCGCAAATTACTGGTCCTTTTATTTTGATCATTTCTTTTATAAGATCGTCCATTTCACCAGGTTTGCTGATACGTAGTCCTGTTGCTCCAAATGATTCAGCAAGTTTAACGAAATCTGGAAGTGAATCCATATATGACTCTGAAAGTCTATTCCCATGAAGCAACTCTTGCCATTGTCTGACCATACCCATGTAGTGATTATTAAGAATAAAAATTTTTACCGGTAATCTATACTGTTTAATTGTTGACATTTCTTGGATGTTCATAAGTATAGAGGCTTCTCCAGCAACATCTATAACTAAATCTTTAGGATGTGCAATCTGAACACCCATAGCTGCAGGCAATCCATAACCCATCGTACCTAATCCACCTGACGTCATCCAATGTTTAGGTTTATTAAATGTTAAAAATTGGGCAGCCCACATTTGATGCTGACCAACCTCAGTTGTTATAAATGGATCTAAGTGCTTAGTCAGAAAATCTAGTCTTTGCAATGCATACTGAGGTTTAATAATTGATTTAGAATTCTTGTAATTTAAGCAATTCTTTGCTCTCCATTTATTAATTTGAATCCACCACGCAGATATTTTTTCTTTACTAAAAGATATTCTTTTATTTTCAATGTATTTGAGTGTCATTTCTAATATTTTTGATAAATCTCCCTGAATCAAAAGGTCAACATTTACACTTTTATTAAATGAAGATGCATCTATATCCAGGTGAACTTTTTTTGATTTAGGGGAAAAACCAGAAACTTTTCCCGTTATTCTATCATCAAATCTAGCCCCAATACAGATCATCAAGTCTGATTTATTCATAGATAAATTAGCCTCGTACGTTCCATGCATACCCAACATTCCTATAAACTGATCGTCTGAAGTTGGTGTTGCTCCAAGACCCATAAGTGTTTGCGTGCATGGAAAACCAGTTATTTTGAGTAATTTCTTAAGGTATAAAGAGGCTCTTGATCCAGAGTTTATTACACCTCCACCAACGTAAAAAATCGGTTTCTTTGATTTTTCTAAAAGATTTACAAACTTAACAATTGTATCGAATGACGGTTTTGTGTGCGGTTTATAAAATGCAAAACTTTTTGTATGCTTTTTTCCTCCATATTTTGTTTCAAATGTTTGTATATCTTTTGGTATATCAACTAAGACGGGACCAGGCCTACCGTTCTTGGCAATATGAAATGCAGAATGAATAGACTCAGCTAATTTTGATATTTCTTTTACCAAGTAATTATGTTTAGTACACGGTCGAGTTATGCCAACAATATCAGCCTCTTGAAAAGCATCATTGCCTATCATGTGTGTAGGAACTTGACCAGAAATACAAACTACTGGAACTGAATCCATCATAGCGTCTGTTAAACCTGTAACCGTATTAGTAGCCCCCGGACCAGACGTTACCAAAACAACACCTACTTTACCAGTTGATCTTGCATAACCCTCAGCAGCGTGAACGGCTGCTTGTTCATGTCTTACAAGAATATGCCTTATTTTATTCTGCTTAAACAGCTCATCATAAATAGGAAGTACAGCACCTCCTGGATAACCGAAAATTACTTTAACATTTTCTTGGATTAATGCTTCAATTACTATTCTTGCGCCTGATAATTTTTTCATCATAATATAAGTTAAACTAAAAACATTGTTTAAACACCAAAAAATTTAAATATTTTTTAATAAGTATTTTTTTGCATCAGTAAAATCCATTTCAATAGCTTCCTTTGGTCTATTTTTAAACCAAGTAATTTGTCTTTTGGCATATCTTCTAGTTTCTTGCCTAAACAGATCGAGTGATTCTTTAAATGTTTTGATTCCCATTAAATATTCCTCAATAACCTTAAAACCAATAGATTTATGCAGAGGATGATCGATGTTTTTTTTTTTTTTTAGAAATCTTGAAACCTCATTCACAGCATTAGACTTCATTATTTCTAAACACCTATCATCTATACTTTTATAAAGTTTACCTCGATCAACAGAAATTGTTAGATAAATGATTTTTTTAAATACTTTTTTTGGAACTTTACCATGCCAATATGTTAAATTTTTCCCAGTTGCTATTTTGACAGTTATTGCTCTTAATAATCTTTGTGTATCATTTCTTGAAATCTTTTTAGAATATATCTCATCAACTTGCTCAAGTTTTCTAAAAAAACCCGAGTTTCCATATTTTTTATGCAATTTTTTGATTTTTGTTTCAACTCTCGTAGGTATTTCTGGTATTGGAGCAATTTTGCCATACAAACTTTCAAGGTATAGTCCAGTTCCTCCAACAAAAATAGGAATTTTTTCTTTTGTTTGCGACAATACCTTCAAAACGTTTGTAAACCATAAACCTACGTTACATTTTTCCGGATACTCTATAAATTTAAATAAATTACAAGAATATTTTCTTATTTCTTCATTGGATGGAGCATTTGTGAGTGAAGCTAAATCGTTATAGACTTGCATACTATCTGAATTAATTATTATGCTTGGTAATTTTTTTTGAATTTCATATGCAAGCCTTGTTTTTTGCGTTGCTGTTGGTCCACCAATCAAAATCGCTAATGGATACAACTCTTTTACTTTAATTTAAGAATTAGAAATCTTGAAAATTCACCCTCAAATACTTGTAAAAGTAATGAATCGGCATCTTTCTTAATGAAATCATCAAATATTTTCTTTGCTTGAGATGGTTCTTGAATATCTTTTTGAGCAATTTGGGAAATCACATTACCAACATTTAGTCCCGCTTTAGCAGCAAAGGAATCTCTTTTGACTGCGGTAATAACAACACCTTTAACAGATTCTGAAATATTATATTTTGATCTAGTATTTTTATTAAGACCAAGAAGCCTCAGTCCAATATCATCTATCTCGATTTCATCGCTGACAATTTCCTTATTATCACCAGCTTTCTCATTAGCGGCTGCATTAAATTTTTCCAGTTCTCCAAGCTTAACTGTAAAGGATCTTTTCTTTTTATCTCTCCAAACTTTTACCTCGGCTTTGCTTTCAACTACTGATTCAGCAACAGTTCTTTGAAGAGATTTGACATCTTTGATTTTTTTTCCATTAAATTCTAAAATTACGTCTCCAGATTTCAGGCCACCTTTTTCCGCTGGTTCACCAGGGTTAACCATTGAGATTAACACTCCATCTTCATTTTTAAGTCCAAGACTTTTAGCTATTTCGGGCGTAAGTTCTTGTATTCTTACACCAAGCCAACCCCTTTGGGTTTTTCCAAATTTTCTAAGTTGTTCAATGATTGGTTTTGCAAGGTTTGCAGGAATTGAGAAGCCAATGCCAACGCTTCCACCAGTGGGCGAAAAAATAGCTGTATTTATTCCTAAAACTTCACCCTCCAAATTAAAGAGTGGACCTCCGGAGTTACCTCTGTTTATGGAAGCGTCTGTTTGAATAAAACTATCGTAGGGACCAGCATTTATATCTCTGTTAAAAGCTGAAATTATCCCAGATGTGACAGTGCCACCTAGACCAAAAGGATTTCCAATTGCAAAAACTGAGTGCCCAACCCTCGCTTTGTCTGAATCAGCAAACTTTAGATAAGGTAAGGAACCTTTTGGTTCTACTTTAAGAAGTGCAATATCGGTGAGCTTATCGGTTCCAACCAATTTAGCCTCTAACTCTGTATCATCCTGAAACTTTACTTTTATTTGGTTTGATTGTTCAATAACGTGGTTATTTGTAACAATATATCCGGTTGGATCAATTACAAAGCCTGAACCTAAAGCTTGAGGACGTTCACTTTCTTGTTGATTGGGCTGTTGGGGTTGAGGACCGAAAGGAAAACCAGGCGGGAAGTTTTTAAAAAAATCTCTAAATTGAGGGGGTATCCCTTCTAGAGGATTTTGGTTGCTATTTGTCTCTTGAGGTTTTTGAACCGTAAAAACGTTTACTACACTTGGAGATTTACTTTCAACTAAGTCAGCAAAATTATCAGATAGCGGATGGCTTTCCACGTTAAAAAAGCAGGAAAAAAAATAAAGGATCGTAAAAGTCGAGAAAATTTTAATCATTTAATTATCTATCTAGCTTTACCTTTGGAGCTGTTGAAAAATTCGAGGAATTCACTGTCTGGCGATAATATCATTGTAGTTCCGTCCTCACCTAATACATTTCCATAAGCTTGCATAGATCTATAAAAAGAATAGAAGTCTGAATCTTGTTCAAACGCATCTGCATATATGTCGATAGCCTTAGATTCTCCCTCACCCCTTAATATTTCAGACTTTCTTGTTGCTTCTGCAAGAATTACAGTTTTTTCTTTGTCAGCTTCTGCTCTAATTTTTTGTGCAACTTCAGATCCTTTTGCTCTGAACTCTTTTGCTTCTCTTACCCTTTCACTAATCATTCTTTCGTAGATTGCTTGACTGTTCGCTTCCGGTAAATCTGCTCTTCTTATTCTAACATCTACTATCTCGATCCCAAAACGAGATGCTTCATTATTGACTTCAACTTTTATATTTTCCATTATATTACCCCTTTCTTTAGATAAAAGTTCGTCAAGTGTTACGCGACCTACAACCCTTCTAAGCGATGAAATAACATTCGAGTTCAGTCTATTCCTTACACTGCTTTCATTTCCAACAGTTTTGTAAAATTCTAATGGATCAGTAATTTTAAATCTAGTAAAAGAGTCAATTAGCATTCTTTTTTTATCAACTGCTATAACCTCCTCAACAGGCAAGTCGTATTCTAGTATTCTTCTGTCATACTTTATGACATTTTGAATAAGAGGTAGTTTAAAGTGAAGTCCTGAAGATTGAACAACTCTCTTTGGTTCACCAAATTGAAGCACTAAACCTTGCTCTTTTTCATTCATTGTAAATAGAGCATTTAGTCCTACGAACGCTGAAGCTATTATGATTATATATAAAAAACTAGTTTTGCTCATTGTTTGAATTATTATTATTTATTTTTTTCTTTAGTTCTGGAAGAGGTAAGTACGGAACAACTCCGCTTCCAGCGTTATTATCCACAATAACTTTATCTATTCTGCCTAGTGTTTTTTCAAGAGTTTCTAAATAGATTCTTTCCCTAGTAACATCCTTTGAGGTTTTATAGGAGTTGTAAACTGACAAAAATCTTTGCGCTTCACCCTCGGCTTTTGCCACAACTTCTTTTTTATATGCTTCTGCTTCTTGAATTGTTCTTTCTGCTTCACCTCTTGCTTTTGGAATTATGTCGTTCCTGTAAGCTTCAGCCTCATTTCTTAATCTTTGTTCATCAGTTTTAGCTCTTTGAACATCCCTAAACGATTCTATTACCAACTCTGGTGGGTCGGCTTTTTGAAGTTGAACCTGAGTAACTAAAACTCCGGATTGATAATAATCTAAAACGGCTTGTACACTATTTTTTACATCCTCTTCGACAATAGACTTTCCTTCAGATAAAATCGGATCAATAGGTGTTTGCCCAATTTTCTCTCTCATAACACTTTCGCCAATACTTTTTATGGTAATCTCTGGGTTTCTAACATTGAAGAGGAAATCTTTTGCATCATTAATAATCCAGAAGATTGTAAAATTTAAGTCTACAATGTTTTCATCTCCAGTGAGCATTAAAGCTTCTTCCGGTGTCTGCCTTGTTTGAGGAGTTTGAGAAAATTGAGATTGCGATGTTCTAAATCCCACCTCTATTCTGTTAACTTTTGTAACCTTGGGTTTGAACACTGACTCTATAGGAAATGGGAGATGATAATGCAAACCAGGCTCTGTGGTTCTGACATATTCGCCAAACCTTGTTACAACTCCCTGTTCATCTGTACCTACTCTGTAAAAGCCACTTAAGGTCCAAATAAAAAGAAGTATAACAACAACAAGACCTAAACTAGTGGGGTTATTCTTAGGAAACATATTTTTAAGTTTATCTTGAAAAGATTTTATATAATCATCGCCATAGCTATCTCCGCTTCCGTTAGAGCTACTTTTTTTATTTTCTCTGGGTTTTTTTCCCCAAGGACTGTTGTTATCGTTTGATGACCAAGACATTTTTTTAATTATTGTTAATTTATATATAAGAAATGTTTTAAGCATGCAAAGAATAATTTTCTAATTTAAATTTTTTATTTTTTAATTAAAATTATGGCATGATTAAAAATTTTGTGGTTGTTGGTTCAGGTAAAGGTGGGGTTGGTAAATCTACTGTTGCTGTTAATCTAGCAATTGCGCTTGCAAATTTTGAAAAGCTAAAAGTTGGTCTTCTTGATGCGGATATATACGGTCCATCTATACATAAAATGCTTGGAATTACTGACAAACCTATTGCCTCTAAAACTAAAAAAATGCTTCCCTATGAAAAATTTTTGATTAAAGCAATGTCAATTGGTAACATGGTTCCAGATGATACAGCTATTGTTTGGAGAGGTGCAATGGCTTCAAGTGCGATCAAACAACTTTTGAATGATGTTGAATGGGGAGAATTAGATTTTTTAATTATAGACCTTCCTCCAGGTACCGGCGATATTCAGCTTTCACTTTGTCAAACTTTAAAAATTAGTGGTGCTGTAATTGTATCTACACCCCAAGAAATTTCACTCCTGGATGTCAGAAAAGCGATCAATATGTTTAAAAAAGTAAATGTACCTATTCTGGGTACTATACAAAATATGAGTTTTATAGAAATTGATAAGAAGAAAAGTTATCTTTTTGGGAAAGATGGAGTTATACAAGAATCAAAAAAACAAAAACTTAATTTCTTAGCTGAAATACCAATACTTCACGAAATTCCGGAGTCCAGTGATGCTGGTGTTCCCTTAACATCTAAGAAAAATTCTAGTATAAATGAAATTTTTAGAAAAATTGCCGACAAATTGGTAAAGTCGATTTCTAACAATACTAGTTCAGAAATTAAGATTAACAATTAAATATTTTATTTATAGTCTCTAATTCTCTTTTCGAAATATTTTTTGGAACACTTTTTCTTTTCTTGATCAATGACTTAATGTATTCGATACCATGCGATGACATCGTTAACGAATTCAATCTGTTACTAACAAACGCCTCATAAGTAAGAGGTACCCACTTTTTTAAAATTTCCATCATAACTTCTGCATATACTCGAATCTCGTACTGAGCGTGTGGATCGAATCTTAAGGATAAAAAATGCATAAAATTATGTAGATCAATCTTCCAGTACCACTGAGTATAAGAATTAAGAGGAAGGGTCATACGCGATAACTCCCTGGCTAATCCTTTTTTTGAATCATCAATCATTCTTCCAGATTCATCTTCATTTAAAAGTTTACTGTAATTCTCAAAGCCTATTTTAGAGTTATCTCTTATAATTTTTAAATAACTTTTAATCTCAGCACTGCTTAAGTCACCAGACCTTCCTTGATTATTAGATTTTGATTGAGGTTTAAGATTCTCGTTTTTAGGAATATAGAATTCTTTGTCTAAAATAGAATATCTTGCAGAATACTCATTTACGTTTGCAGTTCTATGTCTTATCCACTGTCTTGCAACAAAAATTGGAAGTTTAACGTGAAATTTTATTTCATTCATTTCAAAAGGCGTTGAATGTCTATGACTTATCAAATAGTTAATTAAACTTTTATCTTGATTTAATTTCTTTGTTCCTTTTCCATATGACACTCTAGCTGCTTGAACGATTGAAGTATCGTTGCCCATATAATCTATAACTCTTACAAAACCATGATCTAAAATTTTAAAAGATTTATAAAGAATCTTCTCTAATGCTTTAACTGTAACTCTTTTAGTAGAAAAATCATTATTTCTCAATTTTTCTATTTCAGTTTTTATTTGGTTTCTTTTCTTCATAGAATTTTAATTTTTCATAATATCTTATTCTTATACTAAAACAATTTATTGGTTTAATTTTTTTTATCATTCCTTATTATAAAGATGCTGGATTTCAGCTATGGCAATAAACGTTTGATTTTGAGCCGATACGGACCCGGGGGCGGTACCCGGCACCTCCACCATAAAAAAATTACAGTGGGGGTGAAATAGGATCGACGTGCGTGTGAATAGTCAAAAACTTTGCCCGGAATGGTACCAACGTTATCGGACTAAAATTATAAATGCCAATGATAATGAAATGGCACTCGCTGCTTAATTAATTTAAGTAAGCGCGGTTATGAACACCGGGCAACAGAAGTCTCATCGGCAAGGGCGGGCAATTGTTCGCCCTTGTTTGTTTTAGGTTGACTCACAAAGGGTTTCAGAGGATTCACTCTTCAACAAATAAAGAAAAATTAGACGATTTAAGTGCGACACAGTTGCGACACAGTTTGGTGTGTTCTTTTTTTGTTCTAGTGTAATTAAATTTTAGATAGTCTAAACAGTTGCAAAAAATAATATCCTTTAAGCGTTGGTTTTACTAAATGTAATTTTTTGATTTAAGGGTAGTCTAAAACTAGAGTGATAGACTGAATATTAGTTTTTATATAACAACTTAATACTGGTAAAATATTGATAACAAACCAAGTATACTAAAGTAATAAATGTTATTAAAAAGTGTTTTAAAAAAGATTCCAGACTTCAAAGGTGCAAATTTTCTTATTAGGGTCCCTCTTGCTATTGTGTTTATTTTACAAGGAGAATCAAAGTTACCTCTCAATATCTCTGATGCGGAATCTTATGGTTTACCGATGACTGTTTGGTTCTTTGTTGCTTGGGGTGAACTCCTTTCGGGTATTGGGTTGCTAATTGGTGGATTATTAGTCACAAAAAAACTTAATAGTTATGGAGGATTAATAACAAGATTCTGCGGTATTGTTATATGCGGTATTATGACTGGTATTATTTTGATGCAAGAACCAGAGAGTTTTTTGGACGTATTATTATATGATAATTTTCACGTAATGCTATATTGTGGAGGACTATTCTTTGCACTAAGAGGAAATAGGATATATCTAGATGAAAATAAAGATAATCTTTGATTACCACACCCAAATCAGAAAATGACTAATTTTATGATGTTCTAATAAAAATGTTCCCAGATTACTATGGTGAAAAGTAATTCGTTCATAAATCGTTCTTAAAAAACAGAAAAACGCAGACACAAACGCAGACACTATTTTCAAAACCCCAAGGAATAAAGAGTTTTAGACCATACACCGAGACACAGAAGTCTCATCGGCAAGGGCGGGCAATTGTTCGCCCTTGTTTGTTTTAGGGAGACTTACAAAGGGTTTCAGAGGTTTGACTCAACAGAAAACAAAACAAAATAAAACGAGTTAAGTACAATACACTTTTGTTTGTTCTTATTTTCTTAAAGATTTATTTTAATCTTAAAACATTGGTTCAAGCATTAAAAATTAGGTTGTTTTGCTTGAACCAATATAATTTATTTTATTCTTTTTTTTCTTCAGTTGTCTCTTCTTCTTTTTCTTCAGAAGTCTCTTCAGTTTTTTCTTCTACAACTTCTTTTTTTTCTCCGTGTCCGTCCGCTCTTGTGGATTCAGAAGAAATTAAAAATGCCAAAGATAAAAATAAAAAGTAGAAATTTTTCATGTATATCTCCAAAAAAAGGTTAAAACATAACACTAATAAATCTAAAATATTTATTGAAATTTATATTCTTTATGTGTGTTATAATTCAAATTAATAATGGTCATAGTTAATAATGAGAACAGACATTTTTTCGTTTGTAATTTAAAAATTATGAAGTTAAGAGTGTTAGGCGCCTAAACCTGTCGCAAAAGGAAGGAATAATTTTAGACGCCCATTAATATATAGTAATTAATATATCTCTGTATAAATTTTTTATGTTTATACCTATTATTACCTCTGATTATAGATTTATCTAAACTAATTCTAATGACCTTTAAAAAAACAAAACTACGGAAATAAATTTTTACGAAATGAAATGAATTGGTAAAATGAGTATGGAAGTTAAACATAATATTACCATTAAAAAGTCCAATGTTTTTGAAAAGTCATCATATTTTAACAATTTATGTTTTAATTCTTTTAATAATCGCATTTTTTGTAGGAGATACGTGGATAAGACAATTAATAATTGGATTGCTTTTTTTTTCATTTGCTATTTATCCAAAGGTTTTTAAAAAACTAATTTTAAGGGAAAGAATGTTGCGGCAAGAAAAAATTAAAAAAGAACTTAAGGAAATGGACGGTTATTATGAAAAAGGGATAATGCATGCACATAAAAAATTAAATGAAAGGTTCAACAGAGGTGTGTACATTAACTATTTGCTTAATTCTGAATTTATAGGAACAACTCATGAAAGATTTAATTTAATTTTAACATTACTATCAATAAGAGATGTAGATGACCCTTTATTAAAATACAATTTAATTGATATAAACTTATATTATGAAAATAAAAAAAAATATTCCTCGCACATCAGAAATTTAACCAAAACAAAAGTTATTTTCGTCAATAAAATAGTTTTTAAAACACTAGGAGTCGAAAAAATCATGGAGTTGAATCATTCTGAAGAACTATTTTTTGAATCAGAGGTATTTAAATTCATAAAAAAAATTGATTTTAAAATTGATAAAATTAAGAATAATCATATCAAATTGATTTATGATAAAATAAAAGAAAAGAATATTTATAGTCGAAAAAAATGAGGAAGTTTACTTTTTTAATAATTCTCTTACTAATTATTTTCTATGGCATCTTCTCAAATTACAAATCTAAAATTGAAAGAAATGCCGCAAATTTTGTTAATTCTCAAAGAGATTCTAATACTAAAAAGGAGTTTGGTTGCACAAATGATGGTGGAATAATTTCATCGTCTTACTGTAGATTTTCAGAAAAAAATTGCAGGGAATATTTTTTATCAGAGTATTTCGGTTATTTAAATAATGAAGAAATTACTCATTGCACATCTTACAAAGTTGGTGTTGATGAGGAAGGTTACGATGTAATAATGAAAATAATATCTGACAAAGAAAAAATTAAATCTAAATTTTCAGACATTGAGAAAAAAAAAGTTCGACCTTCTGAAATTTCAGGTTTTATGTTTGGTGAAGGTTTATGTAACAAACCCAAAGACAAATTTGATAAAACGGGTATTCGTTCTGATTATTTAAGAAATTTTGTTTGTTCTTTAAAAGAAAACAACAATGAAGTATTAGTAAATCAATTTCAAATTAATGAAAAAAAAATTAATGTTTTCTTCTATCTTGACGAAAGAATCATCTGGATAAATTCTACTGGTTTTTAGTTTTTAATTTTTTTTCACTTTACAAATTTTCTTCACAGATACTGATTTTCTTACTATTTGAAGAAGATTAAAGGTCGTCTAAACTGTTAATAAAAGTTTATACTTCAATTCTATTTATTTCAGTATTTTATTTGTATAATTAAGATATTAATTTCATTAATTAAAAAATTTTGCTAATTAATATTATGTTCTACTTGACAGAAAAGAGTATTAAGATAGCAAACTCTGAAAATTATCTGGATAGATTATCTGAGATTTATCCAATGATACCTGAAAAAAAAAGAGTTCTAAGTGAGAGCAAGATTAGAGAGATCCATAAATATTTTACAGAAAGAAATAATATTGAACTTATTAAATGTTTGCTTGGATTAGACCTATTTCCAATAAAAGATTCTTATGTTGCGTTTTTAAGAACCTGTAATAAGAATAGATATAGAAAATTTGAAAAAGAAGAAAAAATCGATAATGATGTTTTTCTAAGAAACCCTAATACAGTTGATCGATTAAGTCACAGACTTTATGATATGGGTATTGATGAGATTATTAGAAATTCAACTTTACCAAAAGAAACTAATAGACAAATAGGTCCAATGTTTAAAAATTGGATTATCGCTGGTTCTTTAGGTTATAAAGTTGTTGCAGAAGAAGAATTTTTAAATTGTAATTATGATTGTATTTTGAATACATCAGAAAAAAGAATGATGGAAATAGCAAAAAACAAATTTAACTATCAAAGAAACAAAGGATTAGATTTCTTTGCAAGAAAAAATAACAAATATATAATTGGTGAAACTAAATTCTTAACTGATTTTGGTGGTCATCAAAATGCACAATTTGAAGATGCGTCCACTCTTCTGAATGTTGATGCAAGTAATGTAGTTAAAATAAATATACTTGATGGTGTTATTTATTTATATTCAGATGGTAAAGCGTATAAAACAATTACAGCAAGCAATAGTTATATTTTTAGCGCTTTATGTTTAAAAGAGTTTTTAGATAAGTTAAATTGAAAAAAAATTTGTTAATTGAATCAGAATCTATCAAGGGATTAAATTATTTGATAAGAAATTTAAAACTATCAAATAAAATTGACTTAGTATATATAGACCCCCCTTTTTCTACAAAAAACGACTTTATTATTTCGGATAAAAGAGTTTCAACCATAAGCAGAAAAAAAATTGGAAAAATTGCTTACAGCGATAAATTATCTGGAAAAAAATACTTAAACTTTATAAAAGAAAACCTAATTCTGATACATAAGTTATTGTCAGAAAGAGGGTCGATTTATTTTCATATTGATTATAAAGTTGGTCATAAGATAAAAATTATGCTTGATGAAGTATTCAGCGAAAAAAATTTTAGAAATGATATTACAAGAATTAAATGTAACCCAAAAAACTTCAAAAGACTTGGGTATAGCAATATTAAAGACTGTATCTTATTTTATTCCAAAACCGATAACCCTATTTGGAATGAACCTAAAAAAAAGCATTCTCCAGAACAAATAAGAAACCTATTTAAAAAAATTGATAAGGATGGACGAAGATACACCACAGTTCCCCTTCATGCGCCCGGCGAAAATGCACAACACGAAAACAAAACTTTTCAAGGATTACAACCTCCTGAGGGAAGGCATTGGAGAGCAAGTGTAGAGAAAATTGAAGAATGGAACAATGAAGGTTTAATTGAATGGTCGAAAACTGGAAATCCAAGAAAAAAATTTTATGAGGATGAAAGCGATGGTGTAAGGTACCAAGATATTTGGGAATTTAAGGATCCTCAATATCCAAAATATCCAACTGAAAAAAACAGTTCTCTTCTCGATTTAATAATAAATACTTCAAGTAATAAAAACAGCATTATTTTAGATTGTTTTTGTGGTTCTGGAACAACTCTTAAATCAGCGCAAATGTTAAATAGGTCATGGATTGGAATTGATCAATCAAAAGAAGCAATAAAACAGACAAAATTGAAGATTAACCAAATTGAAAGTGATTTATTTTTAAATGCAGGAAATTTTGAATTTATAAATTTATAATTTCACTTTTTAATATAATTCTTAGTCTTTATTATCCATAAATCGTCATTGAAAAGTTGCCCATACAGAAGTCGTGCAAAAAATGACCTCAATTTGCATACAATTTTGCATACACTTTTTGAGAAACCCAAAGTTACAAAGGGTCTTAGGACTTTAACCGAGACACAGAAGTCTCATCGGCAAGGGCGGGGAATTGTTCGCCCTTGTTTGCTTTAGGAACTGTCAAAAAGGGTTTCAGAGGTTTTACTCAACAAAAAATAAAAGAAAACAAAAAAATTCAATTACCACATAAATACCACAATAAAGTGTTCCCAGATTACTATGATAAAAAGTAGTCCGTGCAGAAGTCGTGCAGAAAATGACATCGATTCACAGACACTTTTTAAGGACTCCGCAGAAACAGAGGGTCTTAGACCAAATACCGAGACACAGAAGTCTCATGAGTAAGGGGCGGGCTGTCGCCCTTGTTTGTTTTAGGGAGACTCACAAAGAGTTACAGAGTCCATGTTATTTTTAAATACCAAACCAAGAAAAAATAAAATTACCAACTACCATTAATGTATAAAAAAATACAATACAATAAAGTAGACCGAAGAAAATGATATAAATTCCTCCAAGTAAAACACGGACTAAAGAGGTCAGTGCACTTCCAAGAAATTTAAGTTCTAAACTCATTAGAAATGAATTGACTTTGGATTTAGTTTTTTTATTCAACCAATAAACTGGATAAGTGCATATCCATAAAATTGGTAAATATAAAAAAATATACAGTGCTGTGATTCCTAGTAAATCCATATAATTAGCCTCAATGACATTTACAAAAAAGTAGTCCGTTCAGAAGTAGTGTTGAAAAAACAATTATTTGTAAAACTAAATTTATATTATTATAAAAAATCTATTTTTAATTGATACTTATGAAATTTCTAGTAGACTGAGTTTTAAAAACAAAGGAAATTTCTTGACTAATAAGACTAATACTGGAAATAGTTGTTGCAAGTACACCTGCTGTGCGGATGGCTGTTGTAGTGAAGGCTGCAAAACAGGAGATTGCAGTTATGGTTGTTGTAAAGACGGTTGCTGTGTCGATTTAGAAAACTGCTGTTCATAGAGTTAAACAGATATAAAAATTATCATTGCAAACAATAATATTTGATGATGAAATTTAATAAATTAGTTTGAAATTCTTATTTTAAATTAGTTAATTATCTATAATATGATATACTTTGCAGCAGAAGAACAGTATTGATGTTCGAAAACTTGAAAAAGACAAAATATTACACATAAACTGAACAATTAACTTTAATGAAAAATAAAATCTTACAAAAAGCAATCAAATTCTGTGACGAAAATAACCATCGTTTAACCGAACCAAGAAAAAGAGTTTTAGAAGTTATATCTTCTAGCAAAAAACCTATAAAAGCTTATGAGATTTTAAAAAAAATTTCAGAAATGTTCGATAACAACCCTAAACCTCCAACTATTTACAGAGCAATAGATTTCTGGAATTCACATAATTTTATTCATAGAGTAGAAAGTCAAAACGCTTACTTTTCATGTGTTGAAGATCATTTGCACGAAGGTTCACAATTTATGATTTGTGACGAATGTGGGAAAGTTATTGAAGCACATCTCTGCGATTTACCAGAAAATATCAAACAAAGTACTAAACAAAAGGCCTTCATTCCAAAAGCATGGAACTTAGAGATAAAAGGCTTATGTGGAAATTGCTTGTAGAATTATATAAGGTTTAGTTTGCTACCAAATTAGCTTTTTTTAGACGAAAAAAAATGTTGTAAAGATCATCTTTTGGAACTAGCTCAAGCGTTCCAGTTATATTAATAGGATCGTATGAATAAACAATCGGATCATCAGCATGTACCTCTATAATCAAGTTGGACGATGCATGAGGGTAGTATGGACAATGAACTGGAAATGGTATTAATAAGAAGGTTTTTTGCTTTTCGTTTTGATCTAAAGGGAACATATAACCTTGAACCAGAATTTTCTTATTTGCTAATTGTTTAATTTCGTCTGTGAACTCTGGTCTCACTCCAGTCCATTCAAACCCTTCGCTATCCTCAAATGTGTACTCGTCCATTCCTGTGTCTGCGAATACCTTCCAAGGCGTTCCTCCCTCCGGTAAACTTACAAAATCATCTATACTAGAAAACATCTCGTACATAAAATTTGGATCCTCTTGGTCTAAATCTTTAGTTGAAAATACCTCTGTAATCGTTTTGTGATTTTCAGATAAGATTTTTGCAAAATGAGCATAACCGTACACTCTATCAAAATGAATTATGGAAAAAAATAAAGCTAAGACAAATGTAAGATTTTTTAATTCTAAGTTGTTGAATTTTAACTGCTTCATAAGATGTTATATATTTCTTGAAAGTTGATTTGCAACACTAATTTGTGATGCCTTTATCGCAGGAAATAGTGCGGCAGCAATGCCTGTTATAAAAACAATACCTATTATAAAAATTAAATCATTTGTTAAATCAAAGCTCTCCTGAATTGTGTTTAAAGGTTTAATAACATTATTAATAATTTCAAATATTGTAATCCCAAACAAAAGCCCCAAAATCAACCCCAGTATAATTATTGTGATACCTTCAAAGATAATAATCTTAAACACCCTTTTTTTAGTGTATCCAAGTGCCCTCAGAGTAGCCAAGTCTCCCATTCTATTTTCAAGATTAGCTGCCAAACCAGCAAATATGCTCAAAGCTGCCATAAGAATTAAAATAATTGATAGAGTTGCAAAACTTTTTGAACCCATTCCTAACATTGAAGTAAGTCGGGTAATCTCAACTGCTGGATTAGCAGCTTGCAATGAGGTTTCCTTATTTACAAATCTTGGAAGATTAATATTTGCAATTGGTGATTTTGTAGTTACTAAAAAAGCAGTTATCTCTGGAGAGTTTTTTGTATGTTCATGGGCATGTTCTTCGGCATGCTCACCGTGATCATCATCTTCTAAATTTACATTATTCTTTTTCTTATCCCCAAAATGATTGTGCTGATTAATTTCTTCAGAATGTTTACTGTGACTTTTACCATTTTGATGATGTTCATGATTATCCTTGTTTTTAGGATGTTTGTGATGACTTTTATTATCTTCTTCTCTATCGGATTTTTTGATGGGGTTTAAATGACTGTCATTTTTATTTAAACTGTCTAATCCATGAATACTTAACACTGAGTCAACCGAAGTAATTACCAGTCTATCTATTACTGATCCAGTTTGTTTGATTTTACCAACAACTTTATATTTTTTATCTCCATGAAAATCACCACCTTCGAAGAGTCCATGTGCACCTTCGAATTCCTGATTTAAATTGAGATTTACAGATGAGCCCACTACAACTTCAAAATCGTTTTTCCAGACGCTACCTTCCTCTAGTTTTGCGTTATAATGTTCAAGATAATTTAAAGAAGTACCAACTATTCTATGACCTTTCCAGTTGTCACCCAAAGCAAGCGGAATAACATACTCTATCTGAGGGTGATTAATAATTTTTTTTGCTTCATGAAAAGGTATGTTACCAGGAGGTATGTCAACATGATAAATGGTAGATAAAATTAATTGAAGAGGACTTCCTTTGGCTCCAATTACTAAATCAATTCCACTTCCATCTTTTGATAGTCTTTTGCTAAAAGTATGCTCAAATTGATTTACCAACAATGCAATTGCAACTCCAAATGCAGTTAAAAAAATTGATAGAGAGCAATTTAGCCACCTTGACTTTAATGAATAATAAATAAAAATTATATCATTCATTAATCCAGCTCCAAAAAATTAGAAAATTTTTTCTTTATTCTGGAATCATGTGAAGAAACAATTAGTGTTGTGTTATTTTTTTCTGCTTGAGCAAATAAAAGTTTCATAACTTTCTCTGAATTATTGTCGTCAAGAGCAGAAGTTGGTTCATCAGCAAAAATTACTTTTGGTTTACTTACTATTGCACGTGCAATTGCAACTCTTTGAGCTTCGCCAACACTTAGTTCTCTGATTTTACTTTTTCTTTTATCTAAAAGCCCAAGCTCTTCAATTAATGAATTCATATCACAAGAATTAGAAGAAATATTGGCTAATTGAATATTCTGTTCAACATTCAAATAGTTTATAAGATACAATCTTTGGAATACAAAACCAAAGTTTTTTGCACGAAGTTTATCAAGTTGATTTTCTGAAAGTTCAAACAGGTCTTCACTTTCGAATATAATCTTTCCGAACTGTGATTGTAATAAGCCGGACATCAGGTTGATTAATGTTGTTTTACCACAACCTGAGGGACCGTGTATTAGAAGTTTCTGACCTCTGTTAATTGTAAAACTTTGGTTATCAAATACGATTTGACTGCCGTATTTAAATTTTAAATTTTCTATTTTAAAATGCATTATTACTATATTTTATAAATGATAATAGCTCATACAACAATAGATGTATTTAAATTTTGCAGAACGAATTTAAAATTAAAAGTTGAATAAATAAGATTATCTTCACTTTTAATTGCTTTTTAAACGAATAAAATTTATTTTATTGAATTTTTTTTAAAGATTTTAGAAATCAGAGAGATTGATTGTTTATATCTTTCAGAAATAATATATTTTTCACGTTCATTATCATCCATTTCGTCTCTTAAGAATCTTCCAAATTCTTGATGTATACTTTCTTTTACCATTTTTTTATCATAAAATTTATTTATTTTTTCCCTTTAGCAGTCAATGAATCCATATAAGCTAAAAGAACGCCACTGAGAACAAAAGTAAAATGTACTGCTATAAATAAAATAACCTGACTTTGAGTGTATTTCTCTAATCCAAAAAAAATTTTTAAAAGGTGAATCCCAGAAATAGCAACTATTGATGAAACTAGTTTTAATTTAAGACCTCCAAAGTCAACTGTTCCCATCCATTCAGGTTTATCTTCATGATTATTGATATTTATCTTTGAAACAAAATTTTCATAGCCAGAAAAAATTACAATTATCAAAAGATTACCTGCAAAAGATAAATCAATAAGTGTTAATATGAAAAGGATGACTTCAGTTTCGTTAGTTGTAAAATTCATTGTGAAATGAATAATTTCTTTGATGAAAACAATCAGTAGGAAAAATAATGAAAGAATTAATCCAAAATAGAATGGTGCAAGAAGCCACCTTGAAGCGAACATAAATTTTTCCATAAATTTTTCAAAAGTTTTAAACATTTTAAATCTTAAATACACAACTTTACTTAGATTTCAATTATAAAGTAAAGATTTCTCATTAATACAATTTAATTTATCTGCTTAACGAATAGTTATATAGTTAAATTCTTATTTCTCTGCAAAACATTGACCTCTAATTTCAGATGAAAAGAAAACTTCACCATTATGATCATGATAAAATTTAATGAAACTTAAATAACCGCCGAACTTTTCAAAAGTAATTTTAAAGCTTGATTCAAGCTTTTCTTTATTATCTTCGAAAAATTCGTAAAAATTAAAAAATATTATTTTTTCAGTTTCTTCAAATTTTTTTTCTATTTTTCCTTCACTCTCTTTATTTTGATTTTGCCATTTTTTAAAGGGGATATCACTTACCCAAAGATTAGCTCTATCAATAAAAATGAAAATATCTTCTTCTATATAATTCTTATTTATTGCAGGCTTATTTTTTTCTAGTTCTTCAGTAATCATGCATTTCATTTCTAGTTTATCATTTCCTAACACATCAAAAAAAATAATGGCAAATATCGTTGATATTATTATCGAATTATAGTTCATAGCTAGATAAAAGTTTTAAGTAATAAATAATATTAATAGATTTTTTGTTGTCTAGGAAGTATGAATACATGTTGATATTTTAATCTTGATGGATTGTAACTATGAGCCTATTGGAAATAATAGTAGTCGCAGGGATGTGGTTAATTGTATTCATACTCTACAAAAAGTGGAAATAAAAGATCAAAAAATTAAGAATCATTCAAAATATTTCTCGTAAATAAATTTTCCATTTTTATAAACATCCTCTTTTTCTTTCCTGCCATCTTGATCGTAATATATCCAATTTGTCGAGGGTTTGTCGTTTTTGTAAACAACTTCAGATTTTAACGCCCCATTTTTATGGAACATTTGAAATAGACCATCTATTTTTTTTCCATTTATATATTCAAGCTTCCAATAAAGAGATCCGTCATCATAATACTCAAACCAAAAACCAACTTGCTTTCCTTCAACAAAATTCCCGGTCATAGATATTTTTCCGTTTTTGTGAAAACTTTTAAATTCACCATGCTGCTTTCCGTCTTTGAAATGGTCGATAACAGATAACTCACCGGTTGGGAAATAATTTTTAAGGACGCCAGTAAAAGGTAAGTTGTCAGACTTTTTATAATACGTGTTACCTTTTTTAACTAATTTGCTCCAAGAATCAAGTTCCTCAGCACCTAGACTGAAATGGAGAGATAAAAAGAGTATTAAAAATAAATTGAACTTCATTTAAAATTTTATTTACGTTTAGTGTAAAGAGATGTTTTCATTAGTACGATTTTAAAAAAAAGGGGAGTTTCCTCCCCTTTCGTACTAAAGCTTATTACAACTTATGATAACTACTACCTTTTCATCAAAGGTTGCTCTGACAAAAAGTTTAATAATTTAAGCTGAATAAAATCTGTAATACTAGACATCAGATCACCTCCTTATCAATGGTTAATATATCTATAAGATATTCACGGTTTAATTGAAAAACAAGCATGAATAAAATTATTTTAAAGAAATTCTATTTTGCTTGAGAGCACCATGATTTTATATTTTCCATATAATCTGGAAAATAGTCCGAAATAACTTGAAGTTCAAATTCCCTCAAAATTTGGGTATTTTTTTCTCTTTTTAATAAAAATTCAAAACTTAAATTAATAAGGTTTTTTTTTGTTATTTTTTTTTGGGTAAGTTTTTGAAAAATTTCATCTTTTAACGTAACATGATGACAAGTTTCAGTATTATCCTTTATATAGACTTTGAACAAATCGTTGTCTATCTGATCTATCTGGAATTTCATATATCTTTATTACCTAAGGGATTATCATTGTCAGTCCAATCCTTTAAAGATCTCTCATATAAATTGAAATCATTTCCTGCGTGACTGGTATAAGTGACATATTGATTATTTAATTTAATACCAAGTATTTCTTTAACACCCTCCATGTATTTTACAGTAAGTTCTCTTTTTTGTTTATTCGTCCTCCCATTTCTCAAATCGAGGTTCATGAAACAAACAAAATCACCTAATCCAGCTCTCCCTAAAGTCAAAGAAAATTTTGGGAACTCTCTTAAACTTACTGCGATGTGATTAACCCCAGTTCTCATTGTCTCTGAAAACACACTTTTTACGTATTCAACAAAAACTTTTCTTTGTTCATTGTTGAGTTTCTTATTTACATCAAATTGTAGATGTGGCATCCACCTATGTTAATCCTTTTTTTTTAATTCTCAAATAATATACAATTATTTAATTAAAGTGGAAAAGAAAAGTTGTTTGTTGTTGACTCTAAAATTATTGATAATTCTTTTTGTGCTATTAGAAATTAACCAATCAACAAATATTTTTGTTAATTTTGATTTTGTATTAGGACATTTGCTTGGATTGATAGGAATTACTCCGTAATGATTTAAAAGTAGAGGTTCATTTGATACCAAAATTTCATGTTCTCTCTTGTTATTAAAACTTATCCAAGTAGCTCGATCTGAAATTATATAAGCATTTTTATTTACAGCTATATTAAGAGCTCCTCCCATTCCTTGTCCGACTGACAAATACCATTTATCATTTTTCACGTCCGGCATTCTTCCTGATGCATTCCATATTGAAAGTTCTTTTTTATAGGTACCACTATCGTCTCCCCTGGAAATAAACAATGATTTTGAGTTAACTATTTTTTTTAAAGCTATTTTAATAGAATTATCTATTTTTGTTTTTGCAGGGTCATTTTTAGGACCTACAAGAACATAATCATTAAACATAAATACTTTTCTAAATAAACCAAATCCGTCTTTTACAAATTTTTCCTCTGATTTTTTGTGGTGAACTATTAATACATCAGCATCACACTTTTTTGCATTTTTTAAGGCTTGCCCAGTCCCAACAGCAACAACTCGAACGTCAAAACCATATTTGTCTGTAAATCTTGGGAGAAGATATTCATATAAGCCAGAATCTCTTGTGGAGGTGGTAGATTGCAAAGTGATAAATTCTTTTGAACTAAGACAGTTAATATTTAAGAAAATAAAAATTAAAGTGAGTTTTACAAAATTCATTTGATCTAAAAATAATAATGTTGATAAATTTATCAATTGGTTTTTGAACAAATGAATTTGACAAACTTATTTATCGTAAATTAATTTTTAGTGTAATTTTTCTGAATAATTATCATAGTTTGAGAAATCCTTCTTACAATTTGGGCACAATTGTTTAGCTAGTGATTGGGCTTCTGCAAAAGCACGATCAGATTCTCTTAGAAGTCTCGTGAGCAAATATTTACCCAAATTGGTTTTAATTGTTATTGATTTAGAGGATTCCCACAGTTGTTTGATTAGTACGTCATATCTTGAATGAATTAACTTTCTTTTTGATATAACGTCATGTATTATTTCTAAAAGTATTTCTTGATAATTGTCTTCAGTAATTACTTGATTTATAGAAGTTGAAAGGCTTAAGTTTTTTTTCATTTCAATGGTTGTGTCTATTGTTTGGTTATGTATATGAGATGGAAGAAATCAAGAGTATGATTAATTATATGTGGAGAATTTTGATTCCTTCCATCCATATTCTTGGTCAAAACTTTGCTGCAGCTTTGAAGTATGCAGTGAGTGGTGCACCTCTTCGAGCTCCATTCGGATGCCTTGAAGCGATATACTCTAAGTCAGTTGCATTGTTTACTCCGGCTGTAAACCTATAATTTTCCATAAAGTCATAACCTGCATAGAAATTTAATAGGAATGCATCATCAATTTTTCCGTTTCTAGCGTCTGGCGCGAAACCGTTTTCACCATTAAACATTTCGGTTTCACTTTCATCTGCGGTACCATGTGATTCGGAGTGATAAGTCATGTTTACTCCAAAATCAAAGTCATTGTACTCATAATCAGCACCGAATGATAAACGATGGTCTGGAACGTATGGCACATTAGAACCATCCCTACCACCAGCAAAAGCTGATTCTGAATCTTCTGAATTAGCCGCACCATCTAAGTTAGCGTTTGTAAATGTATAATTAGCAAAGAATGAGATATCTCCTCCAAAAGGTTTAAAGTTCTCTGGAGCGTATGTCGTAGAGAGTTCAAATCCTTTTGCAACAACGTTACCTGCATTATCAGGCGCAGTGTCAGTATTACTATTATCAATAACGATTAAATCTTTAAAGTCTGTATGAAAACCTGTCCAAGACATAAAGAATGTTGGAGAAGAGTATCTTACACCAATCTCTTTAGCTATACTGGTTTCTTTTTCTACAGGACTACCATCATCTCTAGCAGAACTTGGTCCAGGCAAATTAAATCCTTTATAAACTCCACCAAACCACTGCCAATTATCGTCATGATTATAGACTAATCCACCACCAGGTGCAAAAGCATACATAGTTTCATGCATATTAGACGTTGATCCTTGAGCAGCGGCTTTATCTCTATAATGGTAGTCAACATATTCGAACCTACCACCAAGCGAAACAACAAAATTATTAATGGTTGCTGATTCTTCGATATAACCGATATGACCTCTGGCCTTCTCATGTCTATCATCTTTGAAAGTCACACCAGTTGCAGTTAAACCTCCTCCAATCGCTTGAGTGAATGAATGACGTTGTTGGTCTCTGTTAATATAATCATAATGGTATCCATAACCAACTTTTAGATTATGTTTGATATTTTTACCGAAATAATTTGTGTTAAAGTTAAAGTCTGTCTCATTATTAAGAACGTAAGAACCATATTGTCTATCATTGTTTACATATCTAATAGTACCTGCCGCTGATCCCTTTAGAATATTTAATGAAGCAGCACTTCCAAATTTTGACATAATAGATGTGAGAGAATCACCATTAGCATCTGCTAACTTGAACCAATCTCTTGTATAACGATTATAACCTACAGTTAAGTTGTTTGTAATGTTTGAATTTAATTCAGCCCTTAGTTTAGCATAATAAGTTTGCTGTTCAGTGTTCATTTCGTCAAGTTGAAATGCAACGTAGGTTTGATCAGGATTAGCACCAAAATCTGCTGTTGTTAATCCAGCATACCCTTCATTATAATTCATATCGTTATATGATGCTTTTACTTCTAAGGTAATATTCCTAGTTGTTGGAAGTTGCCACAACAACTTAACCATAGGAGCAATGTGATTGATTCCACCAAGCTCATCGCTATCATAACCTTTTCTGTGTTGCGAACTTGTTGGAGGACTAATATTGAATTCCTTTCCATTACCATCACTATTACGATAATACATTTCACCCAAAATGGCTAAAGCGCCATAATTCCCTGAAATACCATAGTTAAAATAATCATGAGTAATAACGTCATTACCTGAACCATAGGATACACTTCCATAATACCTTTGACCAAAATCAATGGGTGTTGTCACAAAGTTCATTGCACCACCTGTGGAATGTGGACCATATCTATACTGACTGGTGCCTTTTAAGATCTCTACAGCATTCATTTTACCTGTAATAGGAAAGTAATAAGCGTCTGGGGCAGAATAAGGAGCTGGCATTATATTAATTTCATCCTCCATAATATTAACCTGAGCAGATCGCAAGGTATTAACACCTCTTATGCTTATATTAGGGAATATCCCCAAGCCATCTTCTTCTCTAGAGTAAACACCAGTTGTGTTTCTTAAGATTTCATTAATGTTATTAAAGTTGTACTTTCTAATCTCCTCTGGCCCAATATAATCACCAGATCCAGGTAGTTCGAATACCTGCTCTGGTGATTCAAAGATATTTACATCAGGTGCAACATAAGTTGTGTCCTGTGCAAAAGAATTGCTGGCAATAGCAACGCCAGTTATGAATGTTAACCTTGACATCCAATGGGTATATTTAGGTACCACCCTTGATTTTCTAACTATCATTCTACCTCCACGATAGGGATTTATATACTAATTTTTGTTCTAGTGAATATAATAATCATTATCAAAGTAAGGAAATAATAATGATAATTATTATCAATTATTATTAATAATGATTATTAGTATCGATGTCAATACTTTTTTTGATAATAATTATCATTATCTCTTTTAAAGGTAAAAAATTATTTGATTTTTATTTTTTTATAAAAATTCTATCATACAGTCCTATTTATATTATGCTAAAATTTGTCTTCATATTATTTCTGATATTCAATTTTAATAGAAGTTTTAGCTTTGAACTGGAAGAAGTGGCCAAAGGAGTTTTTGTTCATTTTGGGATCCACGAAGATGCAAACAAATCTAATAAAGGTGACATAGCAAATATTGGATTTATTATTGGAAAAAAATCAATAATGGTTATAGACACTGGTGGAACAAAAGTAATAGGTAAAAAATTACTAGAAAAAATCAAAACAATATCAGACCTCCCTATTTCGCATGTTGTTATAACTCATTCTCATCCAGATCATTTTTTTGGGACAGAGGCCTTTTTATCTGAAAATCCAGGTATAGTCGGGCACGAAAAGCTCAATAGATCACTTTTAAGTAATTTTAATTTTTATAAAGAATTGCAATCAAATAATATTGAAAATGAAGTGCTTAAAAATGCAAAATTAATCAAAGCAAATATTAAAATAAAAACCGAGAATATTCTTAAAGTAGATCTTGGAGATAGAATTGTAGAAATTAAAGCTTGGAAAAGTGGTCATACAGATAACGACCTATCAGTTTACGACCTCAAGACGAAAACTTTCTGGTCAGAAAATATTTTTGTTGACAGAATACCATCGATTCGAGCAAGCATTTTGGGTTGGAAAAAAAATTTAGATGAAATCCAAAAAATGGATATTGACCTTATTGTTCCAGGACATGGAAGTGTTGTAAAAAAAGATGTCGCATTGAAACCGATCTTAGAATATTTTACTAGATTAATTTCACAGGTTAGAAAATTTCACAAAAATAATGTTTCACTTCAAGAATCAATAAATTCAATTCTCCAAAAAGAAATTTTAGACTCAAAAAAAGTTAATCCTGAAGGATGGGCTTTATTTACAGAATATCATTATTCTAATATTACAAAAGTTTATACAGAACTAGAGTGGGAATGACTTAACTAAATTAGACTATTGTCGTAATGATAATAGTATGTATTCAGAATTTTTTAAAATTATAATGCTATCAAACTCAATTTTTATTGTCTTAATAAGTTTGTATCTTATATTCTCCAAAAGGAATGAACCAAATGATTTTCCTGAAAATTTCAGAAAAACTTATGTGATCAAACCTAGAAAAAAAATAAATAACCTATAAAAAAATTTAAATTAGAAAAATCATTTGCTATTTTCCATTCAACATCTAAATTATAGTAATGATGCCAAAAAAAGACCAAGAAAAAATCGAAATTTTGGAAGCAAAAATTGATAAACTTCAAAATTCAGTAACCAGACTTGAAAAAAAGCTTTCCAGCCACATTGAATTTATTGACAGAGTTTATGAGCCCTTAAGAAGCCCTATCTCTAAAATAAAAAATTTTTTTGGATAAAACAACTTCATGTTCTTCTTCGTTATTAAGGTTTTAATATCTAGCTTAATAATATCCATAGCAAGTTGGTTGTCACTAAAAAAACCTGCGTTAGCCGGCTTTTTAATTGCTCTGCCCCTAATGAGCATTATAGCAATTTTTTTTTCTTATAATGAGCATAGAAATTTAGAGAAAACCATTATGTTTTCTAAAAGCATTCTTGTCGGGATTCCAATTTCTCTATCCTTTTTCTTGCCTTTTTTTTTTTCAAAAAGCCTAGGATTAGGTTTTTATTCTACTTACTCACTGGGAATTATATTTTTAATAATAGGATTTTTTATGCATAAATTTATAACAAGTTTATTCTAATTCTTTTTTTTTAGTTTTGATGTATGAATTTTTAAGGCTTCTATTATATTTTTTAGTTTTAATTCTTATAATAATTTTTTTATTTTACGCCATATAATTTTGGTTTATATTTGATAACTATACATTTTTATTTGAAAACATAGTTTTATTATGGATAGATTTTTTATTGATTATGGAAAAAGAATTAATAATGCAATTTTAGATGTTATCAAAGAGATTTTAAAAGACCTATCAAAGTCAAAAATCTCGTCCAATCATTGTTTTTATATAACCTTTAACACTCAGGGCTCAGGGGTGCTAATTCCAGATAGTCTAAAAAAAGACTATCCTAAAGAAATGACAATTGTGTTGCAAAATCAATTTTGGGATTTGAAGATTAATAAAAATAAATTTTCAGTTGTTCTCTTATTTAATAAGAAAAAGGAGTATTTGAGTATTCCCTTCAACACAATTGTAAAATTTTATGACCCTTTTGTAAAATTTAGCATACAATTGGAAATAAAGGATGAAAAAAAACAGGTAAAAAAACCAGTTCAAAAAAAAAAGAGAACAAACAAACAAAAAATTGTGTCTTTAGCTGATTTTAGAAAAAGAAAATGACTAAAAATAGAATTGAAACAGACAGTATAGGGCAAATTGAAGTTCCTTCAGATAAACTCTGGGGAGCACAAACTCAGAGAAGTTTAGAGAACTTTCCCATTGGTCAGGATAAAATGCCAAAAGATTTTATCAAAGCCTTTGCAATACAAAAAAAAGCTGCAGCTATTAGTAATTTAGCCATTGGCAAGTTAAATGCTGATCTAGGTGAAAAAATTATTGAAGTCTGTGACGAACTGATTCAGGGACAACATTATGAAAACTTTCCCCTTTCCGTTTGGCAGACAGGTTCAGGAACTCAAACAAATATGAATTTAAATGAGGTAATTGCCAATAAAGCAAATAAATTACTTGGAAAGGACTTAGGAACATATGAACCAATACATCCAAATGATCATTGTAATTTAGGACAATCATCAAATGACTCTTTTCCAACAGCTATGCACATTGCAATTGTTATACAGTCTAACGAGTATCTTATTCCAAAAGTACAAAATCTTATTAATGTTTTAGAAAAAAAGAAGAAACAATTCCAAGATGTAATAAAAATTGGTAGAACACATCTGCAAGATGCAACTCCTCTTACTTTTGGTCAAGAGCTAAGCGGTTTTTCATCTCAAATTTCTAATGCTTTAAGAAGAATCAATGTTGGTCTTGATGAGATTTATTGTGTAGCTCAAGGCGGAACTGCTGTTGGAACTGGGCTCAACTCATCCAATAAATTTGTATCCGGGTTTATAGAAGCATTGAAAATGATCACTGGTTACCCGTTCAGGACCGCTTTAAATAAATTTGAATCAATATCTTCTCATGAGCCATTATTAAATTTTTCAGGTGCTGTAAACACACTGGTTGTGGCTTGTTATAAATTAGCAAATGATTTAAGGCTGTTAGCCTCCGGACCAAGATCTGGAATAGCAGAATTGATTTTGCCCTCAAATGAACCCGGCTCTTCGATAATGCCAGGAAAGGTAAATCCGACGCAGTGTGAAGCACTTAGTCAAGTTTGTATGCATTTAATGGGAATTCATTTTTCAATAAGTATTGCTTGTAGCCAAGGACATTTTCAACTTAACGCTAATAAAACTATGTTACTGTTTTCGCTAAATAGAATAATAACTTTACTATCAGACTCAATTGACTCCTTTAATAAAAGGTGTTTGGAGGGTTTAGATTTAAATAGAAAAAAAATTCGCGAAAATTTAGAAAACTCACTTATGCTTGTTACAGCTTTAAATCCGAAAATAGGCTATGAAAAATCTTCAAAAATTGCCAAAAAAGCTTTCTCCGAAGGAATTTCATTAAAGCAAGCCGCAATAAAACTCAAATACTTAAAATCGAGCGAATTTGACCAAATTGTTGATCCTAGTAAAATGATCAAAACAAGTTAATTAAGAAAGAAATCAATTATCTTTTCAGGTTTTAGACCTTTAGAATTTTCATCAATTAGATTTTTAAATTCTTTGGGATTAATAACTATCTTTTTTTGTTTCTTTAAAATAGTATTTATACCGTCAGTTAAAATAGCCGATTTAATATTCTCGAAATCGTAGCTTACTTTGTATTTTTTTGAGTTTCCATTTACGAGCACCTGAAAACTTGGAAGATTGTTAAATTTTTTTGTTTTTTAAAAAAATATTATTTTTCAAATCTAAATTATCATCATAAATGTAATATTTGCCACTACTTAAAACCTTGATATTTTTTTGAACAGCTTCTAATTGATTTAAAAATAATATGCTTTCTTTTAATTTGAAAGTAAAATTTATTGAATCTAGAGGGGTATTTCCTTTCATTTCATTTTTGTTGAACAAGTTAAAAAAGTCTTGAAAAGTTTCTATATTATCAACTTTTTTGGAAATTTTATTAAAATTGATTCCAACAATATTTGCATTTGCAGAGATACATTCGCCGGTTACATGAAATTTGTCTAAAAATTGTTTTGTTCTCTTGTTAGTAACAATGATTTCTGAATCACAATCAAATGATGTGTCTTTGAGATAAAACTCTGAATTCCCAATTAATTTATCTTCGACTAAATAATCAAAAATAGAAATTTTTCCTTTCAATTTTTTGTTAACTTTCGAATATTTTGCATTTGCTTTTATTGTTGAATT
>CACCYL010000008.1 GCA_902550225.1 uncultured Alphaproteobacteria bacterium
ACTACAGCCATTCAATCAGCACTTGGGGAGATGTCCGCAGGTTTGCAAGCACTAAAAGGACACCAAAATGCTAACTATTCACTGGCTGCAAACTTTGAAGCTGCTGCTGCGCGTATTTCTGATACAGATTTTGCTAGATCATCTGCAAATCTTGCAAAATTTTCAATTTTGAATCAGTCTGCGATGGCAATGGTTTCACAAGCTAACCAAGCACAATCTGCTGTTCTCGCTGTATTACAGTAAGAGATACAGATATAAAAGAATAAAAGGGGGAGCTACATTAGCTCTCCCTTTTTTTTTACCTTATAATTTCAAGTTATTCACAAAATTTCCATAGGACATTAAAAAATAGTCAAAAAAATAACACTAAATATTGTAAAAATTTGCATTCCAATCCCTATATTTTGTTAATTTCATGAATATTAGTAAATCTGTTTTATTGGCATTGTAATTGCAAAGATACAACGTGAAAAAATTTAGGAGAAATATAAATGGTTAGCGTAAGCACAGTAAATAGCCAAGCATCGCTAAAGCATATTATGAAAACAGAAAGAGAAATGCTCCAGGCAATGGAACGTATTTCTTCTGGAAGTAGAATTAATAATGCAGGTGATGATGCAGCTGGAGCAGCAATCAGTGATAGAATGTTAGCTACAGTTAGAGCTCTTGATATGTCAATAAGAAATGCATCAGATGTATTATCTATGGCTCAAGTAGCTGAAAGTGCAATTAATGAGCACTCTCAAGCATTACAAAGAATTAGAGAATTATCAATTCAAGCTGCAACAGACATATTGAATGCAGAACAAAGAATTTATTTACAAACAGAAGCAGATCAGTTGCTTCAAGAAATGGACAGAGTTGCAAGAGATACCACTTTTAATGAAATTGCTGTGCTAGACGGTACTTTTGCTGACAGACGTTTTCAAATAGGAACGCATGAACGAGAAAAAGCCGTAATCTCCGTGGCTAACATGAGAATAGATAAAATTGGTGCCTTTCAAAGCTCAACCAGTATGGATGAAGCAGGGACTGCTGGCAACCTAGCATCTGAAGGTGTTGTTGGTGCTAATAAAGCAGGAGCAGCTAGTAGGGTAACTACAAATGATGACTTGACGATTACAGGTTTGGTTGGTCAAGCAACCGTAGGTCTTTCAGGCGGGGAATCAGCTAAAAGAATAGTCGAGTTAGTTAATAATAAATTTGATAATACAGGTGTAAGTGCTACTGCCACCACAACAATTAAAATTGAGGTCAATAGTAGTGATGCAGCCGGAGATCACGTCGTCGGATTTAATTTATATGGTAAGAATACTGACGCTCAAGCTATTTCAGCTACAATTTCAGTTGGCTCAACCACAGCTGCCTCAGATCTAAGTAATCTGAGAGATGCAATAAATGCTTATAGTGCCAATACCGGTATTAGAGCTACTTTAAGTGCAGATAAAACTAACATTATAATAGTTCAAGATGAAGGTGAAGATGTAGTTATTGAAGATGTAGATTTTGCAACTGTGACAAATGGAAATACAAAGTTTACATTTACCGCTATGTCTCAAGACCAAACTGATGAAGCAGCAACCCAGATTACAACAGTAACTGATACACAACATGGAGCAAGTACGGATAGTGTTCGTTTTACTGGTCAAATTACATTTCATTCATCACAGACATTTACTATATCTGCTACTGCAGGACAAGGACTTTTCGAAGCCGCACCAGGCACGGCTACGTTAAATAAGGTTTCTACTATTGATATCAGAACTGTTTCTGGTGCTGTTGATGCATTAAAAGTAATAGATAGGGCACTAGATAGAGTCCATATGGAACGTGCAAAGTTCGGAGCTATAATGAGTAGAATGAATGTTGTGATTGATAACCTCACCAATGTTTCTACAAATCAAAAAACTTCTAGATCTCGAATAGTAGATGCTAATTTTGCAGCAGAATCAGCTAGATTGGCAAAATCACAAATTCTTCAACAGTCTGGAATGAATATGATTTCTCAAGCATCACGAACAATGCAAAATGTACTAATTTTATTCCAGTAAAAAAAAACTAAATTGGGACGTTAGTATGATATGACCTCAGTTAATAACAGACCTGAAATTCTTTCTAAACTCGGTGTTGGTTCAGGATTAGATACGAGCGCTTTAATTGAAACTTTGGTTGAAGCTGAGATCGCTGGTCCAAAGGAGCAACTTGAAAAAAGAGAATCAGATTTTTCTGCGCGAATTTCAGCCTTTTCACAAATTAAAAATAATTTAAAAGTTTTTAATGATAATTTAGCAATTATACAAAGCAATAACTCACTTGGGTATCAAGGCACAACCTCTGATTCTACAATTGCAACATTTTCAGCTAACGGAAACTCAGCTGCTTCGGCAATAAATTCTCAGCTAACAGTAAGCTCCTTAGCTACAGCTCATACACTTACTGGTCCAACGCTTTCTTCACCTAATAATACTGTTGGAGCTAGAACATTATCGATTACGTTTGGAACCTGGTCTGCAGATCCCACACAGGGAGGAGGACAGACCCACACCTCAAATGGTATGACAGCAATTTCAGTAACTGCCTCATCTACAACAACATTGAATCAATTTCGAGACATGATCAACAATGCTGCAACAGATTCGAACAATGACGGAGAACAGGACGTTATTGCGTCGGTATTATATGATGGATCAAATTATATGCTGTCAATAAAAAGTCAGTTTGGTGCGGCTAATGAAATGAAGATTACCGATAATCATGCATCATCTCCAGTATATGCATACGATACAACAGATGGAGCTCAACTCACGCAGAGGGTTGCAGGAACAGATTCTAGTTTTACAGTTGACGGAGTCAGTATGACAAGGGATTCAAATAGAATCGACGATTTATTTTCCGGCATGACATTAGATTTATTGAAAACGTCCGGATCAGCAATCACAATTAAAAGTGAAGTAGATTTGGATGCAGCTCAAACGTCAATTCAGGATTTTGTGACAACTTACAATGATGTAATGGCATCATTAGAAAATTTGAGAGTTGCAAACGATGAGGATGAAAATTCTGGAATATTGGCAGGTGACTCATTATTAAGAAGTATTCAAAATGATATGAGGTCAGCAAATGGAACTGCAATCAATGGATACGAAGGTGGCCCTTATTATTTGTCGAATCTTGGTGTTAGAACTAATAGGGACGGAACATTGACTTTTGCAGATGCTGATGCACTTGAAAGAACATTTAAAAGTAACCCCAATTCACTATTGGCTTTTTTTAAAGATCAAATTGTTAGTGATAATCCTGATATTAATCCATTGAGATATAGTATTTCTGATACTACTCCTGGATCATATGCTGTAAATGTAAGTTCTGGTTCTGGTACTATTGGCGGTGTTTCTGCTTCAGTTTCAGGAACAACATACTCAGTTTCGTCAGGAGATCCGAACGGATTAGCTCTTACTATTACAGCAAGTGATACATCAGGAACAATTCACTATGGTAGAAGTTTTATTTCAGAATTGCAGGACAAATTAGATGTTTATATCAAATTTGATGGATTGATACAAACCAGTTTAGACGGTTCAAAAAGTCGTCTTAGAGAGATTGAAGATAAAAAATTAGCTCTTGATGAACGAATTGAAGCATTGTATGCAAGGTATCAAACACAATATTCTGCAATGGACAGCGTTATTGCAGGACTTAATGAAACATCAGACCTATTAAAGAATGCATTCAAATCTGGTAAGGATTAAAAACTAAATATTTTTACAATTCTGTCGTTTAAATTACTGAATAATTTATTTGGAGCAGTAATGAAAAACGATTTAAAAGATATAAAGGGCTTATTTGTACTCGACAATCGAGAGGCGACACTCGAAGGTATCGAAAAAATTAAAAAAGCAATTATTTACACTTCTAAGCAGATCAAGCAACTACATGATGGTGTTGTTGAAGAAAAAAATATTCCAACAATGTGCACAGCAATCATTAATAATTTCTTCTGGCTTGTCGATACCCTCGATAAGAGTAAAGAATCTCAACTAACTAAAGATTTAGATTATCTCTACAAACATTGTTTATTTTCAATAATAAGAGTTAGAGATTTTAATGATTATGATTTTGTACCTGGATGCGTCAAAGTCTTAGAGGATATCTCAGAGAGTTGGGACAGAGTCTCACTTGCAGCAGACAAAGCTGAAGCTTTTGGTTAATTATGAATGTCCCTAGCACTCTATCCAGCAATTAAATTAGGAGAAACATCAGCCAAAATAAGAAGGTCGATTTCACGACTTACCACTGGGCTGAATATTCTCGCTGGTTCGTCAGCAGGTGACATGTCTCAGGGTGTGGGACTCAAGGCCAAAGGAAAATCAAATCAACAAGTAGTTTCCTCTGCACAAGTAGCATTAGATTTGCTTTCAAGTGCTGAATCTGCACTCATTGAATTGGCGGCATTAGCCACAAGATTAAGGGAAATAGGAATTGCAGATACAAATTCAACAAATGATGCATCAGATACTGCGGCATTAAATGCAGAAGCAATTTCAGTCAGCGACTCCATAGATGCAATAGTATCTTCTGCAAAATTTCATAACATTGCAATTCTTGGCACAAGCGCAAAAACTTTCGATGTAACCAGGGATGCAGACGGCAACACAACAACTATAAAAACTACAGATGGTATTACTGCTACGAATGTATCTGATGCCACTGGTTCAAACTCAACAGCTGATACAGCAATAGGAGAAATACAAACCTCACTGGGTCATGTTTCTGGTCATTTAACTTCAGTGGGTGGATTTCAGAATACCGCAAGTGCATTAGCTTCAATTGAATTAGAGTCGGCAGCGAGATTAATGGATACAAACTTTGCAGTTGAAACAGCAAAGTTGATGAAAAATACTTTAATACAAAAATATGCAACAAGTATGGTCACTAAAGCTAATGAAGTTGAAGAAAATAAAAAGTTATTAATTCTCTAAACAATTAGAATCTTAGTCGTTTAATATTTTAGAAAAGGAGTAATGGAAATGGAAAAACAAAATATTACAAAAAAAGTTGAGGAAAAAAATGAACTTAGTTCAAAAGAAAGACATAATATAATTCTAAAATTATATAAAGGATTAAGTGACAATCTTGAAGAATTAAACAAATCAAAAGATAAAAAGGGATCTAATGCCACACAGATTGCATACAAAGTGGATAGAATTGCATCTGGCCTTCAGGTTACATTAGACTTTAGCAATGAAGAATCAAAGAGTATAAGTGAAAACTTTAGAGAACTATACAGGCACATAAGATTTGCAATGAAAATGATTTACGAAAAACAAGAATATGTTCTCTTAGACTCTTCAAGAGAAATTGCAAAAACGCTTTATCAATCTTGGGCTAAAATCAAACCCTCTATTTAGTGTTTGTTATTTTTTTTCAATACCATAGAATGTTAATTCATGGTTGGAAAAATAATTTCGGTAATTCTGACTGGACTAGTTGTTGGATCATCTGTTGCAGTACTAGTCCAGATTTTTCTTTACTCAATTAATTCTTTATCTAATATATTTAGGACAGACTTTACTGATTTAGTCAATCAACAACACTTTAGTATAAACGAATTAGTCATAAAGATTATTTTTTTCTTTTTGATTGTACCTTTTTTGGTAGGACTTTTAGTTGGAATAATAAGAAACTTTACAAAAGGAAAAAGATGGCATGGTCCCCCAGATGTTATTTTATCGGTCCATAAAGATGACGAGGAATTAAATGTTAAATCAGGTTTTTTAACATCAATAGCATCAATTTTATCAATATCATGCGGAAGTTCTGTTGGACAGTATGGACCACTGGTTCATTTTGGTGGGACCATTGGCGCAGAAATAAAAAAACTATTTTCCTATGCACCTGATTATAAAATTTTAGTCAGTTCTGGAGTAGCTTCTGCAATTTCTGCTGGTTTTGGAGCACCTTTAGCTGGTTTAATTTATGCACGTGAAGTGGTACTTCGCCATCAATCTTTAGCGAGTTTTTCACCCATTTTATTGTCGTCAATTATTTCTTATTTTTTTACAGTAGAAATTTTTGAATATGAACCATCATTAAATATTCCAACTGTCACAGGAAATAATGCAATAAATGTAATTGTAATAATTCTAGCGGGAATATTTGCAGGTCTCTTAGCAAGTTTATATTCATATTTGTTAACTAATAAAAATTTTAATTTTCTCAATAATGTAGGTTCGAAATCATATTTAACCCCTGCATATGCTGGAGTAATTTGTGGTATAGTTGCCATTAAGTTTCCCGAGGTGACCGGTATCGGATCTCAAACAATTAATGATTTATTAAATAATAAAATAACATTAAATCTTGCTTTAATATTTTTAGTTTTGAAATTGTTTTTAACTACTTTGTGTATAAGGATGGGTCTTGTGGGGGGTATATTTGCTCCAGCGTTATTTTTAGGTGCAAGTTTAGGAGTGGTTTCTGCTGGTTTGGGAACACTTCTTTCAGAGAATGTTAATCCCTTTTTAATAATTTTATCTTCAATGGCTGCATTAGGAAGTTGTATAATTGGAGGGCCAATTGCAAATGTACTGATAGTTTTTGAGTTAACGTCTAATTATCAGGCTGCACTATCTGCAGGAGTGTGTATCGTTGTTGCGACAATAGTTTCATCGCAATTGATTGGCCAATCAACATTTGACCAACTTTTAAACAACCGTAACATAGACATTACAGTAGGAAGAGACATTTTATTTCTGCAAAGAAAAAAAATTAAAGAAATTGTTGATAAAGATTTTCTTAAAATTGATGGAAATATTACGGTCAAAGAAGCCATCGAAATGTTTAAAACTTTTGAGTGCAGTGAAGCATACTATGTTGGTTTGAATGATAAACTTTTAGGTAAACTCTCTTTGCCAAAATTACTATCGTACAATAACGATTTAAAAATTAAGGACATAAAAAAAACTAAGTTTTTAAAAATCAATGATGATGAAGATTTATCAAAAACGATTCAAAAATGTAAAGATTTCGTAGGTGAATCGATACCTGTTGTCGACAATAAAGGAAAAATAATAGGCATTTTTAGTGAAAACGATCTTTTTGTGAGTTATCTTGAGGCAGAGGAATTTAGAGCTGACGTGGAGACTAAATCCTAAAATCAATACTATTTTTTTGTTGTTTTGAAGTAGTTTTTAGTGAGGATATCATGAGATACTTTGTTATGCTCTCGTTATGAAAGTATATTGGACTAAAAAGTTCCCTTGATTTTAGAAACGCTTCAGTACTGATCCCGTTACTTGGTGCTAATTTTGGGCTATAAATCTTTTTTTTTAGTAATTCTGAGTTTTCTCTATTATAAGAGCTTAAATTATGATTATCTCCGACTTCTCTAATAATATTTCTATTATTAACTGGATGTGGCATACCTTTTGCTACATTATCAACAAATTGATTAGCAATTGGATCAACATAGTTATAATTTGGATTGATCATTTAGGAATAATAACCTATGAAACTAAGTCAAGCAAAGAAATATTACAAAAAAAGTCAAAATGACGGTTTGGAAAACGTTAATCCATTCGAAATTTTTAAAAAAATTAATTATGAGCTTCTTAGATCGTTAAAGATTGTTTCTCAAAAAATTAATGAAAAGACGATTGATGATGTAAGACAAAAAAACTTCACAAAAGCTCTTACAATAATCTATACACTTCAGACAAGTCTTGATTTTGATAAAGAATTAAAATTATCCTCTGATTTATTCAGATTTTATGAATATTGCAGAAAAAAACTTATTGAGGGAATCACAAGTCTTAAAAGTAAAGAAATTATGAAATCAGCCGTTAATTTAGATAAGATGTTTGATTTTAATTATATTCAATCAGATGAGGAAATAAATGCTATCAGATAAATTTGTACAAGAGGATTTGTCAAGTAATGAAAATTTGTCGAAACAAATTATAAGACTCGAAGAATTAAGTATATCGATGACAAGCTTAATTGAAAGCGGTAATTCTCATAAAATTGCTCATTTAGAAAAAATTAGACAGAAAATTCTCAAGGATATTATTAAAAATAAAAAACCAATTTCAACTAATGACAAACCAAGGATTTCTAATATTTTTTTCCTTAATGATAAAATGATTGATTTAGTGAGACAACAGAAAACAGAGACACTAGGTAGAATTAAAAAAAAAATTAAGTTCTACAAATCTTATAAAGACATGTAATTTACAATTTATTTCATGAATTTATAAACGATTATTAATCCTTACTTTTTTTTAAATTAAGTAATACGGAGTGTTAAATTAAATATCACTTACTGTAATTTGATTTAAAAAATTTGCTAAATGGAAAAATTCATGTATTGCATTTGTGATCTTTTGTTAGCCAAAGGTTCATAAATTACTTCTGATTTCGAGTTAAAAACTGGAAATCGATTCCACATGTTTAGAAGAAAATTAACATTCTTATTTTTATGATTTTTTGGAGGTTTAAACATTAAGCCAATTTTAGGATTTTCACTATTTTTATGTTCAACATGAGTTTTTATTACCTCACAATTGTGTGTGATTAAAGTTACAAGTTTAACTTTTATTCCTGGTTTTAAGAAAATAGGGGATCGTTCTTGATGCTTTTGACTCCATCTGTAACCTGTTTCTGTTCTTTCATCTAAAGAGAAATTTTTTGCTTTTTTTACAATGAATGAATTCTCTACGCCTGCAATAGACATCATCTTTCCTTTTTTACAATCAAAACCAGCATATATTAATATCTGCAAAAAGACCGGTAAAATTGTTGTTGAAATATGTCCTTCAACAAATGCTTCTGCTTCATGAGTTGGGCCAGAAATAACTAAATCACCTTCATCTTTTAAAATGTCGTAAATTTTGTCAAGAAATGCACCCTGATTTCTTTGATGTTCAATTACATGAGAACAAAATATCATATCATATTTTTTCTTGAAATTAAAAGTATTGAAGTCTCCTCTAAATTCTGCTTTTTCTTCATATTTATCAATTAAATCAACAGATAATCCAAATGATCGCATTACTTCGCTGTGGTTTCCAAAGGCTCCACCAATGTCAAGGACCTCAAATTTTTTGGGAAATTTTTTTTTGGAAAGTAGATATTCTAATAAAGCAAACCCTCCCCAATCAAGTTTTGGAAAATTTTTTTTCATAAATTTGTTGAGCAATATTAATGCCAATTCTTTAAAAGATTCTTACTCTTTTCATTTTGTAATAATTTTGATATTTAGGGAGTAATGATTAATTAAAAGGAGAACATATGAAAGATCTTGACAAAGGAAAAACTATTTCTGCGCTTAATGAAATTTTAAAATACGAGTTAGCTGGTGTTGTTAAATATACTCATTTCGCTTTAATGGTCACTGGGCCTAATAGACTAAGTTTAGATAAATTCTTCAAAGAACAAGCTGAAGAATCTTTAGAACATGCGCAACAAGCAGGAGAATTGTTAACTGGACTTGGAGGACATCCATCACAAGCTATTCCAAATATTGAAGAAACAAATCAACATTCTATAGAAAATTTATTAAAAGAAAGTCTAGGGCATGAAGAAATGGCGATTAATCTTTATAAAAATTTATTAGACTGTGCGGAAAATAAAAGCCTTTACGTTGAGGAGTATGCTAGAGAGATGATTAAACAAGAAGAGATGCATAGTATTGAAATTAAAAAAATGTTAAGAGACTACGAGGTTTAATTTTTTTATGTATATTTGTGTATAAATTTAGCTTAATTTTATTAATTTTTATATTTTTAATATTAAGTTTTACTTTTCCTAATCTATTCACAGAACTTAAATCTTCAATCCCTTACCTTTTAGGATTAGTGATGTTTGGTATGGGGGCGTCGCTTCAGCTGCAGGAAATTAAAAATATTCTAACTGAACCCAAGTGGCTGTTAACTACAATTATTTTGCAGTTCTCGATAATGCCTTTCCTGGCATTTTTTTTAGTTGTCATTTTTGATTTCCCAAAAGAGATTGCCCTAGGTTTTATTATTTTGGGTTCATGTCCTGGCGGAACAGCTTCCAATGTAATTGCTTATATTTGTAAAGCAAATTTGTCCTTGTCAATCCTCTGTACGTTTGTGTCTACGGGTTTAGCTGTTTTTTTTACTCCTGCTTTAATTTTTTTATTTGCTGATGAAAATATTGATATTGAAATTTTAGGTTTAATCAAATCAACATTCTTTATTGTTTTTCTTCCTGTTGTGTGTGGAATACTAATGAAAATTTTTATTAGAAACAAAGAAAAAACTTTGTTGAAGTTTTTTCCATTATTTTCAGAAATTTCTATTGCGTTGATCATTGGAATTATTTTTTCAATTAATATTGATAGTTTTAGTGATCTTTCTTGGAATATTCTAGTTGCTGTTGTTTTGCACAATTTGATTGGTTTTTTTTTAGGATTTTTAATTGCAAGCTTTTTTAAATTCCCGATGGATGTAAAAAAAACTGTTGCAATTGAAGTTGCAATGCAAAATTCTGGCTTAGGCATGACGCTGGCCTTAATGCATTTTACAAAGCTGGTTGCCTTGCCGTCAGCTCTATTTAGTCTTTGGCATAATATTTCTGCCTCAGGTCTTGTTTATTTTTGGAAAAAAAAATAAATTAATAATTTAACATTTTATGAAAGGTTTTTCCCAAATGAGAATAAGTGCAAAAAATCAAATAAAAGGCAAAGTTACCTCTGTTATCCATGGATCAAGTTACTCTCAGGTGTCTGTCGAACAAACGGACGCAGATGGAAATTTAACTGGAAGCTTTGTTCATGCCGCTGTTCCAGTTGATATATGTAAAGACATGGAACTTAGTAAAGGGAATGTTGTAACTTGTATTTTTCCTGCTGCAGCAGTCATAATTGGGAAACATTAGTTTTCATTTAAGTGAATGTTCTTTTAGAATCATTAAATTTAGTTTTCTCATTTGATCCTGATTTATATGAAATCATTTGGCTTTCATTAAAAGTATCACTTTTTGCTCTTACTTTTTCATGTTTTTTAGGTTTGCCCATAGCTGGAGTTTTGTCATCTGCAAATTTTACTGGAAAAAAAACTATAATCATTTTTTTTAATTCAATGATGGCGTTACCTCCAGTATTTGTAGGTCTCTTACTTTATATTTTATTTTCCCAAACAGGTCCTTTAGGATTTTTTGAAATATTATATACTCCGTCAATAATGATTATTGCGCAGATAATAATAATTTTACCAATAATTATTTCAGTTAGTACGGAACTACTTCAACAAATGTTTGATGAGTATAAGGAAATGTTTGATACATTTGAAGTTGATTTAATAAGTAAAATTAGAACAACAGTTTTTGATGCTAGAATTGCACTTGTGACGTGTATCTTAACTGGTTTAGGTAGGGCTTTGTCTGAGGTAGGAGCTATAATAATTGTTGGCGGAAATATTGTACACTACACACGAGTTATGACGACAACAATTGCTTTAGAAACTTCGAAGGGCAATTTATCAATGGCAATGTCTTTAGGAATAGTTTTGATTATAATTGCTATTACTTTAAACGCGATTGTAATGGTAATGAAAACAATTTCCAGGAAAAATTCTTATGATTAATTCAGAAAATCATATAACACTTAAAAATATAAATTATAGCGTGAACAACAAATCTTTTTTTAATAATCTTTCAACAGACATTTCAACTAATGGTATTACAGTTATCCTTGGTCCAAATGGTTCAGGAAAAACTTTATTAACGAAAATTATCAAAGGATTAATAAAACCAGAAAGCGGAGAGCTTTCAATAAAGTTAAATGGAACAACTCCCAACACGGGATATCTCTCACAAAATATAATTTTTTTAAGACGCAATGTTTTCAATAACCTTGCATATCCTCTGGAAATAAAAGGTTTTAAAAAAAAAATGATAAATAAAAGAATTGAATTTTTATTAAAATATTTTGGATTTTCAAGCAAAAAGAAAATATCGGCAAGAAATCTCTCAGAAGGAAATAAACAATATCTTTCCTTTATTAGAACTCTGGTTTCTAAACCCAATCTTTTGATTTTGGATGAACCAAGTTCTAATCTTGATATGCAATTTACAAAAAAGGTAGAAAACTTTTTAATTAAAGAAAGAAATAAAATAAAAATTATTATGGTTACTCATGACTTATTCCAAGCAAAAAGGTTAGCTGATGAGATTTTATTTATTAATGATGGAGAAATAATTGAAGTTTCTTCAAAAAATAAATTTCTTAAATCAAAAAATAAGCTGATTCAAAAGTTTTTAAAAGAGGGAGTTATCTATTAAACTTTCAATAGCTTTCTATTATTTGGAGAGTTAACCTCGTGTAAAAATAAGTACAGTTTAGTCCTATTATAAACATTATAAATAATCTAAAAGATTTATCTAAATTTTCACCTATCCATAAAATAAATCTTTCTGATTGAGAAATTTTTAAACAAATTTCAAAAATAATAATAAAAGAAAATAAAAAGTTTAAGATTTGTATTTTTTTTATGTCATAAAAATTTAATATTAGTGTTGAGGATAAAATATAAATAATCGAGAAGATCAATATAAAAAGTAGACAATTTTTTTTTTTTCTTAAAACTTCTGAAATAAAACGTCCTTTAAGATCAAAAATTTCAGATACCATGTACATTAAAAAGATAAGAATATTGTGAGAAAAAAGTAAGACTAAAAGTACAATAAATAAATTATTTATTTTTCTTACCTTTTTTTGAAAAGTCTTTTGTAGATAGTTGGAATAATGCAGCTACAAATATAATAGCAACTACATAGAAAATAATAAAACCAACCGAGTTGTCCTGCATTGATTTGTGCAAATCATCTTGTGAACAAAGGACATCTTCTTTAAAAGATTTAAATTCCTTGTCACAAAAGTCAAAAGTACTATCTTTTTTTATGTTGTTTTGTTCGCCCAATTTTAAGTTTCTATTTCACCATCAATAGATTCATTAAGCTCAAGTGTATCTGAGGTTATTGTTGCTTTAACTTTTATCTTATTAATATCTTTGATTTCACCAGATTTAAATTTATCTCTAATCTTTTCTTCAATTTTTCTTTGAGAAGTAATACCAACGTTTTTTAAAAACTTTCTTACAGATATATTAATTTTTTCATCATCCATTAAAATACAATAATTTTTTAAAAAAAAATGTAAAGAGTTTGTAATTATTTTTTTTCAAAACAAACTAAATGATCTATATTAATGGGAGTTTTAATTCCAAACTCCTCATTATTTTCATGTAAATGCTGATGATGAGAATCAACAAGTACAGGTATAAGTTCTTTTTCAGGAGTTCTTAATGTATAGATAAAATTAGTTCCACGAAACTTTCTATCAACAATTTTTAATTTCAATTGACTTTTATCGTCATGTAGTAAATCTTCTGGTTGGATTAATAACTTAACAGTTTTACCCTCATTGAATTGGTTTAAATTTGAACAACCATATTTACCATTTATTATTCCAAGGCTCTTATGTTTTAGTATTTGTCTATTGATTATTTTGACATTTAGAAGGGTTCCTCTTTTTAAAAAATTTACAACCTCAAGTGAGTTCGGAAAGTGATAAATATTATAGGGTGTGTCAAACTGCTTAAGTACGTTGTTGATAATGATACCACACTTATCACCTAAATAAAATGCCTCATTAGGATCATGTGTTACAACAATTGCTGATATTTTTGTTAATTTTAAAATATCTTTTACAGTTTTTTGTAAATCCTCTTTTAATATTTGATCAATATTTGCAAAGGGTTCATCGAGTAATAAAAGATCAGGAGAAGAAATTAGTGATCTGGCTAGAGAAACTCTTTGAGCCTCGCCAGAACTAATTTCATGGGGGTACTTTTGTTGAACTTGTTTGAGTTTAAAGAAGTCTAAAAGTTCCAATGGAGAATATAAAAATTTTTTTCTATTTTTTCTTTCTAATCCAAGTAAAATATTTTGATAGACGTTTTTGTGAGGAAACAAACAATTGTCCTGAAACGAAAGTGCAATGTTTCTCTTATCTGGACTTATCGATAGGGTATTTGAAGATATAATTTTTCCATTAAGACTTATGGTTCCATATTTTAATTTTTCAAGACCAGCAATTGTCCTAAGGATAGTTGTTTTACCTGCACCTGACGGTCCTAGTAAGCATACAATGTTTCCCTTCCTTGAAATTGAAAAATTTATATTCTTTATTTCATGATCATTTCCAGACGAGAATGTTGCATCAAGAACTTCAAAAAAATTTCCCATTATTTCTTATAATTCATTTATTATCTTGAAAAAAGTATTTAAATGAAATTAGAATAAAGATGCTTGCCCAGAAAATTAAAAATATAGACGGTATTGCAGCGGCCTCAATCAAATCTTGAGTTGCAAAATTATAAGCACGGGTTGAGAAAGTTTCAAAATTGAAAGGTCTTAAAATCAAAGTGATTGGGAGTTCTTTAATTATTTCAATAGCAATCAGAATAAAAATAAAAAAAATATTTTTCTTCAGTATAGGCCAATGAACTATAGAGAATGTTTTAAATTTATCAAATCCCATTAAATAAGAAGATTCATCTAATGAAAAATTTATTTTAAGGAAATTAGATTTTATACCATTATAAGCAATTGAGTAAAATCTAAAAAAATAACCCAAAATTAATCCATAAAATGATCCAATGAATATTGTTTTCAAATCAAAATTTATTAAAGAGCTTATTAATGAAAAAAAACTTATAATAGATACTGAAATAATGATACCAGGAATAGCATAACCAGAAATTGAAAGACTGCTGAAAAAACTTAAAAATCGATTTTTTAAGACTCTATTTCCAAAATTTGTAAAAATTGCGACTGATATTAAAAAAAAAGATGTGAAAAAGATAAGTAAAAAAGTATTTAAATTAAGTTTTAAAATTTCAAAGTTTTCTAAATATTCGGGAAATTTTATCGACCAGTACAACATTTGAGAAAAAGGAAAAACAAAGCTAAAGAAAAATAAACATAAGCAGAAAGCTGTTGCCAAAAAATTTTTTGTGCCTTTTAAGGCTTGTTTTTTTCTTTTACCTTCATTTTTAAGTGAGTGAAACCTTGAATCTTTTCTTAAATAACTCTCAACTATAAAAAAAAAGAGCACAAAAACTAAAAGTAAAAGAGATAAAAAGTTAGACGTATTCAAATCATCAAAAATAAACCACGAGTTATATATTTCTGTTGTAAAGGTTGAAACACCAAAGTATGAAACTGTTCCAAAATCTGATAATGTTTCCATAGCCACTAAACTTAGACCTATGAAAATTCCAGGTCTTGCGCAAGGTAAAATAATTTTAAAAAATCTCTGATATGAACTAAAACCTAAACTTTTTCCAAGATCTAAAAGATTTACAGATTGACCCACAAATGAAGTTGTTGAAAGTAGATAAACATATCCATAAAGTGTAAAAGATAAGGATAATACTGAATTAACTATTGGAGAAAAGTTTGGTAAATATGAGTTAGCATTATTTGTATCCCAAATAAGGTTAATGAGCGTGTAACCGCTCCCAAAATTCTCAAAAAATGCACTTAATGAATATCCAAAAATATACGGAGGAATTGCAAATGAGAGAATTAATGAGTATTTAAAAAACTTTACTCCAAAAAAATTGTAGAAAGTAACTAAGTAGGCAGGAATTACTCCGAAGACAAATGTAAGAAATAAAACAAAGAAAAGAATTACTAATGAGTTCTTCGTATATTCTAAAAATTGTGAATTTTTAAATAATGTGAAGTCAAAGTCAATGATCGAAGAGTTAATAATTATAGTAAAAAGTGGTATGATTGAAATAATTGATACGCAAAATATGATGTAGAAAGTAAAATTTGTTGAGTAAAATGGTTGATTAATTTTTTTCAAAACTTTATTAATTCCAACCAGCTTCTTGCATTATTTTAAAGGCATCTGTTTGCCATTTCCCATAAGAAGAAACATTTGTAACATTATCTTGTTTAAAGCTACCTCCCATTTTGGTTATCAAAGACGGAGGATCTACAGATTCTATGATTGGATACTCAAAAGTATTGTTTACCATGTGTTCTTGAGCTTTGTGGGTAAGTAAGAATTCAATAAATTTTATTGCATTACCAGTATTAGGTGAATGTTTTAATACTCCAATTCCCGAAATATTCATATGTGTCCCTCTGTTTTGTTGATTTGGGAAAAATGGACGAACTTTTTTTGCTGCTTCTTTTTGCTCTTTACCTTTTTTTCCAGATAACATTAATGCATAATAATAGGTATTAGCTATAGCAAGTTTGGACTCACCTGAGGCAACTGATAAGATCTGAGCTCTATCGTTACCTTTGGGTTTTCTAGAAAAATTTTTAACAAATTTCTTTGTCCAATTACTAGTGAATTCTAACCCATGATTTTCTATCATAGATGCGATTAGAGACTGATTATAAACATTATTTGACTGTCTAATTGCAATAGATTTATTAAACCTATTGTCTGAGAGATCCTCGTAACTTAAATTAACCAAATCTTTCAAGGATATTTTTTTTGGGTTGTAGAAAATAATTCTAGCTCTTTTTGTTATTCCAAACCAATAATCAGACCTAAAATGAACTGGTATTTTTTTTTCCAAAACTTTTGAAATAACTTTTTTAAAAATACCATTTTTTTGAGAGGAATAAAGTCTTCCGGCGTCAGCCAAAAAAAACAAATCTCCTTTGCAAGATTTTCCTTCCTCTAATATTCTCTTTTCAAGTGGTTTTGCTTTTCCAGAAATTATGTTGACATTAATACCAGTTTTTTTAGTAAACTCCTTGTAAAGTTTGATATCTGAATCATAGTGTCTTGTGGTATATAAATTGATTTCATCTGCATTTATATGGAGTGAAAAAAAAAAAACTATAAAATATACGAAGAAATTCATATTAATTTGATAATGATTATTATTATCTAATTAATATTAAAAGTTTAATATGTCAATAATTTTAGTGCAGGGGGAATTTTTCCCCCTACAAACTATTTGATGGTAATCAATTTTGGTTTTTTGTGCTCTGGTATGACTTTTTCTAATTTTATCTTCAACATACCGTCATTTAAGTCTGCACTTTTAACTCTTATTTCATCAGATAACGTAAATTTTCTTACAAAGTTTCTTTGAGAAATTCCTTGATGAATAATATTTTGAGCTTCATTAGATTTAGGATCTTTAATTTTTGATCTGACTGTTAACACTCCATCAGAAAGTTCAACTTCAATTTGATCTTTATTAAAGCCTGCTAAAGCAATTTCGATGTGGTAGTTATAATCGTTTGACTTTATTATGTTATATGGAGGATATCCTGAAGAAGTATTAACTTCCATATCGAAAAGTCTATCAAATAGATCATCAAAGCCCACCGTAAATGGTGTAAACCTTTGTTTATCAATATTTGTAATTGTATTTTGCATATTATCTCCTTTATTTAAGCAAGATTGTTATTAGTTTGTATCCCTAATAAGGCGATACTAATTAAATATAGTGTCATATTGACATAATGTCAAGATGACATATAAAAAATTTTAATTATATAGACTTAAATTATATTTTTTTTGATAAATTCTTAAATTTGAAAGAACCTTTTGAACATAAAATCTTGTTTCTGTGATCGGAATAGATTCAATCCAGTTTACATAACTTATTTCTTTTTTTCTTGGGTCTCCATACCTTTTAATCCAAATTTTCACCCTATTTGGACCTGCATTATAAGCAGCAAGTGCTAATGGTAAGGCATTTTTAAATTTAATTAGCATTTCATTTATGTAAGTTGTACCCAGTAAAATATTATATTCAGGATTTGTTGTTAATCTATTTTTGTAGTACTTAATCTTTAAATCTCGTGCTACTTTTTTTGCAGTGAATGGCATTAATTGCATTAAACCTCTTGCACCAGCCGAGCTGTAGGCATTTATTGAAAAGTTACTCTCTTGATGAATTATTGCATGAATTAGAGCTATAGTTGGTTTTGAATTTTCAAATTTATTAGGAATAAATTCTGTAATTTCTGGATATGAATATTTTACAGATGGAACTTTGAGCTGTTTTGACAATTTACCAACGATATTTTTATTTGAAAGTTTATAAGCTTTTTCAAGAACATAAGACTTTTCTTCATCAGTAGAACATAATTCAAAAACTTTTTTAAAAAATGGATAAGACTTTAAATTACTTTGTTTTGATTGAATAATAATATTTATTACTTCAATAAGATCCTCATATTTCTCTGGTTTTCTCAACACCTTTTTTTCTTTTTTTAAATTATAAGTTTTGAGCTTTAATGCAGCATTTTGTCCATAAAATGAAAACTTATTTTCAGAAGATTCTTTGAGCCACTTAGATATTGTCTTTTTGTCAGAATTTTTTTCTATGTTTGTTAACGCTAACCAGTATGCTGCTTTAGATCTAAAATTATTATCTGAGTTATTGAAAACTTTTTCAAAGTGTCCGATGGCTTTATCGTATAATTTTAAATGAGAAAAAGAAACCCATCCAGCTAGCCATTCTGCTTCTAGTCCAGACTGATAAGAAAGTGGAAGGTTGTGATTTTTTAATATTTGATATGCCTTTTTATACTGTTTCTTGTTTAATAATCTTCTTACTATTATTCTTGAATTAATCCACCAGTTTCTTACATTTTCAATTTTATTTGGTGGGTTAATTAATAAATCTCCAGCCGTTTCAAGTTTTGCTTTTCTTCTCCATCTCATTCTTTCATAAATAAGTCCAGGATCGTTTTTTAATTTTTCTGGAACATCTTTAATTAATGAAGATACATTTCCTACTCGTCTACTTAGGCCTAATCGAGCTTCGCCAAGCTTTCTGTAATCTCCTCGGATTCGATTCAAGGTTCTTCTTGCTGAAACATTCTTACCTTCATACATCAGTCTATTAAATCTTTGCCAATTATCATTATTATTCCAAAAATTTTTATATTTTTTTATAAAATATTTTTGCTGAGAATAGGTTAAATTAGAATTTATCCATATATCCTTAATTCTTTTTCTTTTTTCTGTTATCTTTCCGACTTTTATCAAATTCTCGAGGTAATCAATTTTTCCTTTCGATGTTTGGGGTGGATTGTTTTGATACCATTCTATAATTTTTTCGGGTTCAGTTTTACTTTCAATTGATGATTCAATTTTTCTAATTAAAATTTCATTTTTTGGCCAATGTTTGTGATTTTTATAAAAATTAGTTAAGTATTGAAATTTATGATTACTTCCAGGACGAGTTATATCAAGCCATCTGATATACGAAGATAAATTTTCATTTTTATAATCATCTGCCAAAACTATTGCCATTGCCCAGTTTTGTTTTTTTATTTGATCAAAAACGTCTTGGTAAGCATAAACTTTTATTTCAGGTCTGGCTTTTACACTTGGTGGATCAAGAGCATAAGAATTCCAATGGAAAATTAAACTTAAAAAAAAAAAGAGATTAATTCTTAATTTATTTATAATCATAAAAACATATTATTATTTCCTAGAAAATAATTAACAATAAGAATATTATAATATTTTTATTGTCTAACAGAGATCAAAATGATATTCAAAGGTTCAATTCCAGCAGTTATAACTCCTTTCACTAAAAATTTAGAAGTTGATTTCGATTCTCTTGCCAAACATATTGAATTTTTAATTTCTGAAGGTTCACACGGCTTAGTTTCTTGTGGAACAACTGGTGAATCCCCAACCCTAAGTCATGAAGAGCATAAAGAAGTAACAAATTTTATAATCAAAAGATCTAAAAATAGAGTCCCGATTATGGCTGGTTGTGGCTCAAATTCGACCGCAGAAACAATTGATTTAGTTGAACATGCCAAAAAGTCCAAAGCAAATGCAACATTGTTGGTAACTCCTTACTATAATAAACCAAGTGATGATGGACTATACAAACATTTTAGTGCAGTTGCAAAAAAATGTAACGACTTTCCTATATATTTGTATGATATTCCAGGTAGATCTGTAAAAAAAATTTCATCAGATCTTCTTATTAAATTATCTAAGATACCAAATATAATTGGAGTTAAGGATGCAACCTCAGATTTAGCTGCACCAATGAATGTAATTCAAAATTGTGGAAAAAAATTCATTCAATTATCAGGAGAAGATGCAACTTTTCTAGCTTTTTTAATAAATGGGGGTGTTGGTTGCATATCTGTAACTGCAAACGTAGCTCCAAGTTTGTGTGCTCAGATTTATAATTCATGGATAAATAGACAAATTGAAGAATCAATGAGGTTGAATCAACTTTTGTTCATTTTAAATAAAGCATTGTTTTTAGAGACAAGTCCATGCCCAGTTAAATATGCTCTCAGCAAACTTAAAAGATGCAAAAATATATTAAGGCTTCCTCTTACGACTGTAACAAAATCGACAATGTTTGAGATCGATAAAGCTTTGCGTAAACTTAATCTTCTTAAAAAGTAGGTGAAAAAATCAAAATCGATAATAGCTCTTAACAGAAAAGCTAAGTTTAATTATCAAATAATAGATCAGATTGAAGTGGGAATCGTTCTAACTGGAGCAGAAGTTAAATCAATAAGAAAAGGTCGAGTTTCACTAGATAATTCTTATGCAGTCGATAAAAAGGGTGAATTTTGGATTAATAATCTTTATGTAGATCTTAAGAACTATGAAAATAGTCCTGAAACAGCGAACAATATAAGATCTAGAAAGCTCTTGTTGAATAAAACCGAAATTTACAAAATAAATATGAAGGTTAAACAAAATGGCTTAACTATGATTCCTCTAGATCTTCATTTTAATAACAAGGGTTTTATTAAAATTCTTTTAGGAATTTCTAAAGGAAGAAAAAAAGGCGATTTAAGGGAATATAAAAAACAGCAAGATTGGAAAAGAGAAAAAGCCAGATTGGAGAAAAAATGATATTGATAGCATTAGGGTCAAATTTAAAATCCGAAACTTATGGTGATCCGATTAAAAACTGTCATAAAGCTTTGGAATTTTTGGAAAAAAGGTTTGAACTTGAAAAAGTTTCAAATTTTTACGAGACTGAACCAATTCCTAAATCAAATCAGGCAATGTATGTTAATGGGGTGGTCAGTGTGAAAACAAATTTCTTGCCAAACAAAATTTTATCGGAATTAATGAACATTGAGAAAATTTTTAAAAGGGTGAGACATTTTAAAAATGAATCAAGAGTTATTGATCTTGACCTGTTGTGTTTCAATGATCTAATTTCTAAAGATAAACACTTGCAATTACCCCATCCGAGAATGCATTTGAGAAGATTTGTTATGCAACCATTATGTGATATTGACAAAGAATGGGTGCATCCTTTATTAAAAGAAAAAGCAAAAAACATTTTAAAAAAACTTGCAAATCAAAAAATTTACAATATAAATTAACAAGAATGGCCAGAGTAACAACAGAAGACTGCACCACATCTATACCTAACAGATTTCAGCTAGTTATATATGCTTGTAATAGAGCAAGAGACCTATCATCTGGATCTCAAGCTGAAGTGTCTATCGATAATGATAAAAATACCGTCATTGCTTTGCGAGAGATAGCTGAAAAGAAAATTGATTTGGTTAAAACCTGGGATTCCATTGTAGTTTCATCCCAAAGATATCAACCAGTAGAAGATACTGATATAGATGACAATGAAACAGTTCCAATGAATGAAAATGCATCTCAAGTTTCCTTTGATAATTTTGAAAAAGAAAATGCATCTGAAAAGAAACGTAAAAAAATATATATGACTCAAAATGAAATTCAGAAACTTATCAGTCAGAAGAAAAATAACGACCAAGAAGATGATCAAACTGATAATCCAGAAGTTGGCTTAGAAAAGCAAGAAGACTAAAAAAATAATTTAATATTTAAAAATTTTAATTTTTGTCATAAAATTTTGTTGTGTTACGACAAGTTGAATTATTAGAAAAAGTAAAATCATATGATCCAAATGTTGAGGAAAAACTTCTTAATAAAGCATATGTTTTTTCGATGAGAGCTCATGGAAGTCAAACTAGAGCGTCTGGAGATCCTTTTTTCTCACATCCACTGGAAGTAGCCGGTATACTTGCAGATCATAAATTCGATTCTAGAACAATTATTACTGCTCTTCTTCATGATGTTGTTGAAGATACAACATATAGCCTTGAGGATATTAAAAAAAGTTTTGGTTCCGAAATTTCCTCTTTAGTAGATGGTGTAACGAAGTTATCCAAATTTGAGGGTAGATCTGACAAGTTTAATCAAGCAGAAAACTTCAGGAAATTATTACTTGCTACATCAAGAGATATAAGGGTTTTATTTGTTAAGCTTGCAGATAGACTTCATAATATGAGAACACTAAAATTTATAAAAGATGAGAAGAAAAAAAAAAGAATATCTTATGAAACACTTGAAATCTATTCACCTCTTGCCGAAAGACTTGGGATGGAAGAAATCAGAAAAGAACTTGATGATTTAAGTTTTAATGTAACTGAGCCAGAGCTCAGAGATTCAATAATTCAAAGACTGTTGATGTTGAGACAACAGGACGAAGATATTCTAGATAAAATTATTAAGAATATTGAAGAGTTTCTTCTTGAGAGAAAAATAAAATTCAAAGTTTTTGGAAGAGAAAAAACTCCATATTCCATTTGGAAAAAAATGAAAGTTAAATCTGTAAACTTTTCTCAACTTTCAGATATAATGGCTTTTACAATTTTAGTAAAGGATACCAAAACTTGTTACGAAGTTTTGGGTCTTCTTCATCAAGGTTATTCGTATGTTCCAGGAAGGTTCAAAGATTATATTTCAACTCCAAAACCTAATGGTTACCAATCAATACATACCACACTTATTGGCCCTCTAAATCAGAGAATAGAAATTCAAATAAGAACTTTCGAGATGAACGAAAAAGCAGAGTTTGGTGTTGCTGCACATTGGATATACAAAGATAAGATTAATCCAAAAGACGGGAAACAATATAGGTGGATGAGACAAATCTTAGATATTCTTGATCAATCAAATGAGCCAGAAGAGTTTCTTGAACACACCAAAATGCAAATGCATGCAGATCAGGTTTTTGTTTTTACACCTAAAGGGGATATTGTAGCTTTGCCAAAAGGGGCAATGCCTCTGGATTTCGCATTTTCTGTTCATTCCGATGTTGGTTATTTTTGTTCAGGAGTAAAGGTTAATAATTCTATTAAACCGCTTTCAACTAAGCTTAAAAATGGAGATCAGGTAGAAATCCTTCGCGGTAAAGATAACTCAGTTCTTCCAGACTGGCTGGAATTTTCTATCACAGGAAAAGCAAGAGTTTGTATCAAAAGATACCTCCACACTAAAGAAGATGAAGATTTTAAAAAACTTGGGAAGGAAATCTTAATTAATCATTTCAAGAATCAAGGTATGAGATACTCAGAAACAAATGTTAAAAGCATTTTAGATAAGTTTAAGCTTAAAGACCTAGAAAATCTTTATAAATTTATAGGATGTGGTAAGATTTTCCCTAATAAAATAGTATCATCAATGTTTCCTGAAAAAAAACTTCTTAAAAAAAATGATAAGATTGTAATCCTGAATAAGCTAAAAGAGAAAAATAGATCAGACGATTTTCCTCTTATCGTCCAAGGCCTTACTCCAGGGATGAGTATTCACTTTGCTAAATGTTGTAATCCAATTCCAGGAGATGAAGCTATTTCTTTTGTAATGAAAAATAAGGGATTAATTATTCACTTAAAATTATGTAAGGAATTAAAAAAAGCAAAGTCCGAAAACAATAAATTCATTAAAGTATCGTGGGAAAACTTAAAATACAAAAAAAACAATTTTGTAGCTAAAATAAATGTTTTAATTCGAAATAAGATAGGTGCATTAGGTGTCTTATCCTCCATTATTGGAAAATCTTTAAGTAATATTCGAAACTTAGAAATAACTGAAAGAAATACTGACTTTTTCAAAATTAATATTGACATTGATGTAAAAAATAAATCTCATCTCAGTAAAGTAATTGCCTCTTTGAGAACTTCTGATTTTATAGAGAGTGTTTCAAGGGTTTAGGAAGATTTAATGCAATTTTCTAAATTTTTCAGAAGCTTGAAAATGAAGATTTATAGAATCAGAGATTTCCCTGAATCTGTTGCGATTGGTATAGCATGGGGTGTCGCAATATCGTTTACACCCTTGTTGGGGTTTCATTTGATAATCTGCTACCTGGGTACACTTGCAATGCGGGGAAATTTGATAGCTGCTACTGTTGGTTCGGTAATTGGAAATCCATGGACTTTTCCTTTCTTTTTCTATGCTGCCTATAAATTGGGTGTAAACTTTATTTACTCTCCACTTGAATATTATGAATTTAAAATAGGTTTCTTAATAGAAAATTTTAGTAAATTATTTTTCCCTACTTTGTTTGGTAGTTTACCTATTGCAATTACATCCTGGTTTATTACTTATAGAGTTAGTAAATTTTATTTGGAAAAAAAATTTTATGAAAAAAAAAATAAGATTGGGAGTTAATATAGACCATGTAGCGACTCTAAGAAATGCAAGAAACGAAAATTTTCCTGACTTATTAAGAGTAGCCGAAATTTTAAGAGACTGTAATGTTGACTTGATAACAGTCCACTTAAGAGAAGACAGAAGACACATAAACGACAAAGATGTTGAAGAACTTAAAAACAGAAATTATCTTCCTCTAAATTTAGAGATGGCTGCTACTGACGAAATGAAAAATATTTGTTTTAAAACAAATCCTTCGTCTTGCTGTATTGTTCCTGAAAGACGCGAAGAACTCACAACTGAAGGAGGATTGGATGTTAAAAATCAGTTAGATTATCTTGGTGAATTTGTTTCTGAATTTAAAGATAAAGATATAAAGTTGTCTTTTTTTGTAGATCCTGATATTGATCAGATTGATGCAGTTGCAAAGCTTGGAGTAAAAATAATTGAAATTCATACAGGAAAATTTGCTATTAATTTCCATAAAAAAAATCATCATTTAGAATTGAATAGAATTAAGCAAGCAGCAGAGCATTGTCTAGAAATTGGAATAGATTGTCATGCTGGACATGGATTAAACTTTGATAACGTTAAGGAAATATCAAAAATACCGAATATTATCGAACTTAACGTAGGACATTTTTTAATTTCAAATGCAATAATGGATGGTTTGGATATGACAATAAGGAAATTCATGAAAATTATAAATCATCCTAGCATTTGAATTTTTTTGTAATAAAATTCAAATATGAAAAATACGTTTTTTAAAGAAAAAAAAAAAGATAGTAGCTTTAAGAAAAACTTGGTTTCACTTTTGTATGCAATCATTGCCGCTCTATTGATTAGAAGTTTTCTTTATGAACCTTTTAGCATTCCCTCTGGATCTATGTATCCAAATCTAAAAGTTGGAGATTATTTATTTGTATCTAAATTTTCATATGGTTTTTCGAAACATTCCCTCCCATTTAGTATACCTATTATTCCAGGTAGATTGTTTTCCAAGGAGCCAGAAAGAGGTGAAATTGTTGTTTTTAAAACACCCGAGGATAATAGAACTGACTACATAAAACGCGTGGTTGGTCTGCCGGGCGACATGTTAGAAATGAAGGATAATAGATTAATAATAAATAACAAAGAAATTAGCGTAACAAAAAAAAATGTTGAAAAATACAAATCTTTTAATGTTTCAAAAATTATTGAGACATTACCTAACAAGTTAACATACGAAGTCTATGAATTTGAAAAAACGTTTGAGGGTTTAAATACTAACAACTTTAGTAAAATAAAAATTCCTATAGATCATTTTTTTGTCCTTGGAGATAATCGAGACAATTCACAAGATAGCAGATTTATTGGATTAATTCCAAGAGAGAACTTGGTGGGTAGAGCCGAAGTTGTGGCTATTTCGTTTGATACTGAAACAGGAAGTTTTTTAAAGTTCTGGACTTGGTATCCTGCCTTAAGGAAAGATAGATTTTTCGTAAGTTTGATTCCTCAAGAAAAAGAATGAACAAGTATTCCAAGCTTTTTAATGATATAAGATATAGTTTTAAAGATTTTGAACTTTTAGAAACATCTTTAACACATTCAAGTTTTGATAAAAAAAAAAACAACTATGAAAAGTTAGAGTTTTTAGGTGATAGAATTTTAGGATTAATTATATCTATTAATCTTTATAAAAATTTTAAGAAAGATTCTGAAGGTGAACTTGCAAAAAAACATTCTTTCTTGGTGTGTAAAAAAACACTTATAAATATAGCAAGTCTGATTCAACTTCACCGTTATATAAAAGTTTCAAATGATATAAAAATGAAATCAATTGAATCAATAAAAGCAAATTCACTAGAGGCCCTAATTGCTGCAGTTTTTTTGGACTCAGATTTTGAAACGGTTAAATCCGTCGTTGAGAATCTTTGGAAAGAGGAAATAAAAAATATTGATTTGTCTAAATATGACCCAAAATCTCGATTACAAGAATTGTGCTTAAAAAAAAATAATAAACTTCCTGAATATAATTTTGTAAGTAAAACTGGTCCTGAACATGAACCAATTTTTAAAATAAGTGTAAATCATAGTGATGATTTAATTGTTATTGGAGAAGGGAAAAATAAACAAGATGCAGAAATTAATGCCGCTAAACTACTTTTAAAAAAAATTGAAAATAAAAAAATATAAGTGTGGAGTTATCTTATTAACTGGATTTCCAAATGCAGGGAAATCAACACTTTTGAATAATATTTTAAATAATAAAATATCAATTGTTAGTCACAAAGTTCAGACCACAAAAGAAAAAATTTCTGGAGTAATAAATTTAAATCATAGTCAGCTGATATTTACAGATACACCTGGTATAATTCAAAATAGAAAATATACAACAAAAAATCTTTCACGTTCAATTCAGGATGAGGAAGAAAAAGTAGATGTAAATCTATTTATTTACGATCTTTCAAAAACAATTGATAAAAAATTGTTAAGTGAAATAAATACTATCATTCAAAATTTCAAAAAGAATTGCTTGATATTAAATAAAATAGATCTTGTTTCAAAAGGAAGAATGCTAAAATATTCTGAAATTCTTAATTCGCAAATAAATTTCTCCAAAACTTTTATGATTTCTGCAAAAAAAAGAAAAGGCCTGAAGTTTTTATTGAACAATTTAATTGATGAAATTCCTGAAAGACATTGGAAGTATGATGAAAAAATAAAAGTCACTAAAAGCATAAATTATAGAATTTCTGAAATTACAAGAGAAAAGATATTTAATCTTGTAAATAAGGAAATACCATATTTAGTTAAAATTAAAACCAGAATTAAAAATCAAGAAAAAATCATTAAAATTTATCAAGAGATTTTTGTAAATAAAGATTCTCAAAAATCAATAATTATAGGAAAAAATGGAGAAAAAATTAAGATGATTGGAACAAGGTCAAGAATTGATATTGAAAAAATTTTAAATAAAAAAGTATTTTTGGATTTAACAGTCAAGAAGATTAGAATTTAATAATGAAAATACAGGACGAAGGTTTTTTCTTATATTCAAAGAATTTTGGTGAGAAAGCGAAAATTTTATACGTTCTATCAAAAGATTATGGTTTGATAAAGGGACTTTCAAAGACATTCAAAAATAAAAATATTAATTTAATTAATCTTGATAAAATTCAATTTACATGGAGTTCAAGAAATTTAAATTCACTTGGATATTTAAATTATGAACAAGAAAATTATAATTTATCTTCTGATTATTTTTACACAATTATTAAAGCATCGGCATCGGAGCTATGTATAAAATTTTTACCTTTTTGGGAACAAAATACTTCTATTTATAAAGAAATCAAAAATTTGACACTTTTAAAGTATGATAGTAATTCTTATTTAATTGGCAAATATATAAAGTGGGAAATGAATTTTTTAAAGCATCTTGGTTATGGGCTTAATATCAATAAATGCTGCGTTACCGGAGAATTTAATAATACCTATTTTATTTCTCCAAAAACCGGTAATGCAGTTAATTTCGAAATAGGTAAAAAATATGCTAAAAATCTTTTTAAAATTCCAAAATGTATGAAAGAAAACTTTAAAAAAAATAAATATAATGATTATAAAGAAGCACTAAAAATAACAGGATATTTTTTCTTTAAAATTTTAGAGAATAACAAAGTCAAATTTATTTTTAGGAATCAAATAATTGATAAACTGGAGGGTTTATAGTTTTTCTGTCCATTCACCATTTACAAAATATTCAACATTATTAAATGAAGATTTATAGTTCATATTTTTTGATTCTCTCACCCAATATCCAAGGTAAAGGTGTCTTTTTTTTTTTTCTTTAAGTTTTTGAATTGTTTTCAAGATTAAGTTTTTACCCAAACCTCTTTTGTTTGAATATGGATCAAAGAAACTATAAACAGCAGAATATCCATCATCTAAAACGTCTAGCAAAATTGATCCATAAAGCTCTTTATTTAAATTAATTAAGTCAAATATTTTAACTTTATTTTTAGATTTATGAAAAAAATTAATAAAATCAGATTGTGTCATATATTTCATTTGACCATTTGAGTGTCTAACTCTGCAATATTGTTTGAATAATTTAAATCTTTTTTCTGAATAAAATTTATTTTCAACTAATGATAAATCAGAGTTGGTTTTTAGATTTCTTTTATTACTTTTGGAATAGATAAATTTGGAAATATTTAATCTTAATGAAATACAAGATATGCAATTCTTACAAGATGGAATATACATGTGATCATAATTTCTTCGAAATCCCTTTTGTGTAAGTTTTGATATTACTTCGTTTCCAGATTTATTTTTTGGAATATTTACAAAAATCCTTTTTTCTAATCTTCCTTTGATGTAAGAACAAGGAAACTCTGTTGAGCTTTTTAGTATTAATTCATTTTTTTTTAATGTACCCATTTAATTTATCATTAGTAACTGAATGTCAGCTACGTTTGTGTTTGTTCCGTTAATTATTACAAGCGAATTTATTTTTTTCAATACCTGATATGAGTTATTATTTTCTAGCTCCTTATTTAGATTTATGTTTTTATTTTCAATTAAATCGAAACTTTTGTCATTCACTATTGCTCCAGCAGCATTTGTTGGTCCGTCTCTTCCGTCTGTTCCAGCTGATAATAGTGTGAATTTTAGATTAGAGAGAGACTTTCTTATATTTTTAATAAAATGTAAAGCGAACTCTTGATTTCTTCCACCTTTTCCCTTTCCTTTAATTTTAACTGTGCTTTCTCCACCAGAAATTAATATTATTGGCTTTTTATAATTCTTTTTTTTAAGATCTCTAACAAAATTTTTCGCGATAACTTGAACATCTCCTTCAATGTTAGTTTTCCAAATTTTTGAATTGATATATTTTTTCTTACATAAAGAATCAATACTTTTTAAGCATAAATTATTACTCCCTATTAATGTGTTTTCAACATTTAAAAAAACTTTATTTGTTTTGTCAGGAGTTTCTAAACTTTTATCTAATATTCCTAATTCAATGTGCTCTTTTACTGATTTGTGAATATCATTCCATAGATTGTATTTTATAAGAATTTTTTTTACATCATTAAAAGACGTTTCGTCAGGAACTGTTGGTCCACTAGATATAGAACTTAAATCATCTCCTATTACATCAGATAATATAAAACTATGGACTTTTGCTGGAAATGACATTTTCAATAAATTACCTCCTTTAATTTTTGAAAGATGTTTCCGCACTGTATTAATTTCTTTGATATCTGCACCTGAACTTAATAATTTACGATTTAAACTTACTTTCTGCTCAATTTTTATATTTGCAGATGGGTAGGGTAACAAAGCAGAACCACCTCCAGATAAAAAAAACAAAACTAGATCTTTTTCCGAAAGCGAATGAAGTTTTTTTTCTATGTGTAAAGATGCAAGTAAACCATTTTTATCAGGAACAGGGTGCCCAGAAGAAAAACACTTGAACCCCTTTACTTTTTTAAAGTTTTCTCTATTTACAACTATCACACCCTCAGATATTTTGTTCTCAAAATTCTTAAGAAGAGATAATGCAGTATTAGCCATATCAACTGAAGCTTTACCTACACAAATTGGAAGAATATTCTTAAAGTTATTATAAGTCTTTGAATAGCTATTGCTTCTCACAATAATTTTAGTTTTGTAAACTTCAATGAATTTTTTTAAAATATTTCTGGGTTGAACGTTTGATATACCATGATTAAATAAACCCATTAACAAATTTTCAGAGCTACTTTCAACTCTATGCAAACTCATTATGGATTACACCACTCTGTCCGTGGGTTCCTTGCCATCAAAAAAATCACGTATATTTGAAAATACTCTCATACCCATAGCTTCTCTAGTTTCTTCAGTAGCGCTTCCAAGATGTGGTAGTAAAAAAACGTTTTTAAAATTTAAAAGTTTTGGGTTTACATTTGGTTCACCTTCAAAAACATCCAGCCCTGCTCCTTTAATGAGACCGCTTTCTAATGCTTGAACTAAATCATTTTCAACAACAACATCACCTCTTGCTGTATTAATAAGATAACTAGAATTTTTCATCTTTGCTAAAGTTTTAATATTCATTAGTCCTTTAGTTTCACTGGTAGATGGGCAATGTAAAGAAACAAAATCTGAACCTCTCAGTAGATCGTCAATTGTATTGCAAGGCAAGGCGCTAAATTTTTCAATAATGTCATTGTTATTAAAATATGGGTCAAAAAAAAGTATTTTCATATTAAAACCAAAATGTGCTTTATGCGCAACTGCTTGAGCTATTCTACCCATTCCAACTAGACCAAGAGTTTTACCCGTTACTTTTGTTCCCATCATATGAGTAGGTCGCCAGCCCGACCATTCTTTTTTTCTAACATGAAATTCTCCCTCTGAGGCTCTTCTAGAAACTCCAAGAAGAAGAAGCATTGCAATATCTGCTGTGCAATCGGTGAGTACTTCTGGAGTATTTGTAACAACCACCCCGTTACTTTTAGCAGACTCAATATCAATATTATTGAAACCAACACCAAAATTTCCAATTATTTTAGCTTTTCTCTTATCTGATGAAATAACTTTACTTGAAATACTGTCAGTCACAGTTGGAAGAACAGCATCATAGCTATTCATAGCTTCAAGTAGTTGTTCTTCAGTCATTGGAATGTCACTCTCGTTTAGGGTGACATCAAAACTCTCATCTAGCTTTTTTTCTACAGTACTAGGCCACTTCCTTGTTACTAATACTTTGAACTTTTGCGTCATTTTCTAAAGCCTTTCTCCAATATTCAGAAGCAGCAGCAATACCACTTCCAGGTTTTACATTAATACCTGAATCAATCATTGCCATTTCAGCACCATTAATAAAGGCTGAAGCTTGAAGTTCGTTTAAATCACCAAGATGACCTATTCTGAAGACCTTACCAGCTACCTCAGTAAGTCCAGCACCAAGTGATAAATGATACTTATTAAAAGCTGTTGAGAGCACTTGTTTTGCATCTTTATCTTCTGGAACTACTATTGCTGACACAGTATCGGAATACCAATATGGATCTTTAGCACAGAGTTTTAATTGCCAACCTTCAAGAATAGCTTTTCTCACACCTTCAGCAATTCTGTGATGTCTCTTGAATACGTTTTCAAGACCCTCTTCAAAAATCATGTTACATGACTCCTGTAAAGCCCTCAACATTGGTATTTGAGGAGTGTAAGGGAAATACCCGTCTTTATTAGTTGCGATCTGATCTTCCCAAGAGTAGTAACATCTTTTTAGCTCGGCTTTTTTATGAGCCTCAAGAGCTTTAGGACTTACACACATTATTGCCATTCCAGAAGGTAACATAAAACCCTTTTGCGAGCCTGAGATTGCACAATCTACTTTCCACTCATCCATTCTAAAGTCAATAGATGCAATTGAACTTACACCATCAACAAACAAAAGTGCAGGGTGATTTGCTGCATCCATAGCCTTTCTTACATCTTCAACATTTGAAGTCACTCCAGTAGCAGTTTCGTTTTGTGTTACACAAACAACCTTGATTTTGTGATCAGTATCATTTTTAAGGGTCTTTTCCACCTCTTCAGGAGGTGTTCCTGTACCCCATTCTCTTTCAACAACCTCTGCATCTAACCCAAGTCTTTTAAACATATCTGCCCACAAGTGACTGAATTGTCCATACCTATAAATTAGAACTTTTTCATTTGGTGACATGGTATTAATGATTGCGGATTCCCATGCTCCCGTTCCAGATCCAGGGAATAGAAAGACTGAACCTTTCTCTGATTTGAAAACCTTTTTTACATCCTTATATAAGGGAATTGTTAAGTTTGGAATTTCAGGGTTTCTTTGGTCCTCTGATGAAATATGCATAGCATTTAAAATTCTCTCAGGTATATTTGTGGGGCCTGGAATTGCTATGTGAAATCTTCCTGGATGTGTTCTTGACATTATTACCTCCTAATTTATGTTATCTTTTTTTTAATCTTATAATTTTTAAAAATCAAGTTCATTATGATTTTATTATTTTAACCACTCCGCAACTTCTTTTGAAAAATATGAAAAAATTACGTCTGCTCCAGCTCTTTTAATACATGAAAGACTTTCCAATACGGAAGGTCTGTAGTCAATAAATTTATCATCAGAAGCATTCTTAATCATAACATATTCTCCACTTACTTGGTAGGCAGCAACAGGAATCAAACAGTTTCTTTTAATTTCATTAATAATATCTAAATAGTAGCCTGCTGGTTTGACCATTATAATATCTGCACCTTCCTCAATATCTTCGAGTGATTCTTTTACTGCTTCTCTAGAATTTCTATAATCAATCTGGTAAGTATCTTTTTTTGAATCACCAAGGTTTTTTTTACTTCCTAATGCGTCTCTAAAAGGGGAATAAAAGTTAGAGCAAAACTTTGAGCTATATGAGAGAATGTTGACATTGGAAAATTTATTTGTTTCTAAGCTTTCTCTTATAATTTTTATTCTTCCATCCATCATATCACTTGGAGCAATGATTTTACAGCCGGATGATGCAAGATTTAAAGACATCTTAACTAAAATTTGAACTGTATTATCGTTATCTATTTCTCCATTAGCATTTAAAATGCCGTCGTGACCACTAACTGTGTATGGATCTAAAGCTACGTCACAGATGACCATTAGATCTGGAAACTCTTTTAAAACTTTTTTTAAAGCTCTAGATATCAGGTTATTTTCATTAAAGCATTCGTTTGCATCATCTGTTTTTTTTTCAACTTCAATCTTTGGAAACAATGCTACTGATTTTATTCCTAATTTTACGACTTCACCTAACTCCTTAAGTAACTCATTTATCGAAAATCTTTTAAATCCAAATTTATTTTTTGAATCTATATTATCAAAATCCTCTCGAATAAAGTAAGGCATGACTAAATCGTCGGTTTTAAGGAATGTTTCTGCTACAAGATCTCTTAAATTGCGTGAGCTTCTGAGTCTTCTTCCCCTATGAAAAGGAAAACCTCTAATATTGAATTTTTTCATTCAGACTTTTTTTAATGCCTGATCTAAATCCTCAATAATATCATCAATGTGCTCAATTCCGATTGATAATCTTACATAACCTGGTGTAACACCAGATGACAATTTTTCATCATCTGATAATTGAGAGTGTGTAGTTGATGCAGGGTGGATAGCTAGTGATCTTGCGTCTCCAATATTTGCAACATGATACAGAAGTTTCAAATTATCTATGAATTTCTTTCCAGCATCTTCTCCATCTTTTAATTCGAAGCCCAGCAAAGATCCAAAGCCGCCCGACATATAGCTTTCTGCTCTATCTCTATGAATCCCAGACATGAGTTTGGGGTAAATTACTTTTTCAACCTTGCTGTGACCATCCAGATATTCTGCAACTTTTTCAGCGTTCTCACAATGCCTTTGCATTCTTAAGGGTAATGTTTCCAACCCTTGAATAAAAGTAAAAGCATTAAATGGACTCATTGCCGAACCATAGTCTCTTAGAAGAATAACCCTAGCTCTTAAAATATAAGCTATTGGACCTAGAGGTTTTGCAGCCTCAGACCAAACAGCTCCATGATAACTAGGATCAGGTTTATTTAGCATTGGAAATCTGTCAGCGGCAGCTTCCCAATCAAAGTTTCCGCCATCAACTATAAGCCCTCCTATAGATAGGCCGTGTCCACCTATATATTTGGTTGTAGAGTAGACGACAATATTTGCTCCATGACTTAAAGGTTTGCATATGTATGGTGCAGCAGTATTGTCCATTATCAAAGGAACGTTGTGTTTTTTTCCAATTTGTGAAACTTCATTAATAGGAAAAACATTAAGTTTTGGGTTGGGCAAGGTCTCTGCATAAATACATCTAGTTTTTTCGTCAATAGCATTTTCAAATTGTTCGGGTTTTGCAGGATCAACGAATCTGCATTCAATTCCCATTTCTTTTAGAGTATTAGAAAATAGATTCCATGTTCCTCCATAAAGATCTGTGGAGCTAACGAAATTATCTCCCGAATGACAGATATTTTGAATTGAAAATGCTGAAGCAGCTTGACCTGAGCTAACTGCCATGGCAGCAACCCCACCGTCAATTTTTGACATTCTTTCTTCTAAGACAGCACATGTAGGGTTCATTATCCTGGTGTAAATATTTCCAAGTTCCTGAAGTGAAAATAATTTAGCAGCGTGTTCTGTATTATTAAATTGATAAGATGTAGTTTGGTAAATAGGAACGGCAACAGAAGTGGTTGATTCGTCTCTACGATGACCTGCGTGTAAAACTATTGTTTCTTCTTTCATTTATTTATTTCGTTTTATTAATATATTATATAATAGGCTGTGAATAAAATAACATTAAATAAAAAAAATCCAACCAGAAAACTAGAAATTTTTGATTATTCATCAAAACTTTCAAAAAGAAATAACGATTTGGTAAAATATAATGGTAAAACATTAATAAATTTCGCTAGCAACGATTATCTTGGATTTTCTAAAAATAAAGAAATTTCCAATGAATCGATTTCTTGGATAAAAAAATATGGATCTAGTTTGTCTTCATCTCGATTGGTTACGGGTAATTTAGATAAGATAGAAATGATTGAGAAACTAATTAGTAAAAATATTAAACACGAAAACTCAATAATAATAGGGAATGGATTTTTATTAAATTCAACACTCATTCCCTGCTTAACCGGAAATTCTTTAGGTACAAGAAATAAATGCATTATTTTTTCTGATAAACTAAATCATGCAAGTATTTATTATGGGTGTGTGATATCCAGACAAAAGTGTTTTAGATATAATCATCTTGATTTAAATCACCTTGAAAGTCAGTTAAAAAAAACTCCAAATAAAATGAGAAAAATAATTATCTCTGAAACGCTTTTCAGCATGGATGGGGATCTTGCTGATTTAAATGGATTAAGATATCTTTCAAAAAAATATGCTTGCATACTTTATCTTGATGAAGCTCATTCGTTTGGTTTATACGGCAAAAATGGGTATGGTTTTGCCTCAGATATAAATAAAAATACAAATGAAATTATTGTAGGCACCTTTAGTAAAGCTATAGGCAGTTATGGATCGTTTGTTTCATGCTCAAAAAACTTTTATAAAAAAATTATTAATTCTTGCGGAGGACTAATCTACTCGACTGCATTACCACCTTCAATTTTAGGAGCAATATCAGCTTCTTTGAAAAAAATAACAAAAGCATCAAAATTAAGGAAAAAAATTAAAAGTAATTCTGAGTTTCTTTTAGAAAACTTAAAAAAATTAAACTTTGATACAGCAAAATCTAATTCACATATAATTCCTCTAATTTTAAAAAATCGTTCGAAGTGTGAAAGTCTAAAAAAATATCTATTTAATCACGGATATTTTGTTAAAGAAATAAGCCCCCCAACAGTACCTTCTGGTTATGATAGAATAAGATTATCTTTAACTGCTAATATGAGTAGGGTTGTTATAAAAAATTTTATAAAACATATTTCAAACTTTAAACACTAATGAAATTTAATTTTTATTTTATTCATGGTTGGGGTTTTGACAAAACTTTTTGGAACTCAGTAAAAAAAAAGGTCGAGTCTCTCGATATTTGTAAAAAATCAGAATCATTAGATCTAAAATTCTTCTCAAAATCAAAACAAACAAAACTTTTGTTTAAAAGTGATAATAATATTTTCATAGTTCACTCTTATGGTCTAAATTGGTTTTTAAAAAATGATATTTCATGTAGATTATTATTCAACTTTTTTGGAGCGCCGGATTTTGTCAATTATCAAAAAAAGCCTAATCTAATACATAGAAAAATTGCTTACATGCATAAACAATTGTTAGAAAATCCGGTCAAAGTTCTTAAAAACTTCTACAAAACATGTAATGTTAAGTATTCTTTTCACAAAGTTATTAATATTGAAACTCTCAGAAATGCATTGATAGAACTACAATGCGAAAATTTTTCCTCTAAATTTAATAGGTTAAATTTTCCTATTTACACATTTTATTCGACAAATGACAAAGTTTTAAACATTAATCAAGAAAGTATAGATTTTTTAGATAATGATAAACACGATATAAGTTTTTTAAACGAATATGATCATGGATTTCCAAAGACCGATCCTGAAATATGTTTTGAATTAATTTATAAAGTTCTAGAAAAAATATAGTGGATACATTCAAAAAAAAAGTAAAAGATTCATTTGATCAGGGAGCCGATTGTTATGACAAATATTCCAGCATACAAAAAGAAATATCAAAAAATCTATTAGATTTATTTTTTAATGAAATTAAAAAAAATAAAGAGGGATTTTCTTTATTGGAACTTGGTTGTGGTACAGGATTTTGTAGTAAAAAAATTTCTGAAAATGTAAGTTTAACCAGAATTCACTTATTAGATATTTCTAATAAAATGATTAAAAAATCAAAAATAAGATTTAAGAATCAAAAAGTTATTTTTTTTAAAAATGACTTTGATTTTTTTGATAATTTTGAAAATTATAATTTAATTGTGTCAAATATGTCACTACATTGGTCAAAAGATTTTTTAAAGCTTATTAAAAAAATACTTAATTCAATTAAAAAAAATTCTATTTTGCTTCTTTCTTTTCCCAACTCAAGTAGTTTTAATAATTTAAAAACTAAACATTATAAATTAGTTAATGATTTTCCAAATGAGAAAAAAATGGAAGAACTTCTAAATAATAAAAAATTTTATTTCACAATGAAAAGGATGATTCATGAGCTAGAATATAGAAATATAATGTTGTTTTTTCAAAGTCTAAAAAAAATAGGAGCGAATGTGAGTAACAATGTATTTAATATTTCAGATCTTTATAGTTTGAGAAGAGATAGAGATAAAGTCAGAGTAAACTTTGATATTAGTTATTTTTTTATAAGGAAAATCAAAAACTAATGTCGAAAGGATATTTTATTTCTGGAACTGATACAGGGGTTGGTAAAACTTTAGTAGCTTCAATTTTAGTAAATAAATTTGATGCAATATATTACAAGCCTATTCAATGTGGCGTTGATAAATTTGGTTATAAAGATTCAGATATAATAACAAAAAATTGTACTAGAAAAACAATACTTTCAGAAACTTATTTTTTTGAAAAAGGATTAAGTCCCAATATTGCTGCTGACTTTGAGAAAAAAAAAATTAGAATGGTTAAATTTAAAAATGTTTTAAATGAAAAGTTAAAAAAAAAAATTTTTATCGAGGGTGCTGGAGGATTAAACGTGCCATTGAATGATAAATTGCTAATGATCGATTTAATAAAATTTTTTAATTTCCCAGTTATCTTAGTCAGCAGGTCGCAATTAGGAACAATAAACCACACACTCTTGTCAATAAATCTTTTAAAACAAAAAAAAATAAAATTATGCGGAATTGTTTTTGTTGGAGATGATGAACCTGAAACTTTTAAGACTATTTCAAAGTTTGGAAAGAAAATTTATGGAAAAAAAATTAATATAATAGCCAAGATACCATTTAAATCAGTTATTAATAAAAAATCAGTTGAAGATATGAAAACTTTGTTTGGAGTTATATGAAATCAAAAAAACAAATTTTAGCTAAGGATAAAAAATTTCTCTGGCATCCTTTCACACAATCTTCATTTTCTGAAGATCCAATAATTATTAGTTCAGCAAAAGATGAAAAACTTTTTGATATTGAAGGTAAAGAGTATATTGATTTAATATCCTCGTGGTGGATAAATACACATGGTCATTGTAGAAACGAAATGGTAAATTCTGTTTTTAATCAGTCCAAAAAATTTGAGCAAGTTCTTTTTGCTGGTTTTACTCACCATCCAGCTGTAGATTTGGCTGCTCGAATTGTAGATATTTTACCAAAAAACTTGTCTCGAGTCTTCTATTCAGATAATGGTTCAACCTCTGTTGAAATAGCGATGAAGGTTGCAATTCAGTATTGGCATAATTTAGGAAAAAAAAAAACAAAATTTATTGCATTTTCAGGTGGATATCATGGCGATACTTTCGGTGCAATGTCTGTGGGTAAAACAACTGGCTTTTACAAACCATTCGAGGATATTTTACACAAAAATTTTTTTATTCCTTTTCCAGAGGATTGGTGGGGTAATAATCAACTTGAAGAAAGTGAAAGATTAGCTATAAATGCTGCCTACAAAATTGTTGAAAAAGAGAAAGGTAAAATTGCTGCTGTAATTTTAGAGCCACTTGTCCAGGGTGCAGGAGGTATGAAAATTTGTAGAAAAGAGTTTTTGGATAAGTTGGTCAAAATATTTAAAGATTCAGGAATACTTGTAATATTCGATGAGGTGATGACTGGTTTTGGAAGAACCGGAAAAATGTTTGCAACAGACCATTTAACTATGAAACCAGATATAATTTGTTTGGCAAAATCACTTACAGGAGGGTTTATTCCTCTTGCAGCTACAGTTTTTAGCGAGGAAATACATAAAGTTTTTGTAGACACTAATTTTAGTAAAACATTTCTTCATGGGCATTCATTTTCCGCTAATCCCGTTGCATGTGCGGCAGCTCTTAGTTCTCTTAATTTATTTAATGAAGATAAAACTTTTATAAAAATTGAAGAAATCTCTAAAATTCACAATGACTGTTTAAAAAAAATATCAAAACTTCAAAATATTTCAAAAATTCGTAAATTAGGAACAATTGCAGCATTTGATTTTAAAAATATTTCCGATAGTTACGGTTCTTTAGAAAGTCATGAAATAAGAAAGAAATTTCTTGAAAATGGATTGTTGTTGCGTCCACTTGGTAATACAGTTTACTTTATGCCACCGTATTGTATAAGAAAAGAAAATCTAATTAATTCTTATGAAAAATTAATTGAAATTTTGCAGTAATTTTTTTTTCGTTTAAAATTAAAAAATGATTGAAAATTTAGATAAAAATATTGAGACATTTCTTAAACCAATTTCTGATTCAATCACTGGCTTTGTTTTTGGAAGTTTCTCTTTTTTTGGAAATCAGATTCCTTTCATCGTTTTATGGCTTGTTTTTGCGAGCCTTTATTTTTCTTTTTATTTTAGATTTGTAAATATTTTTTATTTTAAAAGAGCACTTAATGTAGCATTTGGTAAATACGATGATCCAAGTCATCCAGGAGAGATTACTCATTTTCAATCTTTTACTGCTGCAATGTCTGGAACAATTGGTCTTGGGAATATTGCTGGTGTTGCAGTTGCCATTTCAATTGGTGGACCTGGTGCAATGTTATGGATGATTATAACAGCTTTTTTTGGTATGACTTTGAAGTTCGTGGAAGTCAGTTTAGGCCACAAATATAGAATAATTCACAAAGATGGCACAGTTTCAGGGGGAGCAATTAGATACCTATCAGATGGGATGGGTCAACTTGGTTATGTTAAATTAGGAAAATTTTTAGCAATATTCTTTGCAATTTGTTGCATAGGTGGTTCTTTTGGCGGTGGAAATATGTTCCAGGCAAATCAAGCTTTTCAACAAATTGTAGAGGCAACTGGATCTGAAAATAGCCCTTTATTTAATAAAGGTTGGTTAGGTGGTATAGTTTTCGCCTTTATTGTCGGTTTCATAATTATTGGTGGCATAAAATCAATAGGAAAAGTTACTGAAAGACTTGTTCCACTGATGGCATTTATTTATGTTTTTTCTTGTTTGTATATTATAATCTCCAATTTTGGTTTGATTCCTGAAACAATTTATAAAATATTCTCTAGTGCATTTAACCTTGATGCCTCGGTAGGAGGATTTTTAGGTTCCCTCATTGCTGGAGTGAAAAGAGCAGTTTTTTCTAATGAATCAGGGATTGGGTCTGCCCCAATTGCATATGCTCCTGCAAAAAGTAATAATCACTTGAATACCGGTTTCATGTCTTTGCTGTCTCCAGTTGTAGATACAGTAATTGTGTGTTCAATGACGGCATTAGTAATTATTATGACAGGTGTTTATGAGAATAAATCTGGTATACAAGGAGTTGAATTGACCTCGAGAGCATTTGAATCAGTTTTCACATGGTTCCCTACAATATTGGCTTTAGCAATTACCCTTTTTGCTATATCTACCTTGATAACATGGTCATACTATGGCTTGAGATGTTGGACGTATTTATTTGGAATGAGTTCTTTGAGTAAATATTCTTTCAAAATAATTTTCTTAAGTTTTACAGTAATTGGTACTTCAATGAACCTTGAAAGTGTTATAAATTTTTCAGATTCTATGATTTTTGCTATGTCCATACCAAATATTATTGGATTATACTTTCTATCATCACAATTAAAATTAGATATATTAAAATTAAAGGATAATTAATGTGAGTAAGATTTTAATTGCTAGTGATCATGCTGGATACAAGTTAAAAAAAATGTTAATTGAAGAATTACAAGGAGAAATAAAATTTGAGGACCTAGGTACTTTTTCTGAAAACTCTGTTGATTATCCGGATTATGCTAAAAAGCTGTCCAAAAAAATTGATTTAAAAAACGATCTATTTGGGGTTTTGATTTGTGGTTCAGGAATAGGAATGTCAATGGTCGCTAATAGGTTTAAAAATGTACGTGCAGCACTTTGTATGAATAATAAAATGTCAATTTTGGCTAGACAACATAACAATGCGAATATTTTAGTTTTAGGTTCAAGGTTGATTTCTGAGCAAGAAGCTATTAAATGTTTATTAGTATTTTTGAAAACAAACTATGAAGGTGGACGCCATCAAGCTAGACTTGATAAATTTAATCTTGTAGAATAAAATAATATGGAGACAAAATGACAGCACAACTATTTTTTGAAAGCAGTTTAACACAAACTGATCCAGCAGTCTTAGAGGCTATAAAAAACGAATATCACAGGCAGAACGATCAAATTGAATTGATTGCTTCCGAAAATATTGTTTCAAAGGCAGTCTTAGAGGCTCAAGGTACAATATTAACAAATAAATATGCTGAAGGATATTCTGGTAAAAGATATTACGGCGGATGTGAACATGTTGATGTAGTTGAAGACATTTGCATCGATAGAATCAAAAAGTTATTTAACGCTGGTTTTGCTAACGTACAAGTTCACTCTGGATCTCAGGCAAATCAAGCAGTTTTTTTAGCATTGTTAAAACCTGGTGATACAATAATGGGAATGTCTCTAGCTGCCGGAGGTCATCTAACTCATGGTGCTCCACCAAATGAATCTGGAAAATGGTTTAATGCAATTCAGTATGGAGTCAGAAAAGATACAGCCTTAATCGATTATGATGAAGTTGAAAATTTAGCTTTAGAGAATAAACCTAAGTTAATAATTGCAGGAGGATCATCTTATCCCAGAATCATTGATTTCAAAAAATTTAAAGAAATCGCTGATAAAGTTGGAGCTCTTTTCCTTGTAGATATGGCTCACTTTGCCGGCCTAGTCGCGACAGGACTTTATCCAAATCCACTTGAATTTGCAGATGTTGTAACGTCAACAACACATAAAACACTTAGAGGACCTAGAGGTGGAATAATTCTTACTAATAACGAAGCCCATGCAAAAAAAATTAATTCTGCTGTTTTCCCAGGCCTTCAAGGTGGTCCACTTATGCACGTAATATGTGCTAAAGCGGTAGCTTTTGGCGAAGCACTTCAACCAGATTTTAAAAAATATATAGAATCTGTCGTTTCGAATTCCAAAATTTTATCCGAAGTGATGCTAGAAAGAGGGTTAGAAGTAGTTTCAGGTGGAACAGACACCCATCTTGTTCTTGTAGATTTGAGACCAAAAAAAATAACAGGTAAAGCTGCGGAGAAATCACTTGAGAACGCTGGTATAACTTGTAACAAGAACGGTGTTCCATTTGATCCAGAAAGTCCTTTTGTAACTTCAGGAATAAGACTAGGAACGCCTGCTGGCACTAGTAGAGGTTTCGGAAAAGAAGAATTTCGTATTGTTGGCAATCTCATCGGAGACGTTTTAGACGGTTTATCCTTAAACCCTGAAGATAATTCAAAGGTTGAAAAGGAAGTGAAATCAAAAGTGAAAGCTTTATGTGAAAAATTTCCAATTTACAGCACTGCCATTTAAAATCATTTGCTGTAAAAGAAATTATTTGCTTTTTACTAGAGATAGGTAAGCTATTTTATGAGATGTCCATTTTGTGGCCACGAAGAAACCCAAGTCAAGGATTCTAGACCAACAGAAGATAATAGCTCTATCAGAAGAAGGAGGCAGTGTCCAGCTTGCGGAGCCAGATTCACTACATTTGAAAGAGTTCAATTAAGGGAATTAATGGTGATAAAAAAAGATGACAACAGGACAGTGTTTGATAGAGAAAAACTGGTAAGGTCTATAAATATCTCTTGTAGAAAACGACCGGTTAACCCTGACAAGATAGAATTAATAACCAATAGTATACAAAGAAGACTAGAAAGTTCAGGTGAAACCGAAATTCCGACAAAAGTAATTGGTGAACTTGTAATGGATGCTTTAAAAGAGTTAGATAGAGTAGCTTATTTAAGATTTGCTTCGGTGTATAAGGATTTTCAAGAAACTGATGATTTTAGAAAGTTCATTGATAAAAATTTAAATCTCAAAAACGAATAGGAAGTGGATTTAGATATAAAATACATTAAAATTGCGATTTTTCTTTTAAAAAAAATAATTGGAACGACTTTTCCCAATCCCCCTGTTGTCTCTTTGATAGTGGAGTCGAATTCAAAAAAAAATTTCAATAAGATTGTTTCCTTTGGTTACACTTTTGAAGGGGGAAGGCCTCATGCCGAGGCAGTTGCCTTAAGAAAAGTAACTTTTAAAAAAAAACATCATTATACGCTTTATTCGACTTTAGAACCTTGTTGTCACTCTGGAAGAGATGAGTCTTGTGTGTCTAGGATTTTAAAATCAAAAATTAATAGAGTTGTTTTTTCACTCAGGGATCCTGACAAAAGAGTCAATGGATCAGGAGAAAAACTATTAAGAATTAGTGGATTAGAGGTATTAGGAGATATTTTGAATGAAGAAACTAAACAAATTTATGATGGATATATTTTAAATAGAAAGTTCAGTCGCCCAAAGGTCACCTTAAAGATTGGATCTTCAATTGATACAAAAATTACCTCTAAACTAAATAAATCTGAAAGAATTACAAACAATCAGGTTAAAAAAATTGTTCATCTTATAAGATCCGAGGCGGATGCTATTTTAGTTGGTAAAAATACTGTTAATATTGATAACCCAAAACTAAACTGCAGAATAGAGGGTTTAAAAAGATTTTCTCCAATAAGAATTATTCTGTCCAAAAAATTGGATTTAAACCCAAATTCACATATTTTTAAAAATTGTAAAATAAATCGAACTTTTATTTTTACTATTAAGGATGAAAATCAATTAATAAAAAAAATCCAAAAAAAAAAAGTAAAAGTATTTATGTTAGATAAGAAAATGTTTAAATTATCTAATATTATTGAAGAGCTTGCTAAACTGGGAGTTTGCAACTTATTAGTTGAGGGAGGTAGTGAGGTTTTTACATCATTTCTTGATGAAGAGTTAGTTGATCGCTTGATTATTTTTAGATCCAATTACTTTATTGGTGGCACAGGAGTTAATGCGATTAACCTTTTAAATAAAAAGAAAAAAATAACTTTTAAACCTACGCAATTATCGATTGTAAAAAATAATACGATGGAAATATTAGAGAAACAAAACTATTGAAACATGTTTACTGGAATAATTAAAAAAGTTGGTGTCATTCATTCTTGGAATGCAAAATCAAGAATTCTTGGAATAAAATCAGAATTTGATAGTCTGATTCTAGGCGAATCAATATCATGCTCAGGTGTATGTTTAACAGTTAGCAGTTTTGAGAAGGATATATTTTTTTGTAATTTATCATCTGAAACAGTTTCTAAAACAAATTTTAAATTAAAGAAAGAAGGTGATAAATTAAACCTTGAAAAATCACTAAAAATTGGAGAGGATTTGAGTGGTCATCTTGTTTTCGGTCATGTCGATGGTATTTCAACTCTCAATGATATAAAAAATGATAAAGATTCTTGGATTTTAAATTTTTCGATATCTTCCGACTTATCTAAATATTTAACAAATAAGTGTTCTATTTGTATTGATGGAATTTCTTTAACAGTAAATAAAGTTGACGGAGTAAATTTTGATGTAAGCATTGTGCCTTTTACATGGGAAAATACAAACTTAAGGTTTTCAGATGTTGGTGACAAATTTAATATAGAAATTGACATGTTAGCAAGATATGTATTCAAGGCTCTTAACAAATGAAAACGAGTTTTTCTTCAATTTCACAAATTATTAAAGATTTATCTAAAGGAAAGATGGTTGTAATAGTTGATGACGAAAAAAGAGAAAATGAAGGAGATCTTGTCTTTTCTGCAACTCATGTTTCTCCTCAAAAAATTAATTTTATGGCAAAATATGCTCGTGGATTGATTTGTTTGGCACTAGATAAAAAAAGATTTCAAAAACTAAATTTAAAGCTTATGACTGACGATAATCACAGTAGACATAGAACTGCATTTACTGTCTCAATTGAGGCTAAAAAAGGAGTTACCACTGGTATTAGTGCTAAGGACAGGTCGCAAACCATAAAAGTTGCAGTCTCTCCAAAATCCAAAGCAAACGATTTGGTTAGTCCAGGTCATATTTTTCCTTTGTTAGCAAAAGACGGAGGAGTCCTAGAGAGAGCTGGTCATACCGAAGCTGCTGTTGATTTATCAAGACTTGCTAATGGAGATTCAAGTCCTTTTGGTGTTATTTGTGAAATAATGAATGACGATGGTTCAATGGCACGTTTTAACGATCTTCAACAATTCTGCAAACAACATAAACTCAAAATGTCGTCAATAAAGGATTTGATTGAATATAAATTAAAAAAAGATAAATTTGTCAAATGCGTAAAAAGAGACGAAATAAGTCTTCCTAAGTTTGGTACATTTAAGTTGTTTGTCTATAAAAACCTAATAGACGAAACTGAGCACCTAGTTTTAGTCAAAGGAAAGATAACAAAAAATAAAAGTGTTTTAGTCAGAATGCATAGTTTAAACATCATTTCTGATTTACTAGACTTAAAAAATAAAGATCTTGAAAAGTCAATTGAAATTATAAGTAAAAATGATCACGGAGTTATTGTAATAGTAAGAAATCCAGATAAAGAAATGAAAAAAAAAAATTCAACTTTATCTAAAAGCAAGAATAAAATTCTAAAGGAATATGGAGTAGGTGCCCAAATACTTCTCGATTTGGGTGTAAAAAAAATAATTTTGTTAACTAAATCATCAAAAAATATAGTGGGAATAGATGGTTTTGGATTAGAGATTAATGGTACAAAAAAAATCTAAGAAAGTCTTAATTATTTTTTCTGATTTTTATCCGGAAATTTCAGCAAACTTAATTAATGGTGCCGAATCATATTTGACATCTAACAATATTTTTTTTGACAAGATAAGAGTAGATGGATCATTAGAAATTCCTTTTGTACTTCATAAATTTCAAAATGATTATTTAGGATTTATTGTGCTTGGGTGTGTAATAAAGGGTGAAACAGATCACTATGATATAGTAAAAAATATTTCTATGAATGAAATCTATTCATTAGTTTACAAGAAGATTATACCACTCGGTTCAGCTATTTTAACTGTTAATAATTTTAAACAAGCCATAGAAAGATCTGATATAAATAAAAAAAATCTTGGTGGGAAAGCTGCTACGGTTTGTTGCAATCTTATCAAAACCCTAAAATTAGAGTAATATAATTTTAGTGGACATCTTTTATGAACAATAGTCAAATTGACTAAGTGTAATATGATTATTTTATATTTTTTTTAATTTTAAGGCTTAAAAAATGAAGAAAGTTAAAATACATTCAAAATCTTTATCTAGATATTTAGCTGTGCAAGCAATATTTAATCACAGTTTTGGTTTTGATCAAAAGCAAATTGAGAAAGAATTTGTTAATCACAATGATTTTGAATTTCACATTGATTCAAATTTTGATTTTGATAAAAAATCGTTTGATAAAGTTTTTTTTAAAAAAATTTTTAATAATGTTTTTGAAAAGGAAGATTTTATTTGTGATTTGATATCTAATCATCTCCAAAAAAATTGGACTTTAAAAAGGTTGCCAAAAGTATTACAAGCTCTTTTGAGAGTTGCTATTTCTGAAATGATCAGTTATCCACAAACTTCGATGGGCATAATTATTTCTGAATATTTAATGTTAGCTGAATCCTTTAGTATTGAGAAAGAAAATAACTTTATTAATGCAATTCTTGATAAAATTCATCAGAAACTAGAAATTCATGAATAATGAAAAAAACTTAATTGAAAAATACTTGTTGCCTCTTGCTCAAAATAAGGAGTCTTTATTTTTAAAAAATGATGCAGCTTATTTTAAAAAACAAAATCTTGTCATATCAACAGACATGATGATAGAAGACAAACATTTTAAAAAAAGTATCGATCCAAATTTATTAGCCAAAAAGCTTATTAGAATAAATTTGTCTGATATTGCTGCGATGGGTGCGGTTCCAGACGGTATTTTTTTAAATATTGCACTACCTAAATCTAATGTCCAAGATTGGTTGAAAGCTTTTACCTCAGGATTGAAATCGGATATGAAAAAGTTCAATCTTAAACTCTATGGCGGAGATATGAGTAGTTCTGACAAAATTTTCTTATCCTTAACTGTTTTGGGTAGAACAGGCAATTATTGCCATAAAAAAAACTATACAAAATCAAATTCTGACATTTTTGTTACAGGTTGTATTGGAGACGCAGGATTAGGTTATGAACTTATGACTAATGACTCTATTTTTAATTGCTCAAAAAAAAGTAAAAAAAGACTAATTCAAAAATTACTTCTTCCTGAACCAAGACTTTCTGTTGGCAAACAACTTTTAAATAATGTGGAGTTATGTACAGATATCTCTGATGGTTTGTTAGGAGAACTCTCATTCATAGCTAGTCAATCGAACAAACAGGCTAATATTTTCTTAGATAAAATACCTTTGTCATTTGCATCTAAAGAATTATTTATGAAAAATAAAAAAAAAAAAAATGATATCTGGGAAATAATTTTATCTGGTGGAGAAGATTATGAATTACTCTTTTGTTTGTCAAAAAAACAAAAAATAAAAAAAAATTTAAATGAAATTTCTAAAATAGGTTATTTTTCGAGCGGAAAAGGAGTAAAAGTTTTTGATTGTCATGGTAAAGAATTTAAACCTAACAAATATGGTTTTAGTCATTTTTAATTAATTAATCGTTGATCATCGAATCTAATGTGTTATAAGGTTGGTTTTATAAGGTTCTTTTATTAATATGCTTCTAGAATTTTCAATCGTCTTAATCTGCTCTTTTCTCTCAATCGGTTTTGGTGCTTTCACAACAAAGAGAATTTTGAGTGAACCTCAAGGCAACGATAGAATGATAGAGATAGCTTCTGCAATTCAGGAAGGTGCACAAGCATATCTTAATAGGCAATATATTACTATTTCAGTAGTAGGTATTTTAATTACGCTCTTACTTTATTTTCTTATACACAACCCTTATGTGGCAATTGGGTTTGTAATTGGTGCTTTTTTATCGGGACTCGCCGGCTACGTTGGAATGTTTGTATCCGTAAGGGCAAATGTAAGAACAACACAAGCAGCTACCCAAAGTATTGACAAAGCTCTTGATATTTCATTTAAGTCTGGAGCAATAACAGGATTCTTAGTTGTTGGATTCGGCCTTTTGGGACTTGTTGGGTATTATTGGTTTTTATATCTGAAACTTGGAGAATCTCAAGGTAGAGAAATTATAGAAGCGATGATTGCATTGAGCTTTGGTGCTTCTTTAATTTCAATTTTTGCAAGACTTGGTGGAGGAATATTCACTAAAGGAGCGGATGTTGGAGCAGATTTAGTCGGAAAAATAGAGGCTGGTATTCCAGAGGACGACCCAAGAAACCCAGCTGTTATTGCTGATAATGTAGGTGATAATGTAGGAGATTGTGCCGGAATGGCTGCCGATCTTTTTGAAACATACGCAGTTACAATTGTTGGTACAATGGTCTTAGGACTTATATTGTTTGACGTCGGCGATCAACAAAAATTTATGATGTTCCCTTTATTAATTGCTGGTGTTTGTATCATTTCTTCATTAATCGGAGCATATTACGTAAAGTTAAGTGATGGCTCCCAAAATATAATGGGGGCTCTCTACAAGGGTTTGATAATTACAGCATTTGTTTCGATTATTTTAATATACATTGTTACTGATATCTTTGTAGGTGCAGACAAATTAATTATTAATAGCGATCTTTTCATTGAATCATTTTTAGGAATAGATTTATTTTATTGTGCCATAATCGGACTATCTGTTACAGGTTTGATAGTTTGGATAACCGAGTATTATACCAGCACAGAATTTGGACCTGTTAAATCGGTTGCTCGTTCTTCACAATCTGGTCATGCTACAAATATCATTCAAGGTTTAGCTGTTTCAATGCAATCTACGGCTCTCCCCACATTTGTGATTATTTTAGGAATTGTTCTATCTTATAAGTTTGCTGGTCTTTACGGAATTTCTATAGCAGCTACAACAATGCTTGCTTTAGCCGGTATGATTGTAGCACTTGATGCATATGGTCCTGTCACCGATAACGCAGGGGGGATCGCTGAAATGTCTAACCTATCAGAAGATGTCAGGAAAACAACAGATGCTCTAGACGCTGTTGGAAACACAACAAAAGCTGTGACGAAGGGTTATGCAATTGGCTCAGCTGGGCTCGCATCATTAGTCTTGTTCGGTGCTTATACACAAGATTTAAAATATTATTTTCCAAACTTAGATATAAAGTTTGCATTAGATGACCCTTATGTTGTAGTTGGTCTTTTAATAGGTGGGATGTTACCTTATCTTTTTGGTTCAATGGGCATGACTGCCGTAGGTAGAACAGCTGAAAAGATAGTGAACGAAGTCAGAAGACAGTTTTCGGAAAATAAAGGTATTATGACAGGAAAATCTAAACCAGAATACGGAAAGGCAGTAGACATTTTAACAAAAGAAGCAATCTATGCAATGATACTTCCTTCAATGCTTCCTGTTTTAGCCCCATTCTTGACCTACTATTTAATCTATACTATTTCAGGTGAATCTGGCCCTGCATTTACAACGGTCGGTGCTATGCTTCTCGGTACCATCGTAACAGGCTTATTCGTAGCCATTTCAATGACTTCAGGAGGTGGAGCTTGGGACAATGCTAAGAAGTACATAGAAGATGGAAATTTTGGCGGAAAAAATTCCGACGCTCACAAAGCTGCAGTTACCGGTGACACAGTAGGAGATCCTTATAAAGATACTGCAGGCCCCGCTATCAATCCAATGATAAAAATTATCAACATTGTTTCTATCCTTCTACTTTCAATGTTGTCATAAATCTCTAATCTTCAGCTTTACCACTACCCAAAATTGGACCTCCTCTTTTCATACCTGGTACTCCAAAGTTACCTAAAATCTGTTGGAAAAAAGATTGTTTAGTGCCATCTGTCTTTGTCTCTAGTGAAGACATCGCAACGTCTGTAGATAATGATTTATCATAAAAATAAATATTTTTTAGTTTATTATTTTTACTAAATTTTAGTTCTAATATATATTGTTCTTTGACGTTAGATTTTAGGAATGCAATTTTTGATTTTAAACTTCCAACATAATAGTATGCATTATCCCCTAAGCTGCCTTTGAATGAGGGTTCTCCTAAAATTTGCTTAACAGAATTTTTATCATCTTGTCCAACTTTAAGGAGTGAAATAGTGTCAGCATCTGGTAAATTACCATTTATAATTTTTTTTGAAATGCATGATGATAATATTATACAAAAGAAAAAATAAATTAAATATTTCATAATGTTAATTTTTAATAAAAAAAAAAAAAATTTAAATAATATCTACAACAAAATAGTTGAGGAATCAAAAGTTTCTTATTATTTATTAAATTTTGAACGAATAAATACTGATCATTTCCGAGAAGTTTTTCAGATAAATTTAATTTTAATTTTATGGTATATGAAAACAAAAAACTTAAGTCAGAGGTATTTGGAATATTTAATAAATATTTTTATAAAGGATCTTGAAGGAATGGTCATAGAGCTCGGAGGTTCAGAAACAAGTTTGAGAAAAAAAATTAGAAAATTTATAGAAAATTTCTATGGTAGATTATACGCTTTCAGCGAAATATTTGATAATTTTGAGAATGGAGGAAAAAAAAAATTGAAAGACGTTATAAATAAAAATTTAAAAAGCCCTCAACTTACAAAATTGATGGTTAATTATTTAAGCCTGAATTACAATCATCTGAAAAAACTTGATGAAAAAAGCTTCTGGAGAGCAAATCTTTTTGCAGGTAAATAAAGTATTTAAAAAAAATATTGTTATTTTTTGAAATTTTATGTACAAGTCAAGATTACTATTTTAAGGAAAGATATAAAGTGGCAGTTCCAAAAAGAAAAACAACACCATCCAGAAGAGGTAAGAGAAGATCTCATCATTCACCGTTTGCAGTTAACTCAGTTGAATGTCCAAACTGTGGTGAATTCAAGCTTGCTCATCATGTATGTAATGCCTGCGGCTATTACAACAAAAAAGAAATCGTTGATAAAACCGAATCTAGTGAAGATTCTGATTTAGATACTGAAAAATAGAACAAGGGTTTGTTTTGAAAGAAATAGTATTGGCCATTGACGTTATGGGAGGAGATTTCGGCCCAAAGACGACAGTAGAGGGCGTTAAGATGGCATCCAAAATTTATCCGAACGTGAAGTTCAAGCTATTTGGGGATCAAAATATATCTGAACCAGAATTAAAAAAATCTGGCCTCATTAATACCGAATTCTTTCATACAGAAGAAAGTATAAAATCAGATGACGAACCAGTAACAGCATTGAGAAAACTAAAAAAGTCAAGCATGAGACTTGGTATCAACAATTTATCGAATAGTGAATCACACGGTTTTGTTTCAGCAGGAAACACAGGAGCTCTTATGGCTATATCAAAGTTTGTATTGAAGACATTAAATGGAATAAACCGCCCTGCAATAGCTGGTTTGATGCCTACTATGAAAGGTCAAACAGTGATATTAGACTTAGGAGCAAATGTTGATTGTTCAAATGATAATTTAGTACAGTTTGCACTAATGGGAGACATATTTTCACAATCAGTACTTGGAATACAGAAACCTAAAATAGGATTATTAAATGTAGGTTCTGAACTTATAAAAGGAAATGAGATGGTCAAACAAACGCACTCAGATCTTAAAAAAATTGAAAAAAAAATAAATTTCCATGGTTTTGTTGAAGGTAACGATATTAACAAAGGTATTGTAGATGTTGTAGTTACAGATGGATTTTCTGGAAATATAGCTCTTAAAACCGCTGAAGGTGTAGCAGAACTAATTTTCACATTCTTAAAAAATTCATACAAAAGCTCATTGATTTCAAAGATTGGATACATTCTTTCAAAACCAGCATTAAACAGATTCAAGACTAGAATTGATCCGCGCAAATATAACGGTGCTGTTTTATTGGGTTTGAACGGAATAGTAGTAAAGAGTCATGGTGGCACAGATGCTTTCGGTTTTTGTAACGCTATAGGAGTTGCGGTTTCACTAATTGAAAATTCGTATATTCATCAAATTGAAAAAAAGTTAGAATTATACAAATAAAATGCTATCTCGTTCTAAAATTCTAGGTCATGGTTATTTTTTACCTTCAAAAATTTTGAAAAATGAAGATCTCCTTGCATTTGTTGATACTTCGGATGAATGGATTTTCACTAGGACTGGAATAAAACAAAGGCATATAGTTTTAAAAGATGAATTAACTTCAGATCTTGCTGTAATGGCGTCAAAAAATGCTTTAAAATCTGCCAATTTAAAAAGTGAAGACATTGATTGTATTATCCTTGCAACTACTACACCAGACGAAACATTCCCATCAACTGCTACAAAAGTTCAAACACAATTAGGTATGAAAAACATTCCTGCATTTGATATTCAGGCAGTTTGTTCAGGCTTTATCTATTCTCTTCAAATCGCAGATTCTCTAATAAAGTGTAATAAAGCAAAAAAAATTCTTATTATTGGAGCCGAAACCTTATCAAAAATTGTTGATTGGAGTGATAGAAGAACTTGCGTGTTATTTGGGGATGGAGCTGGTGCAATTATATTAGGACAATCTGATGGTAAATCTGGAGTACTTTCTACAAAACTTTTCTCAGATGGTTCATGGCACGATAGTCTGTTTAGTGATGGAGGACCTTCTAAGAATCAAACGGTCGGAAAAATTCGAATGAATGGACAAGATATCTTCAAACAAGCAGTTAACAAATTATCTGAGGCAACTCTTGAAGCTTTGAGTGAATGCAACTTGAATATTGATGACATTAATTGGTTTATACCTCATCAAGCAAATCAAAGAATAATTTCAAGTACAGCCAAGAAACTGGGTATTAACGACCAAAAAACCATAAGCACTGTTAGACTTCACGCTAATACATCTGCAGCCTCAATACCCTTAGCATTGTCTACTTCAATCGAAAATAATACAATTAAGAACAATGATGTTCTAGCTTTATGTGCAATTGGTGGAGGATTGACATGGGGTAGTTGTATTTTGAAATTATGATATATATAATTTGTTAATGTCCAAGAACGTTTTGACAAAAGCAAAGGTTGTGAGTCATTTAAATGAAAATATTGGATTGTCAAAGAGAGAGTGTAAGTTTTTTTTTGAGTCATTCGTTGATATTATCTCTTCACAATTAATTAAACAAAAAGACGTAAAAATAGTAAATTTTGGAATTTTCAAAATTAAAAATAAAAAATCAAGAATTGGAAGAAACCCGAAAACAAAAGAAGAAGTTATGATTTCTGAGAGAAATGTCATAAAATTTAAACCTTCCAATTTTCTTATAAATTTAATAAACGTAAATACAGGAAAAAGTGTCACAAAATAAAGCTCTAAAAAAAATTGGACTTATAGCTAAAGAATTGAAATTACCAATATATGTTATAAGACTCTGGGAAAAGAAAATTAATATTTTAAGGCCAATAAGGAAACCCAGAGGTACTAGATACTATTCTAGTAGTCATGTAGAAATATTAAAAGAAGTTAAATATCTTTTACAAAAAAAAAAATATTCAATTGAAGGAGTAAATATTCATTTTAAAGAAAAGAAGCGATTTAATTATCCATCTGAAAAAAGAATAATGATTAAAGAAATAGAGGATTTGATCTTTGAAATTAGGAATACCATATCAAACGGGGCGTAGCGCAGTCTGGTTTAGCGCGTCCGTCTGGGGGACGGGAGGTCGCTGGTTCAAATCCAGTCGCCCCGACCATAAAATATGAATTTAAGTATAAACATTTTTTACACAACCTGTGGATCAGCCACGCAATCTAAAAAGCTTGCTAAAGCAATGCTAAGAGACAAATTGATAATATGCGTGAATATTGTTAAAAATGTTGAAAGTTATTACAGGGATAGTGGGTTTTTAAAAAAATCAAATGAATCAATACTTCTAATAAAAACATTTCATAAAAAAAAAAAAATCGAAAATTTAATAAAAAAAAATCATCCATATGACATTCCCTTTCTAGTTCAATTGGAGACAAAAAAAGTAAATAGTGAATATATTTTATGGGCTCGTAAAAACACATAAATATTAGTTTTGCTGTTGACACCAGACAATTTTAAGCTATTTTGCATATGATATGTTGACCTATAGTTTAAAAAAAAAAGATATTAAAAAAAAATGGTATCTTATAGACGCAGATGGTTTGGTTCTTGGAAGATTAGCTGCAAAAATTGCTTCAATTTTAAGAGGAAAACATAAAACAATTTTTACACCCCACTTGGATTGTGGAGATAACGTCATTGTTATAAATGCAAAGAAAGTCACGATGACTGGTAATAAAGTGAAAGAAAAAAAATATTACAAACACACTGGTTATCCAGGAGGTCTAAAAGAGTTATATTTTAAAGACATAATTAAAGGTGCAAAACCTGAATCAATAATAAAAAAAGCTGTTGAAAGGATGATGACCGCCAATGCACTTTCAAAGAAACAACTTTCCAATTTAAGAATTTTCAAAGATGAGCAGCATAATTTAGAGGCTCAAAAACCAGAAATCTTTGATTTTGGTGCATTGAATAGAAAAAATAGAGTGAATTCGTGAACGAAAAAGTTTTAAAAGAAAATTCTATCGAAACAGATGACATTTCCGAGTCAACCCTTCCAAAACTTGATAAGCTAGGTAGAGCATATGCGACTGGCAGAAGAAAAACATCAGTATCAAGGGTGTGGATTAAACATGGAAGCAACAAAATTTCAGTAAATGGAAAGCCAAGTAAAGACTATTTTAAGAGAAAAATCTATAGCACAATTCTTGAAGAGCCACTATTTAAAACTGACAACCTTGATAAACTAGAGATCTTTGCGACAGTTTCAGGTGGTGGGCTCTCTGGACAAGCAGGAGCTTTAAGACATGGAATCAGCAGAGCTCTTGTAAACTTTGATCCCTCTTTAAGAAAAAAATTAAAAAAAGCAGGATTTTTAACCCGTGATGCCAGAAAAGTCGAAAGAAAAAAATTTGGTAAACATAAAGCCAGAAGAAGTCCACAATTTTCAAAAAGATAAGATATGTCTTTAAATGTATGTATCTTTGGTGTATCCGGATATACGGGTTCAAAACTTCTTTATTATTTAGATAAACATAAGCAAATAAAAATTCATGGAGTTTTTGGGAGTTCAACAGCCGGTAAAAAGTTAGGAGATTTATTTAAAAATTTAAATAAATATAATAAAATCAAAATTTCTAACTATGAAGATTTTGATTTTAGTAAAACAGATTTAATTTTTAGCTGTTTGCCCCATGGTAAACTTCAAAAAGAAATAATAAAAAATATCGACCCTAAAATCCCCATCATAGATCTCTCTGGTGATTTTAGGCTCAAATCTAAATTAGAATACCAAAAATTTTATAATATGTCTCATAGATCTTATTCATTGAATGAAAAATTTTGCTACGGATTGTCAGAAGTCTATAGAAGAAAAATAAATGAAAGCAAATTTATTTCGAATCCAGGATGTTATCCAACATCTATTTTGATTCCCTTAATCCCTTTAATAAAAGAAAAAAAATTTAGTATTCAAGATATTATAATTGATTCAAAATCAGGTATAAGTGGGGCAGGTAAGCAAGCGAAAATCGAGAACCTTTTCTCCGAAATAAGCGGTAATTTTTTTTCTTATGGTATCGAAAGTCATAAACATTATCCAGAAATTGACCAAGAAATCAGACTTATTAATAAAAAAGTATCCTTTACCTTTGTGCCTCATGTTTTGCCAATAATCTCTGGAATACAGTCTACAATTTATCTAGAAAAAAAGTTTGATGAAAAAGAGTATTACAAAACTATAAAAAATTTCTATGTTGATGAACCTTTTATTAAAATCTATTCAGGTAATAAAATTCCTCAGGTAAAAGAAGTCCAAAATACAAATAATATTGCAATAAATTTGTTTTCTGATTTTTCAAAAAGAAAAATAGTAATTGTAAGCTGTATTGATAATCTAGTTAAAGGGGCTGCAGGACAAGCAATACAAAACATGAATATTATGTTTGATTTTGAGGAAACGGAGTCTTTAATTTAATGAAAAAAATTTTAAAATATAAAGATAAATTTCCAAAAATTAAAGATTCAGTATTTCTAGCAGATGGTGTAATGATAATTGGGGACGTCAATATCGAAGATCAATCGAATATTTGGTATAACACAGTAATAAGAGCGGACGTTAATTATATTAGAATTGGAAAAAAATGTAATATTCAAGACGGTACGGTTATTCATGTCTCATCCTATGGTTTTTCAGCAAAAGGAAAAAAAGGAAGCCCAACTATTATTTCTGATTATGTTACAATAGGACACAATGCCACTATACACGCTTGTGAAATAGGTAAAAATGCCCTTATCGGTATGGGTTCAGTAATATTAGATCAATCAAAAATAGAAGATTTTGCATTTATTGCAGCAGGAGCAATCGTTCCTCCAGGATCAAAAGTAGGGACTAGAGAGTTATGGGCTGGAAATCCTGCTCGATTTGTAAGAAAAATTTCAGACACAGAAGAGAGATTATTGATAAATACTCCTGAGGTATATTACAATCTTAGTCAAGAATTTTTAAAAAAGTAGTTTCAGATTTCTTTTTTTTAATTATACTTCTTAGAGTAGGAAGTTAATTTGACAAATATACAACAAAAACTAATAATCTTATCATTCCTTTTTCTTCTGAGCGGGTGTATCTCTGTTTCAGATATCATGGAAAAAGACGAAACTAGTGTTGAACCAATAGATGAAGTTGGTCAACTTCTCTCTGACATACAAGAAGAAGAAAATTTAACCCTTCCTGAAATAAATGAGGAACCGACCCTTGAGTTGTCTGAAGAAAAACTAGATGCAACTCCTACACAGGAATATGATAGTGTTTTAATTGATGAAAGCCTTGAGGAGGAATCTTCAAAAGAGGTCGTTGAACCGCTTGCTAATGAAATTGATGAAATTGATGAAAATGAGAAAGTTGAAGAAGTTGCTGCTTTACAAAATTTTGAAAGTCCACTACCTAAACTTAGTATTAACGACAAAATACAGTTCAGAGTCGCGACGATAAACTTCTACAGTGGCTCAAGTCAAGTTGATGGTTCTGGTTTAAGCAAAATTAAAAAAGTCGCAAAAATAGCAAAAGAAAGAGAAGCAAAAATTAAAATAGTTGGTCATGCAAGTAGAAGAACAAAGGACATGCCTTTAGCCAAACATAAGCTTGTAAACTTTAATATTTCCGATAAAAGAGCGCAATCAGTGGCTGAAGTTTTCATCAAGAAATACAACTTTCCAAGCAACAATATTTTTACAGAGGCAGTCTCGGATACAAAACCACTTTTTAAAGAGAATATGCCTGCTGGCACAAAAGCCAATCAGAGAACCGAAATCTTTTTAATCTATTAATTAGTGTTTAATCCAAAAATAAAGATAGCAATAGCAGGCGTTGGCACTGTTGGGAAAGGTCTTATAGATTTATTGTTGAAATATAAGAATAAACAAATAAAGATAGAAATTACTGCAATTGCTAGTCGAAGAAAACAAGAATTTAAAGGGGAAATTTTCAAAAACACTATTTTTTTTAGTGACGCGAAGAAATTATTAAAATTTCAAAATTATGATATACTGGTTGAATTAATTGGCGGAGAAAAAGGAGTTTCTAAGGATATAGTTTTTAATGCATTACGTGAGAAGAAAAATGTTGTAACAGCAAATAAAGCATTAGTATCAAAATTTTGGAATAAATTACACTTACTCATGGAAAAAAATAATTGTTCCCTTAAATATGAAGCGGCAGTCGCTGGTGGAATACCTATTATAAAAGTTATTGATGAGTTCTTACTGTCAAATAAAATTACAAAAATTTATGGTATACTAAATGGGACTTCTAATTATATCTTAAGTAATATGCTGTTATACAATAAAGATTTCAAAAATATACTTAGTGAAGCTCAAAAATTAGGTTACGCTGAATCAAATCCTAAATTTGATATAGACGGAACTGATACTGCTCATAAACTTTCTATTCTTTCTTCATTAGCTTTTGAATGTTATAATAATGTTTCGAAGATTGATAACGAAGGCATTGAAAATGTTGATCTACAAGATCTTGAAATTGCAGATTCACTGGGTTACAAAATTAAATTGCTTGGCATAACAGAATTAAAAAATAAAAACATTAAAAACTTCGTTTATCCATGCCTCTTATCAAAAGACTCCTTTATTGCTAAAATAGACGGTGTTTATAATGGCATAGTTGTGGAATCTAATTTTTGTAAAAAAAGTTGTTTCGTTGGGGAAGGGGCCGGCGCGCACCCCACTGCAACGTCGGTTTTGAGTGATATAATAAGTTTATCAAAAAAAAGAAAAAACGGCTTTAAAAAAAGTTCTAAGTATCAATATCAAGAGACCAGTCTACAATCAAGGTTTGGTAGTTATTATCTTAGATTCACGACATATGACAAACCTGGTGTCATTTCGGGTATAGCTAATCAATTCAAAATATTTAATATTTCAATGAAATCAATGCTTCAAAAGGAAATTGAGATCAGCAATTCAAAAGATGCAACAATTGTAATTACAACTCATAATTGTTTTGAAAATAATATGATGAAAGCGTTAAAAAAGATAAATAGACTTAATTTTATCAGAAAAAAAACAGTTTATTTTAGGATTGAAAATTTCAAATAATTGACGCTGTTTGTGGAAATTTTTTACCAATTAAAGGCTTACAATAGTTCAAGAAATTATTTGTGACATCAAATTTTTTAAAATTATAAAATTTTGCGGGCATTATTTTGGTTTTACCTGCAATATCAGTTAATCTATTTATAATAAATTTTGATTTATATTTTTTGGAAAAAATTTTTCTTTCTTCTATTCCTATTGAAAAAGAATCTCTATGCATGTTTGAAAAAGAAACAGCTTCTAGGCCTATCTCAAACGCCTCTTTTTGGTCGATTTCTGATGCTGAGCCAAGAAAGCACCTTTGAGAATATCCCAATGTATCAGCTCTTACTCTAGATATTTTCAATTTTTTTTTCACTTCATTGGCCAAAAAGTCTCCCAACATACCTGAACCAGATAACTGAATATTTCCATGATCGTCATATTCGTTAGAGGATTGGATTTTTTTTGTATATAGAATATTATTTTTGTCTTTTATGCCTTCTGAAACGGCAACAATACAACGTCCATATTTGTTAAAAATTGAACTAATATTGTTGATAAATTCTTTTATATTAAATGAAAATTCTGGGATGAATATCAGATGAGGACCATCGCTACCTTTACTTCTTAAAAGTGAGGAAGATGCTGTTAGAAATCCAGCATGCCTTCCCATTACAACACCTATATATACACCTGGAAGAGATCTTACATCAAAATTTATTCCAGAAAATAGTTGTGCAACATATTTTGCAGCTGATCCAAACCCAGGAGTATGATCATTGAACACTAAATCATTGTCAATTGTTTTTGGAACATGAATACATTGAAGTTTGTAGCCTTTTTGTCTGGAGTATTGGGAAATGATTCGAAGGCTATCTGATGAGTCATTGCCACCAATGTAATAAAATTTATTAATTTTTTTTTTTTTTAAAACATTATAAATCTCCTCGCAATATTTTTGATCAGGTTTATCTCTTGTTGAACCAAGAGCTGCACCTGGTGTATTTCTGAGCTTTGTCATTTCTTTTGTTAATATGTTATTTAGTGTTATAAAGTTGTTATTTATAATTCCGTTGACACCATTAATAGCACCAAAAATTTTAGATTTTTTTTTTTTTTAATTGATAATTATACCTGCTAATGACTGATTAATTACGCTTGTAGGGCCTCCTCCTTGTGCGATTAATATATTATTATTACTAGGCATAAAACTGTGATAAGTTTTTTATATGAAAACTAATGCTAATCTAATTGAAGGAAAAAAAAAAAACAATACAGAAAAAAATAATTACTCAGTAAACGGTTTTTTGTGGAATGAAAGACAATTAGATAATAACGAAGTTGTCATTTTAAAAAATGAATTAGGGTTAGAGACTTGTATCGCAAAACTAGCAGTTTCACGGGGCATAAACAAAAATAATTTCAAAAATTTTATGGATACAAAGATTAAAACCACGCTCCCTGATCCATTTGTTTTGAATGACATGGAAAAAGCTACAAAAAAGATAGTTGATTGCATTTTAAAAAAACAAAAAATTGGTGTTCTTGGAGATTATGACGTTGACGGATCAAGCGCAACCTCTCTGATTTGTAATTACTTTTCCGAAATTGGAGTTGAGTATGAGTTTTATATTCCTGATAGAATTAGAGAAGGGTATGGACCAAATATTGAGGCATTCGAAACACTAAAAGAACAAGGCTGCGCTCTTATTTTAACTCTTGATTGCGGTACCACTTCATTTAAATCAATTGAACATATTAGGAAAAAAAAAGTTGATGTGATTGTTGTTGATCACCATCAACAATCAAAATTATTGCCAAATGCATTTGCCATTATTAACCCAAAAAAAAATAAAGATATTTCAAACTTAGATAATCTTTGTGCAACTGGTGTTACTTTCTTTTTGGTGATTTCTTTAAGTAGAGAATTAAAAAAAAATAACTTCTTTAAACTTAAATTACCAAATTTAATCCAATATTTGGACCTTGTTGCACTAGCAACCATTTGTGATCTTGTAAAATTAGATCAAGTAAATAGAGCCTTCGTAAAACAGGGTATCAAAGTAATGAACCAGACAAAAAATATCGGACTTAATGCTTTGATACAAGAATCTTCGATAAATCAATATTTACACGAATATCATTTAGGTTTTGTCATAGGACCGAGAATAAACGCAGGTGGCAGAGTAGGTGATTCAAGGATAGGGGTAAAACTTTTAACTTCTCGTGAGGTAAATATATCAAGTATTCTGTCAAAAAAACTATGTGATTTTAATAATCTCAGAAAAAGTATAGAGCATAAAGTTGAAAGAGAGGCAATAAGTCAAGTTATTTCAGAAGATCAAAATATAATTTGTGTGCACAATAAAAATTGGCACCCAGGAGTACTCGGAATAGTTGCATCAAAGTTAACCAACAAGTTTATGAGACCATCAATAGTAATTTCAGAGGATAATGAAGTATGTTCTGCTTCATGTAGATCAGTTAGGAGTTTTGATATTGGTAAGTTCATTCTTGATTCAGTAAATGATGGCATACTAACATCTGGAGGAGGACATAAAATGGCTGGAGGTTTTAAAATAGAGAACTCAAAAATAAAAGATTTTAAAAATTTTTTAAAGAATAAGTTTGTTGCAAATGTTGAGAATTTAAAAAAAAACTATGATTCTGAACTAAAAATCTCAGCTATTGATAATCAGTTGTTTCATAAAATTAATAATTTCTCTCCTTTCGGTATAGGTAATCCTAAGCCTAAATTCATTATAAACGATGTTGTAATTAGATATCCAAAAGTTGTAGGGGAAAAACATCTTTCTTTTTATTTTGAAGATTCTTATTCTACTCGTATTAAGGCAATCTCCTTTGGTTCGTTAGGAACTAAATTAGGTTATGTTATTAAAAGCTCAGCTCCTATTAAAAGTGCTTTGGTTTCGTTAACTCTAAACAGTTGGGATGGACAAGAAAATGTCGAACTAAATGTTGAAGATTTAATTATCTAATCTACAATTCTCATTTGACTGTAATAGATTCTGCAGTCTGAGTCATCAGTTGATATTAGACAATTTAAATATTCCGACAATCTAGCATTTGAACATCCCGCTTCTTTGTAAAGTGGAATGCCATAAAAATTTTGCTCGAAATGCTTCTTGAACCGTTCTAATTCAAGTTCTTTAATATTTGGAGCATTTTGAAATTTATTTTTGATTTCATTAATTGCTTTTTCATAGGGAAAAATTATCTCGTAACCTCTAATATTACATAACTGATTAGGTGCTTCTTTACCTACTAAAGGTGAGAGGGGAAGGAACAAGATAGTTAAAATTAAAAAAGCTAAATTTCTCATAACAAATCAATTTACTTATAAATTAAAAAGATTATATATATATTCATATATTTTATTTGCAAGTATTATTTGTCCCCTTCGTCTAGTGGTTCAGGACACCGCCCTTTCACGGCGGCAACACGGGTTCGAATCCCGTAGGGGACGCCAACATATTGGTTTAAGTAATATAGCTAATTAGTTAGAACAAATTTAACTGGAATGTTCACAATATCATCAACGAATTTATTTCCCAATTTAGCAGGTTTGAATCTCCATGTTTTTAATGTTTCTATACTAATATCATCCAGGACTTTAAAGCCACTAGATTCCAAAATTCTTACGAATTTAACATTTCCCTTTTTATCTACATCGGTTTGAAGTACTACTTTACCTTCCCATCCTTTTTTTCTAGCAATTAAAGGGTAAATTGGATGTGGATTTTTTTCAGAGCCAATTTTATAGGTTGCACTAGATTTTAGCGGTGTAATTATGTTGCTTAATTTCTGAGGTGAAGAAAACTTTGGATTCTTAATTTTTTTTTTTAATTTTTCATTTAAATTTTTTTTTCCAAAGTTTCTATTATAAAAGTTTTCTTCATTTAATTTTGAAAAATTTTTAATGTAGGGATCGATTTGTGACTTATCTATTTCACTCTTTAATTTTTTATTTATTTTATTTGAAATTGAAGGTGTTTGCCTTTTTGTAGCCATATTTTTATCAATTGATTTAGGAGTGTTAAAGTTATCAATTTTAGGCACTTCTTCCTTGTTTTTATAAGAGCTTTTTAATTCAACTTCAATCATTGAAGTCTTTGGGAAAAGCTTCTTTTTGTTTCCTTCAATCAACAGCACGAGGATAATGGCATGAATTGCAAATGAAAAAAAAAAACTAAGTTTTTTGTAAGCTTTTAGGTCTTTTTTCATTAGAAATCTTGAGACAATTTAAAGAAAATATTAAACTCAGGTAAAGGATATACATTATAAGCATTATGACTATTCCCACTTGCAACTGCATAATTATAATAACTTTTATTTAAAATATTATTGGCTAATAAGGATACCTTAGTGTTCTTAATTTTTCCTTTCAAGCCTATATTAACTAGGTAATATTCTGGAATCTTTGGTTGAAAATTTTTGGTATCATTTATCATTCTAGCAGTACTTCTATAAAATAGTTCCGTACTAAGTGTAAAATTGTCAATAATGTTCAGGTTCAGTTCTAGTGTATTGGTTAAACTAGGAACACCAGGAATTTCATTTCCTTTGTAGTTACCACTTCTCATTTTTGCTTTTGTAAAAGCAAATGAATTATTAAAATTGACATATTTGTTTAATGTATAGTTTACGGAAGATTCAAACCCATACCTTTTGCTTGGCTCTAAATTTTTATTAAGAAAATCAACAGCATCATAATAAATTTCCGCTCTGAGCATCATATAATAAAATGAATTCGTAATGTTTAAATCGTTATTTTGAAATTTATGACCAATTTCGAAGTCATTTGAAGTCTGCGTTCTTAATTTAAAGTCGTGACTTACATTAAAGGCGCTTTGTCCTACTCTTTGATCAACATTGGGGTAAGTGAAGCTTCTTCCTAAACGGGCAAAGATATTTCCATAATCTTCAAGGCTCCTTTCATAGCCTATATGATATGAATATTGTGGATCATAAGTTAACGAATCGCTGTTAGTTCTATTAGCTCCAGTTGCAGGACCAACAAAGTCGGTGGCTTTTAACCAGTTACCCTGAAACCTTGCGCCCAAACCTATTTTGTTTAATGAATTTAATTTAGTTTCAAAATTGTAATATAGGCCTAAGTTAGTATCTGAAAATTTATACACATTGGTTGTGGCTGCTCCACGTCCAGCGGCGAAGCCAATGTTATTTGACATTCTATCCGACCTGTAATATGTATAATTCAAATCAAGTCCCGAAATATTTTCAAATGTTAAACCAAATTTTTTAAATCTAAATTTTGCTTTTGGGTTATAGGACGAAACATACATATTTGAATCTGTAAAGGATGAACCTGCATCAAAAAAAAATCCTTGTGATTTTGTAAATCTGTAACTTGCATCATTGATTATTTCAAGATTATTGTTGGGCATGTAAGAAGAATTTATAAAAATCTTTTGTCCATAGTTTGTTGCGAAATCGCGTGGTGTATCAGTTGAACGAGGGTCAATTGAAAATCCATCCAATCCATTAAGTGCTCCTTCCGAAAAAGAGTTGACTGGGACATCCCCTGGCAATTCAATATATCGATCGTGAGCAGCTAAGTTAAAATGCAGAGTATGTTTAGGGTTGACATTAAAATTAAACTCTAAATTTCCATTTTTTTGTCTTAGTGCATTATTTCTTCGATAACCGTCAGTCACAATGTAATTTGAATTTCCTGTCACTGAAATGTTTTCTAAGGATTTAGTTCCTGACACAAACCCTTCAAATTGACCAAATGATCCAAAGGATGTTGACGCCTGGTAAACATCTTCAGTTCCTGGAAGTTGATCAGTTATAATATTTATAGCTCCTGCAGTAGCATTTCCTCCATACAAAACCGAGGCACTATTCCCTTTTATAATTTCTATTCTCTCAATACTGTTAACTGGTATGTTTACAAGATCTGCGTCACTCAGGTCTATATTTGAAAGTTTGTGCCCATTAAGTAGAATAAGTGTATTTGATGATGAGGTATCGGCAAAACCTCTTAGATCTATTGTCTGGTATGAACCAAATCCTGTTGTTCCGTATAAATCTTTAAATGAAATTCCAGGAACTTTAGATATTATTTCTGGTAAAGATGCACCAGAATATTTTTGGATATCATTTTTTGATAATATAATGGTACTGCTTCCTGTCATGCTATTGTTGATTAGTTTCGATGCCGTAACTGTAATTTCTTTTTCAAGTTCCTCTGAATGAGTTCTAAATGTAAAAGTGATTATAACTAGGCATAAAATTAAGAGATTAAATGGTTTGTTCATTTTTGTCCTGACAATTTTTTTATAAAAGTTAATTTAACTTTTAAATAAGTATTAATATTAGCAGGAAAAATTCCCACTGAGGTTAAGCACGTCACCTCAATGGATAGATACCATAATCAGAAGACCAACCCGTAGCCTGATTGAATGACGCTGACTTAGCAGGTTTCCTGACTCGTTGCTTTTGGCTTTATCGCCTTCCCAAAATAATCAGTGGCATAATGATAAAACGCACAACTAACAGTAGCGGGGGCTGTACTAGACTTCAACTAGTTTCCCTTTTAACCCTTGCGAGCACTAAGTATATATATCATATTATTTGTATTGCTAACAAAGTCAATTCAATAGTTGAACTAAAGCTGTCATGAGTATATTTGATAAAGACCTTACAATAGATAAACCTAGCCATCTCTCTCATATATTCTTTGGTATGGGGTGTTTTTGGGGAGCTGAAAGAAAATTTTGGCAGTTAGATGGTTTGTACACAACGGCGGTTGGATATGCTGGGGGGCATACCAAAGATCCAAATTACGAAACTGTTTGTAATGGCGATACAGGTCATGCAGAAGTTGTAAAAGTCATTTATGATCAACAAATAGTTAGTTTAAAACAATTACTAAAAATTTTTTGGGAATCTCACGATCCTACTCAATTAAATAGACAAGGAAATGATATAGGTAGTCAATATAGATCAATTATTTTATCAAACAATAGTAACGAAATTGAACCTTTACAGGATTCCAAAAAGAAATTTCAAATTGAACTAGATAAACTTTCATATGGATCAATTAAAACCGAAATAGTAATTCTTGATAAATTTTATTTAGCTGAAGATTATCATCAAAAGTATTTACATAAAAACCCAAACGGATATTGTGGTTTAAAAGGAACTGGTGCTAAATACCCCTAGTAAAAGTATCTTCCCAAACCTAATGTAAAAATAATTTGTCCTCCGAGTGAATGCACCAAAACGCATGTGTAAAATGATTCTTTTATGTACAAGTAAGAAAAAATTGGTGAAGCAATTGCTGTTATTAAAATCGCATGAGGATTATTAAAAACAATGTGAGCAAAAGAAAAAAAAAATAAATTTAAAAGTGTGAGTAATAATAAATTGCCATTAAAAAGTTTCTTATATCTTTGATAAAAGTAAACTCTGTAGACAATTTCTTGTGGAATTACTGAAAAAAATGGATAGATAAACATTACTGTAACCCACAGGAGAAAATTATTTTTTGGAAAACTAAAAAGAAGAGTTGGATCATAAAATAAAACATAAAAATAACCAAAAATAAGAAATACAAAAAAAAAAATAAAAGAGATTCTCCAATTAATTTTTTTAGTTAATACTTTTGATTTAAAACTTTTATCTTTTTTTAGCTTTAGAAATGTAAATATAAAGACGAAATACAATACAGTGAAAATTAATATTTTAGACTGAAAAATTAGAATGAATAATGGTAAAAATAGATAAATAAAAAATAATTCAAATTTTAAGGAACTAGCCATTTTGATTCAATGCTGAGATTAGAATTATCTCTATTTATTTTAAACAAAGCTCTTCGATGTCCTTGACTTGCTAAAAATAACCACTCTATTTCATCTATAAAAATTCTTATAACTGTAAAATTTTCTAAACCTTTCTTGGCTTCTTCAGAGGAAGGTGCTTCTGATTCAAACTTTTTTGGAAAACCGGAAGTTGGATTATTAGAAACTTGTCCAGGAGGATTTGATGTTAGATAACATCTCTTAGACCAATTCGTAAGTTTGTCCCACGATTCCTTTTTAGATTTTTCTATATTTGTTGTACCTCGAATTCTTAGTTGAATTTTTTTTTGATCATCATAAAAAACCAAACATGTAAAATTATTATTTTTTAAATGTTCAACTTTTTCAGATCTACTATCAGTATGAATGCCAATAGTTAAATCTTTCTGAGAGAAACTTCTTAATACAACTGTTCTCGCATCAGGTTTGTTATGTAAATCTACAGTGTTAAGAACAAGGTTATGGAAATTAGATTTTCTTTTTTTTACACCTTGGAATAAAAGAGAAAAAATCTCTTTTCTTGTTTCTTCGAGTGAATTATAAAATTTTGGAAGCTCTTTCATTTTTTAAGACATTCGTAAAGTGCTATTGAAACGCAATTTGAAACATTCAAACTGTCGATTTTTCTATCCTCTACGTTTAAGCTTATTTTAGTTTTGAAATCACAGTTCTTTAAAATTAGTGGTCTTATGCCCTTGCCCTCTGAACCAAATATTAAAACTTTTTTTAGATCTTTCGGTATCTCAGAAATTTTACTTTTAGCGTTCATATCAAATCCCACAATCCAATAACCCATTTTTTTCAATTTTTCAACTGTTCTATTTAAGTTGATAACTTCAATAAAGTTTATTTTTTCAAATGCACCGCTTGCTGATTTAATTAAAAAGGGATTTATTTTGAAAGAGTTATCTTTATTTGCAATTATTGTTTTTATTCCAAATAAATAAGATGTTCTTAAAATAGATCCGACATTTTGTGAATCATTTAAAGAATCCAGTATTACAATGTTTTTTTCATTTTTATTAATTTCTTCTAAACCTATTTGCTTCAAACTTTTACATTTTAATAAAATTCCTTGGTGAACATTATTTTTTATTTCAGAATCTATTTCTTTTCTTGAAACAATAAAAAGTTTACTTATCCCTCTATTTTCAATTGCAATTTTATTTTTTTCAAAAAACTCTTTTGTACACTTTAAGGAAATTATAACCCTTGTTAAGTTTTCAATTGCAGCTAGTGCGGCATGTTGTCCCATTATTGTGTCTATTTGATTGTCCATTTATTTATACTAAATTTAAATTTTTTTCCTTTACAATTCATAGGCTTTAAAAGTATACATTCATTTTATGGAGGGATGGTAGAGTGGTCAAATACATCAGACTGTAAATCTGACGGCGTAAGCCTACGTAGGTTCAAATCCTACTCCCTCCACCACTTTCCTAAATATATTCTAGTACCTTGTCTGGTGGTCTACATACAATATAATTTTTACCATCAAAAAAAATGGGTCTTTGTAGATCTTTTTGATTTTCAAATATATATTTGATCAAATCTTTGTCATCAAAATCTTTTTCAGTCTTTTTTCTTAAAATATCAAATTTATTTCCCAATAAATTTTGGATCAAATGTTTTACTTCATTCAAAGATAAAGGGTTTTTTATGTAATCTCTAATCTTGAAATCAACGTTTTCGCTTTCCAAAATCTGAACGCAAGCTCTAGATTTAGAACAATTTTTATTGTGTAAAATCGTAAATATCATTAATAGTTGTATTTATTTTAAGTTTATCACATTATGTTGGAGATTTTTTTTTTTTTTGTTGCGGGTGTAGCTTAGTGGTAAAGCCCCAGCCTTCCAAGCTGGTTACGAGGGTTCGATTCCCTTCACCCGCTCCAACTATTAAAGGGGTGTAGCTCAGTTGGTAGAGCGACGGTCTCCAAAACCGTAGGTCGTGAGTTCGAATCTCTCCGCCCCTGCCACTCACGAATCTTTAGTTAAATTTTTTACAAAGTTTGGTATAGTTTGTGTTGCAGGCCCAAAATATGTTTGATCAAACTGTGATGTTTTGACCGTTTTCTCAAGATTGAACTCATACATTAATATCTTCTTATTAAGTTGATTTAAAAAATCGATAAAACCAGCAGCAGGATAAACATTGTTTGAAGTTCCAATAGAGATAAAGACATCTGTTTTCTCTAAAAAGTTATATATTTCTTTTAAATATTTTGGTTGTTCTCCAAACCATACAACATCAACTCTAACCATACCTTTATTCAAACAGTTTTTACATTGATAACTTGTTGATAAATTGAAGTTTAATTTCACTTCTTCATTACAGTACATGCAATAAGCACTTTCGAGTGAGCCATGCATATGAAGAATTTTTTTTGAACCGGCTCTTTCGTGGAGATTGTCAATATTTTGAGTTACAATTAAAAACTCTCCCGAGCATTTCCTTTCGAATTCAACAAGCGAAAGGTGGGCTTCATTAGGTTTTATTTGTGGACTTTCTAATTGAGATTTTCTCTCGTTATAAAAATTATTTACTAAATCTGGATCTTTTTTG
>CACCYL010000009.1 GCA_902550225.1 uncultured Alphaproteobacteria bacterium
AATTAAAGAATTGGCAATGGGAATTAGATCAAAAGGAATAAAGTTTTAGGAATTAAATATGAGTGAAGATAAGAACGAATTAAATCAAGCTAGCAAAAAACAAGATTCATCTAATGAAAAAAAATTAGATTTAACTGATGGAGCTAAGCCAAATAAATTAGAGACTGCAATAAATGATGAAAAAAAGGGTACTTCGCCTGCTGAATCTAAAAAAGGTGCAGATGATAGTAATAACAAAGATCCAAAACTACTCGATGGTGAAAAAACATTAAGTCAGTCTGATCAAGAAAAAACAAAAATAAATCAGAATAACACTAAAACTAATGAAGAAAATCAGGTCGAACCTAAACCCAGTGTTAAAAACGTTAGTAACAAGGGGGGTAAAACTTTAACAGGACCTACAAATAAAACCAAAAAAGTAAATAATTTAGAAAACAAACAAACCGATGCGAAGTTTAATAATTCAGAACTTAACAGCAAAGTCAATGAACAACCAGAATATATAGAAAAACTTGTAAGCATCAACAGAGTCGCGAAGGTAGTTAAAGGAGGAAGAAGATTCAGTTTTGCTGCATTAGTTGTTGTAGGAGACGGAAATGGTATGGTTGGACATGGAAAGGGAAAGGCGAAAGAGGTTCCTGAGGCAATAAAAAAAGCCACAGATGAGGCAAAAACAAGAATGATTAGAGTTCCTTTAAGACAAGGTAGAACGTTACATCATGATATCAGAGGAAGATTTGATTCAGGAAAGGTTTATCTAAGGAGCGCTCCTTCAGGAACAGGTGTTATAGCAGGTGGACCGATGAGAGCCGTTTTTGAGGCTCTTGGAATACAGGATATTGTAGCTAAGTCAGTCGGAACTTCGAACCCTCATAATATGGTTAGAGCTACTTTTGAAGCTTTAAAAGTTGCTTCCTCACCAAAAATTATTGCTACAAGAAGGGGACTGAAAATTAATGAAATAACCAAAAGGAGAAAGGTTTCTCTGGGTGGAGTTGAAGGTGCCAAAAATTAAGATAAAACAATTGAAAAGTCCAATAGGGAGAAATAATAAACAAAGAGAAACTCTTATTAGTTTAGGTCTGAATAAAATTAATAGAGAAAGAACGCTCGAAAGTAACCCTGCAATTCAAGGAATGATAAATAAAGTAAAACACTTGATAAAAGTTGATGAGGTAAAATAACCATGAAATTAAATGAAATAAAAATAGATTCTAAATTAAAAAAAAGAAAAAGAGTTGGAAGAGGAATAGGCTCAGGCAAAGGTAAAACTGCTGGAAGAGGGATGAAAGGTCAAAAATCAAGGACTGGTGTATCAATAAATGGTTTTGAAGGAGGTCAAATGCCTTTACACATGAGAATGCCAAAGCATGGTTTTAAATCTAGAAAAAAAATTAATAAAATAGTTCTTAAAACAGATCTTATTAATAATTTACTTGAGAAGAAAATTATTAAAGAAAATTCTAAACTTTCTATTAACGATCTGACTGTTCATTCAAAATCAAAAAAAAATGTTTTTATAAAGATTCTATTAGGTCAAAAATTAAATAAGGCTGTTAATCTTGAATCACATTCTGCATCTGAATCTGTAAGGAAAGAGTTTGAACGAATTGGTGGGTCATTAAATATTGTAAAATTTAAAAAATTAAAAAAAGTAAATAATAAAGAAGAGGATAAAAAATCTAAAAAAGTTAACGAAAAAAAGGAAATTGAGTCCAAAAAAACTGAAACCAAAAATGATCAAAAAAAAATAAAACAAACTTCAGACAAAACAAATCTCAACTTAAAAAAAGAAATGAAAAGTCAAAACAGTACTCCAAAAAAAACAACAACAACAAAAACTACAAAAACTACAAAAACAACTAAAACCATAAAAAAAAGTAAATAACCATGGCATCAGTTTCAGAACAACTCGCATCTAGAATAAACTTTGGATCAATCACAAAGGCAGATGATTTAAAAAAAAGAATCTTATTTACGCTCTTAGCTCTTATTGTATATAGATTTGGATCTTATATACCAATACCTGGCATTGATCCGGTTGCACTTGAGAAAGTTTTCGAGCGAAATGTTGGAGGTATTTTGGGGATGTTTGACATGTTTGCTGGCGGTGCACTAGGGAGAATGACAGTCTTTGCCCTAAATATTATGCCTTATATCTCCGCTAGTATAATTATGCAATTGCTCACGGTAATTTCACCTACATTAGAACAATTAAAAAAAGAGGGTGAAATTGGACGAAAAAAAATTAATCAATATGCCAGATACGGAACAGTTTTTTTGGCAACAGTTCAAGGATATGGTGTAGCAGTGGGAGTAGAAAACATGTCAAGTAGTCAAGGTATGCAGGCTGTAATGGATCCGGGAATGTTTTTTAGGTTTGTTACTGTAGTTACATTAGTTTCAGGCACTTTGTTTTTGGTTTGGCTAGGTGAGCAAATAACACAAAGAGGAATTGGTAACGGTATTTCTTTAATTATTTTTACTGGTATTGTAGCTCAATTACCATTAGCCTTGAGCTCTACTTTTGAATTAGGAAGAACTGGGGCTTTGTCAACACTCTTTATAGTTTTCCTTCTTGTAATGTCAGTTTCAGTAATTGCATTTATGGTATTCATAGAAAGAGCTCAAAGAAGAATAACTATTCAATATCCTAAAAGACAACCCGGTGCGGGAAATAAAATTGCAGAGTCGTCTCACTTACCATTAAAAATTAATACTGCTGGTGTTATCCCACCAATTTTTGCGAGTTCACTTTTGTTGTTGCCAATTACATTTGTAAGCTTTAATGCGGGTGGAGGACCAGAGTGGCTTAACACAATTAGTTTATTTTTGAGTCGAGGTCATCCTGTATACCTGACTGTATATATTTCAATGATAATGTTTTTTGCTTTTTTCTACACAGCAATTGTTTTCAATCCAAAAGATACAGCTGATAATTTAAAAAAGTATGGAGGTTTTGTTCCTGGGATACGACCGGGTGAAAATACTGCTAATTATCTTGATTATATACTTACTAGGCTAACGGTTCTGGGTGCAATATATCTGTCACTAATTTGTTTACTACCAGAGTTGTTAATATCCAAATATAAAGTTCCATTTTATTTTGGTGGAACGAGCTTATTAATTGTTGTGAGTGTAACAATGGACACTGTAAATCAAATTCAGTCTTATTTATTGGCTCATCAATATGAAGGATTAATTAAAAAATCAAACCTTAGACGAGGAAGATGACAAAAATAGTTTTATTGGGCCCTCCAGGATGCGGCAAAGGTACTCAATCTAAACTATTAGTTGAAAAAAATAATTTTGTCCAGTTATCTACGGGCGATCTTCTAAGATCAGAAACATCTAATAGTAATTCAGATCTGGGTAAGAAAGTAAAACATATAATGGAATCTGGTGAATTGGTTCCAGATGATATAGTGATAGACATTATTGTAAATAAGGTTGAAGAACATAAAAATAAAAGTATTGTTTTTGATGGTTTTCCCAGAAACCTTAAGCAGGCTGAAGCCTTAGATTCGTCATTAGAAAACGTATCGGTAAAACTTGATCATGCAATATTTTTTCAAATTGATTTTAAAATTCTTGAAGAAAGAATTAACAACAGAATAAGTGAAACTAAAGGGAAAGAACAGAGGAAAGATGATAACTCTGAGACTCTTTTAAATAGAATAGAAGTCTTTAAGACATCTACATTACCTATTGTAGAGTATTATAAAGAAAAAGGTATAATTAGTAAAATTGATGGTATGCAGAAGGTTAATGAAGTTTACGCAAAAATAACAAAGATTATTTGTTAGTGTGTTGACTTAAAATAAAAAAAAAATATAATCCAGATTTGGATTTATAAGAGGAATTAAGTGGCAAGAATTGCAGGAGTTAACGTCCCTACAAATAAAAGATTGATAATAGCTTTGACTTATATTTATGGTATAGGACCAAAGTATTCAAAGGATATTTGTGAAAAAGTGAAGATAGATGGAAGTAAAAGAGTAAACAGCCTTAATGAAGATGAGATCATCAAGATAAGAGAATTTATTGATAAGAATTTTTTAGTAGAAGGTGATTTAAGAAGAGAAGTTTCAGTTAGAATAAAACGATTAACAGATCTTGGTTGTTACAGGGGATTAAGACATAGAAAAAAACTTCCTGTCAGAGGTCAAAGAACGCATACTAACGCTCGAACTAGAAAAGGTAAAGCTATCCCTATTGCTGGGAAGAAGAAAGCAGTATAATTGAAATGGTTACCAAAACTACAAAATCCAAAAAGAAAACAAAAAAAAACATTCCATCCGGCATTGCTCATATTAACTCTACTTTTAATAACACTATAATTACAATTACTGATACAACTGGTAATACCATCTCTTGGTCATCATCAGGTAATAAAGGATTTAAAGGTTCACGAAAATCAACTCCTTTTGCTGCACAGCTTGCAGCCGAAGAAGCAGGAAAAAAAGCAATGGAACATGGTATGAAACATGTGGAAGTTGTAATAAAAGGACCTGGAAATGGAAGAGAGTCAGCAATTAGAGCCCTGGGATCAACTGGATTAAATATAACCGTTATAAAAGATATAACTCCAATTCCACACAATGGCTGTCGACCTTCAAAAAAAAGAAGAGTATAGAATTAATTTTAAAAAGGGAAGTAATACGTGATAAATAAAAACTGGAAAGAACTAATTAAACCAAAAAAAATAGAATTTATCAAGAATCAGGACAACGCTAAATGCGCTGAACTCGTTGCAGAACCGCTTGAAAGTGGTTACGGACAAACACTAGGTAATATGTTAAGAAGGGTTCTTCTTTCCTCAATTCGTGGAGCAGCAGTCACTTCGATTCAAGTGGAAGGTGTAACTCACGAGTTTTCAGCTATTCCTGGAGTAATAGAAGATGTAACTGACATTATATTAAACATTAAACAACTTGCTTTAAAACTAAATGATGTTGAATCAACAAAAATATATATAAAAGCAAGTGGTCCAAAAATAATTACAGCCGGAGATATTGATTGCGGAGCTCATGTTGAAGTTTTAAACAAAGATCTTCATCTGTTAACTTTAGATTCGAAAGCAAAAGTGAGTATAACTCTTAATGTGGAAGAGGGTAAGGGATACGTTCCGGCTTTGAAGCAAAAAAACGAAGCTCCTTTAGGTACTATATTTATTGATTCCTTTTTTTCGCCAGTTAGAAGAGTTTCATTTAGAGTAGAAAACTCAAGAGTAGGTCAAGTTACTGACTATGACAAATTAATAATGAATATTGAAACCAACGGATCTGTTGTTCCCGAAGATTCTGTTGCTTATGCAGCACGAATAATAGATGAACAACTAAAGTTATTTATTAATTTTGAAGAACCTGACGATGAAGTTGCAGCGCCAGTATCTGAAGAGCCATCTCTTAATGTAAATCTTCTTCGCAAAGTAGAGGAGCTAGAGTTGTCCGTTAGATCGGCAAACTGTCTTAAAAATGATGAAATAATCTATATTGGAGACTTAGTTCAAAAGACTGAATCTGAAATGTTGAGAACTCCTAACTTTGGAAGAAAATCTCTTAATGAAATTAAGGAGATACTTTCAACAATGAATTTAGAACTTGGAATGAAAATTGAGGGTTGGCCGCCAGAAAATATAGAAGAGATTCGAAGAAAGCTTGATGACCCTTACTAATTTATAGGAAAGACTATGAGACACAATATTTCTGGAAGAAAGCTAAATCGAAAAACAAGTCATAGACTCTCTTTGCTGAAAAACCTCAGCAAATCACTCATTACTCACGAGCAAATAGAAACTACACTTCCTAAAGCAAAAGATTTAAGACCTTTTGTAGAAAAAATTCTTACTATTGGAAAAACAAATACTTTGGCTGCAAAAAGAAAAGTATATTCATTTCTTGGTGATAAAAAGCTTGTAGAAAAAGTTTTTAGTGTTCTAGGTAAAAGGTATCAAAAGAGAAATGGCGGATATGTAAGGATTTTAAAATCTGGATTTAGGTATGGAGATTCTGCACCAAAAGCAATAATTGAATTAGTTGAAAGAAATGTAAATGTTAAAGGTCTTGAGGACAAATTAAGAGAAAAAAATAGCAAAAAAGAGATTGAAAAACCAACCCCTGAGGACAAAGTTTCTTCCGTTGAGCCAAAAACGCAAGATATCCCATCTTTAAAAAAAGGCAAAGATCAAACCAAAGATGAAGCAATAGATAAAAATTCTATTAAAAAAGACAAGTAATTGATTTTTACAACCAATTATGGTTATCAAAAAAAAAATTAAATCATGGACAGTTTCCGATGATTATAACAGTCACAGAGTTGATTATTGGTTAAAAAAAAACATCTCGTTCGTAACATATCCAACTCTATGTAAATTATTAAGAAAAGGGGTAGTTAGGGTAAATGGTAAAAGAGCCAAAAATAGTACTGTTTTAAGGATTGGAGATAAAATCAATTTTACAAGAATCATTCAAGAAGAACCAAGTACTGATAGAAAAGACAAATATAACACAAAATTTGCAGAATTTATAAAAAATCTTGTTGTTTACAAAGACAAATATAAAATATTATTAAATAAGCCAGCAGGTTTAGCCGTCCAAGGTGGAACTAATATTAAATTAAATGTTGATATAATGCTTGATTCATTGAAATTTAATTTACAAGAAAGACCAAAATTAGTCCACAGAATTGATAAGCAAACTTCAGGACTTTTAATGATTGCTAGATCATTAAATTCCTCAAGATACTATGGGGAATTATTTAAAAAAAGAAAGATCGAAAAAGTTTATCTGGCTATAGTGCATGGAAAATTAAAACATAAGGAAGGCAGAATAGATTTCAAAATTGGAAAGGAAAAAAGTTTATCATCATTAACTTTGTATAAGGTTTTAGATCAAAATAATGAACTTTCATTTTTAGTCATAAAACCTATTACTGGAAGGAAACATCAAATAAGAGATCATTTTAACTCTCTTAGAAATCACATTTATGGAGAAACAAAATTTAAATCTTTAGACAATTCAGAATTTATTTCTAATGCAAATGATCTACATTTGCATGCATATTCACTTAAGTTTCAAGAGCAAGATAAAAGTATAAAAAAAATTGTTGCCCCATTACCAAATTTTTTCATGGCTACCATCACTAAAAATAGATTTGAAAATGACTTAAGTAAGTTTGACTTAGAATTTACCAATTCAGAGAACTTTAAATTGATCAAAAATGATTAAAATTATAAAAGTTAATAATAATTATAGATTTCTAGAGAACAATCAAAATTTAAAAACTGAAAACGGAAATATACTATTCGTTAAAAGAAAAAAACATGCTGAATTAATAATCAAAGAGTTTCTCCAACAATCTAAATTTAAGGATCCAAATACATTACTTAATCTAACACTTTTTTCCTGTAATCTAAGTAAAGATGAGATTGAACAAATTAAAAAAAAAATAATAGAATTACTCAATTTTGATCTTTTGTTGTTTAGATCTTTTGATGAGACCGAACTAGTTAAAATAATGGAAAAGGAATTTGATCCATTTATTTGTAAATTTGAAGATTTATTTGATTGTAAATTTGAAAAAATTTTTTCAATTGTACATTCAGGCAACCTAAAACATTTGTTGTTTAAATCATATTTGGATAAATTGGATATTTTTAAATTAACAACACTTTTTAAGCTATCATCACTAACTAAATCCGTGATTTTAAGTTATTTTTTTGTAAATAAAAAAATCAATTATAAGACTCTATATAAATTAACAAACATAGAGTATAATTATCAGCAAAAAAGATGGGGTACTGTGGAAGAACAATTATTAATGAATGAAGATTTTATTAAAAGAATAAAAAATATTTCAATTTTTTTTAAAAATATAAGTTAATTAGTTTATAAATATCAATATAATTTATACTAGCAAATATGAGAAATATCTTAAAAAAACTAGATTCAAAGCGAAATCAAGCCATTCTTGGTGGTGGAAAGAACAGACAGGATAGTCAACATAAAAAAGGTAAGTTGACATCAAGGGAAAGAATAGAAATTTTATTAGACGAAGGAACATTTGAGGAGTGGGACATGTTCGTCGAGCATAGATGTTCAGAGTTTGATATGGAAAAACAAAAAATTCCTGGAGATGGCGTGGTCACTGGTTATGGAACTATAAATGGAAGACTTACATTTGTTTTCAGCCAGGATTTCACTGTTTTTGGTGGATCATTGTCTGAATCACACGCAGAAAAAATCTCAAAGATTATGGATAAGGCTTTACAAGTTGGCGCACCAGTAATCGGACTTAACGATTCTGGAGGAGCAAGGATTCAAGAAGGAGTTGCTTCGTTGGCTGGTTATGCTGAAGTGTTTCAAAGGAACGTGCTGTCATCAGGTGTAATTCCTCAAATCTCTGTTATAATGGGACCTTGTGCTGGAGGCGCTGTTTATAGTCCTGCCATGACCGACTTTATTTTTATGGTAAAAGATACATCTTATATGTTCGTAACAGGTCCCGACGTACTTAAAACAGTAACTCATGAGGAAGTTAGTCATGAAGAACTTGGGGGTGCTTCCACTCATACGAAAAAGTCAGGCGTTGCTGATTTAGCTTTTGATAATGATGTTGAAGCATTATTTCAACTAAGACGGTTCATGGGTTTCTTGCCATCTTCTAACAAAGAATTGCCCCCCACAAGAAGATCCGAAGATCCAGTAGATAGATTGGAACAATCACTTGATACCTTGATTCCAGAAAACCCAAATAAACCATACGACATGAAAGAGTTGATAACAAAGGTAGTAGATGATAGAGATTTCTTTGAGACACAACCTGATTATGCTGCAAACATCATAACTGGATTTGCAAGGATGTCAGGAGCTCCAATTGGAATTGTAGCGAATCAACCAATGGTACTTGCTGGTTGCCTTGACAATAATTCTGCTCGAAAAGCAGCCAGATTTGTAAGATTTTGTGACTGTTTCAACATACCGATAATAACCTTTGTTGATGTGCCGGGGTTTCTGCCCGGAACCTCTCAAGAATATAACGGTATCATTAAACACGGGGCAAAACTTTTGTTTGCATTTGCTGAAGCTACAGTTCCAAAAATAACAATCATTACAAGGAAAGCTTATGGAGGTGCTTATGATGTAATGAGCTCAAAACATTTAAGGGGTGACGTTAATTATGCATGGCCTCAGGCTGAAATAGCTGTCATGGGTCCAAAAGGAGCAGTTGAGATTATTTTCAGAGGAGAGTTGGGGGATAAGGAAAAAATTGAAAAGAAAACAAATGAGTATAGAGAAAAACTTGCGAATCCTTTTATTGCTGGAAGTAGGGGGTTCATTGACGATGTCATTATGCCTAATACAACTAGAAAAAGAATATGTAGATCACTTGAAATGCTTAAGAATAAAAAACTCCATAATCCGTGGAAAAAACACGACAATATCCCTCTTTAACATGTTGAAAAAAATTTTAATTGCCAATAGGGGCGAAATTGCATGCAGAATAATTAAAACTGCGCATAAGATGGGGATAAAAACCGTATCTATTTGCTCTGACCCAGATATAAATGCGCCTCACGTGAGTATGTCAGACGAATATGTAAGTATAGGAGGAGACACCTCCATTGATAGTTATCTTAGAATTGATAAAATTATTGACGCGATGAAAAAGTCTAACGCTGAAGCTGTACACCCTGGATACGGTTTTTTGTCAGAAAATGTCAACTTTAGAGACGAAGTAAACAAAATTGGTAAGACTTTCATTGGCCCACCAAGTGAAGCTATTTCGTCTATGGGAGATAAGATTAGATCGAAAAAAATTGCAAAGGCAGCTGGTGTTTCTGTTGTACCTGGTGGCCTTGAAGTTGTTCCAGATATTAAAAGTGCAATTAAAGAGGCAAAAACAATAGGGTATCCGTTGATGGTTAAGGCATCAGCAGGAGGCGGAGGGAAAGGGATGAGAGTTGCATTTAATGAAAAAGAGCTAGAAGATAATTTCAATTCCGCCATAAATGAAGCCAAGTCAAGTTTTGGTGATGAAAGAGTATTCATAGAAAAATTTATTGAATTCCCTAAACATATAGAAATTCAGGTTCTTGGAGATCAGTTTGGGAATTTTATTCATCTTGGTGAGAGGGAATGTACAATTCAACGAAGACATCAAAAGGTTATTGAAGAAGCACCAAGTGTATTTGTAACAAAGGATTTAAGAGAGAGAATGGTTAATGAAGCTATTCAATTAGCTAAGGCAGTTGGTTATTACTCTGCTGGGACTGTGGAGTTTGTTGTTGATAAAGATAAAAACTTCTATTTTCTTGAGATGAATACTAGACTGCAAGTAGAGCACCCAGTAACTGAGCTAATAACTGGAGTTGATTTGGTTGAACAGATGATTCGAATTGCATCTGGAGAAAAACTTTTAATGACTCAGGATCAAATTAAATTTAAAGGTTCAGCTTTGGAGTGTAGAATTTATGCTGAGGACTCTTCAAAAAACTTTCTTCCTTCTATTGGAAGGTTAACAAGATATATTGAACCATCTGGAAAAAATATAAGGGTTGACTCCGGTGTTGTTGAAGGATCAGAAATTAGTATGTACTATGATCCAATGATATCTAAGTTATGCGCTCATTCAGATAATAGAAAAGAAACGATTTTGGAAATGGTCAATGCTTTAGATAAATACTTTATCGAGGGAGTTAAAACTAACAGAGACTTTTTATCGAATATTATTCAAAAGCCAGAATTTATAAATGGCGATTATTCCACATCATTTATCGCAGATAATTATGCTGATGGATTTGATGCATATTTGACAGATGTTAAAGACAAAACAAAATTATACGCAGTTGCAACTTTTATAAATTATAAATATCTTTTAAGAGCGGCATCTATTTCAAATCAATTGAAAGGTTTTAACAAAACAGTTGATAATAATTGGTATGTAATTGATAAAGAAAATAAATCTAATGTTGCAATCTCATTTAATAATTTTAATAAAAGTTATGATATCTACGTAGACAAAAAATATCTTAATCTTAAAAGTAATTGGAGCATAGGTTATCCATTATTTTCTGCAATAATTGATAATAATTTGTTGTACTTCAGTATAAAAAGAAATGGTCCTAAATTTACAATTAACCACAAAGGTGGAATACACGATATTCTTGTCTTTTCAAATAGACATTCTGAATTAAATAATTTTATGATACCAAGAAAGGAAGAAGATAATTCCAAATATTTAATGGCTCCTATGCCAGGACTATTGGTATCAATTCTCGTGAAAGAAAATCAAGAAATAGAAGAAAATCAACCATTAGCTGTTATAGAAGCTATGAAAATGGAAAATATCATTAAATCAGAAAAAAAAACAAAGATAAAAAAAATAAATTGTTCTGAAGGAGATAGTCTTGAAGTTGATCAAATAATTTTGGAATTTGAATAAACTAATGCGGTCGTGGCGGAACTGGTAGACGCGCAACGTTGAGGTCGTTGTAGGCTTAATTGCCTGTGGAAGTTCGAGTCTTCTCGACCGCACCAGCGAAATTAAAATATGAAATATATATATAAACATGGAAATCAGTATTGGTATCAAAGAGCTATCCCCGTAAAACTTTCAAATTTATTAGGAAAAAAAACACTTAAAATCGCATTAAAAACTAATAAAATGCCAACAGCAATTAAGAGAGCAAAACTTCAAGCGTTGGAACATAAAAAAATGTTTAAAATTGCTGAAAGCCGTTTGAATAAATATTTTACAAACTTATTCAACAATCATGAATTTGATTCACAAAAATATACACTTAGTTTTATTGACGATTTTGATGATTTAGTTAATAGATTATTTTTTAGTAAAAAAGACTTTATAAATCTTCTTAAAAATAAAAAGATTAGCAATGTTAAAAACTTTTCTATTGAAAGAATTCTTTTAGATAATAGTTCAACTGAGGAAATGTCTCTAAGTTTGCTTATCGACGAATATCTTGGAGCCATTAATGTTTTCAATGATAAGAAAAAGCTATATTCAATAAAAAAATCACTTTCACTAATGATCGAAATTTGCGGCGACAAACCAATAGATTCATATGATATAAATGACGCTAACTCTTTTAAAAATTATTTCATTAAAATAGATAAAATTTCTACTGGTAAAAGAAATCAGTCCAATTTGCAAAACTTCTTTTCAGTAACTTACCAAAAATACTTTATAGATAAAAAAAATCCATTTGCAGGCCTTAAATGGCCCAATATTATTGTCAAAACTAATCATCAAAAATTCTCGGAAGAAGAATTAATTAGAATAAAAGAATTTTGTGAAAAAGAGAATTCTTTTACAAGTTGTATTACAGGCATAATGTTTGAAACAGGGTGCTCATATTCTGAAATTATCGGTTTGGAGTCAGAGGATGTTGACCTAAATAAATATAATCCATATTTTGTAATTAGATCCAACTCTATAAGGCAAATTAAGAATCTATATAAAAAAAGAACCATTCCTTTGGTTGGCATTTCATTAAATAAAATTCAGAAAATTTATAAAATTAATAACAGTGGTTCTTTATTTAAGGATTATTCTAATATCCTTGAACTATCAAAGTTAAAGTTTGAAAAAAAATTAAATAATAAGTTAAAAATTTTGTCAAATGGTAAAACTTCTATTTCATTTAAATATTCATTAATAGAGAGATTAAAATCAATAAATTGTCCTGAATCAGTTATTTGTGCCATCATTGGAATGGCAAAAACAGAATATTTCTATAGTAACGAAGTAACTCTTGATATAAAGTTGAGTTGGTTGGATCAAATTAAAATGTTGTAAATATTTACCGTATTCAATAATTGAAACATTTAAACTATATTATTTTTAAAGATGCATACTAAATTTTTTTTAGATTATTCGACCTCTGTTACTGTTATTTTAACTTTTGATCCAATAAAGGTTTTTTCAAAAATTTGAATAGAAGCAAATCTTTGACTGTTTTGATAATTGAGCAAACTACTTTCAGAGCTGATTTCAGATATTTTTTTCCATCCAAATTTTGGTAATTCGTTCCTAAAAAAGTCGAAAACCTCTATCTGATCTTCAGTTGTTTCAAAAACAAGTCTACCTGACCATCCAATTTTTCTTGATATAATTATAGATTCTTCTCTTTGTAGTTTTGAATTTACAGGAATAGGAATATCATCAAACTGAGAAAAATTTAATTCTAGGTCAGGATTTCCTTCAGGCCCTTTGACAGGAACTAGGCTTTCTCCCATACATGATGATAGAAAGAAAACTAAAAGTATGTTTAGAAGGATTTTTTTATGTAGCATATTTAATAATAAAAATTTTTCTTTTATTTTCAATATTTATTATTACATTAATATTATGAAATTATTAAGTTTTTTTTTTCTTATTTTATTTATGTCTAATGTTGATGCCTCTGAAAAGGTCTTTCACGACTTTAAAATTGAATCTATTTCTGGTGAGACAATAAACCTTTCCGATTATAAAAGTAAAGTTGTTTTGCTAGTAAACACAGCATCCAAGTGTGGGTTTACGCCTCAATATTCAGGACTACAAAAAATTTATGAAAGATATAAAGACGATGGTCTAGTAGTGTTAGGAGTACCAACAAACGATTTTAATCAAGAATTATCTAAAGACAGCGACGTAAAAGAATTTTGTGAGATAAGATTTGGTGTAGAATTTCCAATGTCCTCAATCCAACCAATACGTGGGGAAAATGCACATCCTGTTTACAAATGGATCCAATCTAATGTCTCAGTTATTGGACAGCCTAGATGGAATTTTCATAAATATCTCATTGGAAAAGACGGTAAGATCATTAATTGGTTTTCATCAATGACCAGTCCAACATCCGAAGGTTTAGTTAATGAAATTGAGACTGCTCTATATGAATAATGTTGATTGATTGTTCGAATTCTTCACTCCTACTTATAGATGTTCAAACAAAACTTTTCCCTAAAATTTCAGAAGCAGAACGCTTAGAAAGTTCAATTTTAGATTGCATAGAAGTTTTTTACACTCTTAATGTTCCTATATTTTTTTCTGAACAGTATCCAAAAGGACTTGGTTTTACAATTGATAAAGTACTAGAGAAATTATTATCTTGTAAAGCTTATAAATTTGAAAAAACTTCTTTTTCATGTTTTCCTAATAGTTCGAAAACCAACAATGTTGTTCAATTTTTTAAAACCAAACAAGTAATCTTAATTGGGATTGAAACACATATTTGTGTTTTACAAACTGCTATAGATTTAAAAAAAAAAGGGCAAGAAGTTTTTGTGATTTTTGAAGCCGTTGGATCTAGAAAAACCTACGATAAAGAGTTCGCTATAAAGAGAATGATTAGCAACGGAATTCAAGTTATAACTTTTGAAATGATGTTGTTTGAACTTTTAAGAGATTCAAAAAACAAACATTTCAAAATTTTATCAAGATTTGTCAGGTAATCTAAACTGAATAATACATTTTAAATTCAACTGGATGAGGTGTATGTTCAAATTGTAAAACTTCATCCATTTTCAAAGCAATATATGAATCAATTAAATTATCAGTAAAAACGTTTCCAGCTTTTAAGAAATCTCTATCTTTATCCAGAGCGTCAAGAGCTTCCCGAAGGCTCCCACATACTGTTGGAACACCTTTAAGTTCTTCCTCAGACAATGCGTAAAGATCCTTATCCATTGCATCACCAGGATGTATTTTATTTTTAATTCCGTCTATACCGGCCATTAACATTGAGGCAAATGTAAAATAAGGGTTACCAGATGCATCACCAAATCTAACTTCAAATCTTGCTGCTTTTGGACTACTTACATAAGGAACTCTGCAAGCAGCTGATCTATTTCTAAATGAATAAGCCAATAGCACCGGCGCTTCGAAACCTGGTATAAGTCTTTTGTAACTGTTAGTTGTAGCATTAGAAAATGCATTTATAGCCTTAGCATGCTTAATTATTCCACCAATATAGTAAAGACATTCATCGGACAATCCATTATATCCATTTCCTGCAAATACTGATTTATTTCCTTTCCAAACCGATTGGTGGACATGCATACCTGAACCATTATCATTGTATACAGGTTTGGGCATGAATGTGGCTGTTTTGCCATAGGCTTGCGCAACCATATGAACACAATATTTATATTTTTGTAGATCGTCAGCACTTTTAATTAATGGTCCGAACTTCATTCCTAATTCATGTTGAGAAGGTGCAACTTCATGATGATGTTTTTCCATCTCTAAACCCATTTCTGACATTGTGGACACCATTTCTGCCCTGATATCTGTAGCAGAATCTACAGGAGGAACAGGAAAATATCCACCTTTGTCTTTTGGTCTATGTCCCATATTTCCACCTTCCATATCTGTTCCAGTATTATATGCCCCTTCTTCTGAATCAATACTGTAAAAAGTATACTCCTGATTAGTTGCCCATTTTACATCGTCGAAGATAAAAAATTCAGCTTCTGGACCAAAAAAGGCAGTATCGCCAATACCAGATTCTTTTAAATATTCTTCTGCTTTTTTACCGGTACTTCTTGGGTCTAATTCATAGGGTTTTCCATCGTCTGGTTCAATTACATCACAAAAAAGGACAAGTTGTGGCTGAGCTGTAAAGGGGTCCATCACTGCCGTTGATGGATCTGGCTTTAAAATCATGTCAGCTTTGTCAATGCTTTTCCAACCTGCAATAGAAGATCCGTCGAACATTATACCATCTTTGAAAGTATCTTCATCGATAGTTTCAACTGTTTGTGCGGTATGTTGCCATTTTCCTTTTGTATCAGTGAATCTGAGATCAACAAATTTGACCTCTTTATCTTTAATCATTTTCATTACTTTTGATATGTCGCTCATATTTCCTCCAATGGGTTATTTATGTAAGTTTGTTTATATAGCTTTTTTTCCTGTTTCACCGGTTCTAATTCGAACCGTTTCTTCAATGCTTGAAATGAAAATTTTGCCATCTCCAATCCTTCCAGTTTGAGCCTTTTCTTTGATTACGTCTATTACGTCATCTGTAAGTTCATCAGATATTACTATCTCAACTTTAATTTTAGGTAAAAAATCAATGGCGTACTCCGCACCTCGGTACAATTCGGTGTGTCCCTTCTGTCTTCCGTAGCCTTTTACTTCTGAAACAGTAAGACCCAATACACCAATTTTATTGAGTTCATCTTTAACTTCATCTAACTTAAAAGGTTTGATTATAGCTTCAATTTTTTTCATACTTTAGGAATAAGCAAGAATTATGCCAAGATTAAAATCCCCAACAATTCCTTGACGTTTAATAGTAGACAAATAAGAACTGCTTAAACTTTAATCATAAAAAAGTTTAATTTCTACTCATTCATAAAATCTTTAAGGCAAATAATGAATTTTTCTAAGTTTTCTTGAGCACTAGCATAAGAAACTCTTAAAAAACCCTCACCATTTTTTCCAAATGAAGAGCCTGGAACAGTTGCTATGAATTTTTTTTCAAGCAAATACTTAGAAATTTCAGCTGAATTCATGTTTTCTTTTTCTATTTTTGGAAACACATAAAATGCACCTCCTGGTTGTTTGCACTGAATATTTTCAATTTTGTTTAATTCGCTAACTAAAAAGTTTTTTCTTTTGTTAAATTCTATTATCATATCATCAACAGGTTTTTGATCTCCTTTTAACGCTTCAATACCTGCAAACTGTGATGCTGCATTTACACAAGAATGAGAATTTATTGCTAATTTTTCAGCAAATCCAAATATTTCTCTTGGATAAATTCCATAACCAAGTCTCCAACCTGTCATTGAATATGTTTTTGACCATCCATCAAGTACAATAACTCTATCCCTAATTTCTTTAAATTTTAAAGGTGAAATATGTTTGTGGTTATCAAACAAAATTCTACTGTAAATCTCGTCTGAGAGTACATAAACTTTTGGAAAATTTAGAAGACCCTCTGCTAATTTCATTAATTCAACTTCAGGAACTACACCACCTGTAGGGTTGGCAGGGGAATTTAAGATAATAAGTTTTGTTTTATCATTAATTAATGAAATGAGTTCGTCCGCGTCAAACGAAAAATTGTTTTCCATTCTGTGTGGAAGTGAAACGGCTTTAGCACCAGTGTAATCTATCATAGATTTGTATGCTATAAAACCAGGGTCTGGGGTAATGATTTCTGCACCGGGTTCACCAAACATTAAGAGGGTATAAAAAATAATAGATTTACCTCCTGGTGTTATTAGTATATTGCCCGGGTTAATCTCTACATTATTTCTCTTATAAAAATCATCTGCTACTGCTGTTCTTAACTCTTTAATTCCATTGGATGCTGTGTAACCGTGATGCCCGTCTTTTAAAGCCTTAATGGCTGCCTCTACAACATTTTGTGGCGTAGGAAAATCTGGTTGACCAATGCCAAGATTAATAACATGTTTCCCTCTTTTTTCTAACTCTTGACTTCTTGCAAGAATAGCAAACGCGCTATCACTTCCAATATCATACATAGATTTATTTAGTCCATCCATTACCAGAATATATATAGATTATTGAATTTATGCAATCTAGATTAGATCTAGAGCGTAAAATCCTATTTTACTAAAACAATTTGTAATACTAAATTTTAAAGTTAGAATTGGAGTTAAGTAGTAAATATTAGTATTTATTAATACCATCATAAGGATTCTGCATGGTAGAAAATATACAACCAATTGGGGAAGATGTTTCCAAATCTATTGAAGATTTGGCAGAACATGCTGGAGAGGTTGCATTAGAAATTTTTAGAACTGAACTTGATAAAGGTTCAAAACAAACTCAAGCATTTTCTAAAGCAATTGATGCAGCAAAAAATGTAATGATGGATTCTGGTTGTCCTCTAGATATTTGCGATTTATTAGCTGATGCAGCAATAAATGGTTACAAAACATTTATTGATAAAAACCCACATGGAGATCCAATGGAGGCCTTTGATGCTGCAGGAGAATTTGTTAATGATGCTTTAGACTCGGAATTCATAAACTATTAAAATTTACTTTTTTTAAAAAAATTAACTGAAATTAAAGTTGTAAAAATTTTAAAAGATTATTAACTTAGACCATGTTTGGTGGCTGTAGCTCAGTTGGTTAGAGCGTCGGTTTGTGGTACCGGATGTCGGGGGTTCAAATCCCCTCAGCCACCCCATTTATTTTTTTATTGCCTTAAAATAACAGAAAATGTTTTATAATTTTGATATTCGTTTTCAAGATGAACTACTCGCTTAAAAATTTCTAAAGAATTTTTTTTTGGAATTTCACCTAATTTTAAATCATAAACTAGACTTAACGCCTTTACAAAGTCCTTATGTTATAGTTAAATAGAAGATGATTGAGTAATTTTTTTTGTAGACTTTATGACTGATTTGTTATAATATTTACCCTTCTTGGAATTATTATGAAAAATTTAAATAAAATAATCTCAGCTTGCATGGTTTTTATACCAATAAGTTCTTTTTCTCAAGACTATTCTTTTACTAGTGGAAATTTTTATATTAAACCACAAGTTGGTACAGAATTCGCTTTGTCTGGTGATGCTGTTAATGCATCAACGTATTCACAAACTGCTGCAACAACTCTTAATTTTGCCGATGGCACAATTGTTACAGCCGCAGCTACAGGTACAGTTGATGTTCCTGATGTCTCTTTTGGTGATGCATTCGAACGTCCTATCTCTTGGGGTGGTGAAATTGGGTATTATATAACTGATGATACTAATTTATATTTCAAAATAAACACAGTAGATGCAGATTCAGAAACTTTTGTTGCTGCATCAGCTACTGTTAACGCAACTGTAACATTTAACGGAAGCGCACAAACTTTTACCGCCGGTGCAAATTTATTTGAAGCTTCATTTTCTGATTACGAAGAAGTCAATTTTATGTTCGGAGCCAATAGAAACTTTTCATTTGATAATTTTTCTTTGTATTTTGGAGGTGGGCTAGGATTTGCAACCATCAATGGCCTTGACCTGACAGTCTTTGAATTAGTTTCCGGGAGTAGAAATAGTGAAACAATTAAATTTTCTAAAGATTCAACAGTTTTTTCTGGAGAATTAAACACAGGGGTTTATCATACATTTAGCAATAATCTCGCAATAGGGCTAGATGCAAATTATAGATATAAAGGTTCACTCGAAAGAGATACCACTGATTTTAACACAAATAATTTAGACACACTCGAGTCTGCTAATGATGCAGATGGTCAGCACGTATTTGGATTAATGGGATCAATAAGTTATAGATTCTAGTTGATTGCAAGATAGCTAAAGATAATGAAGGTCAAGGGTTTAAATCTCCTCAGACACTGCATTAATTTAAGTAAGAAGATAAAATTTACTGACAACTTTCTATATTTACTTTCGTGTCTAGAAATTCTTCTCCATTATAATTATTTTTAACACCTTTTATAATTGAAGCATCTTCAAAATCAAAGCCAGTACTTATTCTTATGTATTTATCATCAATACATTTTTTATGAGATGGATCAAATGCTACCCAACCTAAATTATTTATAAAAATTTCGACCCATGCATGAGTAGTATTCACACCTGAAACTGTTTCTTCAAGTAAAAAACCATTAACATATCTTGCAGGTAGTTGATTAAACCTAGCCGCACTTATAAGAATGTGGGCAAAATCCTGACATACACCTTTTTTTTGCCTCAAAGCTTCCTTTGAACTTGTAGAAGTCGAAGTTGATCCGCTTGTGTAATTAATAGAGTTTGAGACTATTAAATTAAGCTTATGAGCAAATTCTATTTGGTTTTTATTATTTTTTTTTGCATTTTCCGAAATTTTCTCAATGTTTTTACATGGCCTTGTCAAGTCTGTATCTCTGAGAAAACACAGCGGATTTACTTTTTCTCTCAACCCTTTTACTAGACCTGATAAATCTTTTGTCTTTAATATCCCTCTGGAAGTAATTTTAAGTTGTCCATGAAAATTCTTAATAAAAATATTTTGTATTCTATGTCCTAAGGCGTCAGTATGCGATTCTAGTATTTTTCCGTTATTTGAAAACGTTTTCCATTCTATAATTTCTTGATTGTCGCATACTGATGGATAAAGTTTTAAGCATTGAATTAGCCTTGGGACTGTTGAATTATATTTATAAGTTGTAGAGTGAGTGATTTTAATTTTCATGTTTCTGAACCGAAAAAGTATTTTTGTTCAAATTTTTTATATACAAAATTTATTTCTTCAATAAAGGATTTTAAAAATTCATGTAACCCAATTTCTGTAATTTTATGAGCATTTAAATTTTTTATCTTTTTATACATAAGTGTCATTTTTTTATTTGAAGTAGAGGTTTGTTTATAAAATTTTGATAACCTTCCTAAATGGTGATTAATTTTTTCTATTGAAAAAATTAAAGATCTTGGGCAAGTCATATTTAGAATTAAAAAATCTATAATTTTAGTGTACGTAATTTCTTGTCCTCCATACGCCCATTTAAATGCTCTGAATGATGAAATTGATCTTAACATCAAACTCCATTGAAAATTGTCAATATCACCACCAACATAGTTTATACTTGGTAGTAAAATAAAATATTTAACATTGATAATTCTTGCAGTAAAATCTGCTCTCTCAAAATAAGTTCCTAATATTAAAAAATCATAACCATCATTAATTAGTTGAGTGTTAAGTATTGTGCCTCTAATTAAATTTACTTGTTTTTTTATCCATTCAATAATTTCAGGCAATTCTTTTAAGATATTTTTTGTATCTTTTAAATTTTTATCTAATTCATGATAAGAGGAATTAATTGCATTCCAAACCTCTAAAGTAACAGCAGTTCTTACCATTCTTATATTTTCCCTAGCTGTTTTTATACAGTTTTTAACCGATGAAGAGTTTTCTGTATCAAAAAGAAGAAAAAAAATGATATTTTCTTTAGAAATAGTTTTATATTTTTTTAAATATTCATTTTTAATTCCTGAAGTTTCTAGAATAGATTCCCATTCATTTGTATAGCCTCTTTCAGTATTTGGAATCAAAGAAATTCTGTATCCAACCTCTAAAAGTCTAGCCAAAGAATCGGCTCGTTCTATATATCTTGCTGACCAAAATAAATTTTCTGCAGTTCTACTTAGCATATTAATTATTCATTAAGTATCCATGTATCTTTAACTCCTCCACCTTGTGACGAATTAACCACCAATGAACCCTGATTTAAAGCAACTCTTGTTAATCCGCCATCAACTAATTTTGTTTTATTTGCCCCAACTAAACAAAATGGTCTAAGATCAACGTGTCTTGGAGACAATTTTTTTTTATCAAAGATTGGTACAGAGGATAATTCAAGTATGGGTTGGGCTATATAGTTAGCTGGATTTAAAAGGATTTTTTGTCGAAAAATTTCAATTTCTTTTTTTGACGATTTACTTCCAATTAATAAACCATAACCTCCAGAGCCATGGACTTCTTTAACAACTAATTTACTTAAATTGTTTAGAACGTATTTTTTTGCATCTTCTTCACAGCATCGCCAAGTTTTTACATTTTCTAATATTGGCTCTTCTCCTAGATAAAATTTAATTATTTCAGGTATATAAGAATAAATAGCTTTATCGTCAGCAATTCCCGAACCTGGAGCGGAACAAATATTTACATTACCAGACTTATATGAATCAAATAAGCCAGGAATTCCAATAAGTGAGGAACTATCAAAAGTGATTGGATCAATAAATTTATCATCAATTCTTCTATAAATTATATCAACTTTTTCTGGTCCCCGAGTTGTTTTCATATAGGTTACAGATTCGTCAACGAAAAGATCACTCCCTTGAACTAATTCAACTCCCATAAGGTCAGCTAAAAAACTATGCTCATAATATGCACTATTTAAAGAACCAGGGGTGAGTATTACAACTTTAGGTTCTTTATTACATTTTTTTGGAGCTAGACTTTTCAGTACGTCTAATAAATAATTTGGATAATTTTCTACAGTTTCGATTTTTAATTTTTCAAATAATTCTGGAAACATTCTCATCATTATTTCTCTATTTTCAATCATATATGAAACTCCAGACGGAGTTCGACAATTATCCTCTAGAACTTTAAAAGTTTTTTCGTTAATTCTCACAATGTCAGATCCAATAATAGGACTGTAAATTCTATTAGGAACTTTAAAACCAATCATTTTTATTTCATATGCAGGGTTTTTATAAATTAAATTCTTTGGTATTAAGTTAGCTTTTATAATTTCACCAGAATTATAGATATCATTTAGAAAAGCATTAACGGCTAATGCTCTTTGAATAACCCCTTTTTTAATTTTTTTCCATTCTATTGAAGAGATTATTCTTGGAAACATATCAAATGGAATTAAGCGCTCAGTAGAATCAAAGTTATTATATACAGAAAATGTAATACCTATCTTTTTAAAGAGATTTTCAGCTTCATTTTTTTTTTTTACAATAACATTTTCGGGTAAAGATTTGGCCCAATCATATATTTGATTATAAAACTTTCTTACTTTTGAGTTTTTGTAAACTTCGTTGTACATTCTCTTTCAATTGTTATCGGCGTGGAAAGAGACAGAGGGATGCGTTCCTTCGGTTTCAAACCTACTTCCGACCATAATGGTTGAACGATTATTTAAGATTATAACTATTCATTTGGTAAAGCAAGAGTTATTTGCTTTGTCTTTGCGGTTGTTAAAGGCAAATAAGCCCAACCACCTGTCAAAAAACTTGATTTTTGTTGATAGATAAATTTTAATTGCTTTTATCTCTACAATGCTTAAATATCAAATATGAAGCAAATATTATTAATATTACCCATATTATTAATTTTTGATATATCAAAAGCCGAAGTTACTCTTAAAGCAAAATCACAGGAAGAAAAAGATCTTGGTTGCATATCTCTGCTAAAGTTGGCTAGTGAAAAAAGTAAAATTGCTGGTGAAATGATTAAATATGAAAAACTTAAAAAACTTCAAAAAAGTTTTCTTGAAAAGTATGAGGTCAACTTTTTTTCAGAAAATGATATCCAATCCAAATTAGATGAACATAACTTGAAAATAAAAGAAAAAGGTCAAAAATATATTAATAAAAATCTTCAAAAGTGCGGCCTAAAATAAATAGCTTTTTTTTAAAACTAGAAATACCAACAAGTTTAGTTTCTTTTTTTTTTGAGATAACGTCGTCAAAAATAATAAATGGGTATTTTTTTAGTTGATATAGACTTAATATTCAGCAAGTCGTTAAAAATAATATTCAAAAAAAAATTGATGATAAGAATAGTCATGAGCAGCTTCAACAATAATTATTCTTATTTAAATTTATTTAGATTTCCTTCTCTAAACGTTAGAAAATAATAAATACATTGAATTTTAGGTTTATAATTAAAAAATCTATTAAATGAAAAATTCATTAATGTGGTTTAGATATGATCTTAGAATTGAGGATAATGAAGCATTATTTTCTGCACTGAACAGCCAGGTCTGCCTCCCAATTTTCATCCTTGATGTGGATTTTTTAAAACTTAAAACTACAAGTGATTTTCATCTTAGTTTCTTGCAAGATTCTTTACAAAACCTGAATTATAATCTAAAAAAAAAATATAACACCAAACTCAATCTTTATGAGGGAAAAACTATTGAAATTTTAAATCACCTCATTGGAAAGTTTAAAATAAACAATATTTATTCAAATAGAATATTTAAAGGGAGTTATTTCACACAACTAGACAAAGATGTTGATTCGTTGCTGAATCAAAAAGGTATAAACTGGTATCAAAAAAATCAATTTGGAATTCAACTTAAAAACAGAATTCGAGGAAAATGGTCTCAAGATTGGCACAGATTTATAACAGGTCCAAAAACATCAAATATTGATAATAATAATTTTCTTAAAGACGACACAATGGAATTAAACTTTATTCCTAGTTTACCATCTGTTCAAACAGGAGGTGAAGACAAAGCACTAGATTGTTTAAATACCTTTTTAAATAGGAGACATAAAGATTACCCTCAAAAAATGTCAAGTCCCATAACAGCAGAGTATTCATGTTCAAGACTTAGTCCTCATATTACTTTTGGAACAATTTCTATAAAATCAATAATAAGTAAAATTGAAAACAATAATAATGAAAACAGTTTAGATAAAAAATCCATTTATTCTTTTAAAAAAAGATTAGCATGGCACTGTCATTTTATTCAAAAACTATATGATGAACCTAAAATTGAATTTGAAAATTTACATCCACTTTACAATAATCTTAGATATGAAAACTTCAATAATTCTTTTTATAAGAGTTGGAAAGCGGGTGCAACAGGTTTCCCTTTTTTAGATGCCTGTTTGAGATTTTTAAAGGCCAAGGGTTGGTTAAATTTTAGAATGAGGGCTATGATTACTTCATTCGCATCATATCAGTTGTGGTTAGATTGGAGAATCACTTCCAAATTCTTAGCTAATAATTTTACCGATTATGAACCAGGTATTCATTATCCTCAGATTCAAATGCAGTCTGGTACAACCGGAATTAACACAATCCGGATATATAATGTGATTAAACAATCATATGACCAGGATCCCAATGGAGACTTTATTAGAAAGTGGGTGCCAGAGATAAGAATGTTACCGGATCACCTAATTCATGAACCGTGGAAAATAAACTTTTTAGAGGAAAAGGAATATAATTTTAAGTTGGGGAAACATTACCATAAACCAATTGTTGACAACAATCAGAGAACTAAACTTGCTAAAGAAATGATTTGGTCTATTAGAAAAAAACCTGAAGCTATAAAAATTTCTAAAAATATTGTTTCGAAGCATGCGAGCATGAGGAGGTAAAAACTTGAAATTCTTTATTAAAATTTTAACTAATGCCTTTTAAATTAGTTGTTATCCCATTTTACTGAATCTTCTTTTTTTACTAACTTATGTTCTTCCTGATCCAATCCTAATTTCCAGTAGCTAGAAATATACATTTCATTCTTACTGATTTTTTTATTTTTTTGAAAAAAATTTCTTAAACTTTTCATTTTATTAAATTCACAAGCTACCCATACATAAGGCTTTCCATTTAACCAATTAATTTTTTTTACTGTATTCTCTAAAACAGAGGGATTCTTTTTTGATTTCACTACCCATTTAATTTTGATATTTTTTGGTTTTACAAGTTTGATTCTATCGTCTTTTGATATTATTTCTAAAACTACAAAGCCTTTTGCACTTTTTGGGATTCTTTCAAGATAACAAGCTATCGCTGGCAAGGCAGTCATATCTCCTACAAAAAAAAACCAATCAGAATTATCATTTATTGATTTTTTTAAACCTGGTCCTGATATTAATATTTCGTCGCCGATCTTAGCATGTGACGCCCATTTTGTGGCGTAGCCTTGATTTCCAATATGATTAGAAAAATCAATATCAAGTTCTAACTTATTTTTCCTAAAACTTCTGATTGTATATGGTCTAAAAAAGGTATTACCTGATGATTCTTGTTTAAATAAAAGTTTAACATATCCACCATCTTCATTTTCTGGAAAATCAATAAAATCCGTACTGTGAAATGTTATTCTTTTCATATTGGGCGAAAGTTGCGATATATTAGTAACTTTTATATTTCTGATTTTTTTCATATTTAATACTATAATTTAATAAAAAAAATCAAAAAGTCATAATTTTATTCTATTAGTAACTTTTATCTAAAGTTTTGCCTTTTATAAATCGTTTTAAATACCAATTAATTATTATGGCAAGTATAAAAGGTTTGAGCTCTGTATTTCCAAAGTACAAAGTTTTTCAGGAAGATGTTAAAGCTTTGGGTAGAAAAATTTTTGCATCTAAAACCAATTTTAAAAAAATGGAAAAGGTTTATGACAACTCTGGGGTTAAAGTTAGGTATCTAACGAACGATTTAAACTGGTACATGAATGAGCATAATTGGTCTGAAAGAAATTTTTTATTTAAAAAGAATGCTATACTTTTATTAAAAAAATCAATTTTTCAAACTTTTGAGAAGTCGAACACAAGACCAGAAGATATAGGGGGTATAGTGTTGATAAATAGTACAGGTATATCTACTCCTACAATTGATGCTGAGATATTTAATTTATTCAATTTCAACAATCAAGTTTTAAGATTACCCTTTTTTGGTTATGGTTGCTCTGGAGGTGTTTTAGGACTAAATAGAGCAGTTGAAATTTATAAAAATATTAAAAAACCAGTTTTGGTATGTAATGTTGAACTATGTAGTTTAACCTTTAGACCTCAAATATTTAGTAAAGAAAATATTGTCAGTTCTTCATTGTTTGGTGATGGATCAATCTCTTATATAGTTTCAGAAGGAGAAAATTGTAAAATATTAAATTCAATGGAGCACACTTGGAAAGATTCTTTAAATTTAATGGGCTGGGGAGTAGAGGATGACGGACTGTCAGTTATTTTTGATAAAATCATTCCTGAATTTATAACTAAAAAACTTCCACAAGTTGTCAATGAATTTCCATTAAAGGACTTAGACGGTTATGTGCTTCATTCAGGCGGTATGAAAATTATAGATGCCTACAAAAAAATTTTTAATAATGATCCAACTATTGAAGTTTCTCAAAAAATTTTATCAGAATATGGTAATGTTTCGTCGGTATCAGTTTTGCTTGTTTTAAAAGAAATGATAAAGAAAAAAAGTAATGGAATCTTTTTAATGTCTGCTCTTGGACCAGGTTTTACCGCAGGTATGACTGGCTTAAAAATTTGTTCTAATGATTGATACCATCTTAATATTTTACATTATTTTATGCAGATTATTTGAACTTTTATTAAGTAGAAGAAACACTTCAAAACTATTAAAAGAAGGGGGTGTTGAATATTACAAAAATCATTACAAGTATATTGTTTTTTTTCATGTCATCTTTATATTTTTTTTTCTTATAAAATCAATGAATGAAACAGAGGTAAATATTGAATATCTTTATGCCTTTCTAATTTTACAGTTACTGAGATATAAAATAATTCTTGATTTGGGTTTTTTTTGGACAACAAGAATCATAGTTATAAACAAACCCTTAGTTAAGACATTCCTTTTTAAATATTTTAAACACCCGAATTATGTTGTTGTAATTTTAGAAATAATATTAGTTTGTTTATTTTTTGACGACTTACATGCATTGATTTTCTTTACGTTTTTTAATTCTATTTTGATATGTATTAGAATATTTTACGAAGAAAAGGCTAATAAATTTAGAAAAAATTTATAATTTATATTCAATATATCAATAGTTTATTATTTCTAGTAATTTTATTTAAAATAAAAAAAACAAAAGAGATTTTAAAATTGTCTTATTTTATTTATTATTAAAATAATGCCAAACTCAACTATGATTTTCAGCTTTGATTTATAAAAAATAAAAGTGAAGTTTTTAATTTTCTCAGATCTTGATGGAACCTTTTTAAATCATAATACATATTCTTATGGATCACTAAAAAATTATATTAATAATCTTGATTTAGAGTTTGATTTGATATTTGTAACCAGTAAAACATTTGAAGAAATCTTAGATATACAGAATAAACTAAATATTAACTATCCTTTTATTGCTGAAAATGGAGCTTGTATTTTCTTCCCACCTGGCTATTTAAAGCATACTAGAAATATACGGGAAAATTTTTTTATACATAATAATCATTATTGTTACAAAATGTCTAATCTTAAATCCGAGGATTTAATCAACATTTTTTCAGATTTAAAAAAAAAATATAAGTTTTGTTTTTATAGTGAATTAAGCAATGAAAGTCTTTGTGAACTAACAAAACTTAAATTAAGAGAAGCAAAAAATAGTAAGAATAGATTATTTACAAATCCAATTTTTTGGAAAGATACAAATGAAAAATTGTTAAATTTCAAATCTGATGTAATGAAAATTAATAAAGGTCTTAAAATTTTAAAAGGTGGAAGATTTTTACATATTTCCGATAACTACAATAAAGCGAAAGCTGTAAAAAATTTTATAAAAACAATAAAGTCAATTTCAAATGATAGATTTTTGACTGTTTCATTAGGAGATAGTGAAAATGATGTTTGTATGCTTGAATCTACTGATTATAGTTGTATTGTTAAAAGAAAAGCAAATAAAATTTCTTTGAAAAAAAAAGATAATATTTATTTTAGTAAAACTGAAGCACCTGATGGGTGGAGAGAATCTTTGGAATTTGTAATTAGAATGGAGAGTAAAAATTTCTGATTTTTATCAAAACGGTATAGTAGCTACATTACACAATTTTTCTAACAGGCCCTATAATGAATTAGAAAAAGAACTAATAAATTATTCTAAATTTAGACCTATTACCTTGATACTTCCTTCTCTTTTTACTGAGCTAGAAGGTAAAGCTTTACCAAAAATAATAGATGAAATATCAAAAGTTAAGTTTTTGCAAAATATAGTTATTGGATTAGACAAAGCAAATCAAAAAGAATTTAAGATTGCAAGAAATTTTTTTTCAAGATTACCTCAAAGACACGAAATATTATGGAATGATGGCCCAAACTTGAAGAAACTCAATAAACAGCTTGCTGAGCAGAATCTAGCCCCTCAAGAAATGGGAAAAGGTAGAAATGTTTGGTATTGCATGGGATATATTCTTTCATTAGGCGATACAGAAGCTATAGCATTACATGATTGTGATATCTTGACATACAACAAAAATTTATTAGCCAGACTTGTTTATCCAGTAGCAAATCCTCGTTTTAATTTTGATTTTTGTAAAGGCTATTATCCCAGAGTTTCAGACAACAAAGTAAGAGGAAGAGTTGCAAGACTTTTAGTAACACCTCTATTAAGAGCGTTGGAGAAGACAATTGGTTTCAAAGAATATATTTCTTTTATAGATTCTTTTAGGTATCCACTTGCAGGTGAATTTTCATTTAGGCGAAGAGTTCTAAAAGATATAAGGATTCCTTTTGATTGGGGACTTGAGATTGGTGTTTTATCTGAAATGTACAGAAACTACGCTGGAAACAGATTGTGTCAAGTTGATATTGCGGATAATTATGATCACAAACACCAAGATATATCTCTGAGTGATATGTCAAAAGGATTATCAAAAATGTCTATTGATATAATTAAGGCGGTCATTAGAAAATTAGCTTCACAGGGAGAAACCTTCTCGATGTCAATTTTTAGGTCTTTAAAAGCTACATACTATAGAGAGGCTCTTGATTTTGTTCAAATTTATAAAAAAGACGCTATAATGAATGATTATGAAATTGATGTTCATGAAGAAGAAACAGCAGTTGAGTTATTTGCTCAAAATATAATGCATGCTGGAAAAATTTTTTTAGATTCGCCGATGGAATCACCAAATATACCAACATGGAGTAGAGTTGACACAGCAATTCCGAGTTTTTTAAATAATCTTAAGAAAGCAGTCAAGGAAGATAACGAGCTTTAATTACTTTTAATGAAAGAATTAGATCAAAAAATACTTCAAAGTCATTTAAGCTCAATTTATAAAGATAAGAATATCAAACAAATTGATTTTTTATGCAGTGAAATAAGAAAAATATTTCCCAATAGTTTAAAAAAAAAAATATATAAAGATCTTTGGAATGAAAATGATTGCTTCTTAATTACTTATGCTGATTCAGTAAGAACAAAAAATAAAAAAAACTTTAAAACGTTAGATGTTTTTCTTAATAAATATTGTAAAGTTTTTAATTTCTTACATATTCTTCCTTTTTTTCCTTCATCTTCTGACGATGGTTTTGCAGTAATCGATTATAAAAAAATAGATGAAGTAAATGGTGATTGGAGTGATTTTAGAAAAATATCAAAAAATTTTAAGATTATGGCTGATTTGGTTATTAACCATTGTTCCTCTATTAATGAACTTTTCCTTAACTTTCTCAAAAATGCGGAACCTGGACTAGATTATTTTATTTATAGTAAAAATAAGTTTAAAGGTGTAACTAAAGTTGTAAGACCAAGGACATCTAATCTTTTAAAAGAAATAAAAATTGAAGGTAAAAAAGGATATGTATGGTGCACTTTTAGTCATGACCAAATAGACTTAAATTTTAAAAATCCAAAAGTTCTTATTTACTTCCTTAAAATTATTAAATTTTACATAGATAATGGTGTATCGGTTTTAAGATTGGATGCAGTTGCATTTTTATGGAAAAAAGAAGGGACAAATTGCATAAATCTCCCTGAAACACACAGTATTATCAGGTTAATCAGACTTATAGTAGAAAATTACTCTCCAAACTCAATAATTATCACTGAAACAAATATACCAAGCCATGAAAACCTAAGTTACTTTGGAAATAATAATGAAGCACATTGTATTTATAATTTTTCATTAGCACCTCTCCTTATTCATGCAATTATTTCAGGAAGTAGTTTTTATTTAAAGAAATGGTCTCGAAGTATGCCACCTGCACAGTCAGGAAACGCTTACCTAAATTTTTTATCTACTCATGACGGAATTGGAATGCGTCCACTAGAAGGAATTATTCCAGTTGATGAACAAAATAAACTTTTTACAACCCTTCAAAAATCTGGTGCATTTCTTTCTTACAGATCATTCAATAATAAAGAAAATGTTTATGAAGTTAATACAACATTGTTAGATGCATTTTCTCTTACTTATCACGGTAAAGATAAGTTTAAGACTAAAAGATTTATATTAGCTCACGAAATTTTATTTTCAATGGAAGGTATACCCGCAGTTTATTTCCAAAATTTAGTGGGTTCAAATAATGATATTTCAAAGTTTAAAAAAACTAAATCAGTTAGATCCATAAATAGAAAAAATTGGGACTTCAATATACTTTCAAAAAAACTCGAAAAATCATCTTCAATAAATAGCAAAATGTATTCTTCACTGATAAGATTGATTGTATTAAGAAAAAAGCAACCTGCTTTTCATCCTAACGCAACTCAGTTTACATTACAGTTAGATGATTTCTTTTTTGGAATATGGAGGCAAAGTATAGACAGAAGTCAAAGTATTTTTTGTGTAAGTAATTTGACAAAATCAAGAAAAAAATTCTTCTTGCATGATATTAATTTAATTTCTACGAATAATTGGTTTGACATACTTAAACACAAAAAAATTAAGAATATTAATTCTGAGATAATTCTTCAGCCCTATCAAAGTGTATGGATAACTAACAAATTATTTTAATTGCTTTATGTTTAAAAAATTAATTAATCTAATAAAAAAAATTGATAATGGAATAAATACTTTTTCTGAAGGTCTGTTTATATACTCCGAATTTCTATTAAGAATATTTTTAGGAATTGCATTTATTATACACGGTTATAATAAGTTTCCCTTACCACCAGCTGCGTTGATAAAATATTTTGGATTTAGTCCACATCTAGCGTCATTCGTTGCAATTTCAGAAGTTTTGGCAGGTATTTTAATAATTTTGTCTAGATTTATAAATTCATTTTTTGGAAGTTTATTAACCAGAATATCTGCATTGATGATTGTAATTATAATGATTTTTGCTTTTTATTTTGCTCACAAAGATTGGTTTTTTAATCAAAAGCTTTTTACAAGTGAACAGATATTTTTATTTATATTAGGAGTTTATTTTTTAATTAATGGAAATTGTAATTATAGAAATAAAAATAAAAGTTGAATGTCAATAAAAAAAAACTGTCAAACTAACGTGAAAAAGTGAATTTTAATTTTTAATCATATTTCAAACAATAACATATAGCTATAAGCTACGATAACTGCTGGGATACCACTATATAAAGTTGCTAAAATTGCTGACTTAGGTGCTAAGGCGATAGCTGGAAAAAGTGCATCTCCATCATTGGAAATTGCATTGCCAAGTTCAGCTGATAATGGTATGTATCCATTTAAGTAAAAGGTTGTCACAATTATTTGAGGACCACAACCAGGAATAAAACCAAATAAAATTGCTATTAATGGAACAAAAGCTATCCAAACATTAAAAAATGCCATTAAATCTATATCACTAAAATAAATTAATAATTCAAAAAAAAGAAAACCGCAGACCACCCAAGTAGTTACAAAGTTTGTCGTATCTATAACTCTAGAAAGAAAACTTCTTGTTTTTTCGGTTGAACATTGGAAATCACTAAGTGGATTTAATGTCCACATAAAGATAGAAATAATTGCACCAATTGAACCTATTGATTCTACAAGATTGAAATTGGAAAAAAGAAAATAGTTATCTAAATTGACTCTAAAGGCGGTTAGTAGACCTACACAAAAACCTGGAACAAAAATAATAACCCAAAAAATATTAAATCTTGAAACAAATGTATTACCAATTTTTTCAAATTCTATCTTGAAACTTTCCTTGAGTTCCTGAAATTTATGATTGTGAAATAAATCTACAAAATACCCTGTTACTATTCCGGTTGCACATGTTATTGCGAAAACAAGAATTCCTGTAGATGGCTCCTTTGACAGAAGAAGAAAAGCTGCATCACCCATTGTTGCAGTTAATACTGCTACTAGTGCACCAAAGCTGATCCTTCCTTGAATAAATTGTGTTACTACAATTATAGCTCCTCCACAACCTGGTAGCGCTCCAAGAATTGTTGCAATTGGAACATGAAATGTTTTGGTTTTATTTAAGAAATTTTCAACATTGAATTTTGTTAACGAATCAATTCCAATGAATACGAACAATGTGAAACCAACAAAAACAGAAACTTGTAAGTAAGCTTCAACCAAAACGTTTCTGACTATATCTCCTAAATTATTTGATTGAAAGGCAAATGACAGAATCAAAAAACCAAGCAAGCATTTTTTCAGTAAACGACCGTCATTTGCAACGAATATTGCTTTATTATTTCTGATGACTGATAAGATTGCATTCATAGATTATACTAATATATACTAGTTTTTGTAAATAATTCAACAATCTAATTAAGAATGATTCTAAAATAATTAATAACATCTTTAATAAAAGACGACATAAAAAATTTTTAATAAATTATATTCTAATCATTTTATTATGTCTTAATTTTGTAGCCAGTCTTAAAAATCCAAGAGACAAAAACCATACACAAAACTAGAAAAAAAAAAGTAGCTGAAATTGAAACAACAACATTTACATCAGAGTTACCGTAAAAACTCCATCTAAAAGAACTTATTAAATACACAATTGGATTAACGTAAGAAAGTTTCTGCCAAAAATCAGGTAGCATACTTATTGAGTAAAAACTTCCACCAAGAAAAGTTAATGGTGTCAAAATAAATGAAGGAATTAACTGTATTTTTTGAAAGTCGTTTGCCCATATTCCTATTATAAATCCAAACAAGCTGAATGTTATGCTCATTAGAATAAGAAATAATAGCATCCAAAACGGATGTAAAATTGTTATTTCTATAAAAAAGGCCGAGGTTATTAAAATAATCAGTCCAACTAGTACTGACTTGCTCGCTGCAGCTAAAACATATCCACATGTTATCTCAATTGGTGAAATTGGAGCAGATAATATTTCATAAATGGTCCCACTAAATTTTGGAAAGTAAATTCCGAATGATGCATTTGAAACACTTTGATTTAATATTGTTAACATTATTAGACCAGGGACAAGAAAAGATGTGTAATTTACTCCATCAATATTTCCAATTTTCGAACCAATTGCAGAACCAAAAACAATAAAATACAATGCAGTTGAAAGAACTGGTGACGCTATACTTTGAGAAACCGTTCTAAACATTCTTGACATTTCAAAATGGTAAATCGCAAAAATTCCTCTTAAATTCATTTTTCTACCATATTTAAAAAAATCTCTTCAAGGTTACTTTTTTCAATTTCAATGTCATCAATTTTAACTGAAGATTTTACTAAGTCAGATAATAGACTAGCGGAAAGATCAATATTTTTTTTGGAGTTATAAATATAACTGAGTTTATTTTTATTTTTCTTTAGCTGATATTTTTTTGTAATGTAAGAAAGTTTATTGTGTGAGCTATTTATTGTAATAATAATTTTTTTTTCACCTAGTTTCTCAATCAATTTCTTTTTGTTTTCAGTGATTAAAATTTCTCCATTGTTGATTATTCCAATTCTATCTGCAATATTTTCAGCTTCTTCAATATAATGAGTTGTGAGAAATATGGTTACTCCATTTTTTTTTAGTTTATTTAAAAAATTCCATAGAGTTTTTCTCAGATTGACATCCACTCCTGCAGTTGGTTCGTCTAAAAAAAGAATTTTTGGTTCATGTGACAATGCCTTTGCAATCATGACTCTTCTTTTCATGCCTCCAGAGAGAGTTCTAATTTGATTATTTTTCTTTGTTACTAAATTCAAACTTTTTAGTATAAAACTTAAATATTCATCAGATGGAACTTTATTAAATAAACCTCTACTAAATTTAAGGGTGTTAATTACTTTTTCAAATGAGTCAGTTGCTATTTCTTGTGGAACTAATCCAATTTTAGATCTTGTGAATTTGTAATCCAGAATATTATCTTTTCCAAATATAGTAACCTTACCACTTGTTTTTTTTGAAATTCCGCAAATAATATTTATTAATGTTGATTTTCCTGCTCCATTTGGACCCAATAAAGCAAAGATCTCACCACTTCTAACGGAGAGATTAATATTTTTTAAAGCTTTTAATCCATTTTCATAGGACTTATTTAAATTTTTAATATCAATAGCGATCATTTAATAAAAACCTTAAAAGGTTCGTTAGTTTAATTTACTCATAAGAATAAGTTTGGATTTTCTTTTATGACTTTTCAATGATAAAAGATCTATTACCTTCAAAAATCTCAACTTTAATATTTGAATTTGATTTCAATTTATTTATTACTAGTTCTTTCGATTTTTCTGCTGATTCCTTGGAATCAAATTTGTTTACTACTATGCTATGAAGATCTGTTATTCGAACAACTTCTATAGACAAAATACCTGGTAAGACATTGATTAATTCATGTTTAGCCAGTGCATTCATAGCATCAGCTTCAATTTTTGAAGAAAACTTAATATTTACAATTCTAATAAACACTATAACTATACTAATTGTAAGTGTTTTTTTATTATACCAATTTAATGGCAAGAACTGTAGTTACTAAAGTATAAACCAGAAGACTTAAAATAATGAGAACCACTTGATTTGCCTTAAAGTAGTTTTCTTTGGTCATTTCTTTTACCTGATACATTAAATTTGGCCATGAATAAGAAACAAAGTCACCTTGAGACATAATATTTATAAGTTTCCCAGATTTATCGACAACAGGTACATGTCTAAATCTCTCGTTTGACATCTGTCTCAACCATATTACCATTTCATCGTCTTTGTCAGCAACTTTTACAGGGGAAGTCATTATATCTTTGAGTTTTGTCGTTTTGGGATTCATAGATTTGAATAAAAGTTTTTTCATAAGGTCTCTTTCGGTTACTATTCCCCTTACTTTGCTTTGCTTATCTGTTATAACAACAGACCCAAAATTATCTTTTGTCATCGCTTTTACAGCATCGATAACCTTATCATTTTCAAAAAATGTAATTGGCGGTTTTTTACTCTTAAATTCTGGTCTTTCAGATATCTTCATAAATTCTCCAATATTTAAAAAATTAAATTCTAATGTGATTTTGTATCAAACTTAAAGAGTATTTGCAATTCTATAACTTTTTTCTGCAAAAAAGTGTTGATAATAATTTTAAAAAACAAAAATGTGAGAATAACAAGAGAAAATTTTCAAAATGAAATTAACTATTCCAGATTTTTTAATACCCTCTTTTAGAACAAATCATGCTGGTGAAACGGGTGCGGTTTTTATATACAAAGCAATTCTAATGGTTTCTCGAGACAGTGAAGTCATTGATTTTTCTAAAAGTCATCTAAAAACAGAATCTGAACATTTAAGAATGATCGAAGAAATCCTTGAAAAAAAATACAGAAGTAAATTAATTCCCTTGTGGAAGATTGCAGGGTTTTTGACAGGTTTTATACCAGCTCTTTTTGGCAAAAACTTTATATTTGCTACTATATATTACGTTGAAAGTTTTGTTGAAAAACATTACGAGCAGCAAATTAAATCTTTAGGTTCAATAAAAAAGTACACAAATATAAAAAGATTTATAAAAAAACTACAAGATGACGAAGTTTCTCATAAAAACGAGGCAAGATTTTCTGCCAAAAAATTTTCTACACTACAAGTTCTTTGGGGAAGGATAGTAAATTCAGGATCATCATTTGCTGTAAAGCTTTCAAAAAAAATTTAATTATTTTTTAGTTTTAAAAGGTCTTATTCTTTTTGGAAAACACGTTTTACAGATTGCACAAATAAGACCTTTGCAACCTCTAGCCGTACAGTGTTCTCTTCCATAAAATATTATTTGGAGGTGAAGTTTGTTCCAGTTACTTTTAGGAAAAAGCCTCTTTAGATCTTTTTCTGTTTGATTAACACTTTTTCCGTTTGTGAGCCCCCATCTTTGTGCTAATCTGTGTATGTGAGTGTCGACTGGAAATGCTGGATGCCCAAATCCCTGAGAAATTACAACACTTGCAGTTTTGTGCCCTACGCCTGGCAGTTTTTCTAATTCGTCAATGTTTTCTGGAACTTTTCCTTGAAAATTTTTTACAAGTATCTTTGATAACTCTGATATAGCCTTTGATTTTTTGGGAGCTAATCCGCAAGGTCTGATGATATTATAAATCAAATCGGTATTTAATTTTGCCATACTAAAAGCATTTTTCGCTTTTTTAAATAATTCTGGAGTAATTTTATTAACTCTTTCGTCTGTACATTGCGCGCTTAACAAAACAGCTATTAACAATTGAAAAATATTTTTGTGGTTCAGTGGAACAGGGGTTTTTGGGTAAAGTGAATCTAAAGTCTGTGTTATGAATTCTACTCTTTGTTTTTTATTCATTATCTAATTAATATTTAAATTTTTTATTAAGTTTAAAATAAAATTTTCACAAAGAAGATTCATTTGATTAATTTCATTTAAATATCTTTTTTTTATATTTTTTATTGGATTTGATCCAAATATGTTTTCTAAAGTTATTCTAAACGTTTTCTCTTTAAGCCATTTTTCAATGGTATTAAGATCTATCTCAAAATGAAATTGTAATCCGTATGCATGACTTTTGTATCTGAAAAATTGATTTTCTGTACAACTCGTAGTGGCAAGATTTTCGGTTTTTAAGTTACTTAAAGAACATACCTCGTAACTATGCCATTGAAAAACTGGCACTTTTTTAGGAAAAAAATTTAAATTTCTATCGTTATTCATTGTTTCTTTTGCAATTAAATTAAAAAATCCGATTTCACTAAATTTGGACTTTTGGATTTTCCCACCTAAAACTTCTCCTAACAATTGGCAACCAAGACAAATACCTATAAAAGGTTTCTCTAAATTAATTACAAATTCTTTGATGGCATTTTTTTCTTTTACGATCCAAGGGAATTGTTTTACCATCCAGGTATCCATTGGTCCTCCTAGAGAAATCATTAAAGAAAATTGCGATAAATCTTTTGGGATGTCTTGATTCTCATAAAGTTTAATTTTTTCAATAACTAAATCTTTTTTTAATAAATATTCTTCGATTTTTTCCAAATCTTCGTAATGAACGTGTTGAAATACAATTACTTTCTTCATAAAAATAAATTATAATACAAAAAATGATTTTCTGATTGATTATAAAACTTTCTTTAATACTATTTTGTTATGAGGTTTATATTCAAATTTTTAGTTTTATTTTTTGTATGTGAGAGTCTATGCTTTGCAACATCAACTTCTTTTGAACAAAATCTTCTTTTCAATAATAATAATCAATCTTTGAAAATGAATACTAATAAATCAATAGGCAATTTTAATACTTTGGTAATTACTGGTTCAATAAGTATTGTTGGAGAAAAGTTGTATCAAACTGGATTTCTGTCTCCTTTCGGATTAGTACCAAATAATATTAAAAATTTATCACCTATTGTTTTTAATACAAAATCTAAACCTAACATATCAGGTATAAACCCAATATGTTATGATTCAAATTTAAATGAAAAATATATAAATTCCGAATTCGAAAATACCTTTTTTGATATTAAAATAATAAATAAGTGTAACTTAATAATTGAAGAAAATAACTTTAAATCAATTGATAATTTAATAAGCAGATATTTTTAATTTTTTTATTAAGAGTTTATCCCACCCATTAATTATTACTTGAATTTATTGATAAAGTTTCATATAAAAAAATTGAAATTAATAGACTTATGAGTGAAATTTTAGAAATCAGAGATGGTTGTCAGACCCCATTAGAACTTCTTACAAGTCAAACATTTAATAAATACTTAGATATTTATAAACAAAAGTTTTTATCTGAGCTCAAATCTCGAGAGCAGTCCGAACAAAAAGATGAAATCCTTCATAAGAAAAATTTTGTTGAACAAATCTATTCAGATATATTTATCGAAATCTTTAAATCTGAAAATATTTCTGATGCAAAACTATCAATTTACAAAGAGTACATAAGATTTTTAGAAGGATTATTTCATCACTTTAGAAAAAAGTCTTACACAAGACTTATCAAGCTACATAATGAAATATTATCTTCTAATGAGAGTGCTGAATCAATAAAAGATAGAATTAGTAAAAGAGCGAGTGAATTAAATGATCTTATTTTAGAAACTAGGAGAATTTTTCTATCTAAAGTGGACATGGGAATTGGTGTGAGAAGAAGTCAAGGTCTAGAATGCCAACCAAATGTGACATGTGGTGAGATTTCGGGAGATAATATTAAATTACCCAAATCTTATACAAATTTAAATAAGGTTCCTTTAACTACTCATGCTGATATGAGAACAGGTGTTCACTATACTACACATGCAAACAAAAGGGCATTTCCGTTTTTTGCCTTAAATAAAAATCCTTATAAAGATAATTTATTTAATTCAAAAGATTACGTTGCAATTCCTTTCGAGGTTGGTGGTTGGAACATCATTGCATACATTCACAAATCTAGAGGTTGCATTGAGTTAGAACCTGGTCTTTTAAATCTATTTCCATTTTCAAAGGTAAGAAAACTGGTTAATAAAAAACCAGATGGTATCTTCATTTTTGGTTGCCCACATTCTACGATGGATGATTTGGGGTATTATTACGATAAGGATAATAACCTTTTGGTGGGGTTGATACCAAACATTGATGACTGCAAGTATTTTGGATACGGAAAAAAACCAATTTTAACATTACATAACGTTTTATGCATATTAAACGATCATTTACCACTTCATTGCGGTTGCACACGTTATTTAGTCAAATTTGATTCCAAAACTAATGAGCCTTATATTTCAGATTCCTTTATTAAAGCAGATGATATGGGAAGAGCTTCATTATTTAATAAATCAGATAATAATTTATCAGACTTTAAGGAAGGAGTACCTTATTTCTTTGGTACTGAAACAGGAGCATTTGCATGTTTGGATGGATTTAGCGAACATACAAAAATGCAGATGGAAGGCAGAGAAATAGGATACAATAAACACGCTGGAACTAATGCTCGACAAATTGTTCCAGTTACTGATTATACTGAAGTTTCAAATGGGTCAGAGTTAGATATATTACTTTATTTAAATAATTATGATTTAATAGAGCCCGGAAAATCATGCATGGACGTTGAGATGAATGTCGAAGAAGCTCTCGAACATTTTAGAAAAGGAGCAAGGGTTGCAGCAGGAAGTACTCAAACGCATAGAGGAAAAATTGAAATTAGCTATTGGGCAAACCCATTCCCATTGTTGAAAGATGAAAACTGGGTAGACTTACCTGAACATATTGATTTATCAAAAAAATTCTCAGATATCGAGAAGAAGTTTTTCGATATTATAAAACAAAGAGTTGAATCTGGAAAAATGAAAATTGGAGTAGCGCATAGCATGCTTATGGCTGGCGTTTACGCAAAAAATACCGACAAAAGGCTCATTGAATGCGGTTTTAACAACAGAGAGTTAGTAGAGCACGAGGGGCCAGAAAGAGCTGCAAAAGATATGATTAATCTAATAAAAACAACAGCAATTGATAAAGTGGGAAAACTTAGAAAAAAAGTCGATGAAATAAGTATCACGGTTGCTACAGTAGGTGACAGTAGAACAGGTAAATCCGAAATGTCGGAAAAAATGGAAGAGGTTTTAAGTATGAAAGGTGCAAATTAGTCTAATACTTTTTAATTGATTCTGATAACGGTTGTTTTAAAAGAATATTTTTTCCTCTATCTCTGTATTATCCCATCTCACTATTAGCTTTTATATCTTTATAATGCGGAGTTGCAGTTTTTCAAAGTTTGAAACATCAAGTGTTCAGAAAAGCTAAACAATGTAGCGATAATATAAATTAAATTGCTATTTTTTTATTTGTGACTATTTGGAAGTAGAATTATAGAAGATTGAGCTAAATAAATTATTGTTCTTGTATCAAAAAATTAAATAAATAAGAATAATTTCTAACCTTTTGATATCTTGAGTAGGGGATATAAAAAAAGAATGGTAAAAAAAATTAAGATCGAAGCAATAATTGAGATTAAAGACGAGTCTCACATAGATGACGCCTTGCTAAAACGCACAATAAGCCCTATTGGAGAAATTGAGTCATGTAAAATTATTACTGACCTAAGTAATAATTCTAACGACGAACAAAAAGCAAACAGTTTGTCTTTGGATAAAAATATATCTGAAGTTGAACATTTTATTAATGATGCCAATAAAATTTATTTTGGGACTCTGTCAATTGAGGATAGAAAATACGTGGCAGCATCAATTTTAAAATCCTCATCAAGAAGTAGTCTTCAGGATAATGCTAATTTTAAAGATAAATTGATTCAGACACTTACTAAAAAATTTGAAATTGATTCAGAATATGCAATCTCATTACTTGAGCAAGAAAAAGATCCCGACGCTTTAGAAACATTAAAAAGTAAGTTTCTAGAAGGTGACTTGATTCAAATGTTTACATTTATCTGGGAAAAGATTTTATCAGTTGGAGAGGAAGATGACTTTGAGATTGATCTTATTGAAAATAGTGCCGAAAAATTTGGATTAGAGAAACAAAGTATTAATGATACAAAAAAAATTGGAAATGAAAGAGCTAAAATTATAAAGGCTATTAGTGTTATTGAAGCTGGAAAGGTTGCATATAACAAATTAAAAGCTTTTGAAAAAACAGTCTTACTTTCTTTGATGTTAACTGAGTGTTCAAGAATTGATGGAAAGATCTCTTCTGATGACCTTGCTTTATTGAAAAATATATTTAGTGATCAATTTAATATTTCAAGTAATGTAATGACTGCTGTTATTGAAAAAAAATTGAATTATTCAATAACAAAGAAGGTTGAACAAGTTGAAGTCTATAGAGAAAAGTATGAGTTAGTTGAATTTCTTTGGGAAAAAATATTATCCAGCGAATCAGAGATTAACGATAACGAGATGACGTTAATAAGAAAATGGGTGAGAAGACTTGACATATCAGACGTTGAGTCTGAAGGAGCTAGGAAAGAAGTAGAAGCAAACCTCAATCCATAAATTTTATTAAGAGCTAAAAAAGATTTTTGATCTGTTTATTTGAATTGTGTTGTTATTTGACATAATAGAATCTCTTCTTTTATGAATTTCCAGTCTATTTTCAGCCAACACGTGCGAATTATTTTTTGATTTTTCCACAAGTTTGTACATAGCATCTTTATTGTTTTTTTCATTATTTTCAAGCGTATGCATAGTTTCTTTATTTTGCTTCCTTACTAACTCATTTGACTCGTAAGTGATTTTTGACTCATCAATTTTCTTCTCTAGAAGTTCCTTATTTCTTTTTATTTGCAACTTATTAAATTCGTAGATCGATTGATTGGTTTCCATAATTTTCGTGTTAATTTCTATTAGTTTTGAATTTATTTCTGCCATTTCATTGCTGATTTCTAAATTTGAAGAATTAACATTTGATTGATGCTTCATGAAGTCAAGTTTTGCTTTGTCTATCTCAACGTCAACAAATTCCTCTTGTAATTCTCCCTCAACTTTAATTTTTGAAATTATTGATTTTCTATTCTCGTAAATTTCATTTGTATTAGTAATAGCCAAATTTGTGTTGCCTGCATAAGCCGCTGAATAATTGTTTAAAATCATAGCCCTGTTTTCCTCAATCAAGAGTCTTGATTCTAGGATTAGTTTTTTATTTGAGTTAATATCAGATTCAATTCCAAATATTTTTTTTTGATTTTTTTTTTTTTCAGCATTCACATTGTTCACCATTTGTATCTCCGTCAATTAAAAAATTAAGTATTAGCTTAATATGGATAAAATACATGATTTTAAGTAAAATCTAAACAAAATCATGCATTAACTATTTACAATAGTTACAAAGAATAAAATTAATAAAATTACAAGAAAAAAAATTAGAATTTTTTTACTTTCAGAATTATTGTTTTCACTTCTTATTATTTTTTTATAAAATTTCATTTCTTCTGATAAATAATCCTGTAAATCAGGAAATTGTTTGAAAAATGTTTTGATTATTCTGTCTTCACTTTTTGAACCTAAAACTTTTATGAGTTTATTTAAGTAGATAGCGTTCTTTCTAAATCCATTTTCAATAAGTATTTTTGAAAACAATTTTATCTTTGTTGACGTTCCAAACTTTCTCTCTAGAAATGCATTGATAAATCTTTCTGTAATTATTTCAAATTTATAAAATTCTTTTGTTTCTAATAAATAGAATTGAAATTGAAAACTTAGCTTCTGACTATATTGTGATAATTTCTTTTTCTTTATTTCGAGTTCTGGATAAACTAACAATGCTATGTCCCAATCTTCATCAACATATTTTTTATTAAATATATCTTTGTCCTCGAACTCTTGATCTGAATAATCAAAAGATTTACTCATGTGATAATTTTTTAGTTTTTCATCATAAACTTTTTTTTTTGCTTCATTACTTAGTGTTTCATATGACTCATTAATTTCAAGGATCTTTCGACTTAAACTTTTTTTGTCTCCTTTGTATACGTCTGGATGATAAAGTTTAACTAGTGCTTTATATGCTGCCTCGATAAGTTGTTTCTCTGGAGATGATTCAAAAGAAAGGCCAAGAATATGATAATAATTTTTCACGATGATAATAAATTAAATTAATATTAATAAACCATGAATATTTATCTTAAGTTTTAGAAAAATTATATTAAAGCATAAGAGTAGTTTTAGACATAATGTGTTGAAAATCATTCATGGCAGACAAATTTGAAGGTAGATAGTAATTAAAAATTATTGCTAAGTTTAATTAAAATGTAAATTGTAGTTATTGTCAGTATAGTTTTGTTTTAATTAAATAAGCCTTCTTTTTCAAACTTTTTAAAATATTCGTGGCCAAGAATACTTTTTATTTTTTCTAATGTTAGCTTTCTTATAATTTCTTCATTTTCCTCGAACATTTTTTGGCAATTATTTGAAGTTTTTCTTGCAATTGCAAGATCAATAAATTCATTTTCGACGGCATGCTTAGATCTAATAACTGGATCCATTTTAGCTTTACTGCATTTTGAAAGAGTTTTATTTTTTTTTGTTTCAATCTCATCAACCAAAGTCATCAAATCATTATATGAAAAATCAGGCTGAAATACTTCAATAAATTGTCCGCTGATTTCAAAGTTTAACTTTAGCTGCTTAACTTCATCTTCAATAGCTGAAAGATAATCATCATTATAAATTAAAATTTTAACTTTTTTGTTAGCTACCTCTTTAGTTATATTAGCAACTTCACTTATCCATCTTGTTCTGCTATTTACTTCGACTCTTATTGATTTTATTTGTTTGAGAAGAATATCGATTTTATGAATATCTTTTATTAAATTTTTATACTCATCTACTAGGTTATCTAAAAGATTTTTTGCTTGAATGGAATAATTTTCATCCACTTTAAACATACCCCCCAAGATAGTTATTATAATACATTTTTATTAAATTCTATATATGTATTGTATATTTTTACTCAATTATTATTTTTCCAACCATTCCCATTTCTGAATGTTTTTTATTAGTTTGTAAATCTTTTACAGAACATATTAAATCATCAAATTCTCCAGTTTTTATTGGAACAAACCACCATTCGACTTCATTATTGGGAAAAACTTCAATTTCGGAAATATTACCTTTCACTTCGGCAACTTTTTTTTCATTTTTATTAATTTGAATTTTTCTAGTGAAGATTGATTTTGAAAAGTTAGATGATGAAAAATAATGTTTTGATTTACTAGTATTAATGATTTTTAATTTGTAAAGTTTTCCAGTCTTAAAGATAAGTATATTTGGTGAAAAAAAGTGCATTTTTCCAGTTTTACCATTTAATTGAACATTCATTTCTATTGGTTTTTGTTTTGTTAAGTCACCAAGGTTTTTAGATTGTAATGTTTTAGAAGAAATTATAACGATAATTAGAATATTAATTAAAATGTAAAAATTAATTTTCATTTTTTAAGTACCTATCAAGAAATGCATTTATTAATGGAACAAAAATTATTATACAAAAAAAAACCACAGGCCACGCTATTAAAAATCTCTCAAACCATTTTGCCAGAAAATCTGTTTGAAAACCTATTTTTAAGAATACTATGAAAGCAGAAACAAAAGTGCTCGTGCAAAATGACATGATTGAGGCAAATATTATTAATCTTTTATTTTTCATCTTTAAATATAAATTTTTTTAAACTTTAAATTTTATTTGCTAATAGTATCGTAAATGTCTTTAATAAAAATACATCTTATTAGCATTATATAAAAGATATTTGAAAGAATTTGTTTATTTGACGTTCTTTGAGAATATCTTTTTCTATAAAAATTAATAACATAATTGTTGGCACAACAACTTTTGTTCTGATCTTCATTAAAAAAAAATTATTAGATTGCTTTTATAAAATCGCTTATTTTGTTTTTAAACTTAAAGAAACCTGATTTAGCATGTGGCCAACATAATAAATCATATGAGTCATAAAGATATTTAAGATTAATTTTATTTTGTGTTTTTAGCTCGCTCAATTTGTCTTTTTCATAACCAATAGACGGATATGCCGTTAATAATTCAGAACCATTAACAAATGAATTTAATTCATCTTCGTTGTTTATAATTTTTACTTCTATTTGCTTTTCTTTAAGCCAATTTAAATATTCTTTAACCGCAGATGATTCAAAATCTTGTTTAATTTTACTATTTCCTGAATATTGGAGTAAATTTAAATATAAAAACTTTGATTTATCTAATTTTTTTAGAAGAGACTCATCATAAATTAAGTTATTTTGATTTATTAAGTAAAAATCAATATTGTCAAATTTTTCATTAGAAAAAGAACACTCACTATATTCATAAAATTTGTATTCTTTTGTGTTGTATCTTTTTGCTAAGATCTGTTTATCTCTAAAGCGAAATTTTGAAAATTTTTCAATATTTTCTTCTCTTGCTAAGTAAACTTTGTCTTTTGTATGGAGACCAGATACCCATCTCCATGACAATGTGTTAGACGCAGCATCTGCGTCTAATAGATTTTTATAAAAAAAATCTGCTCCTAGTTCCCAGGGAAGATTTAATGTGAAGATCCATATACTCGCAAACCACATTCTCGAATGATTATGAAGATATCCGGTTTTAGTTAACTCGTTTGACCAAAAATCAAAACACTCTATTCCTGTTCTAGAGTTGACAGCTTTTTCATAATCTTTCTCAATATTTGATCCATTGAGATCTTTTTTTAAGGTATTTAAATTCTCTATATAATCCTTCCAAACTTCAGGTCTACTTTCCAACCAACCTTTCCAGTAAGTTCTCCAGAAAACTTCTTGAATAAATTTTTCAATTAATTGAAAATTGTATTTTTTTAGACAAGATTTGATTACTTCTCTTTCATGAAGGATTCTTCTTTTTATATAAGGTGACAAACAAGATACATTACCTCTGTTTTCAGGACCATTGTCAAAGTTTCTGCGTTTAGAATAGTCTTTTAATCCGTACTCTATAAATTCATCTAGTTTTGATTTTGCAGATAGATAATTTGAAGGAATCATGTTGAAAAAAAGGCAGCATAACACTGCCTTTTAATTTAGTTTGATTTTGTTTCTTTTGTAGTTTCTGAAGTTTCGTCGCTTGTTTCTTTAATTTCTTTATGTCCTCCACTGCAATGTGCAGCTTCAGAGTAATTAGAGAAAAGAAGCGTTGAAATACAAAAGGATAATGCTATTAAAAATTTATTCATATTTATCTCCATTTTTTAATATAAGTATGTCGTTAGCTTCTCAAAATCAAGCTATTTTGTTGAGGCTGATTTATTTTTTTTTATTTGCATTTTTTTAAACTTGTCAAAAACTTTTTCTTTATTCACTAACATTCCAATTGTCGCACCTGTTATGAAGGCTCCAGCAGTCAATGCTCCTGTAACAAAAGCTGATTTTATTGCAAAGTTAATTAATTTCATACTAAACCCACTCCATGTTGTATATATTATTGTAATCTAATTCTAAACGACTTTATTAACAAACTTTAATGAAAAAAAAAATACTTTTCAAATATTATAATTTTTTATTACAAGATACTTACAACAGAACACTAAAGTATAACGGATTCACACCTTGTGGAGTATGTTGGAACAGTAAAAAATCACAATACATTCGTTTTGATGTATTAACTTCTTTACTAAAAAAATTTTCATTCAATACTCGACTTAAGATCGCAGACGTTGGTTGCGGTTACGCAGAATTGCTTAATTATTTTACTGAAAAGAACATAATGTTTGAATATGAAGGTTATGACATTAACAAAAAGATGATAAACTACTGCAAAAAAAAATTCTTTAATTTCAATTTTTATTTAAATAATTCCCCAATAAATTATTGTGACGTTTGTGTTATGTCTGGTACTTATAATTATGCTGTAACGGATGACATTGAATCATGGGAAAGTTATGTTATTCACAATCTTTCAGAGTGCCTTAAAAAAACTAGATTGGGAATAGCTTTCAATCTTCAATTTGAAAAAAACAGAAATATAAGAAACAATATCTATTATACTAATGTTCAGTATATGTTCAGTTTGTTAAGACGTAACTTTATAAAAATTGAAAAGTATTACTCATACACATCTTCAAAAGATATTTACTTTTTAATCTATAAAAATTGAAATTTATTTTGTCTTAATGCTTCATAGACTACTATTGAAACTGAATTTGAAAGATTCAAACTCCTACTTCCTTGAATCATTGGAATTGATATTTTTTTTGAATTCTCAAATTCATTTAAAATAGGTTTTGGAATACCCTTAGATTCTGAACCAAATATAAAACAATCATTTTTGAAGTATTTTATGTTTGTGTAAGCTTCTTTACCATATTTTGTAACTATGAAATATCTACGAAATAAGTCTTTATTCAAAAAATCAAATATGTTTTCATAAATAGATATTTTTACATCTTTAACGTAATCCATACCAGCTCTTCTAAGAGACTTTTCATTTAAATTAAATCCCATTGGCTTTATCAAGTGCAGACTACAACCAGTATTAGAACACAGTCGAATGATATTACCTGTATTTGGAGGAATCTCTGGGTTAAAAAGAACAATCCCAATTGAGTGCATTATTAAGATTATAGCGAGTTGTTCTAAACTAAAAAGTTTTTTAAAACTTTTTTGTAGTTAGATTCAGAGTTAAACCATTGCACAAGATTTCCACCAGTAAATCCTGACATCTTAATGTCAATAAACCATTGTTTAACATCAACGTCCCAACCATAGAAAACATCAAGTTGGACACTTTTTTTGTTAACTGATCTAAAATTTCTTGGCATAATTTGTAAATAGTTATTCTAAAATTAACTGCAATGGAGATTTTGCAAGTTTTAGACCAGAATTTAAATTGAATAAGATTTTTTTCTAATAATTTACTGTTGAGGCAATCTTATCGGTAAATATTATCAAATATTTATTAATAAGTTCCTTTGAATTTGATTTGTTTATTTGTTTGAATTGTTTTATTAACTCTTTATCCCTCTGCATGTCGTTATTTTTTGTTGTGAGAAGTGAGTCACCGTAAAATATTGAGTTTGCTCCAGACAAAAGACAAAGCATTTGAGTTTCACTTGATAGATATTTTCTTCCTGCTGATAACCTTATTCTTGATTTTGGCATGATAATTCTTGCAGTTGCAATCATAATTATCATTTCCTCCGGTTCAACTATTTTCTGATTTTGTAGAGGTGTCCCTTCAACAGGAACTAATGCATTTATTGGAACACTCTCAGGTTGAGGTTCTAAATTTGCCAATACTCTCAGCATTTCAGCTCTATCATTCCATGATTCACCCATTCCAATTATTCCCCCTGAACAAACACTAATTCCTGCTTGACGAGCATTCTGAATGGTTTCTAACCTTTCGTCAAAAGTTCGTGTCGTAATAATTTTTTTATAATAATCTGGTGAGGTATCGATATTATGATTATATGCATCAAGTCCTGCGTCTTTAAGTCTTTCTGCTTGATCTTTCGTAATTGAGCCTAACGTCACGCACGCCTCTAAATCTAGTGATTTGACTTCCTTTATCATTTCTATTACAGCATCTATATCTTTTCCGTCCCTTAACTTCTTCCATGCAGCTCCCATGCAAAATCTATTTGCTCCATTTTTCTTAGCTAATTTTGCAGCTTCTTTTACTTCAGAAACATCTATAAGATTCTCTTTTTTTAGATTTACGTTGTAATGAGCTGATTGAGGACAATACTTACAATCCTCAGGACAACTACCTGTTTTAATTGAAATTAAAGATGCTAGTTGAACATCCCCATCTTCAAAGTTTTTTTTATGAATTTCTCTTGCTTTAAAAATTAATTCATTTAAGGGTAGTGTAAAAAGATTTTTGATTTGTTCAGAGGTGATTTTATTCATTTTTATTCGATTCATAATTTGGAAGAAACATTTCACCAGTACAAAAAAGATACTCTAACCTTACTTTCGAATCAATAGGTCCTTTAATTTCATAAGAAGATTGATCAATTAAAACATTTGCACCACCTATCAAAATTTCCTGAAAGAATATTGACATTGAATCCTGATTTGTTTCTCCAGACATAAAAAAATTTTGCTCAGACTTTATTTTTTGAGTAACAATTTTGTTTAGCTCAATGGAAGCTGTAATAATGTTTGCGTTCTCAACTTGATTTTTTGAAATAATTTTAAATTGAGTTAATGTATTATTTCCTTCTGTTTTTTTTACATAGACCATCGCTTCAGTTAAATTATCCTTATGATCAAATATGAAACTTAAACCACATTCCTCAGGAACATTTTTATCCAATTTGATAATTGAATTAACTTTAACTGAAGCTAATGCTATTTTAAAAGAAAAGACAAAAATTATCAGAGTTAAGTAAATTTTATTCATATGAACCAGCCAAAATTATATACAACTAATCAAATCAAAGAATCTGAAAATATTTATATAAAAAAAAATTCATTAAACAAGTTATTTGACAATGCAACAACAAAAATAATCACTTTTATAAAAAAAAATTATAAAAAAAAAAAAATTTTATTTGTTTGCGGTCCAGGAAATAATGGAATGGATGGAAAATTATCATATAAAAAATTATCAGATAAATACGATGTTAATATATTCACAATTGACAGAAACCATAAGATAGATTTCAACAAATTAAAAAATTTAATTAACAATACGGAGATAATTTTTGATTGCATTTTCGGAACAGGACTAAACAAACAAATTCATGGGAATAACAAAAAAATTATAGAATTAATTAATAAATCAAATAAACAAATAGTTGCAATAGATATTCCAAGTGGTTTAAGTGGTGATTCAGGTGAAAGAATGGGTACATGTATTATAGCTGAAACAACGCTGGCAATGGGTTTTCTTAAACCAGGGTATTTTTTACAACCTGCTAAAGAATTTATAGGGAAATTAGAATTACTTGATTTAGGGTTACCTGTTCCAAATTTTAAACCAAATATTAAACTCATCAAAAAAAAAAATATTAAAAATATTCCTTCTCACAACTCTAACATTAACAAATACGATAAAGGACATGTTTTGGTTATAGGAGGAGAAATGGCTGGTGCCTCAAGACTAGTTGCATACTCTTCAAGAAAAACTGGATGCGGGCTTTCAACAATTTCTGTCGAAGAAAAGAATTTGAAATTTTACTCACAAACTGAACCTGGAACAATCATCAAAATTTTTAACAATTCTGATTTAATCAACAAGGATGTTTTAGTAATAGGTCCAGGGTTAGGAAAAAGTTTTAAAACAAAAAAATTACTTGAAATAATAGATTCATTTCATGGACCTAAAATTTTAGATGCAGATGCGATAAGTATATTTGAAAATAAAAAAAAACAATTTTTAAAATTCTTATTGAAACAGAAAAATATTATTTTGACTCCTCACACCGGAGAATTTAAAAGGGTTTTTAATTATTGTAAAAAATTATCAAAAATAAATAACTGTCTAAGAGCATCTCAACAAATTAACAATTGCATTTTATTAAAAGGGAATGACACTGTTATTGCATTTCCAGATGAAAATATATGGATTAATAATTTGGCAAATCAAAATTTAGCAACTGCTGGATCAGGTGATGTTTTGTGTGGAATTATTGCCGGACTCTTAGCACAAAAAATGACAATAGAAGATGCTTTGCCTACTTCATTGTTTATTCAAAGTAAAATTTCAAAGAGCAAGAAAAATGTTGTTGTAGAGGATTTCATTAGAGAAATACCAGTTGCTATAAATTCTTTAAAAAAATAATAATTGATTTACATTAAATAATGTTGTTTTTTAATAAAAACTATAAGCGGGCGTGGCGGAATTGGTAGACGCGCTAGATTTAGGTTCTAGTGACTTATGTCGTGTGGGTTCAAGTCCCTCCGCCCGTACCAAAAAATTATGGATATTAAGGAATTAAAAAATACTGATAAGTTATCAGTCGAGTGGTTAGTAACAATACCTTCTTCTAAGATAAACATTGAATTAGACAAAAAATATTTTGATTTAATGAATAAAGTAAATCTGCCTGGTTTTAGACCAGGAAAGGTTCCAAAAACTATTATAAAAAAAAGATTCGGACAGAATGTTCTTTCTGAGGTTCTGGATAAAATTATTAATGAAACCCTCACAAATGTTGTAAAAGAAAAAAAACTAAAACCATCAGTTCAGCCAAAAGTTGAGATAAAAAAATACGAAGAGGGAAATGACCTACAATTTAGTGCAAGTTTTCAATTAATGCCTGATATTCCTGATTATGACTTAAAGAAAATTATTGTCGAAAAATCTAAACTCAAGATTTCAAAAAAAGATATTGACAACTCCTTATCTGAGATTGCGGAGAAACATGAACGATTTACTCCTTTAAAAACAAAGAGAAAAACTAAAATTGGTGATCTGGTGTTATTTGATTACGAAGGAAAAATAGATAAAAAAGGGTTTAATGGAAGTTCTGGTAAAGACGAAACAGTTGTCTTGGGTTCAAATAAATACATTCCTGGTTATGAAGATCAAATGGTTGATTTAGATGTTGGAGAGCATAAAACAATAAAAGTTGTTTTTCCAGATGATTACAGGGAAAAAAAAATTGCTGGAAAAAAAGCTGAATTTGCTCTTGAAATTAAGGATATTCAGGAAAGAGTTAAAAAAATTGAAATTGATAATAAATTAGCTGAGGAGTTAGGCGAAAAAAATTTAGACGAGTTAAGGAAAAAAATAGAAGAAAATATGAATAAAGATTTTGAGAACCTATCTCTATTGAAAATGAGAAGAGAGGCTACAGAAAAAATGCTTAAAAATTTTGAGTTTCAAATACCTTCAAAAATGATTGACGAGGAATTTAATTTTTTAAAGTCGCAAGCTGAAAAAAACGATCAAAAAGAATCTGAAATAAAGAAACTTGCGAATAGAAGGGTAAAATTAGGTTTAATAATAAATTCTATTGCTGAAAAAAATGAAATAAAGATAACCGATTCTGACCTTACTCAAGCAGTTGTCGGTGAAGCAAGTAAATATCCCGGACAAGAAAAACAAGTCGTTGAATTTTATAAAAGTAACCCGAACCTAATGAACAATCTCAGGGGTATTGCTTTAGAAGAAAAAGTTATGAAGTACATCGTAAATAGTTGTCAAAAAAAAGAGAAAGAGTGTACAATTGATGAACTTTTTAAATCTGACTTCTTACAAAACGAGAAAAAAATGATATCAAATAAAAAGAAGGAGAAAAAGTAATGAGTTCATTAATTCCAATGGTTGTTGAGCAAACTAATAGAGGGGAGAGATCATATGACATTTTTTCCAGACTGTTAAAAGAAAGAATAATTTTTCTTACAGGCGAAGTAAATGACGCTGTTTCAAGTGTTATTTGCGCACAATTTCTTTTTTTAGAGTCTGAAGACCCGAAGAAAGATATTTTCCTATATATTAATTCTCCAGGTGGAGTTGTATCATCGGGGTTAGCAATATATGACACTATGCAATATATTAGACCTGATGTTTCAACTCTATGTATTGGGCAAGCTGCAAGTATGGGCTCTCTTCTGTTAACTGCTGGTACTAGAGGAAAGAGATATTGCCTTCCTCATTCAAGAATTATGACACATCAACCCTCTGGTGGTGTTCAAGGACAAGCATCTGACATTGAAATTCATGCAAAAGAAATTATAAACTTAAAGAAAAGTTTAAACAAAATCTACGAAATTCACACTGGTCAGTCTCTTGGAACAATCGAAAAAATGATGGATAGAGACAATTTTATGAATGCGGATGATGCGAAAAAGTTTGGAATTGTTGATAAAGTTGTGTCAGAGAGACCAGATTTAAAAAAAAAATAAAAGTTTAATTTTGGAATAAAGGTTGCAGTATTTAAAATATTTTATAATTATAGAATAATTAATGGTTGATTCAAAAAATAATAAAAATACACTTTTTTGCAGTTTCTGTGGTAAAAGTCAGCATGAAGTTAGAAAACTGATTGCAGGTCCAACCGTTTTCATTTGCGATGAATGTGTTGAATTGTGTATGGATATAATTAGAGAAGAAAATAAAGTTGTTCCTTCTCCAAAAACAGGACACGTTGAGACACCTAAAGAACTCTACAATTTGCTGAATGATTATGTTGTTGGTCAAGACGACGCAAAAAAAATTCTTTCAGTTGCAGTTCATAATCATTACAAAAGAATTGACAATGCATCAATAAATTCTGACGTAGAACTTTCAAAATCCAATATTCTTTTAGTTGGTCCTACAGGATCAGGAAAGACACTTGTAGCACAAACACTTGCAAGGATTATTGATGTACCTTTTACTATGGCTGATGCCACTACTCTTACTGAGGCTGGTTACGTTGGAGAAGATGTTGAAAATATAATTTTAAAGCTTCTACAAGCAGCAGATTATAATGTTGAAAGAGCGCAAAGAGGTATTGTTTATATTGACGAAGTTGATAAAATAAGTAGAAAGTCTGATAATCCTTCCATTACCAGAGATGTATCTGGAGAAGGTGTCCAACAAGCATTACTAAAAATTATGGAAGGCACAGTTGCTTCTGTTCCACCTCAGGGTGGGAGAAAACACCCTCAGCAAGATTTTCTTCAAGTTGATACTACAAATATACTCTTTATATGTGGTGGAGCTTTTGCCGGTATAGACAAAATAATTTCTAACAGAGGAGACAAATCAAGCATAGGTTTTGAGGCTGAAGTAAAAGACAAATCAGAAAAGGAAATTGGACATATTCTTAAGAAACTTGAAACCGAGGACCTATTAAAGTTCGGTTTGATTCCAGAGTTTGTAGGGAGACTCCCAGTTATCGCAACTTTAGATGATTTGAATGAAGAAAGCTTGGTTGAAATATTAACTAAACCCAAAAATGCACTTATAAAACAATATCAAAAATTATTTGCTTTTGAGAATGTTAAGCTAGAATTTACGGATGAAGCCTTAAATTTAATTGCAAAAAAAGCAATCGAAAGAACTACAGGTGCAAGAGGTTTGAGGTCAATACTTGAAAATATATTATTAGACACCATGTATACATTACCTGGTATTGAAGGTGTTAACGAGATTGTTGTTAATACAGAGGTCATTGAAAACAATTCTAAACCTCTGTATATATACGATAAATCCAATAAAATAATAAATAAAAAAGCTTAATGACCAATTATAAAGAACCTTTCTGCGTACTTCCATTAAGAGATATTGTTGTATTTCCCAATATGATCGTACCGCTTTTCGTCGGTAGAACAAAATCAATCAAAGCCTTGGACTTCGCTGAAAAATTTGAAAAAGAAATTTTTTTAGTTGCTCAGAAAGATGCAAATACTGATGAACCCCTTTCAGACGATATCTACAAGCACGGTACTTTAGCTTCTATACTTCAGTTACTGAGGCTCCCAGATGGCACAGTCAAAGTTTTAGTAGAGGGGATTGAAAGAGCAAAAATTTCTCATTTTTCTGAAAATAAGGATTTTCTCGAAGCATATTTAGATCCAATCAATATTGTAAACGATTCTAACGATAATGAAATCAACGCTTTGTCTAGAACAGCAATTAATCAATTTGAGAACTATGTCAAACTTAATAGGAAGGTTCCTCCTGAAATTTTAGTTACTCTTAATCAAATTTCTGATCTTAACAAGCTTGCCGATACAATGGGCGCTCATTTAGGCAACAAGCTATCAGAAAAACAAGAGCTACTTGAAACCATCTCTATTAAAGAAAGATTAAATAAAATAATTGAATATATGGATGACGAAATAGGTGTTCTCCAAGTCGAAAAGAAAATCAGAAGTCGCGTCAAAAGACAAATGGATAAGACTCAAAAAGAATATTACCTAAACGAGCAAATGAAAGCCATACAGAAAGAATTAGGAGAATCTAATGATTCTAAAGATGAAATATCAGAAATTGAGGATAAATTAAAAAAAATCAATTTGTCTGATGAAGCCAAAGACAAAGTAAAATCAGAAATCAAAAAGCTAAAAAGTATGGGTCCTATGTCAGCAGAAGCCACCGTAGTTCGAAATTACCTAGATTGGATTATTTCATTACCTTGGAACCTTAACATTGATACAGATATAAACCTAAACAAAGCCCTTAAAACTCTGGATAAAGATCATTTTGGCCTTAAAAAAGTAAAAGACAGAATTATAGAATACCTTGCTGTTCAATCTAGGGTTAAAAAACCCAAAGGCCCAATTTTATGTTTAGTAGGACCACCGGGGGTTGGAAAAACTTCACTCGGCAAATCAATGGCAAAGGCTTTGGGAAGACCATTTATTAAAGTGTCTCTAGGAGGAATAAGAGATGAATCAGAAATTAGAGGACATAGAAGAACATACATTGGTTCAATGCCAGGAAAAATTATACAAAGCTTAAAAAAATCTAAACACTCAAATCCTTTATTTCTTCTAGATGAAATTGATAAAATTGGTTCGGATTGGCGCGGCGATCCTGCATCAGCACTACTTGAAGTACTTGATCCAGAGCAGAATAAGAACTTTAATGATCATTATCTTGAAGTTGACTTCGACTTGTCAAACATAATGTTCGTTACCACAGCAAATACTTTAAATATTCCTCAACCCCTCGTCGATAGAATGGAAATAATTAGGATATCCGGCTATACGGAGAATGAAAAAAAGAATATTGCATCAAAATACTTGTTACCAAAGCAGTTAGCCGAAAACGGTATTAAAGGAAAAGAGATAAAAATTGCTGACTCTGCAATTGAAAGTATTATTAGACACTTCACCAGAGAGTCCGGGGTAAGATCTTTAGAAAGAGAGATATCTAAGATAATAAGAAAAGCTTTAAAGACTATTGTAATGAAAAAAAGAAGAGTCATTTCAGTTTCAAAAAACAACATTGATAAATTTTTAGGTGTTAAAAAGTTTAAATATGGGGAGATTGAAAATAAATCCTTAGTTGGTGTTTGCACAGGACTTGCTTGGACAGAAGTTGGAGGAGAATTATTACAAGTTGAAGCGGTTATAATGCCAGGTAAAGGTAAAGCAATTTATACTGGAAAGCTAGGAGATGTAATGAAAGAATCAGTTCAGGCAGCTCAAAGTTATGTTCATTCTAATGCAGCAAAATTTGGAATTTCTCCCAACCTTTTTGAAAAACATGATATTCATGTTCATGTTCCTGAGGGCGCTACACCAAAAGATGGTCCATCAGCTGGGATTGCGATGTTTACAACAATCATTTCAGCATTCACTGGAATTCCAGTCAAAAACAATATCGCGATGACTGGTGAAATAACGCTTAGAGGAAGAGTACTCCCCATTGGTGGTCTAAAAGAAAAACTTCTTGCAGCTGTGAGAGGAGGAATCAAGGAAGTTTTAATTCCTAAAGAAAATAAGAAAGATCTTGCTGAAATCGAAGAAAAAGAAATTTTAAACAGTATTGAAATCCATTTTGTTGATAGTGCAAATGAGATATTAAAAAAAGCATTTACATCTAAAATCGTTCCATACAAACCTCCAAAAGATAAGATTGAGATACCTGAAAAATCTTTAAACCCCAAGGAGAATACTTTAAGACATTGAAAAATGTGTTTGACTAGGTATAAAGTTTAGATAGAATTGAAAAATGCATTAATATTGATGCTTTATAAATTTTAAAAGGGGGTCTAGCGTGAATAAAAACGATCTAATTAACAAAGTTTCAGACCATACAGGTTTAAATAAAAGTGACAGCGCAAAAGCAGTAGATGCTGTTTTTGATACAATAACTTCTGAACTTAAGGGTGGTGGAGACATCAGACTTGTAGGTTTTGGTACTTTTTTAGTGTCAAAAAGAAAAGCAACCACAGGAAGAAATCCACAAACCGGTGCTTCTATTAATATTCCTGCCGCTAATGTTCCAAAATTTAGACCTGGAAAAAGCTTAAAAGAATCACTCAACTAAAAATAAAATCACATCTTATTCAATGAGGTGTGATTTAACACTTTTTTACAATATTCAAGACTTTTACCATTTTCGCCTTGTCAATCTTTCCAGTGTTCACATTTCTTGGACTTGGGTGGTAACTAGCAAAAATTTTGAGTTTTTTGTTTATAGAATATTCTGCACCGTGAATAAATTTATACAATGATGGTTTAAGATTAAAAAGTTTTACACAACTTTCAAAAGCAATTTTACCTAATGCTAATATAATTTTCGCATTTTCTAAGTATGAAATCTCTTCGCTTAAATAAACAAAACATGTCTTCAGTTCTTCAGCCTTTGGCTTGTCTTCAGGCGGCACACATTTTAAAGCAGGTGTCATGTAGACATTTTTTAGAATTAATCCGTCATTTGAATGTATGGAGTAGGGTTGGTTAGATAACTTGGCTTCATAAAGACATTTAAACAAAAAATCAGCTGACTTATCACCTGTAAAAACCCTACCAGTTCTATTCCCTCCGTGTGCTGCAGGAGCAAGGCCAACTATAATTATTTTTGCATTGATGTCTCCAAATCCTATTACAGGTTTACCCCAGTAGTTGTCTTTTATAAATCTTTTAGTTTTTTTAAGAGCCACGATTTCTCTGAATTTCACTAACCTTTTACATTTCACACATCTAATTATTCTTTCATTCAGTGAATTCAAAGATTTATTCATGATTGGTTTCTTAATTCTCCTTCATTATTATAATTAATAAAGGATTAAAAATTAATTGTTTTAAATTTTATTAAAATAATTTATAAACATACTGATCATGGGCGGTTAGCTCAGCTGGGAGAGCGCCACGTTTACACCGTGGATGTCGGGAGTTCGATCCTCTCACCGCCCACCAGTCTGGGGGTGTAGTTCAGTTGGTTAGAACGCCTGCCTGTCACGCAGGAGGCCGCGGGTTCGAGTCCCGTCACTCCCGCCACCCATTTTTAGTTCTGTTTTAAAAATTTATTTAATGATGTATTTTAAAAATGTATAATTGTTTAAATGAAAAAAACTAAATTTCTTTTCTATTCATTATTGATTTTATTAACAACTTCAGTAGATATTAATTCTCAAGAGTTAATTGATTCTGAAGACGAAGATAAGATTGATTTTGCTTCTCCTGGAGACAATAAAGCAGATGACGCCAAAGATGACTCATGCAATACTTCACCTCATTCAGACCTTCTAGATTTATTAAACGTAAAATTAAAAAAATTTAACCCAATTCCTGAAGATAGAAGGGGAGGTGAAGTAAGAGGTGGGGGTAACCAACTTACGCCAGAAGAGATAACAACCAACTCTATAAGATTCTACGCTGAACAGTTAAAAGATGAGAAACCTGTAAAGATAAGAATAGAAACTTTTACTTCACTGGGCAAAGGACCTTTAACTTCATTGATAGATAGGTCATCAAAAGTTTTTTTAAAACACCCCACAGAATGTAAGTTTTTTTCTTTATATGGAGACCAGATCATAGGTTCTTATGCAATGACATTTGATAACATTTTAAGATTATATGCTAATGCTGTTAATAAAGATAATCAAATTGCTCAAGACTTTATCAGAACCCAATTAGTTCCTGCACCAATGTCTTTAGACGAAGCAATTAGATCATTGTATGATGATTATGGGTATCAGCAAAATATTATTGAATCTTTATTACCAGAGGATGTTAAAAACCTATTTTTTGGCGAAAACTCGCTTGTAAGTATAGCTGACGTAGCAGAATCAAAATTACTTGCCTTTTCTTTATTGGGTGGGAAAATTGATAAGTTTCAAAGTTATGAAATTTTTATTGTTGCCCCAAAATCAAAGAAAGGCTTGTTAGGAAGTAATGAGACAATTGTAATTTCTGGAAGTGGAAAAATTTATGAAGTTCCTTTACTCAATATACCCTTAGCCCTAAATGTGATGAGATCTTTAGGATTTAACGCAAAAATAGTATTAATTACTCATCTTCACATAAGCAACGATTCATTTTGTCGCGTTGGTGATGGCGGATCATGGTATCACTATAAAGGGAAAATAAAGAAAGCAGGTTGTGATTTTCTGTCTAATGCAATAATGTCATTAAGAGAAAAAACACTTTCATTAAGCGATGATTACGGAACCTACAAAAATAGTATTGATAGAGTTAATGAAATTTTAAATAATTAACTGTGAAAACGTATTATCGTTATTATATAATAGAAAAGTATGATTATGACAGAATATTTACCTATTTTAGTGTTTCTAATACTTGCCTTTGGTATCTCCGCTGGAGCAATTTTTTCATCGTTAGTTGTTGGCGAGAGAAACGCTTATACTGATAAAAACTCAACATATGAGTGTGGCTTTGATCCTTTTGACGACTCAAGAAGTCGTTTTGAAGTAAAATTTTATCTAGTAGCCATTTTATTTATTATTTTTGATTTAGAGATAGTTTTTCTTTTTCCTTGGGCAATCGCTTTTAAAGATTTGGGCTTGTTCGGTTTTTTATCAATGATGTTTTTCCTTTTGGTTTTAACCATAGGTTTTGTTTATGAATGGATGGAAGGGGCATTAGATTGGAATTAAAAAAAGTAAACGCTAATAATTTTGACGAATTTAGCAACCAAGTCAGTTCTAACGGTTTCTTAGTCACTAAAGTTAAGGATCTTATTAATTGGGCAAGATCTGGTTCTTTATGGCCA
>CACCYL010000010.1 GCA_902550225.1 uncultured Alphaproteobacteria bacterium
TTTAAACAATTTATAACTCTAATCACTCCTGAAACGATTTCACTATTAATATATTTTATTTTGAAGAAATTAATCTCTTGTAATCCTTCTTCATCTAAAAATGGATCACCGTCCACTAGATGACATATTATATCATATGATTCGAACAGTTCATAAATTTTCTCCCACAAACCTTTGTCATTTTTCATAGAAAGATTTTCCTGAAAATATAATTTTTTATTCTCCAATAATTCGAAAAACTTAGAATCAAATTTTTCGGATAGTACAACTACATTAGCACGCTTGACTTTTTCAATTGCCTGTAATGTACAATCCCCAATATCACTAGCATTTGTTCCAATTAGATAGAATTTTTTTTTGTTTTGTAATACCATACAACCCTATGAATAAGAAAATTATAGAAAAAAAACCATATTTTTTTTTTTTTTTAATAACAATTATTTTTTTTAATAAACCTGTTTTCCCAATAGATGACAGCGATGTCTTGATTGATAGAGTTTTTATGACAGCTGTTAAAAAATCAAATTATCAAAAAGTTGAAGAAATGTTAGATAAAGATGCAGCTGTCAACTACAAAGACTCAAAAAATTTAGTTGCTCTTTCATATGCGCTGCTAAATGATGACAGAAGAATGTTCAATCTTTTAGTTTCAAACGGAGCGAACACAAAGGTTACTATTCTTAATAAGATTTCGTTATTAATTTATTATGTCAATATCCAAAAATATTCACTTATTGAAGATTTAGTAAAATCTGGTATCGATTTAAATTTCCAGGATAAATTAGGAATGACAGCTTTAATGCATAGCATTGAAAAGGGGAATGTGAATGCTGTAAACTTATTATTGAAAGAAAATTTTGACAAAGATTTGACAGATTTTTCTGGTAAAACCATTTTCGATTATGCTGACTCTTCCAGGAATTTATTGATTAAAAAGATGGTTAAAAGTCTAAATGTTTCTAATTAGTTTTTCAGAAATAATTTGAATAATTGGATCATAGTGTGCAATTGGAAAAATTTGCATAGTCTTAAAATATTTTTCAAAGTATCTAATATTCTTCTTGAATAAATAACCATTAAAAAAAAAGACAGGATGAAGAATAATATTTTTTATACGGAGTTTTTTTAACTGAGAAAGAACTACTTCCTCATCACCAACAAAATGAAATATTTTATTTTGGATGTTAAGGCTGGTTGATAACTTGTTAGTGTAATTTCGTAATTGATTAAATACAGTTTTATTTTTGCTAAATGAACAGGATGTTATCAGGGTATCATATTCCTTGTATTGGGAATTAGTTATTATGTCTTTAATATTTGGAAGTACTTCTTTTAAAAGTGATACCTTAGTCACTATGTGAATTTTTTTTTCAAACTTTTGTGACAAATTATTAATTTTTTTTTTTATATCTCTTATCATGTGTTTCCCGTCAAAAAGAAGAAGTGGGAAAAATAAAATTTTTTTGTATTTGTGAATTATTTTGTCTAAACAGTCTTCAATTGAGGGTTCATTTATTTCTATGAAACAATTGAAAACGTCGTACTGAATATGTTCTTCTAATTTTATCTTCAAGCAAAGCATTTCACTTTTATAGTCAGAATCTCTTGATCCATGTCCACATAAAATTATAGCTTTTTCTTTATTTAATTTTTTTATAATCATCTATTTTATTTAGAATTTTAGATAAATTAGATATGCCTTTTGAAATTGATTTATTTTTTAATATTTCTCCAGAAGTAAACTCTTTGCCATGTATAATTTGGTTTAAATCATTCCTTGGTTGAAGATATGTCCCTTCCAATGAGCCCCCAACAAATAATCCGGAATTGTCAGAAAAGGAGTAAATATCTGCAAGTCTTAAAGTACTTTCAGCAGAGTATCCTATTCCAGAATTTATTATTGCTGTATCAACATCAACTCCAAGTTTAACTCTTTCTTTTAAAATGGAGTTTAATCCTCTATTAGTCATTATTGTCATTGCAACTTGCGCTGATTTCACTCCAACTTGCAGACCTAAGCTTAATCCACCAATTGAATAAAAAAAAGGACCTGAAAATTCCTCGGGAGTTCTTCTGATAATTAATATTCCATTTCCACCCTTTGCTCCAAATATTAAACCTCCTTCATATAATTCAGGAAATATTAAAATAGCTCGAGAATTTTTTAAATATTCAGTAAGGTGAGTCAGTTCACTATTCGATATTAATTTTTTAAGGCTGTTTTCCGAAGAATGAATTAACTCGACTGCTGTAACTTTTTTTTCATTTTCTGAAAATGAAAAATTTGAGTATGAAAATGTAAAAATAAGAAATAATATAAATTTTAAAATGTAATATCTCATTATAGATGAAATTTATAATACAAATTTTGTTAATATTAAGATATAAAAAAATGAAATTATGAAAATAAATTTTTTGGTTATCGTTTGTTTTTCTGTATTTTTTTGGTTTGAATTATCTGCTGGAGAGATCAGAATTTTAGTTTCAAATATCGAAGAAAAAAAAGGAACAATTCATTATGGTGTGTATAATAATCCAAAACTATTTCCTGACGAGAATGGAAAAATTCTTGGAGGTTTTGAGGAAGTCTCAAAGGTAATTGAAGATGGTTTGTTAATTGATGATCTTGAAGAGTCAAATTATGCAATTGCAATTTTTCATGATAAGAATTCAAATGATGAATTTGATACTTTTTTCTCAATACCAAAGGAAAAATTCGGGTTTAGCAATAATGCAAGAGTATTTCTAGGCCCTCCCAAATTTGAAGATGCATCAATCTTTGTTGGACAAAATTCAAGTGTTGAAATAATGATAGAGTTGAGATGAAAAAAAGAGTTTTAGTTACAGGCGGAGCAGGCTTTATTGGCTCATTTTTGTGTGAAAGTTTAATTAAAAAAGGCAATTATGTTATTTGTTGTGACAATTTTTACACCGGAAATAAAGAGAACTTAAAAAATATTTATAATCATAAAAATTTTGAGCTATTACGTCATGATGTAACATTTCCTCTTTATGTGGAAGTAGATGAGATTTTTAACTTTGCTTGTCCAGCTTCTCCGATTCACTACCAAAATGATCCAGTGCAAACAGTTAAAACGTGCGTTCATGGTGCTATTAATATGTTGGGTCTTGCCAAAAGAACTAAAGCAAGAATACTGCAAGCGTCTACATCAGAGATATATGGCGACCCAGAAGTTCATCCTCAGAATGAATCATACAAAGGTGCAGTGAGTATAGAGGGTCCAAGAGCATGTTATGATGAGGGAAAAAGGTGCGCTGAAACTATCTTTTGGGATTATCAAAGACAACATCAAATTGACGTTAAGGTCATAAGAATTTTCAATACATTCGGGCCAAGAATGCAACCTAATGACGGAAGAGTTGTATCAAATTTCATTTTACAAGCACTTTCAAATAAAGACATTACTGTTTACGGCAAAGGAAATCAAACGAGGTCGTTTTGTTATATTGATGATTTAATTTCAGGTATATTGATGATGATGGAGTTGGAAAATTTCTCTGGACCAATCAATCTTGGTAACCCTAGTGAAATCTCGATATTGGATCTAGCTAGCGAAATAATTGATTTAACTGGTAGTAATTCGAAAATAATGTATGAAGATTTACCAATTGATGATCCTCAAATGAGATGTCCTGACATTTCTCTTGCAAATAAAAAATTGGGATGGTCACCAAAATTTGATAGAAAAATAGGACTCAAGAAAACAATAAAATATTTTGATTCGTTACTTAAAAAGGAGTTAATTTAAGGTTATGCCTGGAAATGTTTTGTGTATTGGAGATATAATCTTAGATTCATACTCCCATGGAGATGTAAAGAGAATATCACCTGAGGCACCAATCCCTGTTTTAAAAATTAATAATAATAAATACGAAGTATTAGGTGGCTGCGGTAATGTAGCAAAAAATATTTGTGGTGCAGGAAGTAAGTGCCATGTTATTTCGGTTTGCGGAGATGATGAAGAGTCGATAGTTTTAAAAAAATTACTGAAGGATTCAAAAAAACTTACATTCAATCTTTTTACTGATCAGAGTAGATGTACAACAAAAAAAATAAGATTTGTATCAGGAAATCAACAAATTTTAAGAGTAGATAAGGAATCTAATCAGCCAATAAGCTCAAAACTTGAGACAAAAATTCTAAGTATTATTAAAAATAAAATTGAATTTTTCGATGTTATTGTACTATCTGATTACAATAAAGGACTTTTAACTGATAATCTACTTAAGACTACTATAGAACTATCAAGAAAAAAGAATAAGTTAATTATAGTAGACCCTAAAAAAATTGATTTTTCTCCATACAAAGGTGCAAATATTATTACCCCAAATTTTAAAGAGCTTTTGGAGGCATCTAAAATTAAAAAAAACCTAAAAAATCAAGATGACCCAAGTATGGTAGTAAAGCTGTCGAAAGAATTATTAAAAAAATATAATTTTGATGCAATTGTTACAACGAGGAGTTCTGATGGAATATCAATTGTAGATAAAAAGAATGCCTCTTTACATTTACCATCAAAAGCTCAAGAAGTTTTTGATGTTTCAGGCGCTGGAGACACGGTTATAGCTTATATAGCCTCAGGAGTTGCCAATGGAAGATCCTTATTTAATGCAACTGAAATAGCAAATGATGCGGCGGGAATTTCAGTTGGAAAGTTTGGGACCACGGTTGTAAATGAAAAGGATTTACTAAATTCGAATCAAAAAAACAAGTTATGTAAATTAACGGAATTGAATTATGACTTAAAAAAATATAAAAATAAAAAAATTGGCTTTACGAATGGATGTTTTGATTTAATCCATCAAGGACATATCTTTTATCTAAAAGAAGCCAGAAATATGTGTGATTTTTTAATTTTAGGGCTTAATAGTGACAAATCGATAAAAAAAATTAAAGGCAAAGATAGACCTATTTTGAATCAAACGGAAAGAACTGAAATTTTAGCAAATTTCGATTTTATTGATAAAATATTAATTTTTAATGAAGAAACTCCTATTAATTTAATAAAAAAAATTAGACCAAATATCATTTTCAAAGGTGATGACTATAGTATAGATGAAGTTGTTGGGTCGAAAGTGATAAAAAATTGGGGAGGGAAAATAAAATTAATTAAATGTGTGAAGGGAAAATCAACTTCAAACATTATAAGGAAAATAAAAAATGTTACTTAGTGCTGTCTTATTTGACGTGGATGGAACAATTGCTGAAACCGAAGATTTTCATAGACGATCTTTTAATGAATCTTTTAAGGAATTTAATCTTGATTGGTTTTGGGATGAAGCTATTTACACAGAACTCATAAATATTGGTGACGGTAAAGAAAGGATTGAATATTATATTAAACGTGCTTGGCCGGAGATGTTAGAATATAAAAATCTAACAAAATACATTAATTCCATTCATAAAGTAAAAAAAGAAATTTTTAAAGATTATATTATGGATTCTGAAATAACATTTAGACCTGGAGTTCTAAGACTTATAAATGAATTAAAAAAGAATAATGTTAGAATTGCAATTGTTTCGTCTACTACAGAAGACGATTTATCGACACTTTTTAAAAATGGATTAAAGATAGATCCAAATTCAACTTTTGATCTTATTGCACACGGTGGTTGTACAGAAAATAAAAGACCCTCACCCGAAATTTATGAGTGGATACTTGAAAAATTGAGAATAGCCCCACAGTCATGTGTTGCAATAGAGGATTCTTTAAGAGGACTCAGATCTGCAGTTAATGCAAATATAAATGTTTTAGTAACACCATCTATATACACCAAAAATGAAAACTTTGAGGAAGCAAATATTGTTGTTTCAAGTCTTGGTGAATCTGAAGAACCATTCAAAGTAATAAAAGGGAAAGCTTATGGAAATAAATTAGTGAATTTTGATCTTCTAAATAAAATAATAAATCATTAAACTTTAAAATAAATTATTGTCATGCAGACAATTTGAGTAACAAATATTAAGACACTTAATGAGTGTAAAATCTTAAACTTTTTTATTTGTTGGCTAGTTTTTTGTTTTACATCGCTAACGTCATTTATCCACTTAACTAAAAAAATTTTTGAAAACAAAAAACCAGAAGAAACTATAAAAAATATAATGCTATAAATTGTCCCATGGAAGATGAACAACAGGGTAATTGTTATACTTATTAAAAAAGCATAAAGATATAGTTTAGGAAATATGCTACGTATAAATTTTCTGGCACTTTTCTGATCAAGTGATATGAAAACATTGGGTGCTACCACTATAGAAAAGAATATAAGGCTTCCAACAAGAAATGGAATGAGAAAATTAATTATTTGTAGGCTAAGGTTCTGGTATTCTAGCATATTTAAATCAGTTTAAAATTATCTTTAATGATGATAAAAGGATAAGTTATGAGTTTTAAGATATTATTAATTTTACCAGTTCTAGAGTTACTATTATTTATTTTATTTGGTGATCTCTTAGGTTTTTTTCCAGTTATTTTTTTAATCATACTTTCAGGTCTTACAGGAATTTATTTTTTAAGATCTGGAATGAACCCCCAAAATATAGCAGCAAATCCTAAAGAATGGATTTTTACAAAATTTGCAGGGATTCTTTTGTTAATACCGGGTTTTATAACAGACTTTTGTGGTGTTTTTTTACTTATCAAGTCATTGAGATATTTAATTTGGGATTTTGTTCCAGATAAAACAAAGAATTATTTTTATGATGATCAAAGAAAATCAAAAGATAAAGAAATTATTGAAGTAGATTATAAGGATTTAGATGACAAATAATATTTTAAATTTTCACCTAAAAATATATGGGAAAGTCCAAGGTGTTGGATTTAGAGCATGGACAAAAAAAACAGCTGAAAATTTATTTTTAACGGGTTGGGTCAAAAATTGCGATGATAAAAGTGTTGAATGTGAAGTAAGTGGTAAAAAAGAAAATATTGATTTTTTTGTAATTGCTTGCAAGAAAGGTCCTTTGTTCGCAAATGTTGAAAATATTCAAAAAAGACAAGAATGTTTCAAAAAATTTAAAAATTTTAGTATTTATTATTAATGAAGCTTTTTTTTTTACGACATACTTCTTTAAATGTAGAAATAGATGTTTTTTATGGTCAAACCGATCTAGATGTTTCAGATAGCTTTGAAGAAGAAGTAAAATTAATTCAAAAGAAAATTAAGAATTTTAATATAGATACTAACTCTATAAAAGTTTATACCAGCCCATTAAGAAGATGTATTAAATTGACAAATAAGTTGACAGAAAACTACATAATTGACCAAAGGATTAAGGAAATGAATTTGGGAGATTGGGAAATGAAAAAAATGAGTTCTATTTCAAACAAAGAGAAACTAGATTGGGAAAATAATCTTTTATCTTTTAAAATTCCGAATGGTGAAAGTAATAATGAGTTTTTGAAAAGACTAAATAGTTTCTTAGAGGATATATTTAAATTCAATGAAGATGCTTTAATTGTTTGTCATGCAGGTTCGATTAATGGAATGCTATCTTTATTAACTAAGGAACCTTTTGATAAAATGGTTAAAAATTATTGGGAATTGATTAAGCATGGTTCACTATCTCTTATAGAGTTTAAAAATGAATCAATAATAACAAAAATAATTGGTAAATAATGTGTTTTCATTAAACTATACGAATATTTTTAGACAAAAACTAAAAGCAGTTAAAAAAAAAATACAAAAAATTCAGGATATAAAAATCATAAGGACCTCAAGAAGGTCCAAATCAATTTCCTTGAAAATAAGAAATGGAGAGCTAGAAATTTCCTGTCCTTACAATACCTCCGAAACTTTTCTTAAGAATCTGATTGAAAGAAAAAAGGAATGGATTAATAAAAATATTGATAGGTCTAGGAAAAATCACAAAAAAATTGATCAGATTTCAAACGGGTTCATTACCTTCAAGGGCCTTGTCCTTCAGCTTATTTACAAGAAATCTAACTTTGAAAGAATTACTGTTGAGGACAATGAATTAAAAATATTTTATTCAGAAAAATCTAAAAGCAGGCAATTAATTACTGAATGGCTAAAATTACAAGCTAATAATTTTTTGAGAGCAAGATTGTCATTTTTATCTAAACGGATCAGTATTGAATTCAATTCATTGACAATAAAATCATACACTGCTAGGTGGGGGAGTTGCAATATCAAAGGGGACATTTTTTTAAATTGGAAATTAATTATGTTACCAAAGAGTGTTATTGATTACGTTTTAATTCATGAACTTGCTCATATTAATGTTCCAAACCATTCAAGTGAATTTTGGGAGCTAGTCAAAAAAAAAGACCCTAATTATTTTAAAAGTAAAAGATGGTTAAAAGATAATGGATCATCTTTTATTTTGTTCAGCTGAATTAAGTTTTTCTTCAATCTTAATTATTTGCAATGCTTTGGATAGATCGCTCTCGTTGACAAGTATTCTGATTGGTATCGCCGTTATATTTCCCTCTGTAATTGACATCTCTTCATCAAAAGTAAAGTATTCAATATCGTGAGCTTTTAAAATACTTTTTATCCAACTTATATAAATTTGGTCATTACTTTTTATTAAAGTTTCCATGCTAAATAATTAATAAAATTAAACATTAGTTTCAAATCAAAAATAAATTGGCGCGCCCGAAAGGATTCGAACCCTTAACCTTTTGAGCCGAAATCAAATGCTCTATCCAGTTGAGCTACGGGCGCATAAATCAATTATCTAGACCGTGGGATAATTTAGAAAGTTTTTTACTAAATAAGATTACAGTGAATCCAACAATCATACATACGAATGTGATACCTATAAAAATAAATTTTTCTCCAAATTTCTCGGAATTTTGGCCAATGGTCCCTGCTAATTTATTTCCTATCCCAATAGCAGCAAAATAAATACCCATAATTGACGAAACGAGTCTTTGTGGCGATAACTTAGTAATATAGGACAATATAACAGGAGATGCGCATAACTCTCCAACTGTATGAAACAAGTATGCTAATACTAGCCAATACATTGAAGATTTTCCTAATACTTCGTACTCAAGAGCAGCAAAAAACATAAATACAAATCCTAATCCCATAATTATTAAACCAGTAGAAATTTTGAAAATAGAAGAAATTACAATTTTTTTTTTCTCAATAAAAAACCAAAACTGTGCTACAGAAAAACCTAGAAAAATTATCATCAAAGGATTGATAGACTGGAACCAACTTGCTGGTACCTCAAAATTTAAAAATCCAATAAATCTATCTGTTTTTTGATATGCAAAGATATTCATAAGCCCTCCTGCTTGCTCAAAAGAAGCCCAAAAAATAATAAGTATAAAACTAGCTAAAACAATTAATTTTATTCTATCGAATTCAAATCTATTGACTTTCTTGTATTTAAATACCTTTTTTTCTTTTTTAACATTTTTAAAATTTTTTTTCCCGCAAAAAAAAGTTACCTGCCCAATTATCATCCCTAAACCTGCTAACGAAAAACCATAGTGCCAGCCATAAGTTTCTCCAACATACCCTACAATTAAACTCGCAAGGAAAGCACCAATATTGATTCCAATATAAAATAATGTAAACCCTTGATCTCTTTTTATGTCTTTTTGTGTGTATAAAGATCCCACAAGAGTTGAAATGCTCGGTTTTAAAAGGCCAACGCCAAGCACAATTAATATTAAACCAATGTAGAAAAAATTTATGTTGTCAATTGCAAGTGATAGATGACCCAAACATAATAACGCACCTCCCCACAAAACAGCTTTTTCGCTTGTGATTAGCTTGTCAGCGATTATTCCTCCTGGAATACAAGCCAGATAAACAAAGGCTGTATACCAGCCATAGAGCTTGATGGCATCATAATTTGACCAACCTAACCCAGGGTTTGAGGAGTTTGTTTCAGAAACTAAATACAAAACCAGAATAGCACGCATTCCGTAATAACTAAATCTCTCCCACAACTCAGTAAGAAAAAGGGTTGTTAATCCGCTCGGATGACTTGACAATATATTAATTTTTAAATTTTCCATTTTTGTTTTGGCATGAACATTGCTTACTAACATTATATCTGACAAGTGTCAGAAATTTGAATTGTGGGAAGATCCAAAATATAATATTTCCTCCCTTAAAATAAAAAGATCTTCCCAATTCAATTAAATCTCATTTATTTATACTCAAAATAAATTTTTTTAGCTGCTCTACCTTTTCATCACTAATATCTTTGTATGAGCAACTAAATTGTTGATTAATTAAAAGACATATATGCGCATACGGGTTTCTTCCATTTGGATGGTTTGGATGTGGTTCTAGCTTATCTTTTAAAAAATCCCCATGTTTTTGAATGAATCTCCAAACTCTTTTCTTATTGTCTTCATTCATTTATCTTATCCCTTGATTTGTTTTTACTCTAGATTTCTTTGTCTGCTTTTTAAAAAATTTGTTTTCACTTTTCTTTTGAATAACTTTTTTTTTTATAACATACTTATTTCCAGGCTTAGGTGGAGGTAGTTTTTTAAAAGTACCATCTTTTTTAATAAGTATATAGTTTCCATTTTCGTCTCTAATGATTTCATCAGAAAACAAGGTGTTTTGATAAAAAAATATAAAAAGAAAAATGAAAATATTTATCATTTGTATAAATAGTATTTTTTATAAATTTTAGTATCGATTGAATTTTTTTTTTGACATTAATAGAACTTTTCGACGCAATTTCCATTTCTTTCTGATAACCTTTAATTTAAAAGCACTTTCTCTTCTAATTTTGATATTTTTCCACCAAGAGCTGGATCCTACGGCTAAAATAATTTCTTTTTTCATAAATCAAGTCTATGGTAAAATTCTGTATTTTCAATTTGTTTTAAAATATCACTAAAAGATGAGTTGCTTGAATCATATTCCTTTCCGATCACCCAATTTCTTAAATCTTCTGTAATTTGATCCCCATTCAAATCTCTGAGAATCATATGATAGCTTTCCTTATAGACTAAAATTTTTATTTTATTAGAAAAATTGTTTTTAATCCTTTCATCCTTCAATAATTTTATTAATGGTTTTCTCGGCACTACTTCATCTTTTAGTGGAATCATTATTAGTGTTTTATATGATGGATTTTTAAAATATTCTTCTGCATCTTTATATGCTTCATCCATAAGATCTACAACACCTTGAAGGCTTTGAAATGTTGGTTTATGAATAAATAAATCATCCATAGATAATTCTTTTAGCATTTTTAAATTGTCACTGGCTTGGATCTTTACTATCCCTTTACTACTGACCTTAAAGTAGGGAAGGATTTTTGCAAGAAATTTTAAAGGAATACTTTTCCAAAAATTTGTTTCTGTAAAATTCCAAATAGCGGGTGCAATTAGTATTACACCGTCGATTGGAAGATTTTTGAAACGATTAACAAAACTTAAAGTGATTGCTCCACCCATACTCTCTCCCAACAAAAAAATTTTCTTATCGGGATTTTCATTTTTAATTTTTTTTAAGTTAAAGTCTATGTCCTTGATATGTTGTTTTAAATCAAACCATTTACCTTTATTCTTATTATTGCCAAAGCCATTGAGATCAAACGAAGTCAAAGCTATGTTATTTTTTGATAGGTATTCTCCAGGAATTTTAAATGAATTAGAATAATCATTATATCCATGAATAGCTAGTATGATATTTGAAAATTCAGAATCTGGTTTTATATTCATGTATGAAAAAGAATTGGTATCTGTATCTTTCATTAAAGTGGAAGAACATGATGATGTTAACAAGATTATAGAAGCAATGACTAATTTTTGAGTAATTTTATAAATATATCCTCTAAATCTGATTCTTTAGTTGTTATATCTTTTAAGTCTATCTTACTGTTAATAAATTCTTTTATCAATTCAGCAGTATTAATTTCGTTTTTATTAAACTTAAGAGTAGCTGATTGATCGTCTTTCAAAATACAAAAGTCTTTAATTTTTTTGGGAAGGTTTTTTACTTTATTTGAAAACTCAACTTTAACTTCCTTTTCTTCAAGAATTTTTAGTAAATTTGTTTTAGTGTCGTTTGCTATAACTTTGCCTTTATTAATTACTGCAATCTCGTCACACAACAATTCAGCTTCTTTAAGATAGTGTGTAGTTAAAATAATCGTGGTACCTTTTTTATTAAGTTCTTTTATTGACTTCCATAATTTTGCTCGAAGTTCAACATCTACTCCAGCAGTCGGTTCATCAAGAATCAGAACTGGAGGGTTATGTACCATTGCTTTCGCTACCATCAATCTTCTTTTCATTCCTCCTGATAAACTCCTAGCATATGCATCCGCTTTTTCTCCAAGTCCAAGAGTATTTAAAATTTCTTGATTCCTTATGTTTTTTTTTTCTACAGCGTACATCCCAGCCTGTATGTCCATAATTTCCATTGGTGTAAAAAACGGATCTATCATAATTTCTTGTGGAACAATACCTAGATTGCCTCTGACAGTTTTTGGATCAGTATCCAGATTTACCCCACACACAAATACTTCTCCACTAGTTTTATTAACTAATCCAGCTAAAATATTTATAAAAGTACTTTTTCCAGCTCCATTTGGACCTAACAAACCAAAAATTGAGCCTTCATTAATTGACAAATCAATGTGATTGAGGGCGTATTTCGAACTCGTTGTATATTTTTTCGCTAATTTTTTAACACTAATTATTTTTCTTTTCATGATTATATATATATATGTATTCGATGTTTTAAAAATATGATATTTTTTGAACTTTAGTGTTATGGACTTTAATTTTCAAACAGAAATAAAATATATTGATAGCGATACAGTAAGTTGTAGTGGAAATGGGTCCAAAGAATCCCACCCGTTAATCTATCTTGACCTATCATCTGGAAACATTACAACATGCCCATATTGTAGCGCAAAATTTAAAAAGAAGATATGAATTCGGTTGGAAATGAGTTGGTACTAGTAGATGGTTCTGGATATATATTTAGAGCTTACTATGCCTTACCCCCAATGTTTAGATCCGACGGACTACCAGTCAATGCAGTTTTTGGTTTTACTAATATGCTTCTTAAATTAATTGATGACATTCAAAGTGAGAAAGGGGGAAATGTTGCAATCGCAGTTATATTCGATGCTGCAAGAAAGACATTTAGAAATGACATTTATCCAAACTATAAAGCAAATAGATCTGATCCTCCTGAAGACTTGAAACCTCAATTTGATATAATAAAAAAAGTTCCTGATGCCTTCAACCTTCAATCAATTGATTCATTGGGTTTCGAAGCTGATGATTTAATCGCATCTTATTCAAAAAAAGCAAAAGCAGAAGGAAAAAAAATTACGATTATTTCTTCTGATAAAGATCTAATGCAACTTTTAGGTAAAAATGTTTCGATGATAGATCCACTAAAAAAAAAGGAAATAACTTCAGAAAATGTAATTGAAAAGTTTGGCGTTGGTCCTGAAAAAGTTATTGAAGTTCAGGCATTGGCTGGAGATACCTCAGATAATATTCCGGGTGTTCCAGGAATTGGTCCAAAAACAGCTTCACAATTAATAAATGAATATGGAAATATTGAAAATCTTATTGAAAATATCAAAAATATAAAACAAGAAAAAAGAAAAGAGGCTATTTCAGAAAACAAAGATCTTCTAATTATATCGAAGAAGCTAGTAACTTTGAAAGATGATGTAAACCTCCCTGTTTCAATTGAAAAATTGAATTTTAAGCCATTAGAGGTTCAAAAACTTATTAAATTTTTAGATGAAATGGAGTTTAATAGAATTAAATCGTTAGTAACCAATAAATTTGGCTCAAAAAATCAGCCACATTCTGAAACTCAAGAACAAAGTAATCAACAGAAAGATAATGAATATTTCACTCCTGTAAGAGAAAAAGTAAATCGCGGAATTTACGAATTAATTTTAAATGAAAAAGATTTAACAAAGTGGATTCAAAAAATTATTGAAAGTGGAGTTGTAGCTATAGATTGTGAAACAACTTCTCTGAGTGCTACTGAGGCAGAAATTGTTGGTTTTTCAATGTCTATAGAGAATAGCCAAGCATGTTATATTCCTTTAACTCATAAAGGATTGAAAAATCAAGTTGATTTAAATGTCTTTATTGAAAAAATTAAAATAATTTTAGAAGACAACTCAATACTGAAAATCGGACAAAACATTAAATATGATTTCATAATTCTCAAGGGATTAGGAGTCAGCATAAATAATATGGACGATACCATGCTTATGTCATATGTTTTAAGAACTGGTCAAAGAGGACACGGATTAGACGAACTGTCGTCTGATTTATTATTTCATGAGACTATTAAATATTCAGATGTAACCGTAGTTGAAAAAAAAAAAATTTTGTTTTCAGAAGTTTCTGCGGATAAAGCAAAAAATTATGCTGCTGAAGATGCAGATGTTACATATAGATTGTGGGAAATCCTTAAAATTTTATTAATTAAGGAAGGACTTTATGATTTTTATTTTTATATTGAAAAACCATTGATAGAAGTGATTGCAGAAATGGAGATTTCCGGATGTAAAGTTGATAATCCTAAATTAACCAAACTTTCTGGTGAATTTTCAGAAAAAATGTCAATGATAGAAAGGGAAATTTTTAAGTTGAGCAAAGAAGATTTTAACATAGGATCACCAAAGCAATTGGGAGAAGTTTTATTTGATAAGCTTAAACTTCCATATGGTAAAAAAGGCAAAAGTGGGAACTATCAAACTGATGTTAAAGTTCTCGAAAAATTAAAATCTGAAAATTTTAATATTGCATCCTTAGTTTTGGATTGGAGACAATATTCAAAGTTGCGGGGTACATATTGTGAGGGTTTATTGTCAAGAGAAAATACTAAAACAAATAGAATTCACACATCGTTTGGTATGGCGAGCACTTTAACTGGTAGACTTTCATCAAATGATCCTAATTTACAAAATATCCCAATTAAAACAGAGGAAGGAAGAGAAATTAGAAAAGTATTTATATGTGATGAAAAAAATCGAATCATATCAATTGATTACTCTCAAATTGAATTAAGAATTTTAGCGCATGTTGCAAACATTAAAACTTTAATAAATGCTTTTGAAAATGATAGTGATATTCATACTGTCACAGCTATGGAAGTCTTTCAGGTTTCAAAAGACGAAGTTACTAATGAATTTAGAAGAAAGGCAAAGATAATTAATTTTGGAATTATATATGGAATTTCTGCCTATGGGTTAGCTTTACAACTAGAAATCCCAAATAGTGAAGCAAAAATGTATATGGATCAATATTTTAAAAAATATCCAGGTATTAAAGATTACATGAGAAACACGATTCAAGAATGTAGATCGAATGGTTATGTCAAAACACCTTTCGGGAGAAGGATATTTATTCCATTTATAAATGATAAGGTTGTTACAAGAAAAAATTTTGCTGAAAGATCTGCTATAAATGCTCCTATTCAGGGTGGGGCAGCAGATATGATAAAATTAGCCATGCCAAAGGTTCAGAAATTTTTAGTAGATGAGAAATTACAGACAAAGATCTTACTACAGGTTCATGATGAATTATTATTCGAATCTCCTCAAAGTGAAATAGATATAATTAAAAACAAGATTCCTGAAATAATGACAAGTTCACATAAAAAATTTATCTCTCTAAAAGTGCCAATCAAAGTTGATATAGGTGTTGGAGATAGTTGGGATGATGCTCATTGAGAAATAGATGCTTGCTTATGTAGTTTTACAAAAACGCCTCTTAATTTTGATGCGTTGTCAACAGACCTTTCAAAACAATATCTTATAACTTTGTCTTTTTTTCTCAGATCAAATCCGTCTGGATCAACTCCAATAAGCTGCCAATTTTTTTTCAGGCTTAGAGAAATCCCTTTGATAAACTTTTTAACATACAAATCGATTGATTCTTTATGATGGTCGTTCATATGTGATATGATGCTATTTTCAGATTCTTGAAAATTTTTGAAGTCATTACATATAAGGTCCTTTTTTGAAAACCACTTTACACTTGCAAATCCACCTATTAGGTGGGCTCCTATAATATCTAATCTATAAAAATTCATGTCGGAAAAGTTGGCGTACAAATTAGATGTAGGATGTCTATTTAAAAATCTAGTTTTGTGATTTAAATTTTTCGTTATTTTTAATTTTCCTATTAGTGTAACCCTTGGTCTTGACATTGGATCTTCATAATTAAAAGGATTTTTTTTGAATTGAGGGAAATAGGGATAGAGCTTTTGTTCTTCACAAAGCATAAGCGAAACCAAGTTATCTTTTGAGATATTGGTAGTGTGTTCAGATAATTTTGAAAGTAGAACAATAGGGCTTAAATCGTAATCAAACGCCGTAAGGGTGAAAGTTGAATAAGGAAAGGTTTGCTTAACATTAATTTTTTTAGCACCAAAGCTCTTTGGATCAAAACTAGTTGATAAATATCCTCTCGAAGAGGACCTTATTAATTGTCTTGTGGCGTAATTAATTTTCATTCTTTTCTCTTAATATATTATGTATAATAACTTCAGGATTTAATTTAAATGAAAAATTTCAAATACATACAATTTATATTTCTCTTAATATTATCAAATTCAGTATATTCAAATCAAGAATCTATAGTCTTTCACGGAGCTTACACATTTGAGACTTTTGAGGGTCAAAGAGCATGTGCTGTATATGTTTCTATTTTCAATAATACAAATAAGGATTTCCTAATAGAATCAATATCTACTAAAGTCGCTTCAAAAGCTGAAATTCATGAAATTAAGACTGAAAACGAAATCATAAAAATGAAAAAGAAAGAAAATTTTTTAATAAAATCTAAACAACAAGTTTTTTTTCAACCTGGCGGAACTCATTTAATGTTAATGGGTTTAAAAAAAAAACTTGATGATGGATCTTCTTTTGAGGTTGATTTTTCATTAAATGACGGAAGTAAAAAGAAAGTTCCTGTCATGGTTTTAAATGAAAAATTGAAAGAGAACTTTATCGAGTAAAATGAATTTAAAGAGAATTCACAGCACGTCTGTGGTAATAGATGATAACGGAGTGTTAATTTTAGGTGATTCTGGTTCTGGAAAATCAGATTTAGCATTGAGATTGATTGATAATGGCGCAACTTTAATTTCTGATGATATTTCGATTTGTAGAAAAAATTCAAATAATATTTATCTTTATTGTCCCCCGGAAATTAAGGGTTTGCTAGAAGTAAGAGAGATTGGAATAATTACAGTTCCTTTCGTTGAGAGAATAAAATTACGATTAGTTGTTAATTTAAAAAGTAATAATAATGAAAGGTTTCCAAAGGATAGTTGTTTTAGAATACTGGGAATTAAGATTCCTATCATCAATATTGAAGGAAAAAATTCATCGGCAGTTGCAAAGATTAAAGTAAAATTAAATGAGATTAGAGAAACAATATAAAGTTTTCATAGTTACTGGATTGTCAGGTGCTGGTAGGTCATCAGCATTAAAAATTTTTGAAGATATGGGTTTTGAGGCGATCGATAATTTACCGACCTACCTTTTGAGCAATATAATAAACACGAAGATAAAAAGAAATCTTGCCGTCGGAATTGATGTTAGAACAAGAGACTTTGATCCAAAAAAAGTAGCTAAAGAGATTTCCCAAAAAAGAAAGAATTTAATTCTTTCAGTTATTTTTTTTGATTGCGACAACACAACTTTATTGAACAGGTTTAAAGAAAGTAGAAGAGTCCACCCTTTAAAGTTAGATTTACCAATTGTAGAAAAAATTGAAGCAGAGAGGAATTGGCTTAAACCTTTATTGAATATTAATGACTACTACATTGATACATCAAAATTTACTTTAAACCTTCTAAAAAATGAGATGCAAATTTTGTTTAAAAACCACTCTGACTCCAAAATTAATATAAGAATTATTTCTTTTGGATATAAATTTGGATTACCAAGAGAAGCAGATATTGTTTTTGATATGAGGTTTTTAAGTAATCCATTTTATGAAAAAAACTTAAAAAAATTTGATGGTAAAAACTTGAAAGTTATAAATTTTGTTAAAAAACAGAAGTATTTTGAATTTTTTTTTGATAGTCTTTTGCTACTGTTTAACAATATTCTTGAGGGATATAAAAAAGAGGGAAAAGAACATATCACTATAGCATTTGGTTGTACAGGCGGAGTCCATAGATCTGTTGTATCCAGTGAACATTTCCTTAATTTAATTAATAATAATAGAAAATTGAGAATTTTTATAGAACATAGAGATATAGCAAAATGATTGGTGTAGTTTTAGTAAGTCATGAAAATATTGCAAAAGAGATGTTAAGTGTCATTCAACACATTGTTGGTCCTCAAGAAAACCTAATAGCAATATCTATTTTTCCTGAGGATGATATGGAGAAAAAAAGATTACAAATTCTTGACTCAGTAAAAAAAGTAGATGCAGGCAAAGGTGTAATTGTTTTAACAGATATGTTTGGTGGAACTCCGTCTAATCTTGCAATTTCCGTTATGGATAATGAAAAAATTGAAGTTGTAGCTGGTGTAAATTTACCAATGTTGATTAAAATGATGTCGATTAGGGATAAAAAGCCAATTAAGGAGATAATAGCTATTTCACAAGAATCAGGCAGAAAATATATAAATGTTGCTTCAGCATTTTTTGAGGAAAAAAAAGATTGGAACAAAAAAAGATAGAAAGAAAAATATTAATAACCAATAAGCTAGGAATTCATGCTAGGGCTGCAGCAAAATTTGTAGAATTAACTTCTAAATGTGACTCAAAGTTTATTGTCAAAAAAGGTTCAAAGGTTGTAAACGGTTCCTCTCTTCTGGGTTTAATGACTTTGGCTGCCTCTAAAGGAACGGAAATAAAAGTTCAATGTATTGGAAGTAATTCAGAAAAGGACTTAAATAAACTAATAAGTTTAATAAAAAATAATTTTGGAGAAGAAAAACCTTTATCAGAGAATACAGATAAAGAGTTAGTTTTAAAAGGAATTGGGGTTTCAAGCGGATATGCGATAGGAAACTGCTTAGTAAAACAAAAAACTAACCTTTCTAACGTAAGATATAACATTTCCATTTCATCAGTACAAAAAGAAATAATACGATTGGAAAAAGCAGTTAAAGTCTCTATTTTGGACATCAAAAAAATTATCAAGAAAATAACTCACCATAAAAATGATATCTATAAAGAGATGAAATTTATGTTAGAGGCCAATATTTCAATTATTAGGTCATCATCACTTATGAAAGACGCAAAACAAAGAATAAGAGAGGATCTCATAAACGCAGAATATGCAGTTGATGAAGTGCTTAATAAGCATTCAAAAATTTTTAAACGAATAAAGGACGATTACTTAAAAGACAGATTTGATGATGTAAGGGATGTTTGTACAAGAATAATTGAAAACCTTCAAAAAAAAAAAGTCCAGACACGTATTAAAAACAATCAGATATTATTTTCGTCTGAGTTGAGTCCATCTGATCTATTGGCAAATGCAAAAGTTAAATTTTTGGGACTAGCAAGTATGTTTGGAGGCCCTGAGGGTCATTTTGCAATAGTAGCTCGGTCTTTGTCAATTCCAACTGTAGTTGGTGTAAAAAACGCTATTAAATATCTCAAAAACGGTGAAAAAATTATAATAGACGGTGATAAAGGATTGTTGATCAAGAATCCTTCAAAAAAGACAATATTAATTTATAAAAAAAAAATCGAAGAAAAAAAAAATGAGGATCAAAAGTTAAATTCATTTATTAAGACCATTCCAGTTACTAACGATAAAAAAAGAGTAAGAATTGAGGCCAATGTTGATGATTCTGATGAAGTAAAAATATCAATGAAAAAAGGAATAGATGGTATTGGTTTATACAGAACGGAGTATCTTTTTATGAACAAAAAAACCATACCTTCTGAACAGGATCAATTTAACTCAATAAAAAAAACTCTTATGCATTTAAAAGGAAAGCCACTAACAATTAGAACATTAGACGTTGGTAATGATAAAAAAGTGCCATCTATAGAAAAATATTTAACAAAATCACCTAATCCTGCTTTGGGGTTAAGAGCCATAAGGCTTACATTAGCTTTTCCAAAAATCTTTAAAAGACAAATTACAGCTATCCTCAGGGCAAGCTCGTACGGAAATATAAGGATAATGTTACCAATGGTTTCAAATGTATCAGAGTTAATTGAGACAAAAAAAATAATAACTGAAGTAAAAAAGGATTTATTAAAAAAAAATAAAAGGTTAAAGATTAATACTCCTAAGATTGGGGTATTAATTGAAACACCCGCTGCGGCATTGATCTCTGAGGAGTTAGCTAAAAATTGTGATTTTTTTGCGATTGGTACAAATGATTTAACAATGTATACTTTAGCCATAGATAGGGGTGACGAGGAAGTTGCTAAAATATATGATCCTGGACACCTGTCTGTTTTAAAACTAATCCACATGACTGCAAGGTCAGCAGACAGAAATAAAATTCCTGTAAGTATATGCGGAGAGATGGCCGGAGATACATTATTTACTTCAATTATTATTGGAATGGGTATAAGAACACTGTCAATGAGCACATCTCGAATATTGAAAGTAAAGCAATATTTAAGTCAGGTAAATTCAAATGAAGTAAAAAAAATTTCAGATGATATTTTCAAACAAGATGATAATGTGGTGATAAAAAATATTTTATACAACTATAACCAAGAAATTAATAAAAGGATAAGAGAAAAAAAATATGGATGATTTTAAAATTAAAGACATAAATTTAGCTGATTGGGGAAGAAAGGAGATTAAAATTGCTGAAACCGAAATGCCTGGGCTTATGCAGTTAAGATCAGAATTTAAAGATGAAAAACCTCTTGATGGTGCTAGAATTGTTGGATGTTTACATATGACGATACAAACTGCAGTTTTAATTGAGACGCTTATAGATTTAGGAGCTTCTGTTAGGTGGAGCTCTTGCAATATTTATTCTACCCAAGATCAAGCAGCCGCAGCTGTTGCCAAAAGCAAAATTCCTGTTTTTGCTTGGAAAGGTGAAACTGAAGAAGAATTTTGGTGGTGTATAGAAAAAACAATTACAGGGCCTAATGACTGGAAACCCAACCTTATACTTGATGATGGAGGAGATCTTACAAAAATTATGCATGAAAAATATCCCCATCTTCTCGATGGAGTTAGAGGTTTGTCAGAGGAAACAACAACAGGTGTTTTAAGGCTTTTAGAGATGGAAAAAAGTAATCAACTTTTAGTACCTGCTATAAATGTTAATGATTCAGTCACTAAATCTAAGTTTGATAATAAATACGGTTGTAGAGAAAGCTTAGTTGATGGAATAAGAAGAGCAACCGATGTTATGATGGCCGGTAAAGTCGCACTTGTTGCAGGATATGGCGATGTTGGAAAAGGTTCAGCAGAAAGCCTAAGAAACGCCGGATGTCGGGTAGTTGTGACCGAGATAGACCCTATTTGTGCTCTCCAAGCTGCTATGGATGGGTTTGAAGTTAACACTATGGATGATGTTGCGGATAAAGCAGATATTTTTGTAACAGCCACGGGAAATGTTGACGTAATAACTATAGATCATATGAGAAAAATGAAAGACAGAAGTATTGTATGTAACATTGGACACTTCGATTCCGAAATTCAGATTGATGCTCTTAAAAACTATAAGTGGGATAACATAAAACCACAAGTTGACGAAATTGAATTTCCTGATGGAAAAAAAATAATAGTTCTTGCAGAGGGTCGTTTAGTAAACTTAGGATGTGCAACCGGACATCCAAGCTTCGTTATGTCGGCTTCTTTTTCAAACCAGGTTTTGGCCCAAATCGAGTTATGGAAAAATTATAGTAAATATAAAAATAAAGTTTATGTTCTTCCGAAAAAACTAGATGAAAAAGTAGCTAGGATACACCTAGATAAAATTGGTGCCAAGTTAACCAAATTATCAAAAAACCAAGGAGATTACATAAATGTTCCTGTAGGTGGACCATATAAAAGTGAAGAATATAGATATTAGCAAAACTATAGTTTTTTAATACCCGATGTAGTTGAGTATTCAAAATGAAGAACCTTGTCAGGAAAAATCTTTTTGTAACAACTATGAGCAGCCATTGCGGCCTCGGAAAAGCCAGTTAGGATTAGTTTAAGCTTACCAGGGTAATCGCATATGTCTCCAATTGCAAATATACCTTTGGCGGAGGTTTGAAGACTTGATTGGTCAACACTCAATAGATTTTTTTCAATCTCCAATTCCCAATCTTTAATAGGACCCAATTCAGAGGAAAGACCAAAAAAAGGAAGAAAATAATCTACCTTAAGATCTACTTTTTCTTCATCAAGGTTGCTGACTGTCAATGTGTTAATTTCTCCTTTAGAGCCTTGAATAGAGTGAACTTGAAAAGGTATTATTGTTTTAATTTTTTCCTCTTTTTCAAGTGAAAAAAGTTTTTCAACACTATGAGGTGCAGCTCTTAATTTTCTTCTTCTATGAATAAAAAATACTTTCTCTGCAACTGAAGACAGTTCAATAGCCCAATCTACGGCTGAGTCACCGCCACCAGCAATTGCTATTTTTTTATTTTTAAAAATAGATTTGTTAGTAATATGATAAAAAATTGATTTATTTTCGTATTTTTCAATGTCTTTCAGAGGTGGTTTGTTAGGTCCAAAAGCTCCGTTGCCGGCCGCTATTAAAATACATTTACATCTAATTGATTGGTTATTTGAGGTATAAACTAGGAATTCATCGTCTTCATTAGTAATTTTTTCAACTTTTTCTCCCAATATAAATTTTGGTGAAAACGGTTTGATTTGATTGAAAAGGTTATCAATAAGCTTTTGACCAGATATTTCAGGGTATGCAGGAATATCGTATATAGGTTTTTCCGGATACAAAGATGAACATTGTCCACCAATAATATCAAGTGAATCAACAACACATGATTTCATCCCTAGTTGCCCAAGCTCAAAAACTGAGAACAGTCCTATAGGACCAGCTCCTATAACTAAAACATCTGTTAAGGTTTTATTCATAATTATCTTTTTTTGTTTTTAAACATTAATTACATATTTATATTAGAATAATTAATAAAAATGAAAGATGAATTTAAAATTAATTTGTATAACCTTCGAGAAACTGAAAAACTAGCACAAAAAATTGCCAAAAAATTAGAACCTAAAAGTTTTATATCTTTAAGAGGGAAGCTAGGGGTCGGAAAAACTACTTTGGCTAGTTTAATAATAAACAATCTATCCAAAAAAAAAATAAGAGTCATAAGCCCCACCTTTTCCCTTGTCAATATTTATGATTTAAAAAACATGAAAGTCTGGCACTATGATCTGTTTAGGCTTAACAATAAAAAAGAAATTTTTGAATTGGATTTTGAATTGGCACTTCTAGACTGTGTAATAGTTGAATGGCCCGAAATTATAACTGAGTATTTACCTCATAAAAGGATTGAAATACATCTTGATGAAGACGAATCTTTATTAAGATACGCAACTGTTAGGAGTATAAATAATAATAAAATTTGTGAACTTGATCCCTAAAATGATAGATGAAATAACTAAAAAATTAGATCATAAAAAAATAAAATTCGATAATTTACAATTCTTAGCTGGCGATGCTTCAGATAGAAAATATTTTTTGATTAAACAACAAAATAATACAAATGTGTTGATGGTGGATAAAGATTCAGAAAATTTAGAAAGATTCTTAAAAATTTCTTATCTTTTAAAAGAAGATGTAAGTATTCCAAAAATTATTACAGATCTAAAAGAAGTTGATATTTTAATTATAGAAAATTTTAATAAAAACAAATTTAGTGAAGTATTGAAGAAATCTAACAGAATAAAATTGTACAAAGTTGCTATGGACGCACTCCTGTATATTCATAAAAAAAAAATTGATAATACACTTGTTCATTACAGCAAAAAAATCTTTTTTGATGAATCAAATTTATTTTTCGACTGGTATTTAGATATGCCAAAAAAAAGAGTTGAATTATTAAAAAATGAATTTAATTCAATTTTTTCAAGCTTTTTAGATAAAGTCTATTTATTACCAAACGTCATTATTCATAGAGATTATCATATTGATAACTTGTTTTATCTCAAAGAAAGGGAGAAGCATTTCAAATGTGGTTGGATTGATTATCAGGACGCATTAGTAGGTCCATGTGTTTACGATGTTGTTTCACTTACACAAGATGCTAGAATAGACGTAGAAAAGAGAACAGAGAATTTTTTGATTAAATATTATTTAGACAATTTTGTATCTATTGATAAAGATCTATTTTTATTTTCATACACTGTTGTAGCAATCCAAAGACATCTTAAGGTTTTGGGAATTTTTAAGAGACTTGAAATACGAGATAATAAAAAAAATTATATCAAACATATACCAAGAGTTTTACGTTTACTTGAATTTAATTTAAAAAAAAAAAGATTTAGCTCTTTATTTAAGATTTTAGAAAAACCATTAGGTTTATCGTGATTTCGCAGGCAATGATATTTTCAGCTGGATTGGGGAAGAGGATGTTACCACTAACAGAGAAAACTCCCAAGCCACTTATAAAAATTAATAATAAAAGCCTTCTAAAAAATAATATTGAAAAATTAATCGATTCCAAATTCAGAAATATTGTCGTAAATGCTTATCATCATTCAGAAAAAATTATTAAAGAAACAAAAATGTTCGAATCAGTAAAAGTAATTGTTGAATCTGAGAGACTCGAAACAGGAGGTGGCTTATTGAATGCAATTAACGAGAAATACTTTAGAGAAAACACTCCTATTGTACTTCTAAACGGAGATATTTTTTGGTATGACAAAAATTATAAGTCAATTGATAAAATCATTAGTCTATGGAACCCAAATAGAATGGATATGCTGTTATGTTTAAAAAGAAAGGAAGATCTTTTTGGTTACAATGGTAATGGCGATTTTGATCTTCAAAGTGACGAATTATCTTCGTCACAATTAGAAATAAAAAATAATCCTCCGTATGCATATACAGGGCTGCAAATAATTAAGCAGGATATTATTAAGGATATTAAGAAAAATTGCTTTTCATTAAAAGAACAGATACTTAAATCTTTAGAAAAAAAAAAATTATTTGGCTATATAGATGAAAATCAATGGTTTCACATAGGAACGGTTGAAGATCTTAAAAAATTTAAGGAAAATTATTGTGAATAATTTTATAGTTTATGATTTTGAAACATCTGGAAGAAGTTCACGATTTGACCAAATTCTTCAAGCGGGAATTATAATTTACGATCAGAACCTAAAAGTTTTAAATAAGTTAAATTTAAAATCACGTATTAATCCGGATATTGTCCCATCAATCAATGCTTTAAGAGTTAATAAATTAAAGATCTCAGATATTCTTTCAGAGAAGATGAGTTGTTATGAAATGACAATGCAAATGCATAGTTTTTTATCAAAATTCCAAGACTCCTTTTTTGTCGGTTTTAACTCCATAAATTTTGATGAAGAATTTTTTAGACAAACACTCTGGGAGCATTTTATTTTTCCTTACTTAACAAATACAAAAGGAAACTCGAGACTAGATGTACTTAATTTTGTGACATTGGTTCATGCTTTCAGAAAAAATGCCTTAAATGTTGAGGTAAATGATGAAGGAAAGATAACATTTAAGTTGGAAAGTTTGGCAAAAGCAAATTGTTTTGAGTCTAACAATGCACATGAAGCAATTGCAGACGTTGAAACAACAATGAAACTTTTGGAATTGCTTTTAAAAAATAATTACGACCTCTTTAAAGTATTCATCAACAATTCGTATCCTGTAAAATTAGAAAATAAAATTATTGATCAAAACATTTTCACAATGCACAACTACATTTTTAACAAGCATAGAGTTTATCTTGTTAAAAATCTTTTAAAACATCCAGTTTATAAAAACCAAATGATTGGGTTTGATCTTAAATATGATACCTCAGAAATTGTTAATTATGGCATAGATGAATTGGAGGAAATATATAGATCAAAATCATTTTTTAGAAAAATAAAATTAAATAAACAGCCCTCAATTTTAGACAAATCTTATGCAAGAAATCTTAGTCCATATAACGAATTAACAGACCACGAAATAAATTTAAAATGTGAGCAACTTCAAAAAAAAGAATTTCTGACAAATCTTAACAAAATCCTGGAAAAAGAATCATCGAATTACAGTGAAAATCAGTCTCAGGAAATAAAATTAGAAGAGGAAACAATTTATTCTCAAAAACTTAATTTCAACGATTCAAGAATTATGAATAGGTTTCATAACGAGGAATGGGATAGGAAGTGGAGTTTTGCTGAAAAATTTAAAGATCAGAGGCTAAGATTTTTTGCAGCGCGTCATATTTATAGAAATTATCCAGAGGAACTTCCTAGAAAAATTTTTAAATTGCTGCATAAAAAAATTTCGGAGAGGATTTGTTCTTTAGAGAAAAAAAAATTTATAACAATTCCAGCAGCTATGGAGGAGGCTGATTCATTATCCTTAAAAATGGAGGAAAATGATTTAGGAAATGATTTAAAAGAACAAATAGATCAGTATAATATTTACATTAACTTTTTAAATGATTACTATAATAATTCCAACGCAAATCCAATTCAATTTGATAAGAATTTATCAAAAAAACTTTTTGCAAATTAATGGAGCACTAAAATGACAGTTATAAAAAATTGTAATGAAAATGATTTCGAAAACGAAGTTCTTAAATCCAATCTTCCTGTAATAGTTGATTTCTGGGCTGAATGGTGTGGGCCATGTAAGATGCTTACTCCAATTTTGGAGGAACTCTCAAATGAAATGAAAAATGAGATAAAAGTAGTAAAAGTTAATCTAGATGAAAATCAAGACTTAGCTATGAAATACTCTATAAGAAGTATACCTACATTGTTATTATTCAAAGAGGGAAATTTAATCGACACGAAAGTTGGTCTTTTACCAAAAAGCGAAATAGTAACTTGGTTCAAATCAAAGATCTAGTTGATCTTGAAGCCATCTTGTTTTAAAATTTCCCCAGCTAAATATAATGAACCGCAAATTACTAATTTTCCGCTCGGATAGTTCTCCCTTATAATTTTTAAAACCTCCTTGATATCTAGTGAACATTCAATGCTTATTTTGGAGCTGATATCTTTTTTAATGTTATTTTTTATTTCATATGGTCTTATGTACTGATGATCTGGTATTGGTAAAAGAAATATTGCTGAAATATTTTTTATTAGTTTTTTAATGAATGCATATGGATCTTTCCCAATCATCATACCGATAACTAAAAAAACATTTTCTTTTTTCCATTTTTCAATGATTTTTTTTATAATATTTGACGCCTCTAAGTTATGCCCACCATCTAACCAAATCTCAAAATTTTTGCCCATGTAAGTGGACAAATTTCCGTTTGTAAGATTTTGCATTCTAGCTGGCCATTTTGCTGATAAAATACCTTTATCAATACTTTTATCTAAAATGTCTTTTCTTCTAAGGGATAATACTGTTGCTGCAGCTGTCGAAGCGTTATCTATCTGATGTTCACCAAAAAGTTCAGGAAAATTAAAATTATAATTTGCCTTTTCAAAAAACATACTAAAGGTTTTCTTTACAAAATCTTTTTCTCTAATTTTCCAATTTGATCCTTCTTCGAATAGCTCAATGTTCATTCTTTTTGCTTCAACTCTTGCTAATTTCCTTACAACTGAATGTTGCTTTGATAGGACTATTTTTTTTGAATTTTTTAAAATTCCTAATTTTTCTCTGGCAATTTTTTCAATCGTTGACCCAAGAAAGTTCATATGATCCATTGAAATTGGTGTAATAACACTACATAATTTATTTTCAACGACATTAGTTGCATCAAATCTACCGCCAAGACCTGTTTCTAAAAGAATAATATCAGATTCAATCCTGCTGAATGCCAAAAATGCAGCAGCAGTAGTAATTTCGAAGAAAGTAATTTCCTCTGTTTTATTGTAATATTCGCATTCTTCTAAAAGTGAATTTAGATGGTTGTTACTAATTAGTTTCGAATTAATCCTTATTCTTTCGTTGAAATTTATTAAATGAGGAGATGTGTAGGTGTGGACTTTATAATTTGAAAATTCGAATATGGATCTTAAAAAAGAAGTTACAGAACCCTTCCCATTTGTCCCCGCCACATGAATTACTGGGGACAATTTAAGATGAGGGTTATCTAACTTATTAAGCAATCGCTCTAGACGTTTAAGAGATAAATCAATCTTTTTTGGATGTAAAAGTTCGAGCCTTTTTAAGATTTTTGTAGATTTGTCCACTTTCAAGTCAAACTACAAGGAAATCAAGTAAATCTTCAATTTTTTTTTTTAGGTCTTTTCTGTGAACAACAAGATCGATCATGCCTCTCTCCATTAGGTACTCTGATTTTTGAAAGTTTTGAGGTAACTTTTCTTTAATGGTGTCTTCGATAACTCTACTTCCTGCGAAACCAATAGTAGCATCCTTTTCAGCGATTATTATATCACCTAGCATCGCAAATGAAGCTGAAACGCCACCAGTGGTAGGATCAGTGAGAACAGAAATAAAAGGCAAGTTTAACTTTCCTAATGCATTTATGGCTATAACAGTTCGCGGCATTTGCATTAAAGATAAGATTCCTTCCTGCATCCTTGCACCTCCTGACGAGCTAAATATAATTAATGGCAAGTGATTTTTTTTTGCAAAATCGCATGCGGTTATTATTGCCTCACCAGCAGCCATGCCCATCGAACCTCCCATAAAATTAAAATCGAAAATTGCTGTAACAATTTTTTTCCCATTTATAGTTCCTGATGCTACAATAACCGAATCATTGGTTTGATTTTTCTTTTGAGCATTTTTTAATCTATCTATATATTTTTTACTGTCTTTGAATTTTAGTGGATCTGGTTTAATTTTAGGCGTATCCATTATCATAAAACTTTTCCCTAAAAATAATTCTAATCTTTCTTTTGAACTAATTCTAAAATGATAATCACAATGTTTACAAACATATTGATTTGATACTAGTTCTTTTCTCAACAACATTTGAGAACATTTTGGACAAGTTTCCCACAAATTATCAGGAACTTCTTTTTTTCCAACAATGGCTTGAAGTTTTGGTCTTACAAAATTAGTTATCCAGTTCATATAAATAATTTACCATTATTTTTTTAAATTTGCCAAGAAATCGGATATGTTCTTTAACATCTGATTTTCAGAATATTTGCCTTTGTCAAACTCTTCAATAAAGCTAACTATAGCCGATCCAACTACACATCCATCTGAAAATTTATTTAAACTTTGTATTTGATTTTTATTTTTAATACCAAATCCAACACAAATCGGAAGGTTTGAAATTTTTCTGATTTTTTTTAAAGATTTTTTAACTTCATTAATAGATGGTTTTTTTGTTCCTGTAATGCCCATAACTGAGACATAGTATAAAAACCCACTTGTGTGCTGAAGAATTTTTTTTAATCTCTCTTTATGTGTAGTTGGTGTTAGTAATCTGATATTGTGAACATTATATTTTTTTGTGTATATGTTTATATAATGGTCTTCTTCAGGCGGCAAATCCACTATTATAAGCCCATCTACACCAACAGAACTACAGTTAAAAAAAAAATCCTCAAGACCATATTGAAAAATTGGATTGAAATATCCCATCAAAACAATAGGAATATTTTTATCATTCTTTCTAAAATTTTTAACTAATTGCAATGTACTATCAATATTTGCTCCAGCTTTAATTGCTCTTTGACTTGACTTTTGAATAGTTGGACCATCAGCCATAGGATCGGAGAAAGGAAAGCCTATTTCAATGAGATCAATTTTTTGATCTTTAAGTACATTTAATATATTTTTTGAAATCTTTTGATTTGGATCTCCTGATGTAACAAAAGCAACTAGGGCTTTTTTATGAACTTCTTTTAATTCTGAAAACTTTTTGTCGATTCTGTTTTGCATTCAAGTCCTAAATTTTTATTCCTAAGCTGTCAGAGATAGAAAAAATATCCTTATCTCCTCTACCACACATATTCATTATAATGATTTGATTTTTTTTAAACTTTTTTGAGTTTTTAAGAAGATAAGATAAAGCATGAGATGGTTCAAGAGCAGGAATGATACCCTCCAGTTTTGAACAAATTTTAAATGCATTTAGTGCTTCTTTATCAGTAGCACTAAAATAATTTACTCTTCCCGTTTCCTTAAGCCATGAATGTTCAGGTCCAATGCCAGGATAATCTAAACCTGCAGAAATTGAATGTGCATCAGTAATTTGTCCTTCTTTGTTTTGAAGTAAATAAGTATAATTACCATGTAAAAAACCTGGTTTTCCTCTTGATAAAGAAGCAGCATGCATTTTAGAGTTTATCCCTTTTCCACCTGCTTCAATTCCAATAATGTTTACATCTTTATCATTAAGGAATGGATAAAAAAGACCAAGTGCGTTTGACCCTCCACCGATACAAGCAACTAAATAATCAGGAAGTCTTTTTTCAATTTTAAGAATTTGTTTCTTTGCTTCTATCCCAATTATTGATTGAAAATCCCTTACCATCATTGGATAAGGATGAGGTCCAGCAACTGTTCCTATTACATAAAAGGTATCTTTAACATTGGATACCCAATCTCTTAATGCTTCATTCATGGCATCTTTTAATGTGGAAGTCCCAGATTTTACTGGGATAATCTCAGCTCCAAGCAATTTCATTTTGAATACATTTGGAGCTTGTCTTTTAATATCTAAAGCACCCATGTACACAACACATTTTAGGTTAAAAAGTGCGCAGACAGTTGCTGTTGCAAGTCCATGTTGCCCCGCGCCTGTTTCTGCGACAATTCTTTTTTTACCCATCTTTTTTGCTAAAAGCACTTGCCCCACACAATTATTAATTTTATGTGCGCCGGTATGATTTAGTTCGTCCCTTTTGAAATAGACTTTTACATCCCCGATCTCTTTAGAAATTCTTTTAGCAAAATAGAGTGGGCTTGGTCTTCCGATGTAATTTTCAAAATAGTAGCTGAGTTCCCTTTTAAACTTCTTAGAACTTCTAACTTCTTTGTATTTTTTTTCAACATCAAGTAACAAAGGCATCAAAGTCTCTGCCACAAATCTTCCTCCAAATTTTCCAAATCTTCCATGTTTATCAGGAAACTTATAATAGTTAATTTTATTTGTTTTTTTCATAATTTTTGACGTGCCTTATAAAACTTTTGATTTTTTTGTGGCATTTTTCTCCTTTGGACTTTTCTACTCCTGACGAAACATCAATAAATGTAGCTTTTGTAATCTTCAAAGCCTTTGCAATATTTTCTTCGTTTAATCCTCCTGCTAGAATCCATTCTCTTTGTGAATGATATCCTTTAAGGAGTTTCCAATCAAATGAAATTCCTGTTCCACCACTAACATCGGATTCGCTTTTTGTATCAAATAAAATCATATCGCATAATTTTTCATATTCGCGTGCTCTCTTAATATCTAAAACTTCTCTGATTGGTATTGCTTTTATTATAGGTTTTTTTAATTTCTTAATTTCATTTATATAATTCAAGTCCTCATTTCCATGGAGTTGAATTATGTCTAAACGTAGAGTTTCTGTAATATGATTAATCAAATTCAAATCAGCATCTACAAAAAGTCCAACAAGTTTTTGATTATCATTTATATAATGTCTAAGTTTTTTTGCTTCTAAAGCATTTATAAATCTAGGAGATTTTTGATAGAAAACAAAACCTATATAGTGAGCACCTGAACTTGCTAAAATAGATTCTTTATCTCGAAGGCCGCACAATTTAATTTTTATGTTCATATTGTTTTTCTATATCCTGTAAAATGTACTTAATTGAATTAATTGGATTGTCAGATTGTGTAATTGATCTTCCAATAATTAACATTTTAGAGCCATTTTTAATAGCCTGACCAGGCGAATTTATTCTTTTTTGATCATTCATCTTATTTTGGTAAAGTCTTATACCTGGTGTAACGAATAACATATTTGTGTTACTTAAATGTTTTTTCAAGTGAGGAATTTCTTCAGCCGAAGAGACTAAACCATCGATGCCAGCTTTTTCTCCAATTTTTGCTAAATTCTCTACATAATCAAAATTACTTAAATTATAACCAAAACTTTTTAAATCTGTGTTATCCAAACTAGTGAGCATTGATATGCCTAAAATTTTTGTATTTTTTTTTATTGAAACCACGTCCTCAACCATTTTCAAGCCACCAGAGAGGTGAATAGATAAATAGTCAGGCTTTAAATCAATTAGATTTTGAGCAGATTTTTTAACAGTATTTGGTATATCTTTTAGCTTTAAATCTAAGAAGATTGGTATTCCAAGTTTTTTAATTTCAAGAAATCCTGTAGGCCCATTCTTGGAAAAAAATTCTAGACCAATTTTAATCCCACCAATATATTTTTGTATTTTTGATATAAATCTTTTTGATTGTTCTATATCTGTAAAGTCAATTGCACAAAAAATAAAATTTCTGAAATTCATATTTTTAACTAAATAGTTTTTTTAAAAATGAAAAAAATAGACCTAATAAGAATCCTGCAAATATTAGTATTAAGATCAGAATATATAGAGGTAGTTCAAAAAAAAAGGGAAATGGAAATAGATTTATCTTAACCAGATATTTATTTCCTACAGAAAAAAGAGAAAAAAAAGTTAAAAAAAAAAAAAGAAAATGAATCCAATCATTTTTTTAATCTTTGATGACATTTATTTCCTTTCTTAACTTTTTTCCAGGTATAAAATGAACAAAATTCTTCTTTTTAATTTCTATTTTTTCTCCTGATGAAGGATTCCGTCCGATTCTACTTTCACGAGTTTTTGTTGAAAAAGTCCCAAAATCTCTTATTTCAATTCTAGCACCCTTAGCTAAATTAGAAGAAAAAAATTGCAGAATCTTTTCAAGTGTTCTTTCAACTTCCCTTCTAGGTAAATAATCGAATTTCTTTTCAAGTTCTTTCAAAATTTCTGACTTTTTCATATTCCTGGTGTCCAGATAGCAATAAAACCATTATAAAAGTTTTGATTAAAATAATTAATCTTTTTTTTTAAAAAACTGAAATGCAACAATTTTGTAATTTCACTTTGAATTGACAAATCTTTCACTCTTACTTCATCATCCAACCCAGCTTCTTTTTTTAACCACGATATTGCATCATTCTCAGTTCCAACAGCATCTATGAGCTTCAAGTCTTTAGCTTGTTTTCCCGTTACAATTCTTCCATCTGAAACTAAATCTAGTGTGGAACTTGATATATCTCTGCTTTTTTTAACTAAATTCAAAAATTCTGTTTGCATTTTTTTTATGACATCTTTTAAGTAATTTAATTTTTTTTCATCGATTTCTTCAGCAGGATTAGGTACGGCTTTCAAATCACCACTTTTAATGATAACTGGATTAATACCTAATTTACCAAGAAGTTGACTGATATCTGCCGTTTGAAGTATTACACCTATGGAACCTGTAATAGTCCCCTCATTCCCAAAAATTCTGTCAGAACTTAAAGATACAAGATAGCCACCTGACGTAGCCATTTCTCTCATATAAGCAACTGTAGGTATTTTTTTGCTTAATTTTTTAATTGATTCATGAATTTCTTTACTTCCCACATATGTACCTCCAGGACTATTAATGATGGTTATAAGTCCTTTCACGTTTTGATCATTGTCCAAGTCTTTCAATTGTTCAAGTATATCATTTCTATCTTTTATGATTCCTTCAACAGTTATTTTTGCTATAAAATTTTCTTTTTGTTGAAATTGAAGTGAAGCAGTGACTATTAACAGAATCACAATTACTATTATTAATAAACGTTTTACTATTGATTGTTTTCTTGTATAGAACTGTTCTAAAAAGTCATTTGGTTTCATCTTTTGACTTCTTTTTATCTTCTTCCAATGCAGCACCTATGATATCACCTATACTTGCTCCTGAAGAGGAGGAACCATACTCTTTTAAAGCTTCTTTTTCTTCCTGAATTTCTAGGTCTTTAATTGACAACTCATAGTTATCATCTTTTGCAATTTTCTTTAAAACCTTGGCATCAAGTTTTTCACCGACAGCAAATCTGGATGTATTTTGTTCTGTTTTAACTTTTGCTAAGTTAGATTTCTTTACAAACCCTTTTAAATTTTTTTCAAAACTAACAAAAACTTTATTTTCTTCGATTTTCTCAATAACGCATGTCATTGTTTTATTTAGAAGTTTATCCTCTTTAATGGAACTTTTCGTAAGTTGTTTAATACCCAGAGACACTCTTTCTTTTTCGACATCAATATCCAAAATTTTAAATTTAACTTTTTCACCGATCTTATATTTTTCAATCGCTTTTGAGCTGTTGTCTTCCCAAGATACGTCTGAGGCATGAATTAAACCGTCAAGTTCTTCTGTTAAACCAACGAATATTCCAAAATCTGTGATATTTTTTATTTCACCTTCAGCAATATCTCCTTCTTTTTTTGTCGATGCAAAGATCTTCCATGGGTTCTCTGTACATTGTTTAAGCCCAAGGCTTATCCTTCTTTTAACGTTATCGATTTCTAAAATCATTACTTCCACTTCTTCACCAATCTTGAGAATTGAATTTGGGTTAATATTTTTGTTTACCCAGCTCATCTCAGAAGTGTGGATAAGACCTTCAACTCCTTTTTGTAACTCAATAAATGCTCCGTAATCTGCTATGCTTGATATTTGTGATTTTATTTTAGCGCCAACCTTGTAAATGTTCTCGACGTTTTTCCATGGATCGTCCGTTAATTGCTTAAGACCAAGACTAATGCGATTATTTTCTTTGTCATATTTTATCACAATCACTTCAATATCATCACCAATCTTAAACATTTCAGATGGGTGATTGACTCTTTCCCACGAAATGTCTGTTACGTGAATTAATCCATCCATTCCTCCTAAGTCGACGAAAACTCCGTAATCTGTAATATTTTTAACTACACCTTTAAGTTTATCCCCTTCATTTATATCTGATAAAAGTTTACTTCTGTCAGCTTTTCTAGATTCCTCTAACAGAACTCTTCTAGAGACAACAATATTACCTCTAAATTTATCCATTTTAAGAATTATCATTGGTTGAGGTTTATTTAGAAGAGGAGAAATATCTTTGATTGGCTTAAGGTCTACTTGACTACCAGGAAGAAAAGCTACTGCTCCATTGATATCGACCGCAAATCCACCTTTGACTCTACCGGTGATTACTCCAGTAACTTGTTCTTTTTGATTTTGTTGTTTTTCCAGATTAGACCAAGATTCTTCTTTTCTCGCTCTTTCTCTACTTAAAAGAGCTTCACCCTCCTTGTTTTCTAGTTTTTCAAGGTAAACATCGTATTTATCTCCTACTTTAACGCTGTGTTCTTCACCGGGTGAATGGAACTCTTTTATAGGAATTCTTCCTTCAGCTTTAAGCCCTACATCAACAACAACTGTATCGTTAACGATTGAAAGAACTGTGCCTTTAATAATTTGACCTTCTTTGTATTTAAATTCTGATAGGCTTTGTTCTAATAATTCACTAAAATTTTCTACCAATTAATTTCCTCTATAATTCATTGAATACAATTACAAAATTTTCAAGTGATATGCAATTATTAAATAAAATCAGTTTTTTTTATTATATACTTTAACGCTAGCTCAAGGACTTGTTTTTCATTTATCTCTGATGTGTCAATCTTGAAGCTGTCAACAGCTGGTTTAAGAGGTGAAATATCCCTTTCAGAATCTTGAATATCTCTTTTTCTAATATTTGCAATAGTATTGGAAAGATCGAACGAACTAAGTTTTAACTGTTGATTTCGTCTAGACGCTCTGATTTCAACATTTGCATCTATATAAAATTTTACTTCGGCATTAGGAATAATTATAGTTCCAATATCTCGACCATCAATTATGGAACCTTTTCCTTTAGGAGGATTGTTGGCAAAGTTTCTTTGAAAATTAACAAGTGATTTTCTAACTTCAGTTGATTGAGAAATTTGAGACGCAAGCTTTGAAATTTCCTCTGTCCTTAAACCATCTAGTTTACCAGTATTTGAAAACCATTTATAAAAATCGATCTTTTCAGGTAGTTCCTTTCTTCCCTCTTTAATACTCTCAAAGGCATATATTCTATATAGAAGTCCAGTATCCAAATGATCAAAATTTAGTTTTTTAGATAAATTTTTTGCTAGTGTACCTTTTCCTGATCCTGCTGTTCCGTCTATTGCAATTACAGGTTTAGAATTTTTGAAAATATTCAATTTTAGCGCCTAACTTCTGAAAGAGTTCTCTGAAATTGGGGAAAGATGTTTTTATCATTTCCATCTCATCAATGACTATAGATTTATTTGAAAAAAAACCAAAAATCAGCATTGACATTGCTACTCTGTGATCATTTTCTGTTTCAACATGATTTCCTCCTTCTTGAGTTTCTTCACCGTAGATTTTAATAGAATCATTTCCCAAATCTAATTTCACTCCATTCTTTGAAAGTGCTTTAGACATAGAACTCAGTCTATTGCTTTCTTTTACTTTTAATTCTTTTAAACCATAAAATTCAGAAATACCTGATGCAAAAGAAGCTGCAACGAATAATATTGGATACTCATCAATAAGTCTTGGAACTATGCTCTTATTCACAACTGTCGCAACTAAATTTGAACTTTCGACTTCAATATCACCAACAATTTCGCCATTAAATTTTTTTTTATTTTTAACGGTTATATTAGCATTCATTTTTTTTAAAACGTCTAAAAGACCTGTCCTGTAATAATTTAGACCTACATCTTTCAATGTCACTTTGCTTTTTTTAGAGAGAAGAACTGCTACAATAACAAATGCAGCAGAACTAAAATCTCCAGGAATTTTTAATTCCTTTGGTTTAAGAAAGTTTGGTGATGTCAATTTAATTACATTTTTTTCCTTAATTAAGTTTGCTCCCAAAAATTTGAGCATTATCTCTGTATGATCTCTAGATGGGATTTTTTCTACAATTTTAGTTGTACCCCTAGTATTCAAAGCTGCAAGTAAAATGCAACTTTTTACTTGGGCAGAACCAACATTTAAAGTATGATTTATAGGAATGTGTTTGTTGTTTCGATTGTAGACTTTAATTGGAAGTAAACCATTATTGTGTGAGATGGATACATTCATTTCTTGAAGAGGATCAATTATTCTTCTCATTGGTCTGGATGACAATGATTTGTCACCTGTTAATGTTGCATTGATTTCACTAGTGCTTAGCAAACCAGCCATTAATCTTACACCCGTTCCAGAGTTTCCAAAATGTAAAATTTTTTGAGGATCAGAAAAAAACCCTCCTTGTCCAAAAATTTCATGGTAATCATTATTTTTAATTATTTTAATTTTTAAATTTTTGAGAACTTTCAAGGTGTTCAGAACGTCCTCAGATTCTAAAAGCTTTAAAATTTTAGTGTTGCCAAGGCAAATTGAAGATATGATTAGTGATCTTATTGAAATGGATTTATCTGAAGGAACCGCTATTATTCCATTTAATGATTTACTTTTAGAAGATTTAAGAGTAATAGTTTTTTTCATTCCTATTTATGATATATAATTTATTTACTTTATTAATGAAAGTTGATTATGGAAAAATTTCACAAAGGTGCTAAGAGAAAATGTACCAAATGTAACACCCTCTTTTTTGATTTTGGAAAATATCCAATTGTTTGCCCAAATTGTGGGGCTGATGTAAATTCACTTCTTACAAACGTTTCGAGGCGTGGAAGACCACCAAAGGTTTTAAAACCCGAAGATAACCAGGAACCAAAAGATTTAGAAATTCAAGACATTGAGGTAGAAGATACGCCAAACTCTGAAGAAGTAGACTCTGAGGAATCCAATGTCGATGATATCGTGGAAATAGAGAGAGAAACAGATTCTTAGTCATTTAGTTTTAACTTTTATTTAAAAAAGTTTTTAAATGGAAAAAGTTTTTGGGGCTGTAGCTCAGTTGGGAGAGCGTCTGGATGGCATTCAGAAGGTCGTCGGTTCGATCCCGTCCAGCTCCACCAAAAATTTAACTTTTATTTTTGATATCTAAGAATATTAAATTGATTTATATGATAATTTATTGTAATTATTAAAACAACGCTTTTTAAGGTTCGCGTTTATTGCTCGAGTAGAGGATTTATGAGTAGAATGTCAGTGTTTAACAGCCCTTTTTTATTGGGATTCGACCAATTTGAAAGAACCGTTGATAGAATTTCAAAACTTTCAAGTGACTCTTACCCACCCTATAATATTGAACAAACATCACCTAACAGTATTAGGATAACCATAGCTGTTGCTGGCTTCAATAAAAAAGATCTGGACATAAGTTTAGAAGGAAATCAACTTCAAATAAGGGGAAGTAGAGAAGACAATGATTCTGAGAAAATATATATACATAGAGGAATTGCAACCAGACAGTTCCAAAGAAATTTTATTTTAGCTGATGGCATAGAAGTTGAAGAAGCTTCAATGGATAATGGATTGTTATTTATTGACTTGTCTCAACCAATTAGTAATGAAGAATCAAAAAAGATTGAAATTAAAGATAAAAATAATAAAGTTAATGATAAGTTAATAAGTTTTGGTAGAGAAAAAAAAAATGGGTAAATTTAACAGTGCAACTAGCTTCGACTTTCTTGAATACGGAAATGCTTCTCACGCATTCGTAAAAAAAGAAATTCATAAAGAAGAAAATTTTACTACTGATGTTTTTTCAGTTTACTGTGCAGATGGTACACTTCTCGCAGCCTTCGACAGCAAAGAATCTGCAATCGCCGCAATCCTTCAATCAGGACTTGAACACATAAATCTCCATTAATTTTGCCCAAAAAAATTATAAATTTCCTTGGAGTTCTTTAATTTTCTTAATTTTTTTACAAAATTCTTGTTTTTAACGAAACTAGATATTGATGATAAGACAAGTAAATGTTCGGATTGACAATTTTTTGGTGCTAGGATGACAAAAACCAAGTCTACATACTTTTTGTCTGGTGCAGAAAAATCAACAGCGGATTTCAATTTAAGAAATAATACCTTCGTCTTATCTATAAGACTTATTTTTGAATGGGGAATAGCGATTCCATTACCTACGCCCGTTGAACCTAATCGTTCTCTTTCATTTAATTTTTCAACAATCTTTGAACTCTCTTCCAAATCATTTTTGGCGAAGAAATTTGATACAAACTTGAAAAGACTTTTTTTACTATCTACATCAACATTAACGAGTATTGAATCAAGAGCAATAAATTCAACTAATTTCATTTTTTTGGATCCAGCCAGCCTATATTTCCATCCGGTCTTCTATAAAGGATATTAAGTCTTTTTGACTGAACATTTTTAAAGAAAATAGCATTTTGATCTTTTAGATTCATAAGCATTATTGCCTCACTAACAGAGACGGTTTTTATAACATCTTCTGATTCAGCAATTATAACAGGATCATAAAGATTTTCTTTTATATTTTTTAGTTCAGGGTTTTCAATAATATACTGGTTGGCTTCAAGATATTTAAGAGGTTTTCTGTTCTTCAATCTATGATCAGTGAGTTTTCTGTGATATCTTCTAAGTCTTTTTTTTATTTTCTCGTTCGCAACATTGAATGCACCATATGCGTCATTACTTCCAGCGTTACCTTGAATAAATATCGCACTATCAATGTGAATATTAATTTCACATCTAAAGTTGAATGTATCCTTAGAAAAAAGAATATTTCCGCTTATAAAATTATCAAAATATTTTTTAAGGGTCTGTACCAAAGAATCTTTCACATAGTGAGTTAGAGACTTACCTACTTTTGTTTGTTTTCCTGAAACAGATATCTTGTTTGAATCGATCAAAAATCGTTACCCAGATAGAATGTTCTAACATTTTTATTCTTTATTATTTCATCAGGTCTACCTTTAAAAAGAACTTTGCCTTCAAAAATAATGTAGGCCCTGTCGACAATTTCGAGGGTGCTTTTTACATTGTGATCAGTCATCAAAACACCAATATTTCTATTTTTGAGATTTTGAATTAATTTTTTAACATCCTGTATAGCTATCGGATCAATCCCAGCTAACGGTTCGTCCAGCAGGATAAAGTTAGGGTTAGAGGCTAAACATCTAGCTATTTCTAGTCGTCTTCTTTCACCTCCAGATAAAGATAAAGATGGAGCATACCTGAGGTGTTCAATTCCGAATTCTGCTAATAAGTCTTCAAGTTTTTTTTGTTTAGCTTCAGCTGATTTCTCAGTCTTTTCTAATATTGAAAGAATATTTTCTTCTACATTCATTCCCCTGAATATTGAAGATTCTTGAGGGAGGTAACCTAATCCTAATTTTGAACGTCTATACATTGGGTATTCTGATATTTCTTTTTTATCCAGATTTACAGACCCACTGTCAGCTTTTATTAGACCCATTGTAATATAAAATAATGATGTCTTACCAGCTCCGTTTGGACCCAGTAAAGCTACTGATTCCCCCCTATTCAGGTCAAGTGAAACATTATCTAAAATTCTTTTGTTATCATATGATTTTGTAACATTTTTAACCTCTAGCCCTTTATTGTTTACTGCAATAAAGGGAATATCAATTTGACTCATCTGTACTAACTCCTCCTTTATCAATAAGAGCTCTCACTTTGTTTTCATTTAACTTATTTCCTGGAGCCGGTAATAGCTTGCTTATCCCACTTCTAAGATCAACTTCGGCGTATTCACCTATCAAGAAACTTTCTCCTCTTTGAAGTTTTACATTTCCATATAATTTACAAATCTCAGTTTCATTATTATAAATAGCTTTATCACTAAATGCTACTTCATTATTAGTTTTAATTGAAACATTTTTAAATCCTAGAAGTTTTTTTACTGTAGTTTTTTGATTCTTTTCTTGAAGATACCAGACCAACTTATCAGCTAACACTACAAATTCAGTGTCTTTTTTTGCCTCTGCCTTTCCTGTTGCAATAGCGATATTTTTAGATCTCCAATATTCTAACTTTTTATTTGATTTTAAAATATTCTTTTCTGATGTAAGAATTATATTACTTCCATTAATCAGAAAATAATCTTTAAGAATTTTATACTCTGCGTACTCTCCACCAGTAATCTTCATTTTTTTATCTTGGACAACAACGTTTTTTTTTGCTCTCACTTCTGTGATATTCATACTTGATGAGTCGTTTTCTTTGTAAAAAGCTTCTATTTTATCAGATTCTAAAGATAATGTACCACTCAAAGCTTTAGCATTTCCCAATGCGACGTATTTATTATTATTCTTGTGCCATTCAATCCCATTGTCAGCGAAAATTTCAATAGGTTCATCTTTATTATCTAAATTAGTGAGCTGTTGTGATTCAGAATGCTTCGAGCTCAAGAAGAATAAAATGACTACAAAATAAAAACTTTTACTAATTTTTTTCATTGATTAATTTTAACTTTGTTTTTCCTGTAAAGAATATTTGTTCTCCATTATTAAAAATTTTAAATCCCTCAGAAATAATGACTGAATTATTTTTTTTCCCATTTACTTTTTTGTTTCCTGAGAGAACTTCTTTTTTAAAATCAAAATACATTTCAGACGTTGTAAAAGTCATGTTTTCACCATCGTTAAATTTTACATTGCCTTTTACCTTAAGTTGATCAACATTTTTATTAAATATTCCTTTATCACCACTCAAGAAAAACTTCTCGTTTCCTGAATTTATTTCTCCAGTTGGTTTTTCAAGATTAAAGATATTTGGTTCCTTCTTTAATCTTACTGCCTTATTAGCCATTACTTTGAAGGGTTGATTTTTATTATCTATCCCTATGAAGGTAGGTTTATGTAAAACTTGTTTAAATGATTGAAAATCTCTTTCATCGTATGAAAAACCATTATAGACTGTTTTTTTTTTAACAGGATTGTTGTTGTAAACTACAAGAATTAAAATCATGACTGAGAAAAACAGAAATATATATTTCAGGCTTTTTATAAAAACGGAGTAATTCATTAACTTAGTTATTCTTTAGTATGTCATGCATATGAATAATACCAATAGGTTTTTTTTGTTTAGTAATAAAAATATTTGTAATCGATTCTTCGTTCATAATTTTTAATGCCTTTGAAATAAGGGTATTAGGAGATAAGGTTTTAGGTTTTCTTGTCATTACTTCTTTAACATTTTTATCAAGCAACTCGGGATTCATATTTCTCCTAATATCTCCGTCAGTTATAATTCCGATCAATTGATTTTTTTTTGATACAACCCCTACACAACCCTCCCCTTTTGAAGTCATTTCTAAGATGGCATAACTCATTTTTTTTGATTCAACTATTAATGGTATATCAAGATTAATTTTCATTACATCCTTTACTTCAGACAACATTTGTCCCAACTTTCCTCCTGGATGGAGTTCCCTGAAATCACTTTCTGTAAATTTTTTTTTTTTTAATAATGTTACAGCAAGGGCATCGCCTAAGGCTAAAGTACATGTTGTAGAACTAGTTGGAGCCAATTCAAGTGGACAAGCCTCAATATTTTTAGGTATTAAAAGATTGAGGTTTGACTCTCTTGAAAGAGTACTGTTTAGCTCACTTGTTATTGATATTATTGGAATACCTAATTTCTTGCAGTATAAAATCAAATTAATTAATTCTGACGTTTCTCCTGAGTTTGAAATTAAAATTACTACATCTTTTTTTTCTAGCATACCTAGATCCCCATGATTTGCTTCAGATGGATGTATATAAAAAGACGGTGAGCCTACTGAAGAGAATGTAGACGCAATTTTTGAAGCTATATGACCACTTTTTCCAATACCTGAGACAATTATTTTTCCTTTATTTTTTAAAAGTAAATTTACAACTTTTACAAAATCCTTTGAAATGTAATTTTTGAGCAAATTAAGTGCTTTAATTTCAATGTCTATAACTTGTCGTCCAGTTTTAATTTCCATTACTCTCTTTCAGTGTGAAAAAATGTCCGAATCAGTGAAATCTAACAGATCAAGTTTTATTCTTGTTGGAAGGAAAGAAAATAATGATTTTGCAATATCTAGCCTTTTTTCTCTTTTAAGCATTGTTTCAAGTCTTTCTTTTAATTCAAATAAATGAATTACATCATAGGAAGCATATCTTACCTGATTTTCAGATAATTTTTCTGAGGACCAGTCTGATGATTGCTGTGATTTATTTAAATCGACAGCCAAAAGTTCTTTACATAATTCTTTTAGTCCATGTTTGTCTGTATATGTTCTTACAAGTTTTGATGCTAATTTTGTGCAAAATATGTTTTCAATGTTAGCTTGAAAGGTTTTTCTTAAAATTGCAACGTCAAACCTTGCGTAGTGAAATATTTTTTGAATCTTATGGTCATTCAATATTTTAAGCACTTTTAAGTTTTTATTATTAAATTTTGAATTTTTTTTGCTAAATTGAACCAAATGACATTCTTCTTTGGAGAAAGCAAATTGTATAAGGCAAAGTCTGTCTCTTATTAAACTTAAACCTGTTGTTTCGGTATCAATTGCGACAATCTTTGGAGTTCTGATTTTTGCTGGAAGGTCTTCCTGGTGCAAGAAAATTTTTGATTCGCCGAATTTAAAAGTTTTCATTTTTTGATATTTTTTAATTATGATATTAATACCAAAGTTATAAGATAAATAGTAAAAAAAAAATGAATGAAAAAATAAGTGGAAAAAAAGTAGTTGTTTTCGGCGGAAAGGGATTCATCGGCTCTCATTTGGTAAATCTTTTATGCAAGAATTCATGTCAAGTTGATATTGTAACTAGAAGTGACAATAAAAAACTTGAATTTTTTTTAGGTAGTGAACCTGGGCAAATAAGTGTAAAAAAAATAGATCAATTTTCTGAGACTCAATTAAATTATTTAGTCAAAAATGCTGACATAGTTTTTAACTTAATTGGGATTCTCTATGAAAAAAAGAAAAAAACTTTTTCTGATGTACATGTCAATATTCCTAGAGAGATAGCTAGTGCTTGCAAAAGAAATGGTGTTAGAAATTTCATTCATCTTTCTGCTTTGAATATTGAAAAATCAATCACATCTTTGTATTCGAAGTCAAAACTTTTAGGTGAGCAAGTTGTAAGAGAAAAATTTCCAAATTGTGTTATTCTTAGACCAAGTGTGGTTTTTGGAAAGAGAGACAATTTCACAAATTTCTTTTTAAGTATGTCCAATTTTAGTCCTTTCCTGCCTGTTATTGGTACACCTGAAATAAAAAAAATAGGTTTGATTCCCATATTGAACTTTAAAAAAAAAGTAAGATTCCAACCTATTTATGTTGGAGATCTTGTTTCCTTTATGATTAATACTTGCCTGTTGAAAAAAAAAATTTTTGACCTTTCAGGTCCAACAGTTCAATCTTTTAATGAAATTTTTGATATAATTCTTAATTGTAAAAAAAGAAACAGACTTTATTTACCTATTCCTTTTTTTCTGGCAAGAATCTTAGCTTTATTTATGGAAATAATGCCAAGACCTCTACTTACACGTGATCAAGTAAGATTATTAGAGTATGATAATGTGTCTTCAAAAGGGTTCGAAAATTTAAAGAAATTTGTTAAGAACCCATCTTCATTGAAAACAATAGCAGAAACTTATTTGTAAAAAATTCAAATTAAGGCCAGTAAGATCCACAAACCAAAACTTACCCTATATACAACAAAAATTAATAATGAGAATCTCTTCACCCACATTACTAAAAAATATACAAAAATTATTGAAAAGAAAAAACTTAGAAAAAAAATTATAGAAGTGTGAAAATTTAGCATTGAAATTATAGAGCTATCAAGTGAAGAATTGACAATCATAAAGATCATTGCTCCTATAATTACGGGAATACTTAAAAGATTTGAGTATTCTACTGAAAATTGCCTTTGGAACCCAAAGAACCTCATTATGGTTAAAATGGCACCAGATCTACTTACTCCTGGTATAAGCGCTAGACACTGAAAGATGCCAATAAGAAATGACATCATAAAATTAAGTGAATTTTGATTTTTAATTCTCAAACAAAATTTATCTGCTAAGAACAAAATTATTCCAAAAAAAATACTTGATAATGCAATGATGAGTAGGAGTCCATCCCAGTCATAATCCAATATTTTAAAAATTACATACCCAGCCACCACAATTGGAATCGTTGAGATGACTAGATTTATTAAAATAAAAGAGTTTTTATCAATATCCGGTCTATCAATCATTTTAATTGAAAACAAAAGACCCAGGAGAGATCTTCGATAGAAAGTTATAATAGCTAAAAGTGAGCCAAAATGCGCAATTACTGTAGCTTGGTGAATACTAATGCCTGCATAATTATCGATAGGATAAATTGAATTAAAAATAATCAAATGTCCTTGAGAACTAATTGGAAGAAATTCAGTGAATCCCTGGATTAGACAAAATAAGACAAGAGCAAGCAAACTTTTAAACCTCTTAATTAAATAATAATACTATAATATGAAATTAAAATGATTTATTATAAAAATACGATAATAGATAAAAATTCACATTATGAATATAAAAAATTTTGACCTCAACTTGCTTTTAGTTTTTAAAACACTTTTTGAAGAGCGAAACGTTACCAAAGCTAGTAAAAAAATGGGAATTACTCAGCCTGCTATGAGTAACGCATTAAATAGATTGAGATATCTTGTGAAAGATGATCTTTTCATAAGGGGACCAAGAGGAATGAGACCCACTCCAAGAGCTAATGATCTTTCTCTTCCAATACAAAGTGCATTAAATAACTTAGAGATTTCCTTATCATCAATAAACTTTAATCCAAAGACAACTAAAAAGCTGTTTAGAATTTCTATGTCTGACGACGTTGCTCCAATAATACTTCCGAATTTAGTAAATTTTATTGAAAAAAACTCTCCATCTTCATCTTTGTGTATAAGATCAGAACAAGGAAACGAAGCCCTTAAGCTTCTAGACAATAATGAAATTGATTTTGCAGTAGGTCGTTTTGAAACAATAAGTAATAGATTTGGTTATTCAGATCTATTTACAGAACAATATGTTTGTATTTTAAGAAAATCTCATCCTTTGGCGCTAGAAAAAAAGTTATCCATAGATCAGTATCTTTCTTCAAAGCATCTAAGAGTTGCTCCAATGGATGCACCTACTCACCCCATAGATAGAGAATTGAGTCAACTAAATTTTGAAAGAGAGATATCTGTAAGGATAGATCTTATAACACTTGCACCTGTGATAATTAAGAAGACAGATTTGATTTTAACTCTCCCATCGAAAACAGCTCAAAGAATGGCCAAAAATTATGATTTCATTATTAGTGAACTACCTATTGATCTTGAAAAAAGAAAGACAAAAATGGTGTGGCATAAAGAACTTACAAATCATCCAACTTTCGATTGGATTAAGAATCAGATTTTAACAATATAAAATGAAATTAATTTTTTTTGGGGCAGGTTTTTGTTCAAAATTCATTCTAGAGAGTTTGGAAGGCTTTGATGAAATTATTTGCACGCATAATTTAGAATTAACCTCTCAACCTTTTGATGAAAAATTAAAAATAAAAAGAATGACTTTTTCAGAATTCTCTAAAGACCATAATTCTCTTTTTACTGGAGTCACTCATTTATTGAATTCTATTCCACCTATTAAAGAAAGAGACATAGTATCCGACTTATTTAAAAAAACAGAAAATACATATTTTAAAGAATTAAAGTGGCTGGGATATTTATCTTCAACAAGTGTATATGGAGATCATCTGGGCAAATGGGTGGATGAATACACAAAAGTTAACCCGAAAACTATCAGAGGAATAATGAGAAAAAACGCAGAGGATTCTTACTTTAAATTATTTAGAGAAAGAAATATTCCAATTCACATTTTTAGATTACCAGGAATCTATGGACCAGGTAGATCTATAATTGAAAAACTAATAAATGGCAAAAATCTTGTTATAAAAAAACCCAATCAATTTTTCTCTAGAATTTATGTAGAAGATATTAGTTCTGCTATAATTAAAAGTATGAAAAATCCTACACCAGGAGAAATTTTTAATATTACAGATAATAATCCTTGTTCGTCTGAGGAAGTAACAATATATGCTGCAAAATTACTAAAAATAAAAAACTTGACCTTCATAGATATTAATTCACCTAAAATTAACAAAATTACAAAAGATTTTTATAGCGACAACAAAAGAGTATCCAATAAGAAAATAAAAAAAATATTAGGTTGGACACCCAAATTTGAAAACTATAAATTAGGTTTAAAAGAAATTTTAAATATCATAAATGGCAAAAATACTGCAAATAATCCCCTCTCTTGACCAAATAAATGGTGGAGTTGAGAGAGGAACACTTGACATTGCAAAAGAATTAATAAAAGTTGGGTTTCAATCGTCTTTGCTCTCTTCTGGTGGGGAGATGGCCGAAAAGTATAAATATAGAGGAGTAGAACATCACGAACTTAATATTAAAAAAAAAGGAGTATTTAGTTACTTCATTTTAAAAAAAAAAATAAGAAAAATATTTAACGAAATTAAACCTGATATTGTTCATATTAGAAGCCGTTGGCCTGCATTTTGTTTTAATAAAATTGTTAAGCAACAAAGAATTCCTCTAGTTACAACATATCATGGAACATATTCCGGAACTAATTTTTATCCAAAAAAAAAATATAATAGTGTCATGACAGAAGGAGATAAAGTAATAACTATATCAAAATTTATAGATGATCATGTTAGGTTCAACTTTCCATTGACTAAATCGAAACTCGTTCAAATCAACAGGGGTATCGATACACAATATTTTGACTTAAATGCTGTGACTGAACTAAGAAAAGAGAATTTATTATCAAAACTCACTTTATCAGAAAATGTTCATGTAATTTTACTTCCTGCAAGAATTACTTCTTGGAAAGGTCACTTAGTTGCTTTAGATGCTGCTAAACTTATTAAACAAAGAGAACCAGAGTTAAACTTTGTAATTTTATTTGTTGGAAGTGAAGATGGCAAAAAGAAATTTTCGAAAATTTTAAAAAGAAAAATAAAAAAAAATAATTTAGAAAACAAGATTATTTTTTGTGGAAATTTGAATGATATGCCTGCAGTTTATTCAATTGCTGATATAGTTTTATCTACTTCTACAGAACCAGAGGCATTCGGAAGAATAAGTGCTGAAGCCTCTTCAATGACTAAACCTATTATTTCATCAAATCACGGAGGGTCCAGAGAAATTATTGAAAATAGTATAACTGGTTGGTTGGTGGAACCATCAAACCCAGAACAACTTGCTGAGAAAATTTTGGACGTGCTTAATCTTTCGCAAGAAAAAAAAGATTCGATTGGGCTTTCTGCAAGGAGAAGAGTTAAAGAAAAATTTAGTTTGAACGATATGTTAAAAAAAACTTTAGCAGTTTATGAAGATTTGCTCTCTACAAAAAAAAATTTTGATCATTAAGTTTGGTGGACTTGGCGATGTTATCCTTTCGTTAAACGCAATCTATTCAATATTTAATCATCATAATAAGTGCAAATTAATTCTTTTAACAGAAGAACCTTATAACAAGTTGCTAGTAAATTCGAATTGGTTTGAAAAAATTTTCACAATTAAAAGAAGTTTTTTTTATTTCTTAGATTTATTAAAAATTAAAAATGTGATTGATCCCTATGAGTTTGATTTTGTCTATGATCTTCAAACCTCAAAAAGATCATCATCATATTTGAAAATTTTTTATAAAACTAAAGCTATCACAAATGGTATTGGAAAATACGCAAAAATTCGTCATTTAGATAAGAACAGAAATAATATGCATACTTTAGACAGACAAAAAAGTCAGATTGAGATGAGTAAAGTGGACTATCAATCAAAAATTGATACCGAATGGTTATTTAAATCAAAATTTACAGTTCCAAAGACTAAATTTGTAATTATTGTTCCTGGTGGCTCAAAAAAAAGATTAAACAAAAGAATACCAAAAGAAATCTTTTTGAAAATTACAGACTTTTTATTAAAATCTGGTTTTAAAGTTTTGATAGTTGGGTCTGCAGACGATTTTAAAGTCTGTAACTATATTGAATCTATTTATCCCGATGTAATAAATTGTTGCAACAAAACTGATTTTTTTGATATCGGTAAATTATCTTTAAAATCATCATTATCTATTGGAAATGACACAGGCCCAATGCACTTGATATCAAGGGGGGGTAAAAAAACCATGGTATTGTTCACAGAATTTTCCGATCCACAACTTTGCAAACCAGTTGGAAAAAATGTCTCGACCTTTATTTATTTAAATGATGATGATAAATTTTTTAAAAGAATTATTTTCAATATAAAAAAAAATTTAAGTTTATGACGAATATTAACATAAAATAAAATAAGAACAATATATGCCAAGAATTTTATTTCCTGACGGAAGAACTCAGAGTTTTGAAAAAGAAATCAATGGATTTGTTATAGCAGAGAGCATTTCCAAATCTTTACTTAAGAAAGCAGTAGCAATTTCTGTTAACGGAAAACAAAAAGATTTATGCGATGTAATAACTGAGGATGCAGAAATAAATATAATTACTAAAGATTCAGATGAGGGTCTTGAGATTATGAGGCATACTTTGACTGCACAAGTTCTGGCTAAAGCAATAAAGACAATATACCCAAAAGCTAAATTAGCAATTGGTCCAACAATTGAAAATGGGTTTTACTACGATGTTTTATTTGAAAAGCCAATTTCAATTGACGATTTTCCTGCAATTGAAAAAGAAATGAATAGTATAATAAAAAAAGGCAGTCAAATTGAAAAATCTTATAAAAACAAAAAGCAAGTAAAAGAACTTTTTCACTCGAAACAAGAAATTTACAAGGTAAAAATTATTGATGAGTCAGAGCAAGAAAAAGATTTCCAAATTTATGAACAGAAAGATTCGAATTTTTTTGATTTGTGCAGAGGACCTCATCTTCCAAGTTTAAAGTTTGTTGGTCCGTTTAAACTTACAAAACTTTCTGGTGCTTACTGGAAAGGAGACTCGAAAAACGAAATGCTTCAAAGAATTTATGGTACTGCATGGACGAATGAAAAAGATCTCGCAAATTATTTGAATCAAATAGAGGAAGCTGAAAAAAGAGACCACAGAAAACTTGGAAAAGAACTAGGCTTATTTCATTTTCAAGAGCAAGCAGCGGGATCAGTTTTTTGGCATCCTAAAGGTTGGACAATTTACCAAAATATAATGATGTATATTAGAAAGAAACTTGAAAAAGCAGGATATAAAGAAGTGAATACCCCGCAGCTTGTTGAAAGTTCTTTATGGAAAGACTCAGGCCATTGGGACAAATTTAGAGAACAAATGTTCACCTCTGAATCTGAAGATAAGACTCTAGCAATCAAGCCAATGAACTGTCCTTGTCATGTTCAAATATTCAGACAAGGTATTAAAAGTTATAAGCAGCTACCTTTAAGAATGTCAGAATTTGGTTGTTGTCATAGAAACGAACCGTCAGGTGCATTACATGGTTTAATGAGATTAAGATCATTTGTCCAAGATGATGCTCATATTTTCTGTACTGAGGAACAAATAATTTCTGAGACGTCAGAATTTTGTAAGCTACTAATGGAAGTCTATGAAGATTTTGGTTTTAAAGATGTAGTCATAAAGTTTTCTGATCGTCCTGTTAATAGAGCAGGTAGCGATAAAGTTTGGGATCGAGCTGAGAAATCCCTAACAAATGCAGTTGAAATAGCTGGGTATAACTATGAACTCAATCCAGGGGAAGGGGCTTTTTATGGTCCAAAACTCGAGTTTGTTTTGAGAGATGCAATTGGAAGAGATTGGCAGTGTGGAACTCTTCAGGTTGATTTTGTCTTACCAGAAAGACTAGATGCCTCTTACATTGGTGAAGATGGAAAAAAATATAGGCCTGTGATGTTACACAGAGCAATTCTTGGTTCATTTGAGAGATTTATTGGTATTTTGATTGAAAATTATTCAGGTAGACTCCCAGCATGGCTCAGTCCAATTCAAGTTGCCCTAGCAACAATTAATTCAGATTGTATAAATTATGCAGAAGAATTAGCAAATGATTTAAAAAAAATAAACGTAAAGTGTATTACAGACATTAGAAACGAGAAATTGAATTATAAAATAAGAGAGCTCTCAAACCAAAAAATAAACTTTATTGGTATCATCGGAGACAAGGAAGTTGAGAATAAGCAAGTCGCTTTAAGAACTTTGGGAACTAAAAATCAGGATGTGCTAAGTGTTGAAGACTTCATAAAAAAAATAAAAATTTCTTGCAGAATTGCATAAAGTGTGAATATTTTGAAGAAATAATGTAAATTGCAGGATGAAAGGAATTTTTTTAAAATATGCAATTAGTTAAATATGAATAAAGGTCGATTTCACTCACCAAAGCTGCAAGGTCCAGCTATCAACGAAAGAATCAAATCTAAATCTGTAAGAGTAATCTCAGAAAAAGGCGAAATGTTAGGAGTTTATGACGTTCAGGATGCAGTAAAACTAGCATTTGAACAGGGCTTGGATCTTGTTGAAGTTTCACCCAATGCGACACCTCCTGTCTGTAAAATCATAGATTACGGAAAATATAAGTATCAAGTTCAAAAAAAGCAGGCTGAAGCTAAAAAAAAACAAAAAACCTTTGAGGTGAAAGAAGTGAAACTTAGACCAGGCATTGAAGACCATGACTATGTTGTAAAACTAAAGTCTATTCAACGTTTTTTAAATGGAGGTGATAAGGTCAAGATTACATTAAGATTTAAGGGAAGAGAAATGGCATATCATCAAAGAGGCATGGATGTTCTTAAAAAATTAGAAAGTCAGATTGAACCCTTGGCAAAAATTGAGCAGGTACCAACACTCGAGGGCAAACATATGATTATGGTTGTAGCACCAAGATAGCTTAAAAAAAACGACCTTGCTTTGACAAAAAAAAACGCTATAAATAATTTTATTATGCCTAAAATAAAAACAAAAAGCGGTACAAAAAAAAGATTCAAAGTTACAGCAACTGGTAAAGTGTTGATGTTTGCAAGCGGAAAAAGACATAACCTAACAAAAAGAACTAAAACTATGAAAAGGTCGTCAAGAGGTCCAACTGTGATGTCCAAGCAGGATACAAAAATTGTGAAAAAATACATTAACGCAAAACTAAGGTAATCTAAATGTCAAGAGTCAAAGCAGGAAGTGTAACAAGGTCAAGACACAAAAAAGTTTTAAAAAGAGCAAAAGGCTATTTTGGAAGAAGAAAAAATACTTTCAAAGTGGCTAACCAAGCTGTTGAAAAAGCAGGACAGTACGCCTATAGAGACAGAAAAGTAAAAAAAAGAGAGTTTAGAAGACTCTGGATTCAAAGGATAAATGCAGGGTGTAGATTAAATGGAATAAAATACTCGACTTTTATGAATGGATTGAAAAAAGTAAATCTTAATTTTAACAGAAAAGTCTTAGCTGATATTGCTGCTCTCGAACCAGAATCGTTTAAAGAAATAGTGGCGAAAGTAAAAACTGCCTAAAGCAACCCTAGAATGAATTACGATAAAATAATTCAATCAGCCTTGAAAGAGGTTGAAGATTCCAATTCAAGTGAAAAGCTTGAACAAGTAAGAATTAAATATTTTGGTAAAAATGGTACTTTTACGAATGCACTGAAATCTTTATCAACTTTGCCTATTGAAGAGAAAAAAAGTGTTGGTGAAAAGTTAAATGGTTTTAAAAATCTTTTCTTTTCCAGCTTTTCTAAAAAGAAAAACCAGATTGAAAATTTAGAAATAAATAAAAAATTAGAGAACGATTTCATAGATTTATCATTACCCGCTCGTGAAGTTAATTTTATTGAAGCAAAAGTTCATCCAATAAGTCACACTACCAACGAAATAGTTAATATTTTAGGTGACATGGGTTTATCCTATGAAGAGGGACCTGATATCGAAGATGATTTTCATAATTTTTCGGCGCTGAATATCCCGGAAAATCACCCAGCAAGACAAATGCATGATACATTCTATGTTAAAAGCAAAACTCATGAAACTTTGGTTTTAAGAACTCATACATCGCCAGTGCAAATTCGTTCTCTAAAAAAAAATAAACTTCCATTGAAAATTTTTGCACCTGGTAGAACATATCGATGCGATTCAGATATGACGCATACGCCTATGTTTCATCAAGTTGAGGGTTTGGTGGTAGATAAGGATATAACATTTGCAAATTTAAAATGGTTTGTAGAATCTTTTTGTAAAACTTTTTTTGAAAAAAATGATCTTAAACTTAGATTTAGACCTTCATATTTTCCGTTCACCGAGCCATCAGCGGAAGTCGATATAAATTTTAAGAAAGAGTCTGGAAAAATCATTATTGGCGAAGGTGACAAGTGGATGGAAATTTTAGGGTGTGGTCTTGTTCATCCTGAAGTCTTTAGAATGTCAGGAGTAAAACAAGATGTCACTGGTTTTGCTTTTGGGATGGGGATAGAAAGGCTTGCTATGCTAAAATATGGAATGCCTGATCTTCGAGATTTTTTTGATAGTGACTTGAGGTGGTTAGAGCATTATGGATTTAGTTTTTTTGAGAAAACTGACTTGAGTTGGAGGTAAGGTGAGATTCACGTTAGCATGGTTAAAAGAATACCTTGAGTTTGATTCATCTGTAGATTCATTATGCCAAAAATTAACCTCTATTGGTCTTGAGGTTGAAGAAGTAAAAAATCCAAAAAATGATCTTAATAAATTTATTGTTTCAGAGGTTGTCGAAATCAATTCACATCCGAATGCAGACAAATTGAAAATTTGTGATGTAAATAATGGAAAAGAAATTTTAAAAATTGTTTGCGGGGCATCAAATGTAAAAAAGAATATGAAAACAGTCCTTGCAAGTGTCGGATGTATAGTTAAACCTAATAAAGAAGATCAATTTAAAATCAAAAAAAGTAAGATTAGAGGTGTTGAGTCTCAAGGAATGTTATGTTCTGAAGAAGAGTTAAATTTATCTGATGAATCAGAGGGTATTATTGAATTAAATGAAAATGCTAAAGTTGGGGAAGATTTCAATAAATATATTGATGATGAAATTATAGAAATTGAAATTGCCATAACACCGAATAGAGTTGATTGTGCAAGTGTTTTCGGTATTGCGAGAGATCTTAGTGCTTCTGGGTTTGGGAAGTTAAAACAAAAAAAAATAAAAAAAATTGAAAATGATTTCGAAAGTACAATAAAAATTAATAATAAACTTAAATCTGATTCATGCCCTCAGTTTTCACTTCGACAAATGACAAACGTAAAAAATTGTCAGTCTCCAGAAAAGATTATCAAGCGGTTCAGAGGGTCAGGATTAAAAGTTATATCCGCATTGGTAGATGTTACCAATTATTTGACTGTTGATTATTGCAGACCACTACACGTATTTGACTTAGATAAAATCGAAGGAGATATAACTATAAGAAATTCAAAAAAAGGTGAAAAATTTATTGGATTAGACGAAAAAGAATACACTTTGGATGATGATATGATAGTTATTTGCGATGAAAAAAAAATAATAAGTTTAGCTGGCGTTATGGGTGGATTAAATTCGTCTTGTGATGAAAATACTAAAAATATTCTAATTGAGTCAGCATATTTTATGCCAGAAAATGTTGCATCAACAGGTCGTAAATTAAATATCATCAGCGATGCCAGATATAGATTTGAGAGAGGTATAGACCCAGAGTCTACATTTGACGGGATTGAACTTTCTACGGAGATGATACTAAATCTTTGTGGGGGAAAAGTTGGTTCAATCATTTCTGATTCTAACCTAACTAAATCTTTTACTAAAATAAGTGTTGAAAAAAAGTTTTTCGAAAAGATATTGGGTCATGAAATAGAAGAAAATTCAATTTGTGGAAAATTAGTTAAATTAGGTTGTCAAATAACAGACTTTAAAGATAAATTTTTAATTATACCGCCATCTTGGAGACAAGATTTAAAAATTAAAGAGGACTTGGTAGAGGAGGTCGGTAGACTTTTAGGTTACGAAAAGATACCAAACAAAGCTTTCGATTTAAAAAAAAACAATCAAGCGATTGTTACTTCTGAAACTCAAAAAGTAAAAAGACTTATAAAAGAACTTCTTGTGAGTCGAAACATCATGGAAATTATTTCTTGGTCGTTTTCAAATAAAAAATGGGAGAAAAATTTAATAGGAGATACAGATAATATTGAAATTCAAAATCCTATCAGTGAAGAG
>CACCYL010000011.1 GCA_902550225.1 uncultured Alphaproteobacteria bacterium
TTGTTAGCTTGTGCTACCATTGCTAAAGCAGATTTATTTAGGATACTACTTTGAGCTAGGCTTGCAGATTCCTGAGCAAAATCCGTATCCTGAATTCTTGAAGCAGCAGCTCGTGCGTTGGCAGCTAATGAATGCATATTACTTTGATGCCCTTTTAACGCATTAATTCCCGCAGCAACTTGCCCCAAAGACTTTTGTATTAATGCTGACTGTGTGTCAACATTTGAAACACCACTTTGGAAGGTTGGTTTGTAAACCGCTCCCATTTGTGATAACGTTCCAGCATTATTAATTGCTAAAACAAACGTAGATAATAATTCTCTATCATTAAATTTTACCTCTGCTATTTTATCCGCAGCATTTATTATTTCGTTTTCCTCTGATTCGATTGCCGCTTTATCAGCTGTTGACAATATTCCATTTTGCTTCTGAACTGCCAATTCTCTTAATCGTGTGTTTAAAGTTGCTAATTCCAATAAAACACCCTCAGCAGCATGAAGATATGAGATTCCGTCCTCAGCATTTCGTGCAGCTATACTTGCACTTCTAGCCTGAGTACTTATGTTACTTGCAACCGCAGTCCCGCCAGGATCATTTCCGTTTATTGTTCTTTTGCCAGTAGATAATCTGTCTAGAGAAGCCATCATTAATCTCTTTGTCTTCACGGACGCACTAACTGCTTGAAGTGAGGCGCTACTGTAATTAGAAAGCATTGTCATGTTAAATTCTCCTTATTTTCCATTAACTTTTATTTATTTCTTAATAAAGAAACGACACACTGAGAATTTGTTAAGTTTTAAATTAATTATTCAATTTTTAATTGAAATATTACGTTTTATTGTATAATTACCTTTAGATAAGTAATTTAAATATGAGTGAAAAGTTATTTTGTCCTGAGTTCGTTTACGATATTTGCGTCGGATTGGCTGTTAAAGACTTTCTTGTAAAACAGCTTTCACTCGACATGGTTTCCAAGAATTACGCAGACGCAATTTCAACTCATTATAATAATGTGGAAGAAGTAGAGTTGGCAGGACCAGCTGAAGAAATTTTAAGATTCCTTTCCGAGAGAAAAAATCCAATGTTTGAAGCACATGAATTAGCTATCAATTATATTTATTATAGATTCAAATTCGACGGAAGAAGTGAAAGAACAATCAAAGGAATATTCAAGAATGCCCTGAAAGGAGATAAAGAACGAAAATATAATAGTAATAAGTCCGTAAAAAATTTTAAAGCTTATTGCTTTTCTATGAGATCAGGACATTTTGAAAAGGCCCCTGCGGGATGGGATATTTCTAAAGAAGAAGATCTTCATGAGTTAGGTGAAATCGTTAAAAAAGAACCTTCAATTGACGATTTTATTTAATCATCCAATAAAATCAAATAAATTTAGTTTGGAAATATTAATGAAGGCTTTCTGCGAAGCCTCTTGGCTTGTTAGTTCTGATTGAAGACTAGTTACAAGTGTTGCGAGATCAGCATCTTGTAAATCACTTACATCTTGATTAATCAAAATTTGTCTTTCTTCTAAAATATCCCTTAGTCTCTGGGCACTATTCATTCGTGCTCCAACTTTTGCTCTTTGATTTGAAACATGACTTTGTATAGTTACAATTTCATCTAATCGACTAGCGATGGTTTGATCCTTATCGTATATAGTTTGTTCATTTGATAAACTATTTCCTGCTGCATCGACCGCTTGAAAAGAAAAAAATGATGTTGGGGTAACTTGAGCTTTGTCGATATCCGGTATTTGTAAATTTCCAAAATCTATATCCTGACCAAGAGAGTTCACAAGCTTTAAAGTTTTATTTGAATCTTCGAGCGTTGCAGTAATATCTAAATTAGCCCCGTTAATTGCTGTTGCAACATCACTCAAGTCATCACCTGTGATATTTAAGGAAAAATCTGCTGACTTATCACCAGAGTTAATAGTGAATGAATAAGTTCCTGGATTTGCATTCGTGAGTGAAATTTTTGCTATACCTTCAGCCTTCGCCTCCTCAACACCGCCTGCTGCAGTTCTAATGGATCGACTTATATTATCCAGAGCAGCGAATAAATCTGTTGAAACACCCTCTGAGGTTACAATATCCTGAAAAACAGTGCTTCCATCGATAGAAGTCTCAATTAATCGAGACTCTGTAACTTGTAAATTTAAAACACCTCTATCTCCTTTATATTCTACCGCTCCGTCTGCGTTCATTTTAAAAGGACTGGTTTTGGTTTTAAAACCTGCATAAATGAATGTTCCAGTTGAATCTTGAGTATTGGCCAATGTCATCAACTCAGCTTTCATCTCATCAAATTCAATTGCTATTGCTTCTCTATCCATTACTCCGTAAACATCATTTGATGCTTGGACTGCTAATTCTTTTGCTCTAATAAAAACGGTATTAATGGCTTCCATGGTAGTATCCATAATATTCAATCTATCTAGTGCAATATTTGAGTTTTCAATAAATCTATTTACTTTACTTAAATTATCCTTCATTCCTGAGAGCTGTACTGCACCTACAGGATCATCAGAAGCAAAAATAATATTTTTACCAGAAGAGATTTTATCTTGGATTTTTTGAATTTTTTCCATGTTGTTGGAAAATTGACCAAGCTGTTGTTCATTGAAAAGTTTATTACTTATTTTCATAAATTTATAGTAGCAATTTTCATGCCTTAATATGCTTTAATTATTGTGAAACAACTCGCATCAACGAATCAAAAAGTTCTCTAGCAGTCTGAATTATTCTTGCGTTAGCAGAAAATGCCTGCTGAAACTGAATTAATGATGACGCTTCTTCGTCTAATGATACACCAGATTTTTCATCCTCTAGTGCAATTGCCTCATCTTTACTTGCTTTTGCATCTTGAGCTTCCATCTGACTACTCCTCACTGTTGCACCAATTTCAGTAGCCGTTTTATTAAAAATATCCTGAAAACTCCCTGAATTCAAACCATTTACATCGGTTTGTTGTAAATCAATCATTTTAAGAATATTTCTATTATCACCAATACCATCATTATTATTTAAAATTGTAAATGAGTCTTTAACTTTTGCATCTCCAGTCAACCTCAATGATTTTCCAACTGCATTTATAATTCCATCATCTGGAATTAATCTTGAAGCAATCGTATGCCCAGTGTCGCTATCTAATATTTCTACTTTTTTATTGTTTGTTGAATCAATCTGAACCTTAAATTCCTCATCTCTAATGTTAGGAATAATTTCTCCATAACTTGATGCTATCTTTTTTGAACCATTTCCAGTCATCAAAACAATTAAATCTTCTGAAGGAATATTTGAAATTGATAAGTTATTTCCAACCAAAGACTTAATACTATTTGAAGGTACTTCTAAATCAACTGCATGTGAAGCTGAAACACCCGAAGAAAACGACTGTACTCTAATTTCATCATTTAAAACATTGAGATTCAACTGACTGGTTTTAAAACCGTAAGCCTCTGCAGTTGCAGAATCACTATATGTAACTCTATCAATTACAATCTCCTTTTTATCAGCTTCTTTAATAATTGAAATTTGTGCATTTGTATCACTTACCTGATTTATTTCTGCAGATATTCCAACTGCAGATGCAGGAGTTGAAGCATTATCATTAAGCAATGCACTCGCTACAACAGATGCAAAAGTATCAGATGCATGTCCATTTCCTCCCCCAAATGATAATAGCGTAGGAGTATCTGAAGTTGCGTTTGCAAACGAAGATGCCAGACTAAATGTATTTGCATCAACAACTTTTGCAAAATATGAAGTACCGTTAGTCAACCCGTTAAGTTGTGTACCACCTGCTGTATAAGTAATTTTATCACCAGTTTTAAAACCATGTCCTGCTGAGGTTAACGTTGTAGATGATCCTCCAACACCAGAGGTATTAATTGTTTTTGAATTGGCTTTAACAAAAACACCAATTGGATTGGTATTATCTTTTATCTTAATATGAAAATGTGTTGAATTGCTCGCAGTGGGTGTTGTAACTGATAGTCCAGTAATTGTTGTTTTCACATTTGTACTCTGCATACCAAATAATTTTGCATTGTCATCATTTATAGAATCAACTGGAAATGAAAATTGTGAACCCGATATGGTTTTACCAGCAGATATATAGAGATTTTTTTGTGGGTCAAATGTGTCTGAAGCGTTACCCCCTACTCCGCTTGCACCAATTGTTATTAACGAAGGAGTGCTATTCGTTGCAAGAGTATAATTATTAGCTAATTTAAAATTGTGATCATCAACCTTTACAACAAAATAAGTTTGCCCATCGACTAACCCTCCTCTTGGGCTTGCAAATGTATCTGAAACGCTACCACCAGTTCCTCCAGTTATTGTGATAACACTTCCTCCAGAGGTTTCAGATAATTGAAAACTGGTTGCAGTTCTATTTTTAACAAAATAAGTTGTACCATCAACCAAGCCAGATATCGGAAAACTACCCCCCTTTTTATAAACTACTGGATCATTATCGCTGAAATCATTTGCAACAGAAATTGTGTTTGTCGAACTAAAATTAGTTGTATCAACAGTTACTTTTTCAGCTGCGTTATATGTAATTGCATCTCCAGTTTTGAGGTTATGTTCAGTCGATGTAATGGTGTCTGTTCCTCCCAATGTCGTTGTATTAATTGTTATTGGATCAGGATCCTCAAAATACGCTGTTATCAAATCTTTTTCACCACCAGATACGACAATTTCACCGTTCTCCATTGTAAGCGTATATGTTAAACCATCATGATTAATTCTAAAACTGCTTCCATCTTCAGGAATCGAATCAACTGCTGTTCCAATTATTTCTGCAGATGGACTGTTACTTCTTAATCCATCAGCAATTTTTTTTGCAAGTTGTGAAGGTGTTAAAGTTTCAAACGATGAAACGTCAACCGTTGAAGAAAATTCTGCACCATTTCCATCAGCTGGTATTTTTAATCCGTATGAAAGAACTGAGCTCGACGCACTTGAACCTTCAGGATGACCCGTTGAAAAATCTCCTTGCAGAAGAACGGGTTTTATAGTTTTGATTTCCCCAGTACTAGATGATGAAACATTCAAAAAACCATCACTCAATGCATTTTGTGTTCCTGAAACTGTTGTTGAACCTCCATCATTTGACGTGCTAATGGCTGAAGCTGAAGAAATTTTTAGTTCACCACTAAACCTAGCAGCTTTAAAGTTAGTATTATCTAAATTAACGGTAATAGCCGAACTAAAAGACGAGAAGTCGCTTTTTAACACTTCCATTTCAACTGTGTTTGGAGAGCTAAATGCTGAGATTTGGATGTCATCACCATCTGCATTTTCCATAACGATGTGTTTTTTATCTGAGGAAAGGTTCGCAACGACGCCTGTTCTTCCAGAAAAGTTATTTATTGCATTAGCTAAATTTGTTAGATCGGTAGAAAGAATTGCAGCCGTGATATCAGCATCGTTTCCAACACCAGGTTTACTTAAAAGATTAAATGAAATAGTTCCATCAGAAGATGGTGCAGTAAGCTTAACCTTTGTAGAGGCAGTAGCCTCAATTCCAAGCGTTTTTGCTTCTTCATTAATAAGCCCAGCAACAAAACCTGCTGATGATTCAATAGGAACAGAAATATTTTTAGATTTTCCAGTTGATGTTGAGTTTACAGTGAGAGTATACGCTGCAGTTACATGACTTGCTGGAACAGTTGTGGCGTGTCTTTGTGCACTTGCGGCTGTACCATTAGCTCCGTAACTTATTATAAAGTTTCCTCCTGTTGTAGATCTTGAAACATCGATACCTCTATATTTCTCATTGCCAGTTCCATTTAAATAGTCTGCTCTGTACTCTGCAAATCTGTTGAATCCATTTTCTTGTGTTAAAAATTCTGCAATTTCTGAATCAGATAACACACTTCCTGCAATGTGCCTTCCCTCTCTAGTAAAAATTTGTAATTCGCTGGCTGCCGTTACGGTTGGATTTATTACATTTGCATTAATTGTGGAAGAAGCTGTTATTGCTCCTGAAGAAAATTCTTTATCATTACTTGCGATTGTTAAAGATGAACCTCCACCAGAAGCAAATAAACCCATTGATCTAAAGTTATGTGCATTACCTTGAACGTCTCTACTTCTATTCAGAACATCAGCAAGCTCTTCAAGCGTTGTGATTCCAGTAAGATCAACTGTCACTGAACTCGAATCAGCCATTGTTACGGTAATTGAAGTTATTGAAGATAAATCAGATGAAGAGATTCCAAATTGAATTTCAGGTTGTGCTTTGTACGAACTTAAATTTACAAAAGATGTCCCTGCTTTGATAATTGCTGCACCACCATCAGCTGAAAATTCTGAAGAAGTAACTGGGCTAAGTCCGTTTGAGAAAACATTATTTATATCCCCAATTGTGGTTTTATCCTCAAAGTTAATTTTAGTAATTTCTTCTAATGTTGCTGTGCCTGTGTTTGATGAACTTGAACTTATTAATGTTCGTGCCCCTGCTGCAAAATCTTGCGGTCTTTCTAATAAAAAACTCATTCCTTTTGAAGCACTACTTGGAACGATTGAAAATTCGTCACCATCAAGTGGTTCTCCAAAAAAAGAAATTTTGAAGCCTTGGCCCTCAATTGTTTGTTTTCCAGCAATTGAATTTTTTAAACTGTCTGAGGTAAGTTTCCACAAATCTTCGTTCTCGTTATACATAACTTTGTATTCTGCATTCACTATCTCTAATGGGTTTGTGACAAAGACTGCAACGCCAACACTAGATCTGTTGGTTGGATTTTCAACTGCTTTAAGACTTGAAACAGTAAACATTTGTTTTCCACTTTTTCCATCAAGATCCAATCCAGCTTGGTTTACTTCATTAAATTTTTGTGACAAAAGTGAGGCCAATGCATCAATTTCCTTTAAAGTATCTTCAGCTAATGCAAAAGAATTTATCATTCCACTTATAAGACCAGCTTTGATTTGGTTTGTCGCAACCTGTCCTATACCAACCACAGGTTGTAATCTTCCACTTTGTTCTAATACATCAATAATTGTTGTAGTTTCATTGCCTTTTGTTGGGTTATCTGTATCAGAAATAATAATTGGTCCAGAACCAGTATTTCCTAATCTTACTTCTGCCTGTCCCTTGCTACCATATCTAACTGTTATTTGTGATAATTCTGACATCTGATCAAGGAGGAGATCTCTTTGATCTAATAGGGCATTCGACCCTCCTGTTGCAACACCTGAAGCTAAAATTTTAGCATTTATATTTGAAATTTGCGTTGAAATTAAATTAACTGATGTTACTGCATTTTTGGTTTTGTCAAGGATTTGATCTTTAAGGTTTTCAATTCTATCCGAATACATATTAAATTGTGCTGCTAAGTCTTTGCCTTTTTCTATAGCCACTATTCGTGACGCTTGGTCATCAGGATAGGCAGCAATGTCTTGGAGTGAATTAAAAAAATCTCCAATTGCTGAACTTAGATTTGAATCCGTTGGAAGGAGTAAATTTTCTAAACTCTTTACTTCATTTGAAAATGAGTCGGCACTTTTAAAGTTTGATGAAGCTTGTCTTGCCTTATCGATTAAAAACTCATCAAAAGCCCTTCTAATTTTTTCTACTCTTACACCTAGACCTGTTTGATCTGATATTTCAGTTACGCCTCCACCCGCACCTGAAACTTCTTCTAATGCAACGTCTCTTTTTTTATAACCGTCAGTGTTAACGTTAGCAATATTCTGTCCAGTTACAGCCAGTGACTGTCTGTATGCCTGAAGTCCACTTTTTCCAATATCAAATAAACTTGGCATTACTATTTACCTCCAAATTGCCTCAGCAACGCTTCTGCAATTCCAAAACTATGATTTTTAGATAATGTTTTTGAATACTCTTGGTCTAAAAGGGATTCATAAGTTTCAGTTCCTTGATTTGAAAATAAACTTTCAGAGAGTTTTGCTTTTCTTGCATTCTTTAAAAGTTGGTATACAAATAAAGATTCAAACTCTTGTGCAACGTTTTCCAAATCTGCTTCTTTTTCAATTTTTTTAACTCTCGTAGTTTCTATCTGGTCGGCAAGAATTGGTTTTATATTTTTGATGGGATTATTATTCATCATTTACCCATTAATTTAAATTATTATAAGTTCAGCTCTCAACGCACCTGCTTCTCTCAAAGCTTCTAAAATTGCAACCATATCCGTTGCAGTAGTTCCCGTTTCATTGAGTGCATCAACAAGTGTTTGCAATTCGATACCAGGGTCAAAAACAAAAGCTCTTGCTGGTTCTTCATCAACTTCAATCTGAGTGTCCGCTGCTGTAGTGGCAGCAGTACCTGATACAGTTGCTGAAGAACCAACTACAGTTCCTGTACCTTCGGATAATAATTTTGTGTCTTCTTGTATTTTTACTGATAGACTTCCGTGTGCAACTGCAGCAGGAGAAATTCTTACATCTCCTCCAATCACAACTGTACCAGTTCTTGAATTTACTACTACTTTAGCTTTGGGTGTAACTGGTTCAAAATTTATATTTTCTAACAGACCAATAAATGAAACTTTCTGAGATGGATTCGCTGGAGTCCTAACTTTTATTGAAGTGGAGTCCATTGGTATTGCAACCTCTGGTCCAAATGTTTCATTAATTGTATTTGCAATTCTATTCGCTTGAGAAAAATCTGCTTGATGAAGGTTGAGCACAATATTGTCTTTTTCTAAAAAAGTATTTTCAACTAACTTTTCAACAGTGGCTCCTCCAGGAATTCTTCCAACTGTTGGTGTGCCTTGAATTGTCGTTGATCCATCAGCACCTTCGACACCTAAGCCACCAACAACTAAATTTCCCTGAGCAATTGCATATACTTCACCATCTGCACCTTTTAGTCCAGTCATTAACAATGTTCCACCCTTTAGAGATTTTGCTTTACCTATTGTTGAAACAGTAACATCTATAGTTTGACCTGGTTTTGCAAAAGGAGGTAAGTTTGCTGTTACCATAACATTTGCCGAATTTGTTGCATCAATATCCGCAGTATCTGCAATTACTCCAAATTGGGCAATCATTGCAGCAATACTTTGTTTTGTAAGATTTACACTACCGTCACCAGTTTTTGCAAGGCCAATCACTAAACCATATCCAACAAGTTGATTTGATCGGACCCCTGCAAGCGAAGCCATATCTTTTATTCTATCAGCAAAGCAAAAGCTATTTGATAAGAAGATAAATGTAAAAATAAGTGATAATAAAGATTTCATAATTTTAAAATGGTGAAACATAGGCAAAATACCTACTTAACCAACCCTTTGTTACACTATCATTCATATCGCCTGTACCTACATAAGAAATTTGAGCGTCAGCAACTTTTTTTGAGGAAATAGTATTTGAAGATGAAATGTCGTCTGGTCTTACTACTCCAGAAAGTCTTAAATATTCTGTTCCACTATTATATTCTAACTTTCTTTGTCCTTTGACTTCAAGGTTTCCGTTTGGATAAACTCTCACAATTGTTACCGAAATAGTACCAGTCATACTGTTTGATTGAGCTGCTGTACCTGAACCAGTAAAGTTTTGTGTTGTTCCACCTTGCAAATTGTTTTCTTTTACACCACCAGGGAAAAAGAACTTTCCTATCAAAGAGGATGGACCAAATAAAGCTTCAGGAAGATCAAATGTGTATGCATCACTCTTTGCAAGTGTTTCAGAACCGGAATTTGCAGCTGTTAAAGTTTCTTCCAGTGTAATTGTAATGATATCTCCTACTCTGTTTGCTCTTCTGTCAGATGCAAAAAGCCCACCATCTCCATCATAAACTGCTCCTTCAGTAGCATTATTAATATTTTCAAAGTTTGAATAATCAGGTTGAATACTTTTAAATTCCTCCCCAATTTTATCTTGCATGTGAGTAGCACAACTTTGAAGGCTAAAAAGAGCAAAGATTAAGATTATTTTCATTCTAATTTCCTATAAATTGTTACTTACAAATCTAAGCATTTCATCAACTGAGGTAATTGCTTTTGAGTTCACTTCGTACGCTCTTTGAGTTTCAATCATATCAACTAATTCCTGAACTACATTTACGTTGGAGCTTTCTAATGATCCTTGAATAATTTTTCCGAATCCTGCAGCAAACGGGTTTTCAATGACCGGAGGTCCACTAGAGGTAGTTTCTACATAAAAATTTTCACCTATTGGCTGTAAACCTGTTCTATTTTGGAAATCAGCTAACTGCAACTGACCAACCTCTTGAGCCTCTACCTGCTCAGGAATTTGAACAGAGACAATACCGTCTGCTGAAACGTTAATTTTTGTAGCTTCAGCTGGAATTGCAATCTCTGGCTGAATTATAAAACCACTATTGGTTGTAAGAATACCCTCATTATTCCTAGAAAAAGCACCATTTCTTGTGTAAACAACTTGTCCATCTGGAAGTAAAACTTGAAAAAAACCTCCACCGTCAATTGCTAAATCTAACGAATTATCTGTTGAAACGATACTACCTTGCGAGTGCAGTTTATTAGAATTGACAATATTCACACCGGTACCAACCGAAAAACCTGAAGTAAGCTCAGTATCAACTGAGGTTTGAGCTCCACTACTTCTAATAATTTGATATAGTAGGGATTCAAAATTTGCTCTGTCCCTTTTAAATCCATTAGTATTTACGTTAGCAAGATTATTTGAAATAACTTGCATTCTTACTTGTTGCGCATTGAGTCCGGTTTTCGCTACGTGCATTGCATTAATTGCCATTTTTACCCTCTTTCTAGGTTTAAGTTTGAAATTACAACTGCAAACACCATGCCACGAATTATTTAATTTATTAATAAAATCTTTGAACAAATTTTTAATAAAATTTTTTTATTAAAGAAGTTTTGGATTAAGGAATTTATAGGATTGAACATTACTTTCGTTAATCTCATTCCACATGTTTATATCAAAATAAATAGAAAAAACTGAAGAGGTTGCAATTTCCAAATGTTTAATTTTGGGCCAAAACTCTGTTTTAGACAGAAAAAAATCTTTAAAAAATAAAATTTGAGGTTCATGTGTTATTACTAAAATATCTTGATATTCTTTTAAATTACTAACTCGTAACAAAAAGTTTTCTGAACACCCTTCATAAAGATTATAATCATAAATGACTTTAATGGTTTTTAAATCCATAAATGAAAGAAAATGACCTGAAGTTTGCTTCGTCCTTAATGCAGGAGAACAAAATAAAAGATCATATCTAATATTATTTTTTTTTAAATATTCCGCACAAATTTTTGTCATCTTTAAACCTGATTTTTTAATTGGTCTATCAAAATCACTATCATCAATATAATTATAGTCTGATTCTGCATGTCTCATAAAATTCAAGCTTTTCATCATGAAAGTTTATAAAAAATTCCGTAAAGTTTTAACAAATATTTTTTATTGTCATTGAGGTTACTATTCAAATCATTCATAATTTCAAGCAGATGTTATGCAAAAGAAAAAAACAAAAACTAATGAGATTGATCTTGTAATATTTGATGTTAATCAGACTATGTTTTCATTAAACGCACTAAATATAAAGTTTAAAGAATTTGGGCTTAAACACAGTTTGGTAAATAGTTGGTTTTTGTCAGTTCTCAAAGAAGGTTTTTCAAGCTCTTTGAGTCAACAATTTGTGAATTTTAAAACAGTAGGAAAAAACGAACTAACAAAAATTTTTTTACAAAATAACTCGCCTTATAATAATAAAATTATCAACTCTATATTTGATGAATTTGCAAATTTAAAAGTTCATCCTGATATAAAAACTTCTCTTAAGTGTTTAAAAAAAAAAAAAATCAAAATAGTTACTTTAACTAATGGATCAGTATCAAATACGAAGTTACTTTTAAAAAAAAATAATATAAGTAATTTCATTGATCGATGTTTTTCAATTAATAGTTTTAAAATATGGAAGCCGGCTAGAGAGGTTTATCTAAAAACATGTGAAAAAATGAAAATAAAGCCTGAAAGAGCTTTAATGGTTGCTGCTCATGGATGGGATATCAATGGAGCTAAATTAGCTGGATTAAAAACTGCATACATAACTAGATATGAAAAAAAACTTAGTGATTTTTATTATAGACCAGATTACGTGGGAAAAGACTCAAGAGAAATTATTAAAAAATTAGATTTTTAATTTTTCCATTTCACACTGCAACCTGCGCTGGGGTACTGAATTTTTGGCCCTCTATTTGTTTTACTAATCATTGTCATTGCATCGAGTAATTCGTTCTTCTCATTAACAAACTTTAAATTATTCATTTCACTTATTCTACCTCTATAGTTCAACAATCCCTTTCTGTTGTATCCAAAAAAATCAGGAGTGCAAACTGCTCCAAAATCTTTTGAAACTTTTTGAGATTCATCAATTAAATATGGAAAATTAAATTTATGTTTTTTGGAAAAAATGCACATGTTTGCAAAATTATCTTCTGGATATTTTATAAAATCATTAGGCATAATCGCAACTGAATTAATACCAATTTTTTCTAGTTCTATTGTTGTTGTTACAAGTTTTGTAATTATTGCCTTAACGTAAGGGCAATGATTACAAATGAACATAATGAGAGTTCCATTTGAACCAACTAGATCATTGAGTTTATAAATCTTTTTATCAATGTTCTTTAGCGAAAAATTAATTATTTTTTTTCCAAAATCACATAAAGGAGAACTTAGAAGTGCTATTTTAATCACCTATAAAATGTAGTTGGACATATCTAACTTTATCAGAAACTCTGTGTTCTAGCAAGAAGATCCCCTGCCATGTTCCCAGAATTAATTTTTTGTCTTTAAAACTAAGACTAATATGTGTTTGTGTAAGAAGTGATTTTAAATGAGCTGGCATATCGTCAGCACCTTCAGAGCTATGAATATAATTTTTTTCTGGAGCTATTTCTTCTAAGAAATTTTTAATATCTAATTGTACAGACGGATCTGCATTTTCTTGAATCAATAATGAACAACTGGTATGAAGAACAGATATATTTACTAATCCGTTTTGCATTTTTAATGTGTCTAACTCCCTTATAATATCACTTGTTATTTCAATAAAGTTCTTTCGAGATGAATTGAACGTTAGTTTTTTGAACACTTGAGGCATAAATATTCTCTATTGACAGCACCGATTGCAAAGCATAATATAATCCTTTCGGAAGGAAATGAAATGGCAAAAAAAATTAAAGTTGACCCTAAAAAAGTTAAAAAAGAAGAGCTTCAAGGAATATTTTCTAAAGTCTTAGATAAATTAAAGAAAGGTTAACTTTTTTCCATGGAAAAATTGTGGATTGAGTGTCAGAAATGTGGCTCAGTCTTCTGGGTCTACTCCGAAGAAATTTCCACAGTTTACCCTAAAAAATCGATTGATTATCAAATTTGCACAGGTTGCGAACAAAAAATTATTGAAAATAAATGAAGGAATATTTTATATCTCTGCAAAATGAGATTGGATTTTACTATAATCTTATTAAATATTTTCTTTACTTTTGTATTGGTGCGTTATTTTTATTTTTATTAAACTATTGTCTTAAAATTTTTAATTTCCTATTTTCAAAATTTAGTAAAGAAAAATTAATTAGTCATTTGAATTTAACGTTAAGATTTTTAATTTTTGCAATTGTGTCTATTTTACTTGGTAAAATAATATTATATTTCATTTTTTAATCAAATGACCAAACTCTCAGATTATGCAATTCTTTTAATTGGTTTTTCCTTTTTGTTCCTCCTATTTAATAAAATTGCTTTTGGTGCCTCTTTAATTTTAGGAATTTTGATATTAATATTTTTTAACTTAGAAGTAATTATCAATCAATCAAAAAGGATTTTCAAAAAAATTAGTAAGTACGAAGTTTTAATTACTAGTTTTTTTTTATTTTTCTTTTTTATTTCTGCTTTTTTATCAATCAAACCATACAGATCATTTTTGGTAATAATTTACTTAAATCTGTTTATAATACTTTCATTTTTTGTTTTCCTAATTCTTCTAGAAAATAAGAATAAAGCAATTTTCTTATTTAAAATTTTAAGTATAAGTTTTGCCGCAAGTGCAATACTAATTTTTATCTACAATGTCTCAAATTTTCAATTCGAAGAATTAAGTAAATTTAAAGGATTTGTAAATTTGATGACAATTTTTGCAGTTGTAAATTTTTTTTTAATTAAATCTAAGTTTAATTACATCACTATTATTTTTCTTATTCCTAATATTATAATGTCAGGATCGAGCGCAAGTGTTTTAGGCATCCTTATTGGCTGTTTTGTATGTTTTGTTTTCATTTGTTTTAAAAAAATACAAGTTTTATATAAATTTAAATATTTTCTACTAACAATCTCTGTCTGTATTTCTATTATTTTAAGTTTTATATTTTATAAAAACCTACCAAACAAATTTGATCAGAACTCTATAACAAACTTTGAGTTTAAAATACCTACAAATTTAATTGATCATCACCGACAATTTATTTGGGGATTTTCCATTCAAAAGTTTACACAAAAACCTTTATTTGGATATGGTCAGGATTCTTCTAACTTTATAGATGGGAGCCAATTAGATATTGGGTCAAAGTACACTGGAGATATGAATTTTATTCCGAGCCACCCTCACAACTTTCTTATCGAAATTCTTCTTGAAACGGGGATATTTGGGACTTTTTTTTTTATTTTATTAATATATATTATAAATGTTAGAATTTGGAAATTACATCAGTCTTTAGCGTTCAAATTACATCTCATTTTTTTAAATAGCTTTTTTTGGAGTTCTTCCTTTGTAAATTTTTCATTTTGGTTGGGTTGGTGGCAAGCAAGTTACTTCTTATTATTGAGCTTGATGGCTTCAAAAACATTTATATATAAAATAGAAAAATAAATCTTTTTTTTAACTTATTTTAATTTTTATCATATCTTAATTGGCATAAAAATTGTAATTATCAAATTATGTCATCAAACTCTCAATTAGTTGGAAAATTTTTACTGGATCGGAAAAAAAAACTTTTTCATAAAAGTGTAAATAATACTTCAACAAAAAATTCAAATAATAAAGATATTGGTTTTACTGAAATTGTAAAAAACAAACAGAATTATCTTTCAGTTAAAAAACAAGGTTTTGAGTATTTCAAAAATTCAGAATTTGATTTTGGTAATTATGTGATGGCAGCAGATGAATTCGCATCTTTAAATGCTCAGGGTTCAATAAAAAGAATAAAGTATGTACTAAGAAAATATCCAAATTTTGAGGCAGCTCATATTTTATATCTAAAAATGCTTTTAAAACTAAATCTTTGGAAAGGTATCGGAAAAGTAGCTCAAAATGCAGTGAAACATCATCCAAAAAATGAATTTTTTTTAAACATCTTTGCAAGACATTTACTCGGTGTCGGAGAAAAACATAAAGCATTAAATTATTATGAAAAATGCATAGAATTGAATCCTAAGTCTTATAATAGTTGGCTTGCTTTAGGAAATTGTTACTATGTATGTAGAAATTTAAATAAAGCTGAGTATTGTTTAGAGCAGAGTAAAAAAATTTATCGCTTCATGACGGATTCAGCATTTCTATTAGAAAGTAATGTTTTACAAGCACATTCAAGATATGATGATGCGATGGAAAAACTTAAAGCTGGTATTAAAATGTTTCCTCTTTCTAAACCACTTACAACTTCTCTAGCGATGACAAATCTAAAAATTGGAAATAAAGAAGAAGGATTTAGGCTTTACAATTTTATTGATAATTCGAATAGAACCAACTTTATGAATTTAGTAAATTATAAATTTAAATCAAAAGTTAAAAATCCACAGCATGAAAGTACTAAAATGAATTTGATTGAAGATATCGAAGAACTCAACAAGAATGCTTTATTTTCAAAAGAAAATTTTAATATTCTTGTTCTTTTTGAACAAGGATTTGGAGATTATTTACATTTGTATAGATATTTAGAACCACTATTGAGTCTTGGTCATAAAATAACAGCATTGGGTGCTAACAAATCTGTTTTTTCACTTCTGAAGTATGCAAATAATTCTCATTTGATTCGATTCTCTTCTAAACTAGAAAATGACGAGGTAGAAAAATTTGATTATAAAACTTTCACAATGAATATCCCGTTCCTTTTGGGAAATTATAAAAATACTCCTCCACCGCCTAAGTTTAATTTAAAAAAATTAAAAAATGATAAGAAAAAACTTAACCAAAAAATAAAAAGAATTTTGGCTAGCAAGAAGAAAAATATTGGCATTTCCTGGAAAGGAAACAAAGAACATATTGCAGATATAAGCAGATCAATTGATCTTACAATTTTTAGTAAAATTTTTAAAAATCAGAATTGTCAATTTTTTGCAGTTGATAAAAATCTTACCAAAAGAGACAAAAGATATCTTCAAAAATTTCAAAATGTAGTAATTTGTGATGAGTTGATTGATGATTGGGCTGATACTGCTGTTATTGTTTTACAGTTAGACGAATTATTAACAGTTGATACCTCCTTAGCTCATATAGGAGGAACTTTAAACAAACCCACAAAAATTCTAATTGCCAAAGATCCTGACTGGCGATGGGGATTAAAAAGTCAAAAAACTGAATGGTATAAAAGTGTCGAACTTATCAGACAATCAAAAAAGGACTGTTGGCAAAAAGAGTTAGACGGACTTGTTTTAAGATAATGCATTAGCACAACTTATTTTAATTAGTGTGCGAATTTGAAATGTTCCTTTAGATTATCTTGATCTCCCACTGTATTGCATACATTCTTATTCAATGATTTTAATTTAATTTTGGTTTCTCCAACTTTTTGAATGCTTGAATTACATTCTAAAATATAGGATCCAAAACCACCGTCTTCTAAATGATCTTCGAGGGTTACGATTTCATCCCATTTATTAATCTGTTGTGCTTGTAAGGTTTTATATTTCATCCCCCAAATTGGAAGAGAATAAATATGATAATTTGAAAATTCCTCTTTTTTTTGCATTTTAACTGCATCGTCAATAACGGCTCCTGTTGTTAGAATACATTTTTTTGATTCACGGTTTTTACATTCAAGAATTTTTGTCCATTTACCCGGAGCATAATCATGAGGTTGATTAGGTTTCTTTAAATTTTTTGGTAAAGTCTTTCCTAACCTCAGATACGCTGGAGACTTGCTTTTAAAAATTTGTTTCATACAATTTGCTATTTCAGACCGAGTACCAGGTGCGTAAATTGTCATGTTAGGAAACGAACGCATAAGAGCATAATCTTGAATAGCATGATGAGAGTAGCCAAGTGCGCCATAGGATAATCCACCACCTACTGATACAACAGTTACATTATAGTTATGGTAATCAATATCATTTCTAATTTGTTCTGAACATCTAAATGTATTAAAATTTGCAATGGAATATGTGAAAACATGAAATTTTTCAGAGGCTAGTCCAGCAGCCATACCTGTCATATTTTGCTCAGCAACACCTGCATTGATAAATTGTTTTGGATATTTCTCTTTGAAATTTTCTACGACACTAAAACCCAAATCACCAACCATTAGCATTATTTTATTATTTGATTTTGCTTCTTTAGTTAATAGATCAATAAAATAATTTCTCATAAACTCACACCTATCTCATTTAATGCCGTCTCTAATTGATCTTCATCAGGACTTTTGTAATGCCATTCAACTCTATTTTCCATAAAACTTACACCTTTACCTTTTACTGTGTGGGCTATAATTACTTTTGGTGAGTTTTTTTTATTTGTTTTTGATAAACTATTTTTTAACTCTTCGTGGTCGTGACCATTTACTTCAGATACATAACATCCAAAAGCTTCAAATTTATCTTTTAAAGGTTCAATTTTAATAGTTTTTTCTACTGTTGTTAAACTTTGCAACTTGTTGTAATCAACTATTATTGTAAGATTATTTAGATTATGATGAGATGCAAATAAAGTTGCCTCCCAATTACTTCCTTCATTAAGTTCACCATCGCTTAACAAAACAAAAACTTCCCATTTTTTGTTCCTAGACTTTGCAGCCACTGCTTTGCCAACCGCATAAGGAAGTCCATGTCCTAATGATCCAGTTGAAAATTCAACGCCTTTGACTTTATGAGAGGCATGAGACATAAAGTTTGAACCGAATTGAGCAAAACTATTAAGGTCTCTCAGTGTAAAAAAATTCTTTAAAGCAAGTGTTGCATATAGTGCTGCACAACAATGACCCTTACTTAAAATAAATCTGTCTCTATTCTCTAAGAGAGGTTTTTGTGAATCAAAATATAAAATATTGTTATATAGAACTGCTAAAATATCACTTATAGATAAACCACCGCCAACATGCGAAGCCTTTGCTTTGCTTACCATTTTCAAAGTGTATGCCTTTATATATTTAGAAAGTAAAACTGATGAATTAATTTTCATGATAATAATTTACTAAATTTTTAATTCCATTCGAAAAATCAATCTTTGGATTCCATTTAGCTGCTTTTTTTATTCTTGTTATGTCGGGATAAAGACTCATTACTTGATCTTTTCTGTATGGAACTTTTCCAAAACTTGGTTTTATATTTTTATTTATTTCATTACAAATTATTGAAACATATTCTTTTAACTTTCTAGGTTTTGAAGATCCAAGATTAAAAATACCTCTTCCTGAGGAGTTTTTAAGTTTTATAATAGCATTAACAGCATCTTCAACATGAAGATAATCCCATATCTGTTCGCAATGTGTTAATTTAGGTTTTTTATTTTTTAATAAAGACTTTATAATATATGGAATTAACCATGAATCATTGTCAAATGGTCCATAAGTACTGAAAATTCTAATCCATTTTCCCTCTAACTGTAATTTATGAGAAAGTTCGAGGCATTTCTTTCCTGCTTCTAATTTATACTTTCCATACAATGTAGTTGGTTTACAAATTATAGATTCATGTGTTTTTACTATTTGCGGACCGTATTCTGCATGAGAACCTAAACCAATCCACTTGCGGCATCCTATTTTTTTTGCAAGCTTTACTGAACTTATTGATAAAGCTACATTATTCTTTTGAGCATTGTTATTTCTGTCTTTTCCCAAAACTCCAGACCATGCACAGTGTATAAAAGATAGCGGGCTAAATAACTGTAATTTATTTATAGTATTTTTATTTAAATAATCGGATGTTTCAACAATCTTAATAGAATTAAGATTTTTAAGCCTATCTAAATTTGCGTTCTTCCTTAATAGTAAAATAGGTTCATATTTCTGATTTAATAGCTTTCGAACCAGATGACTGCCAATAAAACCATTACCACCTGTTACTACCACAACCTTAGACATATCCATCCTTCATTACATCTATAAAAGATTTAATTTGATTATTTTGATATCCGTATTTTTTTAAGTCTTTTTTTATTTCATCCATATATCCAAAACTAAAAACTAAAATTTCGTCAACTGGATTTTCTTTCAAGTGATCTAGATTTACAATTTGCAGACCTGAACCAGGTGCATAAATGTTTTGAGATTTAGGGTTTTTTTCAATTAGAAATTTAAAATTTTTTGAATTGCTCATTGATGCTAAGGTCATTACTCCTCTTCCACCAGCTCCATAACCTGCAACCTGTTTTCCGATTTTTTTATTAAATGAAGAATATTTTTCTAAATTTCTTATTCCTTTATATATATTTTTTTTTAAATCAAAATAAAATTTCGATGTTTTATTTTTTGGTAATAATTCTTGCTTTTGTACATTGACGTCAACTTTTCTTTTTGCAACAAAAATCAGAGAGTTAGCTCTTCGATATTTTTCTTCTATAAGATTAAAATTGATAATATCTAAATCGTATTTGCTTAAAAATTTAGTAGCAGAAGACTTATTTAGATAGATTGAATGTTCATGCTCAAAAAGACAAAATTCGTTATTTTTTGAAATTTTGTCTAAATCATGAACTTCTACAACAAGAATCCCATTTTTTTTTAGTAATTTCTTGGATATATCAAGAAATTCACCAGGATTAGGTAAATGATCAAAAGTATAAGTCAGTAGGATTACGTCAAAATACTTCTCTTGAGCTTTGAATAAATTTAAAGAATCTTTCGTAAAGAGTCCGTTTATAGTTTTAATTTTATTTTTATTTGCAATGTCTGATAATATTTTGGACGGCTCATAACCTAAAACATCAAATCCAATTTTTTTGAATTGATGTAGTTGCTTTCCATCACCAGACCCAACTTCTAAAATTGATTTTTTTGAAATTTTTTTGAAGTAAAAGGAATTAATATTATTTGCTAGCAAACACATAAATTTATTTGCAATTTTTGAATGAGCAACTGAATATTGATAATCTAAGTAATACTTATTTACCTCAACGTCATGTTGAGTTTGTACAACTTGACAATCCTTACATAAAAAAACATTTATATCGTGTAAAAATTCCTTACCAATATTCTTGAATGTCATAAACTCATCTGTGAATGGCATTTTGCTCAATTTGACTATCTTAGTTAAATTTTTACCATTACAAACTCTGCATCTTTTTAAGTGTTTTACTTTTGTCATCTAATACTCTCAATGTATCTTTGTTCATATGAATTTATCTGATCTAAGAGTATATTTTCAGTTTTTTCACCAGATAATTTTTTTCGAAACCATTCGGATGTTAAATCAATTGCTTCATTTAAAGAGAGAATTGGCTTCCATTTTAATTCTTTCATTGCTTTACTTATGTCTAATTTTAACATTTCACTCTCATAAATATTATTTTGTTGAACATGAGAAATTGAGAAATTCCAATTTTTTCTAAACTGACTCAATACCCAACCAACATCTTTACAACCTTCTTTGTTGGGTCCAAAATTCCATGCTTCAGAAAATTTTTCACTATTAAAATACAGTTGTTCTGCTAGTCTCAGATATCCTTTCAACGCCTCCATAACATGTTGCCATGGTCTTATAGATTTTATATTTCGTATCTTTAAAACTTTTTGGTTTTGAATTGATTTAAATATGTCTGGAATTAACCTAAATTCTGAATAATCTCCACCTCCAATCACATTTCCTGCTCTTGCAGTTGCAATTCCAGGAGACCATCCTTTTTTTTCAAAAAAAGACGATCGATATGAATTGGTTATTATTTCACAGCAAGCTTTACTAGAACTATAAGGGTCATAACCACCCAACATATCAGTTTCATTATAACCACGTCTGGTTTGTCTATTTTCATAAACTTTATCAGTAGTAACAATAATAATTGACTTTACGCTTTCACAATTTTTTAAGGATTCTAATAAATTTATGGTTCCAAAAATATTTGTGGAATAAGTTTTTCTAGGATTGTTATAAGATAATTTAACTAAGGGTTGAGCTGCTAAGTGAAAAACTATTTCTGGTGAAAATTTTTTGATCTGGTTAGAAAGTTTTCTAAAATTAAGAATATTTTCATAATTTGATTCGATACCATTGGAAATGTTAGCATCAATAAAAAGACTTTTTTTTTTTGGTTTAAGTGAATAACCAGAAACATCTGCTCCTAATTTTTTTAGCCATAACGTTAACCAACTTCCTTTAAACCCTGTGTGACCAGTAATAAAAACTTTTTTATTATTCCAAAAGTTTTTCCTCATGACCAAGTTTTCCAAGGAGCTTTCCCCTCATTCCATAAATTATCTAATAATTTTTTATCTCTAAGAGTGTCCATTGGTTGCCAAAAACCATTATGAAAGTAAACAGAAAATTGACCCTCCGAAGCAAGTGACTCCATTGGTTTTTCTTCCCATACACAATTGTCTCCATCAATTCTATCTATTACATCTTTCGATAAAACAAAAAATCCTGCATTGATCCAATTTTCTTTTGGTTTCTCTTTAAAACTTTGAATTTTGTCTTTTACTATTGAAAGTGACCCAAATCTACTAGGAGGTTGTGTAGCGGTAACAGTTGCTAATTTACCTTTTTTTTTATGTTCTCTTATAGCTTTAGAGATATCTATATCACCGACACCGTCACCATACGTAAAACAAAAATGCTCGTCATTTTCCAAATATCTTGAAATTCGCTTTAGTCTTCCCCCTGTTAAAGTATTTTCTCCAGTATCAACTAGTGTAACATTCCAATCCTCCGCATAATTGTTGTGAAACCATTTCTGATTATTTTTTGTATTAATTGTAATATCTGTAAGGTGTAGTGAATAATTAAAGAAATACTCTTTGATTAAATAACCCTTATATCCGCAACAAATAATAAAATCATTTATTCCATGTTGAGAATATTGTTTCATTATATGCCAGAGAATTGGTTTACCACCTATTTCAATCATTGGTTTTGGTTTTAAGTGAGTCTCCTCAGATATTCTTGTTCCTAATCCTCCAGCTAATATAACTGCCTTCATGAATAATACCTTTCCATTTAATTGTGTGATAATTGATATGACCCAATTTCAAAATTGAAAACTGGAAACTTTCTGACAAGATCTGAATAACCATCTATATAGTTTTTTTTTATATGCTCTGATCCATTACTGTTTAAATACATATTAGTATAATTAATTCCTGATAAAAAAGTGTAAGCAAGAAGTTTCATTGTTGTTTGATCATCGACTAAATCGGCCATTTGACATATTTGGTGCCATTTTTTGTTTATGCGTTCAGGAAAAGTTTTTATGTACTTTTCAAAACCATCGTCAATTTCGACCTTACCTGAAGTATATGTCTTTAAATTAGTAATATAATTGTCAAGTTTTATTAGACATAGATGAGCTAAGTGATCCCATATGAAATATGTATGATATCTAAAAAAATTTGGCTTAAACTTTTTTTTAGGAAGAAACTCTCTAAGTTCATAAATATCGCTAACGATTTCAAAATATCTATTAGGAACATTTTCTTCATTCCACCTTTTTATTGTTTCTTCAGATTGACCAAAAACTTGATTATCAACTAAAGGATAGTCCAAAAATATGCCAAGTTTATCATGATAGTTCTTTAGTATCTGAGCAGAATGAATGTAACAAGACACAGCCTTTTGTGTTTCGTCATCTTTGTAATTTTTATTGCTACTAGAGGCCGCAAGTATATTTTTGAAGGCATTGCCCTTCATGACAATCGAAGAACACCAACCTAACATTTCGTGATATCCATATTCTTGACAAAGATTGAATATCAAATCTTTTACTTTATTTTTTTTCTTTGAAGCTCGTCGAGCACTACAAGCATGAACAAAAGTTAAATCATCCTCATCATTTTCCATTATGGTATCAACAACGCATTGTACGGAATTATTATTAACTAACTTATCATCATCTCCTAACCACCAAACCCAATCAGCATGTTCAGGAATTTTTTTGGACAAATTTTCAAAATTAACAAATTGAGATAATGTATTATTTGGTATTTTTTCACTTTTATTATGAATATGAAATTGTTTGTTTGTCTTAAAAGATTTAAGGAATGAAGATGTCTCATCCGTTGAGCAAGAGTTTGAAATAACAACTTCAAGGTTGACATTTTTTTTTAATTTCTGTTTGAGAATAGAATCTATTACTATTTTTAAATTGTTAACTCTATTAAATGTAGCAATTGCTATAATAAAATTTATTTGTTTCATCATTAAAAAATTTAAATTTTTCTTTAATAATCAGCAATTATTATGCCAATTTTCGAATTTTCAGAGGATAGAGTAACACATTAATTTTCATTAAAAATTTATAGAGAACTACGTTTTTTTTTACTTGTTCTGTTATTGATAGTTAAAAAAATGAACATAATTTCCTTTGATAAAATTTGTTGAAAGAAAATAAGTAAAAACACTACATTGAAAAAATTACTCTTCTAAAGTTAGAAATCTAAAGATTATTAAATTTTGAAGATTTTTTTGGATCTAAATAATTAAGGCTACCTGATTTTAATTAACAATAATTTTGCTCAGAAAATTATAAATTTAAATTCTTTTATTAAAGTAAGTAAACATTATTTTCAGATCAACTGAAACAAGCACAACTGTATTATTCAAACTCAATAGTTCCTGGTGGCTTTGAAGTAATATCGTAGCAAACTCTGTTTATTCCTGGCACACGATTTATAATTTCATTAGCACAGCGCTTAATAAATTCATCATTAAATTTATAAGCTTCAGCAGTCATTCCATCAATAGATGTAACTGCTCTTAGTACGCATATTTTTTCATAGGTTCTATTATCTCCCATCACACCAACCGTGTTAACAGGAAGTAATACACAAAATGCCTGCCAAATTTTATCATATAAACCCTCTTCCTTTATTAAGTTAATAAAAATGGCATCAGCCTTTCTCAGAATTTTTATATTTTTTTCATTCACACATCCTAAAAGTCTTATTGCTAAACCTGGTCCAGGAAAAGGATGTCTATTCAAAAAAGCTTCTGGAACATTGAGTTCTTTACCTAATAACCTTACTTCATCTTTAAATAATTCTGATAACGGTTCGAGTAATTTCAGTTTCATTTTTTTTGGCAATCCACCAACATTATGATGAGATTTAATTGTAACTGAGGTCTTGCCAACTTTTGAAAGTGATTCTATTACATCCGGATAAAGAGTTCCTTGTGCTAAAAACTTTACATTTTTTTGTTTAAGTGCAAATTTTTCAAAAATTTGTATAAATTCTTTTCCAATTATTTTTCTTTTTTTTTCAGGATCACTTTTACCTTTTAGTTTAGAAAAAAAATTATTAGCACTTTTAATTACTTTCAATTTGATTTTAAAAGTTTTTTTGAAAAGCTTCTTTATTTCCTTTCCTTCGTTTTCTCTCATAAGACCAGTATCAACAAAAACACAAATTAGATTTTTTCCAATCGCAGAATTTATTAAGGCAGCTGTAACTGTTGAATCAACACCTCCTGACAATCCACATATTACTTTATCTTTTCCCACTTGCGTTTTTATATCTTCAATAATTTTTTTTTTGAAAAATTTCATATTCCATTTTGCAGAACATCCACAAATATTTCTTATAAAATTCTTAAGTATTTTTGTTCCTCCAATGGTGTGAACCACCTCTGGGTGAAATTGAACACCATAAATTTTCTTTTTTTGATTTTGAATGACAGCAAACTCACAATTATCTGAAGACGCTATCTTTTCAAAACTATCTGGAATTATTGAAATTTTATCAGAGTGACTCATCCACACTTGGATTGGTTTGTTCGGAAAAAGAACATTTTCAAGAAGTGAAGATTTTTTTTTTAATTTAATTTTTGTTTTACCAAATTCTCTATCTCTTGACGGGATTATCTCTCCTCCAAATTGTTTTGCAATTAATTGAAGTCCGTAACAAATACCCAAAATTGGGATTTCTAACTCGTAGATATAGTCGTCAATCTTGGGTGAGTTTTTTTCATGAACCGATTTGGGACCACCTGAAAAAATAATTCCTTTTATAGAATTATTACTTAACAATTTTTTTGTAACTTTGTTAAATGGTACTATTTGACTAAATACCCCAAACTCTCTTATTCTTCTTGCGATTAGCTTTGTAACCTGCGATCCAAAATCAATTATTATGATTGACTCGGTCATTTGTTAAGCTGATAATTTGGAGATTCCCTTGTTATAGAGATACTGTGTACGTGACTTTCATTTAGACCGGCTGAAGTAATTTTTATAACTTTTGTTTTATTTTTAAAATCTTTAATAGTTTTATTACCAGTGTAACCCATGGAAGCTTTTAAACCTCCGATTAATTGTTCAATTATTTTAACAACACTTCCTCTATATGGAACCCTTCCCTCTACTCCTTCAGGAACAAACTTATCATCATTTATTATTTCTTCTTGAAAATATCTATCTGCTGAACCACTTCCCATAGCCCCCAGTGATCCCATTCCCCTATATGATTTGTATGTTCTTCCGTTTGATAGAAATATTTCTCCAGGTGACTCATCGGTTCCGGCAAATAACGAACCTATCATAACTACATCAGCACCAAAAGCTATTGCTTTAGCAATATCGCCTGAATATTTTATGCCACCATCTGAAATAATAGGTATGTTATTTTTTTTTGCTATTTTGAACGTTTCGGAAATTGCATGCAATTGAGGCACACCAACACCTGCAATAATTCTTGTTGTACAAATAGAGCCTGGACCAATTCCAACTTTTAAAGCGTCAGCACCATTTTGTATAAGTTCTTTCGCTGCTTCCGCTGTAGCTATGTTGCCAACAACAACAGGTAGTTTCGGGAATTCTTTTTTAGATATTTTTAGTGTTTCCACTACATTTTCAGAGTGTCCGTGAGCAGTGTCAATTACAATAACATCAACATCTGACTTTACCAAAGTTCTTATCCTGTTTATGCCTTCGCTCTCTCCAACACCAACAGCCGCTCCGACTAGTAATCTCCCCATCTTATCTTTTGAGGCAAAAGGAAATTTTTCTGCTTTTTCAATGTCTTTAACCGTTATTAAACCCACACATTTAAAATTTTTATCTACTACTAATAACTTTTCAATTCTATGTTCATGTAAAAGTTTTTGTGCATTATCCATAGAAATATCTTCAGAAACAGTTACTAAATTATTTTTTGTCATTAAAGTACTTACTTTCTGCTGAAGGTTCTTTGCGAATCGCATGTCTCTATTAGTCAGTATACCAACTAACTTCTGTGATTTATTATCTACAACAGGAATTCCGGAAATATTATATTTTTCTTTTTTTTTTAAAACATTACTTAGAGTCTCATCCGGTGAAATCGTTACTGGATTTATTACCATCCCAGATTCAAATCTTTTTACTTTCGATACCTCCAGAGCTTGATCAACAAAATTTAGATTTTTGTGAATGATTCCGAGTCCGCCCATCTGCGCTATTTTGATGGCTAGATTGGACTCCGTTACAGTATCCATAGCTGCTGAAATTAAAGGAACATTGAGTTTAATATTTTTTGTTAACTTAGTTGAAATGTTGGCTTCAGAGGGTCTGATTGATGATTTTGCGGGCACAATAAGAACGTCATCAAAAGTAAGAGCTTCTGTTAAATACTTCATAAAATAATTTAATCTAATCTTATAAAATTTTAAACAAAATAATTAATTTTTTTTTGCTATAAGGTAAGTTTCAGGTGACTGTTTTCTTGATGCTTTAGGTTTAAAATATTTAATATCTCTAAGCTCTATTTTCATTTTCTCAATAAGATCTCCTTGCGCACCACCTTGAAAAATTTTAGAAACTAAAAAACCGTTTGGTTTTAAAACCTCTTTAGCAATTTCTAAAACTCTTTCTATCAATGAGATAATTCTTAAATGATCAATTTTTTTGTTACCAGATGAGTTGGGCGACATATCACTCATCAAAAGTCCAACTTTATTAGTAAAATTTTTTTGAATGATTTCTTTTATATCTTCATCAAATATATCTTTTTCTATTGACACTACGTCATCTATTTTCTCAATCTTTAATAAATCAATTCCAACTATCTTTGAAGATTTTGGACCGAATTTTTTTGCAACTTGAAGCCATCCACCTGGAGCGCAACCGAGATCTAAAATATTGTGCGAATTTTTAAGAAAATTAAATTTTTTTTCCATCTCAATTAATTTATAGGATGACCTGGATCTGTAGCCTTCAACTTTTGATTTAATCACGAATTCATCATTTAAATGTCTTTGAAGCCATCTTGAACTTTTGGCACTTATATTTTTTTTTTTTAATTTAATTTTTTTCATGTGCTTGAAGTAAATCACGTAACATTCCTTCTCTCAATCCATTTTGAGAAGCTATTACTTTATTGATTGGAAAAATATCTAATATGATGTTTAGTATTACAATCCCATTCAATAGAAGTTTATATCTTGATCCAATACATGACATTTTTTTTAAATCTCTAATCTGTAAACTTTTTATTAAATTAATTGAGTCCAAAAGTTGATTCTTGTTCATTTGATGACCCTCAATTTTTTTCAAATCAAAGAACTTCAATTTTTTATGAACAGCACATAAAGTTGTAACAGTGCTGCATGATCCAATTGACATAAATTCAAAATCTAGAAATTGGAGGAGACTATTTTTAAAAAAGTTAAAATGATCTTTTAGTTGCTTAGTAACAAATTCTTTTCCATATATATCTTCTTTTTCTGAGAGATTGATTACTCCGTATGAAATTGACTTAGAATTAAAAATTTTTTTTTCAACATCAAAAAATGTTAATTCCGTGCTTCCGCCTCCAATATCAAAAATAATTCCCTTGTTTTTAATTTTGTCAAAATATTTTTCACAACTTTTCAAACTTAATTTGGCCTCTTCATAGGATGAAATAACTTCAACAGAAATTCCAGTTTCTTTTTTTACTTTTTCAACAAAAAAATCAGGATTTATTACTTGTCTACACGCTTCAGTTGCAATACATCTGTAATCATTAACTTTAAATTTTAAAAGTTTTTCAGAAAATTTCTTTAAACACTTGAGTGTTTTTTCTATATTTTTTTCTGTAAATTCATTATTGAAACTTAAGTTGCTGATCAGATTAGTTCCATAGGAATAATTATGAATTATTTTAAAATTATCTTTAATTTTTTTTACAATGGTTAATCTACAGTTATAGCTACCAATATCAATTGCCGCAAAGATTAAATTTTTCAACTCTTTTAATTTATTTGTTAGACTTTATCTTATTAATAATTAATTATTTAAGCAAATTCGTAATTTAATTTCAAAGATGCAATGAAAATAACTGTATTAATTATTTTGTTCTCACTAGGCACAATTTTTCTCTTCCTTAAAGAGGACGATCAAGTTGATACGATCGAAAAAATTGAAACAAAAAAACAAGTTGAAGTAAAAATGTTTAAAAAATCTAAATTTTCAAAACAAATTAAACTTAGGGGATTTAGCGAAGCTTCTAGAACTGTTATCCTTAAAGCGCAAGTAGATGGGAAAATAAGTACAAAACAATTTGATAAAGGAAATTTTTATAAAGCAGGAACCCAACTTTTATTAATCGACCCAGAAGACAAAGTGGCAAAAGTTAAAGAGATGGAAGCACTTCTCAACCAAAGAAAAAAAGAATATGAAGTTGCAGAAAGTTTATTTAAAAAAGGATTTAGATCAGAGGTAAAATTAAGTCAATCACTTACTAATTTTGAAAATGCGCTTGCTCTCTATGAAAAGAGTCAGGTTGCTCTAAATAATACTAAAGTATCTATGCCCTTTGATAGTACAATAGAAGATAGTTATGTTGAACTAGGTGATTATTTAAAAAAAGGTGATTCAATTGCTAAAGTAGTTGATTTGGATCCAATTTTTGTAAGCTCTACAGCCAATGAAAAAGAAATTAGTAATATACGTATTAACCAGAATGCTCGGGTAAAAATTGGTGATATTTTTTTTGATGGGATGATTAACTATATCTCCAAAACTTCAGACCCGAATACAAGAAGTTTCAAAATACAAGTTGAAGTTCAAAATAACGATTATAAAATTCTCAGTGGCCTAACAAGTGAAATACAAATACTTGGTCCTGCAACAGAAGCTTACTTTATACCTTCATCCTTAGTTACACTTAATAATGCAGGAAAAATTGGTGTGAAAATTATTTTTGATGACAAAGTGAAATTTATTCCTATTCAAATTATTAGTGATACCGGTAAGGGATATTGGATCAATTCAAAAGAACTAAATAAAAACGAGTTTATTGATATAATTATTCAGGGACAAGATTTCACAGTAGAAGGTGAACAAGTTGACGTAATTAAAAATGATTGAAAAGTTACTTTCTCAGAGAAAATTGATATTAACCTTTTTATTTTTCTTTATTACTTTTGGAATGTATAAGTATATTTCTCTTCCAAAAGAATCAGATCCAGACATAAGTCTTCCAGTAATTTACATCTCCTTATCTAATCAAGGTATTTCACCAAAAGATTCTGAACGTCTACTAATCAAACCATTTGAAAGAGAACTTAAAAACATTGAAGGAGTAAAGAAAATTTCATCAACTGCCTTTTTAGGAGGGGGGAATATTGTTTTAGAATTTGATGCGGGTTTTAATTCAGATAAAGCCCTTTCTGATACAAGAGTAAAAATAGATTTAACAAAAAATAAACTTCCAGATGAGACAGAAGAGCCTAAAGCAACTGAAGTTAATTTATCGCGATTCCCTGTTTTAGCGGTTGCTATTTCTGGAAAATTAGAAGATAGAGTCATCCAAAAGTATTCAAAATATTTAAAAAGAAAAATTGAGAGTTTTTCAGAAGTTTTAGAGGTAACTACACTTGGAGAAAGCGAAAGAGAAGTAAAAATAATTGTTAACCCTGATATTGTCAGAAATTACGGACTTACAGATAAAGATGTGCTTGCATCAATTGCAAAAAGTAACCTGATGATCCCAGCAGGGACATTGAGCAATGAAAAAGGAAGTTTTAATTTAAAAATTCCTAGTTTAATTGAAAACAGAGAAGATCTTTTAAATATTCCAATAAAATCAACCACTGATGCTGTGGTAACTCTAGATGATATAGCAGAGATAAGAGATTCTTTCAAAGATAAATTAGGCTTTGCAAGAAATAACGGACAAAATGCAATTATTCTAGAAATTTCTAAAAGAACTGGAGAAAACATAATTGAGACAATTAACAAAATTAAGGATTTAATTAAAAATGAAAAAAAAGTTTTACCAAAAGCTTTGAATATTGGAATTTTCCAAGACGAATCAGAGAAAATAAAAACTCAAATTAAAGATCTAGAAAATAATGTAATACTTGCGACATTGATAGTATTGGTAATTATTATTCTTTTTATGGGCTGGAAGTCAGCTTTTTTAGTGAGTGTATCTATTCCTTCATCATTTTTATTATCAATGATTATTCTTTCTTTTTTCAATGTAACAATTAACGTTGTAGTTCTTTTTGCGTTAATTCTATCAGTTGGTATTTTAATAGATGGAGCAATTATTGTTGTAGAATACGCCAACAGAAGAGCAAGTGAAGGGATTGATAAAAAAAAAGTATTTGTATTATCTGCAAAAAAAATGTTTATACCTGTATTGGCTTCGACTTTAACCACTTTAGCGGCTTTTTTTCCTCTAATATTTTGGCCAGGAGTTGCAGGTGAATTTATGTTTTTTCTTCCAGTAACATTATTGGCAGTTCTTTCATCTTCATTGCTCATGGCGTTAATTTTTATTCCAACAATTGGTGGAATTTTTGGATTTGATAAATCTTTAAACCAACAAAATTTAAAAAATCTCACTCTTCTAGAAAGTGGAGATCTTAATCAAATAAAAGGTTTGCAGTCAAAATACATTAAAATTATGAGATATTCATTGGACAATCCAAAAAAACTAATAACATTAACATTGGTTTTTTTAGTCTTCACACAATTCTTATACGTGAGATTTGGAAAAGGAGTGGAGTACTTTCCTCCTATTGAGCCTGACTATGCTGAAATTGTTGTTCACGCAAGAGGCAATTATTCGCCAATCGAGAAAGATGAAATTTTAAAAAAAGTTGAGAATACGATTATTGAAAATCAATATATAAGAAATCTTTACTCACGAAGTGGAACAATAAAAGGTCAAAAGAGAAGTGAATCTGAAGATATCATTGGCAGTATTAAAATAGAATTAATAAATTGGAAAAATAGACCTAAAGCAAATCAAATTTTAAATGATTTAAAAATACAAACTAAAAATTTTCCAGGAATTTATATCGAATTTATTGAAAAGAAGGATGGCCCTCCAAAAGACAGAGATGTTGAAATTAAAATAGTAAATGCTAAATTAAAAAATTTAAATTCTGATTCACAAAATCTTTTAAATTTTCTTAAAACAAACTCATGGATAAAAAATATTGATTCTGATATCAACAATCCTGGCATTGAATGGGAATTAATTATTGATAGAGAACAAGCGGATAAACATGGTGTAGATATTCAAACAGTAGGAGATGCAATACAAATGTTAACGCATGGTTTGAAAGTAACAGAATTTATGCCCGAGGATAGCGATGAAGAAATAGACATCGTTGTAAAATATGACAAACCTTTTAGGACTTTAGATGAACTAGATCAAATACTTATTCAAGGAAAAAATGGAGCAGTGTCTTTGAGTTTATTTGTAAAAAGGATTCCTAAAAAGAAAATTGGCAAAATAACTAGATACTCTAATATCAATTCAAAGACAATAAAGTTTGACGTAAAGGAAGGATTTATAAGCAATAATAAAGTTAAGGAAATTAAATCGTGGTTGTTTAATAACAAAGACTCTTTTGAATCAAAAATTATTTTCATAGGTCAAGAACAAGATCAAAGAGAAGCAAAAGAATTTTTAATTAAAGCTTTTTTTATTTCAGTTTTCTTAATAACAATTATCTTAATTGCAACATTTAATAGTTTCTATTATTGTTTAATTATTTTAACTGCAATAATCTTCTCAACTATTGGCGTAATGATAGGATTAATTTTAACGAATAAACCGTTTGGAATTGTTATGAGTGGAATTGGAGTCATAGCTTTAGCTGGCATAGTGGTCAACAATAATATAGTTTTATTAGATACTTACAAAAGTTTGAGGAAAAAAGGTGAAAGTGTTCGTGAAGCTATTATTAGAACAGGAGTGCAAAGACTCAGACCAGTTTTATTAACCACTCTTACAACTTTTTTTGGATTAATTCCAATGGCTATTGGACTTAACATAAATTTTATAGATACAGAGGTGAACTTTGGTAGTCCAAGTTCGCAGTGGTGGATTCAGTTATCAAATGCCATGGTTTTCGGTGTAATGTTTTCATTTATTTTAACTTTAATCATCACACCATGCTTGATTTATGTAGGAGAAAAGTCAAAGGTGTTTAGTTCTTCTTGAAGTCAATTATTGCAAATGGAATACTAAGAAAATAAACTATAATTAAAATTATCATTGCTAACCAAAAGTCAGTTAGTAAAAGAGATAAAAAACTAGCCAGCAAAACAATCAGAAGAGATATAATTCTTTTCTCAAACCTTAATCCTTTTAGTGAGTAAGTAGGAATGTTCGTTATCATTAAAATAGCTGGAATGAATAAATAAAACTTCATAATAAACTCATTTGCTTCAAGTGGAGTATCAAACCTAAAAAAAAACATCAAAGGAAGAAGAGTTAGTCCGGCTGCAGCAGGGGTTGAAACCCCGGAGAAGAATTTTATTTTTTTCAAATCATTTTTATCCTCAAAATTTGAAAGATTAAATTTCGCAAGTCTTGACGAAGAACAAATTGCATAAAATATAACGACGGCCCAACTACTTTCCATGAACAAAGACCTAGACCAAAGATAAACAACGATGGCTGGTGCAATTCCAAAACTTATAAAATCAGATAATGAATCTAACTCAACTCCAAAGTCTGAATTGGTTTTTAGCAGCCGTGCTAGTTTTCCATCAATATTATCTAAAAATGAAGCAAAAACAATAAGTGAAACTGCAATCTGCCATTTTTGGTCAATTGCAAATTTGATTGCGGTTAGACCAAAAGTTAAAGAAATAAAAGTAAATAAATTTGGTATCAAACTTCTTAAGGGCAGTTTTTTCATACTTCACTTTTTTACATCTTTATTGTCGAATTCTGCAAGTATTGTTTCTCCAGCCACAGAAATTTGATTTTCTAATGAATTGATCTTAAAACTTTCTGGAACATACAAGTCAACCCTACTTCCAAACCTAATGATACCAAATCTATCACCTATATTAACTGACTGATTTTCTTCTAATTCACATTTAATTCTCCTGGCTACTAATCCGGCAATTTGAACAACATAGACAAAAACATCTCTTTTAATTTCAATTTTAGAAATCATTCTTTCATTTTTTTTACTTGATTTATCTAATGAAGCATTGAAAAATGCTCCTGGTACATATTTAAGCCATATAACTTTTCCTGAAACAGGTATTCTATTTACATGAACGTTAAAAACATTCATGAAAATCGAAATTTTATTCATTTTTTTTTGTTTATCTTCTGTAAGATTTTCAGGAACCAACTCAGTCGAAATAGACAAAATTTTACCATCAGCAGGAGCAACTAGTATGTTATCTTTTTTTGGAGTTACTCTTTCTGGATCTCTGAAAAAATATACACACCAAATTGTGAGAATAACACCTATCCATCCTAGAAAATTTGAAAGAGTAGAGAAAATTACCGTACAAACAATGAATAGTATAATAAAAGGATATCCTGCCCTATGAATTGGAGGAATAATGCTTTTTAATAAATCAATATCTTTCAAAAAATCGCCAAATTTGTCGAAAAAATCTTTTTGTTTATTCATATAATTTCTTTTTTCTTTTATTTGGAATGTTAAAAACTTGTCCGGGATATATTAAGTTTGGGTTTTTGATTTTTCTTAAATTATTTTTATAAATTTCTGTATAAAATACACCTCCACCTAAAGTTTTTCTTGCAATCCTCCATAGACTATTTCCTTTCTGAACAATAATTCTATCATCATAAAATTCAAAACTCGTTTTCTTAAACCTTTTCTGAATCTCATTCTCATTATATGTAAGTATTAGAGTTTCATCATTTATTTTTGCTTTTATAGAAATCTCTTCATTCGAATAATCATTCTTTCTTATGATAAATTTCCATATCCCGTTTTCATTTGATTTTGTATTTCCCAAAGATTCTGCTGACTTAAAAATTTCAATTTCTGTATTTGGAATAGTCCTTCCAGAGATAATAACAAGACCAGGCGGGGAATAACTCAAAACATCAAGTGTTATAGAATCATTAATTTTTTCAAGATTTAACATATCTATACTTTCAACGTCACTATTTAAAACTCTGGCAACCTTAGGAACACTATTTTCTTCGCTATCAACTAAAACAATGACTGTCTGGTCAGAGAGTGAAGATGTGTTAAGGTCATTTTTGTATTGTAGTTTAAATTTTTTAATACCACTTTTAATCGGAAATCCACTAACCCATATCCATTCTCCGTTTTCATCAGAACTAACTTCAGCGATAATTTCTTCTCCATCAAATAATTCAATTGTTTCATTTGGTTCTGACTTTCCAGCCATCACAACATCTCCATTTTTAGAAATCCTTACAATATCGAAGGTTAATAGAGAAGCATTGTAACTTTGAAGTGTTTGAGGTACTAGATCTGAATAAAGATCTTCTTTCTTATTAACATTAATTTCTCTTTTAAAAATGTTTTCTTGTAAGACAGGAAATAAAAAATAAAATAGAATTAAACTCGAAGATAATATTGATAATGTTATAAATTCTTTTTTCATAAACGTACTTTTACTTTAATAATATAACTTAATTCCTAGTTTCCAATGTTATTTATTTTTTTTTGTAAGTTATTAAATTAAAAATGAACGAATTTATGATTAAGACTTAGCTTATAGAATTTAATTGAATCGCTAATGCCAAAAATTGTTGTAAAAAATAAAATTGTAAATCTGAACGGCGATGAAATGGCAAGAGTTTTATGGAACAAAATTGAGAATGAATTAATTCTACCCTACCTTGAATTAAAACTATCAAATTTCGATCTTAGTATTACAAATCGCGATGAAACAAATGATCAAGTAACTTCTGATGCTGCCAATGAAATAAAAAAAATAAATGTTGGATTGAAATGTGCAACAATCACTCCTGACGATAAAAGAGTTAAAGAATATAATTTAAAGAAGAAATATCCTTCTCCTAATGGAACCATAAGAAATATTTTGAAAGGAACAATTTTTCGAGAACCTATAATGATTGATAAAATACCCAAGATTGTTGATCATTGGAACAAACCAGTAATCATAGCTCGTCATGCATTCGGTGATATTTATAGATCCAAAGAAATAGTTGTAAATAAAAAAGGGAAACTTACAATTTGTTTTGAAGATGAAGATGGAAATAAAGAAGAAAAATTAATACACAATTTTGAAACAGGTGGTGTTGGTCTTGCATACTTTAATGTGTTTGAGTCAATCAATGATTTTGCAAATTCTTGTTTTAATTTTGCATGTAAAAGAAAAGTTTCACTTTTCTTATCAACAAAAAATACAATTTTACAAAAATATGATGAAAGCTTTAAACAAATATTTGACGATGTATTTAAAAAATTTAAAAAAGAATTTGAAAAAAATAACTTAACTTATCAACATAGATTAATAGACGATATGGTAGCGTGTCTTATGAAATGGAGTGGTGGGTTTATATGGGCATGTAAGAATTATGATGGTGATGTTATGTCTGATCTAGTTGCTCAAGGTTATGGCTCATTGGGATTAATGACCTCTGTATTACAGAGTCCAGACGGAAAAATATTAAAATCAGAAGCAGCACACGGAACAATTACTAGCCACTTCAGACAACACCAACAGGGTATTCAAACTTCGACAAATCCAATAGCATCTATTTTTGCCTGGACAAGAGCTTTAAAACAAAGAGCAATCATTGATAATAACTCTGGTTTATTAAAATTCTCTGAAAATTTAGAAAATATTTGCATAGAAACAATTGATAACGGTTTTATGACAAAAGATTTAGCACTGATGTGTGGACCAGAGCAAAAATGGATTACTACAAATGAATTTTTCGACATTGTTAAGAACAAAATCGAAAATTAAACTATTATTTTTTCTAAGTTATTTTTAAGTTTTTTAAATTTTTCATTTAGTGGAGCTCCACCTTGTGAAAGATCCTTTCTTCCACCCCCACCCTTGCCACCTAAATAAGCAATTATTTTTTTTATTATAATAGTAGAATCAAATTTACCTAAGAGATTTTCAGTAATAGATACCACAACTGAAACTTTGTTACCTTCTTGCGAGGTTAATATTATTATTCCTGATTTAAATTGTTTTTTTATTGAATCAGAATTATTTCTTAACTCTTTTGAATGACAAACTATGTTGTCAAAATATATCTTACATTCTTTGGTACTAATAATTTTTAGATTTGAATATTCAATTTCATTAGAAATTTTTGTTTTATTTGTAGAACTATTTTTTAAATTTTTAATTTTTTCAACAAGATTCTCATCGGAAGCTTTTAAAATATTTTTTATCTCAACTAAAGAATTTATTTTATCATCAACATAATCATGTGCATCTTGACCCGTTAGAGCCTCTATTCTTCTGACACCCGAAGAAACAGAAATATCACTTAAAATTTTAAAGAAACCAATTTGACCAGTTTGCTTAACATGAGTTCCTCCACATAACTCAATTGATGTCAATGTCTGCTCATTTTTAAATTTACTTTTCATGCTTACAACTCTTACTTTATTGGGGTATTTTTCTCCAAACAAAGCAATAGCGCCCAACTTAAGAGCTTTATCCAAACTCATTTTATTTATTTCAACTCCAATATTAGATCTAATTGAGTTATTAACTAAATTCTCAATTTTCTTATGTTTGTCCAATGACAATTGCTCATTAGATGAATAGTCAAATCTAAGTTTTTTAGAACTAACTAATGAACCTTTTTGACTCACATGTTTCCCAACGATTTGTCTTAAAGATTCGTGAAGTAAATGAGTGGCAGAATGATTATTACTGGTTTTAACTCGTTTATCTTTATCAATTTCTAAAAAATATGATTCATTTTTTTTCAATTCGAGTAAGCATCGATTTAAGAAGTGCAAGTAAATTCCATTTTTAATTTTCTTAGTATCGGAAATTTCAGCTACAATTTGTCTTTTAGAATTTAATATATTTCCTGAATCCCCACATTGACCCCCAGCTTCTGCATAAAAAGGGGTTTTGTCAAATATTAACATCACTTCCTCATTTTTTTTTGTTGACTCAACAAACATATCATTCTCGATAATACATAATAATTTTGAATCAGATGCCGTCGTCTCATATCCACAAAATTGTGTACTAGAAAAATTCTTAAAAATTTCTTGATAATTTTTTTCATTTTCCTTTTTTCCAATTCCAACCCATGAGTTTTTTTGTAATTTTTTGTGCGCTTCCACAATAGATTTATATTTCTTAGTATCTAAACTTAATTTCCTATCATTTAAAATCGACTCTGTCATGTCGACTGGAAATCCATAAGTATCATAAAGTTTAAAAGCTATTTCAGGTTTAAATTCTTTCGTTTTAATTTTTTTTATTTCTTTGTTTAATAATTCAAGTCCTATTGATAAAGTTTCAGAAAATTTTTCCTCTTCATTCTTTAAATTATCTTTAATAAAGAATTCTGCCTTGGTTAATTCAGAATAAGTTTTTCTATATTTTTTTATTACATCGTCTACAAGTCTGTTTAGAATTATTACATCTGGATTTAGTTTATTAACATTTAGAAGAGCTCGTCTGATTATTCTTCTCAATACATAACCTCTTCCTTCGTTAGAAGGTAAAATACCCTCAGACATCATAAAAATAATAGACTTCAAATGGTCAGAAATTATTCTGAAAGGTATCAATAAATTTTTATTTAAATTTGTTTTAGTTTCCTCTTCTATTCTTTTGAAAACATATTCAAATAAGTCAGTATCGTAATTATTAACTTTTCCATTTAGAACTGCCAATATTCTTTCTAATCCCATGCCTGTGTCAACAAATTTACCTGGTAGTGTTTCTAAACTATCTCCTTTTTTTTCATATTCCATAAAAACAAGGTTCCATATCTCAACAAATCTGTCTCCATCCTGATTTTTGGTACCAGGCAAGCCTCCTTTTATGTTTTCACCATTGTCAAAGAATATTTCGCTACAAGGACCACAAGGTCCAGAGTCACCCATGGACCAGAAATTATCGTTGGATGAAATTCTTATTATTTTTTCGTCATTAAACCCTGAAATTTTTTTCCAAATTTTAAAAGAGAGTTCGTCTTCCTTATATACAGTAATAACTAATCTTTTTTCATCTATTGAATATTCTTTTGTTAATAAATCCCATGCAAATTTTATTGCCTCTTCCTTGAAGTAGCCACCAAATGAAAAATTACCCAGCATTTCAAAAAAAGTATGATGTCTTGGGGTTAAACCAACATTGTCGAGGTCATTATGTTTACCCCCTGCTCTCAAGCATTTTTGTATAGAAACAACATTCTTATTTTTTGGATTTTCTTCACCAGTAAACCATTTTTTAAATTGAACCATCCCAGAGTTTACAAATAATAAAGTTGAATCATCATTAGGAATTAGAGATGATGATTCAATCTCTAAGTGTGAATTTCTTTTAAAAAAATTTAAGAATGTCTCTCTTATTTTGTTTGAATAATCATTTGAGTTTTGCATTTTTCTAAAATGATTATAATTAAAAAGTTAGTAATTAATCAACTTTCATTTCTGTATCTGGAAGATCTTCTGTTCTATCGTTAATATCATCTTCTGCTTTTACAACTTGTTCTTTATTTTTAGAGCGAATCGATTCCTCTATTTCAAGAGCTATTTTTGGGTTCTCTTTTAGATAAATTTTTGCGTTTTCTCTTCCTTGACCAATTCTTTCACCGTTGTATGAGTACCACGCACCTGCCTTTTCAACCAATCCGTCTTTAGTTGCTAAATCTAAAATTTCTCCATTTTTGGAAATTCCTTCACCATACATGATATCAAATTCAACCGTTTTAAATGGAGGGGCAAGTTTGTTTTTGACAACTTTTACCCTTGTCTGATTACCAACTACCTCGTCTCTATCTTTAATTGCACCGATTCTCCTAATATCCATTCTAATTGAAGCATAAAATTTAAGAGCGTTTCCTCCTGTGGTTGTCTCTGGATTTCCGAACATTACACCAATTTTTTGCCTGATTTGGTTGATAAATATGACTAAAGCTTGAGACCTTGAAATTGATCCAGTTAATTTCCTTAAAGCTTGGCTCATTAGTCTTGCATGTAACCCCATATGAGAGTCTCCCATATCACCTTCAATTTCAGCTCTTGGGACTAGGGCAGCAACGGAATCAACGACTAGAACATCAATTGCATTTGAATTTACAAGGGTATCTGCAATTTCGAGCGCTTGCTCACCGTTATCTGGCTGGGAAATAAGCATCTCATCAGTGTTAACACCCAATTTTTTTGCGTATACTGGATCCAATGCGTGTTCAGCATCGACAAATGCACATGTCCCACCTTTTTTTTGAGCTTCGGCAATAACGTGAAGTGCTAGTGTTGTCTTACCGGAACTCTCGGGACCGTATATTTCAACTATTCTACCTTTTGGTAATCCTCCGATGCCCAATGCTATGTCTAGACTTAGTGAACCTGAGGATATTGCGTCAATTTCGACCACCTCTCTTTCTCCTAATTTCATGACGGAGCCTTTACCGAAGTTTCTCTCTATCTGACTGATGGTCGATTCTAATGTTTTTAATTTATCCATAAATGTTCTATAAATGTTCTTTTTATATAATGTATCATTAAAAATGATTATAGCAATAGATTAATTAATATTCTTTCTCTTTATAAATCTTTTCTGATTTTTCATGAGATTCCTGTGCCTCTAATGACAATGTTGCTATTGGTCTAGCTATCAGTCTTTTTAAAGAGATAGGTTGATTGGTTTCTTCACAATAACCATAGGTTCCATCCTCAATCTTTCTGAGTGCTTTATTTATTTTACTTATTAATTTACGTTCTCTATCTCTTGTTCTTAACTCTAAACTTCTTTCTGACTCAATTGAAGCTCTGTCAGCATTATCGGGTTTATTAGAGGATTCTTCTTTCAGATTATTTATTGTTAAAGATGAACCTTGGAGAAGGTCATCTTTCCAATCACTCAGTAACTGTTTAAAATATTTCAACTGCTTTGCACTCATGAATTTTTCTTTTTCAGATGGCGTGTAGGAACCGTTAATTTTTTTTTTTTCAACCATATTTCAACATTATAATTTATTGCACTATAATTATATTCGAAAAAAAATGAATCAAGAAAAATTTAAAAAAATTAATAAAGCATGCTTTTTAGATAGAGATGGAGTCTTAAATGAGGACGTAGGTTATCTGCATAAAAGTGAGGATTTCAAATGGATTGATGGAGCTATAGAGGCTATAAAATTATTAAAAAGAAATAATTTTCTTGTGATTGTAATAACTAATCAATCTGGAATTAGTCGAGGCTATTACACTTCTAAAGATGTCACAAACCTGCATGAATGGATGAATAAAATCCTTAAAAAAGAAGGTATTCAAATTAATGATTTTTTTTTTTCTGAAGATTTACCGAATAATGATCCTGAATCAAGAAGAAAACCTTCACCTAAAATGATAAACGAAGCAGTTGAAAAATATAAATTGGATAAGACAAGATGTTTTATGATTGGTGATAAGTTAACTGACCTTGAAGCGGCAAAGAATGCGCAAATTAAAGGCTTTTTATTTAACAAAAGGAATCTTAAAAACTTTATTGAAAAAATTTTAGATAAAATTAATTTTTAATAGATTAGTGGACTACCAAGAGGACTACTTTTCTTCTAATAATATTCCTTAAACCAGCATAATTACTGAATTAAACGAATTAATTCTAATAATGTAACTGGATTCTTGGTAATTGTTATTTTTTCGCTAGTTTACCGAGTTTCTGGGGTTTTACTAAATTTCATAAATTTTTCCAAAAAAATATTGGTGGACTACGTTTGACTTTGCATAAATTGATATTATATTTATTATGATAGGAGTATATGTGGGGAAATTTGCATACAAAGAGTTATTACAAATCAAGGGATATCCTTCTTCCCTAAAACTTGTAAAACATGGTAAGTCTCGATTCTATTGGGTACATTTTTCGACTTATATTTCCTCTAAAGGAACTATAAAGATTAGAAAATCCACAAAAACTGAAAATCAGGCTGAAGCCATAAGATTTGCAAAAAACTTTTACGAGGATCTCATTGTAAAAAAAAAAATGGGAGACTTTCCAACCGATTATACATTTGCAAGGTATGCTAACAAGTTGATTCATGTAAATGATCAAAGAGTCAAAAATAATGATTATTCACTAAGTCAACTTAATAACGACAAATATAGAATTGAAAATGATTTGCTACCCTATTTTGCTGAATTAGAAGTATCTGAAGTTAATTTCTTAACAATTTCGAACTTTGTAAACTTATTGGTTGACAAGGGTTTTAAGATAAATTCACAAAAAAAATATCTAACACTTATTCGTAAAATTTTGAATATTGCACTAGAAGAAAGTGTCATTAAAGAACTTCCTAAATTTCCAGATAGTTCTAAGTTAAGGGTTAAAACCAAAAAACAATATGTACCATATCCAAAAGGTAGGAGTTTAGATCAAAAATCGAAAGAGGATGTCAAAAGTTTGATAAACGGAACTCCAATTAAAAGAGACTTGCTCATTGAATACCTTCACCTGATTCAAGATAAGTATAGATGCATAAAGAAAAGCCATTTAGCTGCCTTGTCTGACATCATGAAAATTCCTTTTGCAGAGGCTTTTGAAGTTGCCTCATTCTACGCTCACTTTGATGTTTTAGATGATAACGATCCTATACCACCTGAAATAACAATTAGAATGTGTGATAGTTTGACATGCGAATTAAAGGGTTCTGATAGACTTTTACAGGATCTTCAAAAAAAGTACCATAACTCTGATAAAGTTAGGGTGTTAAGAGCACCATGTATGGGTCTTTGTGATGTTGCGCCTGCGTGTGAGGTTGGACACAATCACATCAAAAATTGCTCAATGGAATTAATAGAAAATGCGATAAAAAAAAAAGATACACACCCCCAAATTATTGATGGTATTTCTTTAGATAAGTATATAAAAAATGGTGGGTATCAGATCTTAAAAAAATGTTATCAAGGAAAACTTTCCGTTGAATCAGTTATTGATGTTCTACAAGAGGCAGGTTTAAAGGGAATGGGTGGAGCAGGATTTCCATCAGGTCAAAAGTGGAAATTTGTTAGAATGGAACCTGGCCCGCGCCTTATGACAATTAATGGTGATGAAGGAGAACCGGGAACCTTTAAAGATAAATTATATTTAGAACAAAACCTTCATAAATTTTTTGAAGGTATGCTTATTGCGGCATGGGCAGTTGAAGCTAAAGATATTTACATTTATTTAAGAGATGAATATCCGGGCATTAGGGAAAAAATTGTAAGAGAATTAGATATTCTAAAGAAAAAAAACATAATTGATAGCGAAACTGTAGTTCATTTGAGAAGAGGAGCCGGCGCATACATATGTGGTGAAGAATCCGCAATGATTGAATCAATTGAAGGAAAAAGAGGCCTACCAAGACACAAACCACCTTTCATATCAAAAGTTGGGCTGTTTGGTCAACCCACTTTGAATCATAACATTGAAACTGTTTTTTGGGTTAGGGATATTATTGAGAATGGTGCGAGATGGTATTCGGACCAAGGAACCAACAATAGGTTGGGGCCACATAGCTATTCTGTTTCGGGAAGAGTCAAAAACCCTGGAGTAAAGCTTGCTCCTGCCGGTATAACAATGAATCAACTTTTAAATGACTACTGTGGAGGTATGCAAAAGGGTCACAAATTCTATGGTTATCTTCCAGGTGGTGCATCTGGAGGATTGTTACCTAGTAGCATGGCAGATATACCACTCGACTTTGGTACTCTCGAAGAGCACGGTTGTTTCATTGGCTCTGGCGCTGTTGTTGTTTTTTCTGACAAAGATGATATAACAAAAGTAGTGTTAAACTTACTTAAGTTTTTTGAAGACGAAAGTTGTGGTCAATGTACACCATGTAGAGTGGGAACAGAGAAAGCTGTTAAACTTTTAGAAAAAAATAATTGGGACAAAAAACTTCTCAACGAACTTGTAGAAATGATGGGTGATGCCTCGATTTGCGGATTGGGTCAAGCAGCAGGCAACCCAATCAGGTGTGCACTTAAATATTTCGGAAAGGATATTTCATAAAGATGAAGAAAGTGAATTTTTTCATAGATGATATACCTGTTGAGGGAAGTCAAGATGAATCCATATGGACCATTGCTAAAAGATATGGAACAACATTACCACATCTGTGTTATTCAGACAAACCAGGTTATAGAGCAGATGGAAATTGCAGAGCTTGTATGGTTTCAGTTGAGGGTGAAAGAGTTTTGGCCGCATCATGTATCCGAACTCCCAGTGAAGGTATGAAGGTTTACACTAAAGATGAGAGATCTTCTAAATCAAGAGAAATGGTTATTGAACTCTTAGTTACAGATCAACCAAAAAAAGAGATTTGTCATGATCCAGACTCTCATTTCTGGCAAATGGCTGATAAAGTAAATGTAAAAAAAAGTAGGTTTGATAAAAGAAACCCAGAAACTATTCCCGAAGCAGACAACTCGCATGTAGCTATGTCAGTTAATCTTGATGCTTGCATAAACTGCAACCTCTGTGTTAGAGCATGCAGGGAAGTTCAAGTAAATGACGTGATTGGCATGGGAAACAGAGGTCACACCTCGCAGGTAATCTTTGACTTTAATGATCCAATGGGTGACTCAACGTGTGTTAGCTGTGGGGAATGTGTTCAAGCATGCCCAACCGGTGCATTAATGGAATCAAATCTTCTTGATGAAAAAGGTAAAAAAGTTGTAAAACCAGACAGAAAGGTTGACTCATTATGTCCTTACTGTGGGGTAGGATGTCAACTAACATACAATATAAAAGGTGAAAAAATCGTTTCAGTGGATGGAAGAGACGGTCCAGCTAACAATAACAGATTATGTGTTAAAGGGAGATTTGGGTTTGATTACATTCATAATCCAGAGAGATTAACCAAACCGTTAATTAGAAAAGATGGTATTCCCAAAGATCCAAAAGAGAGAATAGATCCGTTGAATCCCTTATCACATTTTCGTGAAGCAACTTGGGATGAAGCACTTGATTTGGCAGCAAACAAACTCCTTAAAATTAGGGACTCAAAAAATGGAAAAAAAGCATTAGCAGGATTTGGTTGCGCAAAAGGGTCAAACGAAGAAGCTTATTTGTTTCAAAAACTTGTAAGAACAGGCTTCCATAATAATAATGTTGATCACTGTACTAGAATGTGCCATGCCTCATCGGTTGCAGCCTTAATGGAAGCGATCGGAACTGGTGCAGTTACGGCCCCTGTTTCGGAGGTTAAAAATGCAGAAGTTGCAATTCTTATTGGGTGCAGACCAACACAAAATCATCCAGTTGCAGCTACATTCATAAAGAACGCAGTAAAAAACAATGGTTTGAAACTAATTATTTTAGACCCTAGAAAACAAGACCTTACAAGAATTGCTGAAAAAAGTCTTCAATTCAAACCAGGTGCAGATGTTGCTTTATTAAATGCAATGCTAAATACAATCATCGAAGAAGGTTTAGTTGATAGACAGTATATTGAGAAAAATACAGATGGATATTTGGAGCTCAAAAAACATGTAAAAGACTTTACTCCTGAGGAGATGACAAATATTTGTGGAATTGAACCTGATGAAATTAGAGAAACGGCAAGACTTTTTGCCAATGCTAAATCGGCAATGATCTTTTGGGGTATGGGTATTTCTCAACATATACATGGGACCGACAACTCAAGATGTCTAATATCTTTGGCTCTCACAACAGGAAACGTGGGAAGACCAGGTACAGGCTTACATCCTTTAAGGGGACAAAACAATGTCCAAGGGGCATCAGATGTTGGCTTAATCCCGATGGTTCTTCCAAATTATCTTCCTATAGCTGACGAAAACAATGTTAAGTTTTTTGAAAACTATTGGAACTGTGAAATTGATCCAGATCCAGGTCTCACAGTCGTTGAGATAATGGAATCAATTTACAATAAAAATATTAAGGGGTTATATGTTATGGGTGAAAACCCTGCTATGTCAGACCCAAATGCAAATCATGCAAGAGAGGCACTTTCAAAGTTAGATGCTCTGATTGTTCAAGATATTTTTCTCACTGAAACAGCATACCTAGCGGATATAGTTCTTCCGGCCTCAGCTTTTCCAGAGAAGACTGGAACGTTTACTAATACTGATAGAAGGGTTCAACTTGCTCGTAAAGCAGTAAACCCGCCCGGTGATTCAAAACAAGACCTTTGGATTATACAGGAGCTAGCAAAAAGAATGGGTTTGGATTGGAATTATAATGGACCAGATGAAGTATATGATGAACTAAGTGGATGTATGGAGTCCATGAAAAATATATCCTGGGAGAGACTAGTTAATGAAGGAGCTGTTACTTATCCTTGCGATGATAAGGATAAACCTGGAAATGAAGTAATTTTCGGAGAAGGATTTCCAACTGCAAACAAAAAAGGGAGGTTAGTTCCTGCTAAACTTATTTCTCCAGATGAAACGCCAGATAAAAATTTTCCTCTGGTACTTACCACTGGAAGGCTTTTAGAGCATTGGCACACCGGGTCTATGACCGCAAGGTCTAAAGTTCTAAATACTCTTGAACCCCAACCCTATGTCCATGTATCTCGTAACGATATGAAAAAAAATAATTTTTCACAAGACGAAACAGTTGAACTATCGACTAGAAGAGGGAAGGTAAATGTCAAAGTAAGATTTGATAAAATGATCCCAGATGGGATGGTTTTTATGCCATTTTGTTTTGAAAATGCTCCTGCTAATTTGCTGACCAATCAAGCTTTAGACCCAGATGGTAAAATTCCAGAACTAAAATATTGCGCCGCAAAAATTGAAAAATTAACAGCTTAACCGAAGTTACTCTTTCATATGGTGTTTTTCATTTACCGGACCTATTAAGAGGTTGGCAACAAAAGCTATAGCCAATAAACCAGCCATGGCAAACATTGTAGAGTTATATAGTGTTGTTGATGGGTTGATAGTACCTTCTGGCATATGAGGCATTAAATTTGATATCGTAACTGTTTTTTCTTGAACCAAAAGTGATAAATTTTCTATAGAAGCCCCATAAATTTCTGTAAATTTTTCGGGACTTATTTTGGATACAAGATCAGTAATAGCGCTATCTACTGAATTTTGTCTAAGTTGAGTGATTGCGACGGGACCCAAGACACCAGCTGTGGACCAAGCGGTAAGTAGCCTGCCGTGTATTCCTCCAACATATTTTGTACCAAAGATATCGGCAAGATAAGCCGGAATTGTTGCAAAGCCGCCACCATACATTGTAAAAATTACCATCGATGCTGCATAAAAAAGTATGAGATAAGTTACAATAGGGTCAATACTCATAGCTTTAGCAGTAAAAGGAATTGACAAGTATAAAAGTATCCCAAGTGAAAAGAATATAAAGTATGTGGGTTTTCTTCCAATAAAGTCTGACATGGATGCCCAAAATATTCTTCCAACCATGTTAAAAACACTTATCATCAGTACGTATGTTCCGGCAAAACCAGCTGTTACAATGGCTGGTAAACTTGGTTCAAAAATTTCAATCATCATTGTTTTAGCAACCCCAATAACCCCTATACCAGCTGTAACGTTAAAGCAAAGTACAATCCATAAGAAATAAAATTGCGGAGTTTTTAAAGCTTGATCGATATGTACGTTATTCTTAGTAATTAATCTTGTCTTTTTTGAATCTTTTGGAGGTGTCCACCCTTTGGGTTTCCATCCTTCAGGAGGGACTCTATAAGAAAATGCGGCAATGGTCATAATGATAAAATAAACAATACCCAAAAAAAGGAATGTTTGGGCAGCACCACTTGAACCGGTTCCGACTATATATACACCAGGATCTCCAGGTACTATCATTTTTGCTAAATCGTTAACAGTAACAATTACAACTTCAACTAAGTTTCCTGAAATATCTACAAATCTTCTTCCACCCTCCGTTATTAGGTTCAGTGAATCTATATCTCCTAAATACTCTGGAACTTTGTAAAATTTTGCTAATAATCTGTCTATAGTAACTTTTGCAATCATGGCACCACCACCAAAACCCATTATAGCCATGCCAGTTGCCATGCCTCTTCTATCTGGAAACCATCTTATTAAAGTTGATACTGGCGATACATAACCAAGTCCTAGCCCAATTCCACCAATAACACCATAACCTAGATACAGAAGGTATAACCCAACACTTAATATCATTGGATCATCGCTCAACATTGGGAGAGACAAAGTTATTTGGACCCCCATTTCTTGGAGGAAGATTCCAATCGAGCCAATTACAAACCCCCCACCCCAACAGCACGCTGCTACAAATCCAACCATCCTAGGACCAACTTCCTCAAGCCATTTACCAGCATAAGCTGCTGCTAATCCTAAGCTAACAATTGCTACAGAAAAAATCCAAACAACTTGACCAAGATTCCAGTCATCTCCAGAAGATGTTACAACTCCAAGAATTTTAACCAAAGCTGGATTAAACATACTCCATGCGTAAACTGATCCAATACACAAATGAATAGCAATAGAGGCTGGTGGCACAAGCCATCTATTGAATCCAGGTTTTGCGATTATATTTTTTTTGTGTAATTTATTTAAAAAACTCATATTTAATCTCTAAAGTATTTGTTGTAAATTTCACTCGCAATTTTTAAGTCTTCAACAGTATTAACGTTAAAAAATGGATCATATCCAAATTCCTTAAACTTTACCACCCTCGTTTTAAATTTTTTGGTAAATTCATCTATCTTTCTTCCACCAGCATTCAAGAAAAATTCCAATTGATTTTCCATTTCTATGTTTACTTTCCACATTGAAAAAACTGGATGTACTCTTTCGGAACATTCCGCCATTAGAATTTCATAATTTTCGCTCTCTTCAATGAATCTTTTGACAATATCATTTGGAAAAAAAGGAGAGTCTACTGGAAAACTTACCAACCAATTATAATTTGAATCATGTCTTGCCCACTTTATACCAGACAAAATTCCTACAAGAGGACCAAAATTTCCTGGAATACAATCCTTTACAATTATGGTTGAGTCAAGATACTTAAAAATTTTATTAGAATCATTTGAATTTACAATTAATCTTCCAACCTGTTTTGTAGATCTCTTAATAGTATGCTGTATCAAATTTACACCCGAAATTTTCTTAAAAGTTTTGTCAGAACCCATCCTTCTTGATAAACCGCCAGAGAGTATCATGCCTAAAATTTTGTCTTTATTCAATTCTATGTTCTCCACTCAAGACAAAAAATTTTTTTCCTTTGGCTCTTCCAATTAAAGTCAGGTTAGCTTGTCGTGCAAGATCAACCCCCCATGCTGTGAAACCTGATCTTGAAATAACTATTGGGATTCTCATTTGAACTGACTTCATTACCATTTCACTTGTGAGTCTTCCAGTTGTATAAAAAATTTTATTGGCTGGAGAAATCTTTTTTACTTTCATGTAACCTGCAATCTTATCAATGGCATTATGTCTTCCAACATCCTCCATATATATTAAAGGCTTGTTTTTCACACATAAGACACAACCATGAATAGCTCCAGCTTTTAGGTAAAGGCTAGGAGTTAGATTTATTTTTTTTGATAAGTCATAAATCCATGATTTTTTAATTTTGAAAGAATTTTTAAATTTAAATTTTTTCAAATTATCCATAATGTCACCGAACACTGTTCCTTGAGCACAACCTGAGGTAATTGTCTTTTTTTTTAATTTTGCTTCAAAATTTGTTAATTTTTTAGTTCTTACAACAACTGTTTTTAGATCTGCATAATATTCAACAGACTCAATTTTTGTTGTTTTGGTAATCATATTTTGATTTAAAAGATAACCGAGTGCTAAATACTCTGGGAAATCGTTAATTGTCATCATTGTCACAATTTCTTGACTGTTTAAATAGAGAGTTATGGGTTTTTCTTCAATTACGTCTATTTTCTTTCGTTTTAAATACTCATCTAATCCAAAGATTTTTCTTGTTAAGGATGAATTTTCTAAGTTGGGTTTAATTTTCATGACTTTAAGTTTACTAATAATTTGATTACTATATTATTTTAACCTAAGAATTAAAATATGAATATTATTCAAAAAAATTATGCTGGATAACTTTGGAAGAAAAATTGATTATGTAAGAATTTCTGTTACTGATAGATGTGATCTTAGATGCAAATATTGTATGCCTGAGTCCAATCCTAATTTTTACAAAAAAGAAGAAATTTTAGATATTAACAAACTTAAATTAATTTCAGAGTCACTCATTGATTTAGGGATCAGAAAATTTCGTATTACTGGTGGGGAACCATTAGTGAGAAAAGATATAGTGGAATATATTGAATTTCTGTCCAAAAAACTAAGTAAAAAGGTTATTGATGAAATTTTACTAACTACGAATGGAACGCAGTTAAAAAAATATTCAAAAACATTATCAGACCTTGGAGTCAAAAGAGTAAATGTTTCACTTGATTCGCTCATAAAAGAAAAATTTAATTTCATTACAAATGGAGGAAACATTGAAAGTGTTTTTGAAGGAATTGAAAGTGCTAAAAAAAATAAGTTATCTATAAAGATAAATACAGTTCTTTTAAAAAGTTTTAATGATGATGAATTATTAGAAATAATGAAATGGTGTAGTCATAATTCTTTTACATTATCTTTCATTGAAGTCATGCCGGTAGGAGACATGTTAAATTCGAGAAAGTCACAATACTTTTCTGTTAATAAAGCTAAGGAAATAATCTGTAAAGATTTTGATTTAGAGCAATCTTCACTAAAGTCGTCAGGTCCATCAAACTATTTCTATTGCAAAAAATTAAATTTATTTGTGGGTTTCATCTCTCCTATATCTGATCATTTTTGTGCAACTTGTAACAGATTAAGAATAACTTCAAATGGAAAAGTTTATCCATGTCTTGGTGATAACAATTCTTTAGACCTCACTCCATTTATTAGAGCTAATGACAGACCAAATTTGTTAAATGCATTGAAGAAAGTTATTTTCATGAAACCAGAAAGACATTACTTTAAAATTGACGAAAAGAGCTATATTCATAAAAGGTTTATGAATACTACAGGTGGTTGATAAATGACGAAAATTGGATTTGTTTCTTCAGAAAAACCAGATGCTATTAAATCGCTGAAAATGATGGAACAAACATACGATTCCGTTCCGCCTGAAAAAGCAGACATTATCGTGGCACTTGGGGGTGATGGAACAATGTTAAAATCATTACATGATTTTTTACATTTGAAAAAACCAATTTATGGAATGAATAAAGGTCACATTGGATTTTTGATGAATCAATTCTCTGAGAAAAATTTAAAAAAAAGATTAGACGAAGCAATTCCTTATAAGTTATCACCTTTAAAAATAAAATGCTTTGAAAAGAATAAAAAAATTAAAGAGAGTTTAGCTTTTAACGATGTATCTCTAATAAGAAGTAGCTCAAAGATTGCAAAAATAAAAATTGAAGTAAATAATAAAACTAGGATTGAAGAATTCCTCGGTGACGGTTGTTTAATCGCAACTCCAGCTGGAAGTTCAGCTTATAATCTTTCATTGAGAGGTCCTGTAATTCCTGTAGGTGCTAAGGTTTTAGCACTCACTCCGATAAGTCCTTACAGGCCAAGAAGATGGAGAGGTGCTTTACTTACCAATGATGCAAAAATTACTCTGTACGCAATTGACTCTAAATTGAGACCTGTTAGAGCAGAAGCAGACTTTATGCAATTTGAAAATATTGACAGGCTTGAAATTGAACTTGAAAAAAAATTATTTGTAAACTTGTTGTTTGATCCTGGTCATGACTTAGAAGAACGCATAATTAACGAACAATTTAATAATTCTTAAAAATGAATTTAGATCAGATCTTTTCCAAATTAATTTCTTTTCCAACAATTAGTGAAAATTCAAATAAAGAATTGGCAAATTTTATTATAGATTATTTAAATAAAATTGGATTAAAAGCCAAAAAAATTGAAGGGGAAAAAGGCAGGTTTAATGTTTTTTGCAGAATTGGACCAAAAAAAGACGGCGGAATAGCCTTTTCTGGCCATACAGACGTTGTTCCAACAGATGGACAAAAATGGACATCAAACCCTTTTAATTTAACTATGAAAAATAATAAATATTATGGTAGAGGAACTGCTGATATGAAAGGATTTATAGCAGTTGTATTGTCTTTATTAAAAAAATTAAAAATTAAAGAAATGAAGAAGCCTCTTTTTCTAATTTTCTCATATGATGAAGAGGTAGGATGTCTTGGTATTCAGAAATTAGTTCCTTTTTTGAACAAACTAGATCCTAAACCAAAATTTTGTATTGTTGGTGAACCAACTGAAATGAAACTTGTAAATCAGCACAAAGGAAAGAAAAACTTTGAAGTATCATTTAATGGATTAGAATCTCACTCATCATTAATAAATGAGGGGGTCAATGCAATACAATATTGCTCAAAGTTTATTCAGTTTCTAGAGGCTAAACAAAAATTAATTGAAAAAAAAAAAGACCTAAATTTCTATCCAAGTTTTACAACTATTAATGTAGGAAAAATTTCTGGTGGGACCGCAGTTAATATTATACCGAACAATTGTAAAATTGAATTTGAGATAAGAGATACTCCAAAATTTAATACAGAAAAGTTTGTAAACCAAATCAAAGATTATCTATTAATTTTAGAAGAAGAGATGAAGTCATTTAACAAGAAATGCAGTATATCATTGTCTGAACAAAATAATTTCCCGCCTTTGATAACAAATCACAATTCAAATATCATATCACTTTGCTTAGAAAAATTGAGAACTAACTCAGTAAATACGGTGAGTTTCGGTACAGAAGCAGGTATTTTCAATCAGATAGGCTTTCAAACAATAGTTTGTGGTCCAGGAAGTATTAAACAAGCCCACAAACCCGATGAATACATTGAAATAGTACAGTTAAAAAAATGCGAAGATTTTCTCACTAAAGTAATAGATTACCTTTACTAAAATGCATCTAAATGATTTAGATTATGAAATTCCAAAGGAACTGATAGCTCTGCATCCCGTCAAACCTAGAGATAGTTCAAAATTAGTTGTTGTAGGTAAAAATAAAAGAATAATTAAGTTCAATGAAATTATAAATGAATTAAATT
>CACCYL010000012.1 GCA_902550225.1 uncultured Alphaproteobacteria bacterium
TGACGTGCATGGAGAATCAACATCTGAGAAGATGGCAATTGGACATTATCTAGACGGAAAAGTTACAGCAATTCTTGGGACTCATACTCACGTACCAACAGCTGATTTGCAAATTTTAGAAAAAGGTACTTTTTATCAGACTGATTTAGGAATGTGTGGCGATTACGATTCAGTTATTGGAATGAAGAAAGAGGGATGCATTCAAAAGTTTACGAAGAAATTTATTAAAACTAGACTTGAGCCGGCCAATGGAGAAGGTACTTTGTGTGGGACTATAATAAATGTAGATAAAGAAATGAAAGTTTCTGAGTTTAAACAAATTTTTAAAGGCGGAAGACTGAATTCTTAAAATGGCGGGTCATTCAAAATTTAAAAATATAATGCACAGAAAAGGTGCACAAGATAAGAAGAGAGCAAAACTTTTTTCGCGCTTAATAAGGGAAATTTCTGTGGCAGCTAAAATTGGGGGCACGGACCCAGATTCGAATCCAAGACTCAGGGCGGCTGTAAACAATGCTCTTTCATCTAATATGGCAAAAGACAATATTCAGAAAGCAATAAATAAAAACACTACAAACGCCGATAATGATCAAATCCTTGAGATTATATACGAAGGATTTGGTCCAGGGGGTGCAGCAATTATTATAGAATCAATGACTGATAATAAAAATAGAAGCGCTTCTGAAATAAGGTCAACATTTTCAAAATACAATGGAAATTTAGGCATAAGTGGTTCAGTAAAACACAACTTCAAAAAAACTGGCATAATATCTTATTCTCATGAAGTAGACGACTTTGAAAGTTTTTTTGAATTTTGCGCCAATCAGAACGTTGATGACGTTCAAGAAAATGATGATACATATGATGTTATCACAACTTTAGAATCTTTTCACAATGTCATGGTGTATTTAGAGGATAAATATTCGTTTCCTAAACTTTCAGCAATTGAATGGCGACCAATTAATGTGATTGATGTCAATGATGAAGAAAATGCAAAAAAACTTTTTACATTGTTAGACAAATTAGAAGATTTAGATGACGTTCAAACAGTTGCATCAAACTTCAACATTGATGAAGAATTGCTTAAAAAGGTTATCCAGTGACAAAAAACTTGATATTGGGTATTGATCCTGGTTTAAAAAATACTGGATGGGGAGTTATTAAAAGTTTTAAGAATAAGGAATCTTATTTATCTCATGGAGTAATTAAAACATCCAGTAAAGACAACTTAGGAGAGAGATTGGTTTCCATCTTCAGAGGCGTTTCTCAGTTAACAGAAGAATATAAACCTAGCTTCATTTCTGTAGAAAAAATTTTTTCAAATATTAATCCAGAATCAACGCTAAAACTAGGGAAGGCAAGAGGAATTATATTTCTAGTAGCTGCGATATATAAAATTGAAATTACTGAATATTCACCCAACTCTGTAAAAAAAAATCTTATAGGACATGGTCATGCTAGTAAATTTCAAATTATTGAGATGATTAAAAGACTTTATCCTGAGGTTGGTGTTATTGAAGATAACGCTGCAGATGCTTTGGCCGTAGCGACATGTCATTCGATGCAAACTCAGTCTAAAATCCAAATTTAATTAAATTTATATGATTGTAAAGCTTAAAGGAAATATAGAAAATTTTGATGAGAATTTTATCGACCTTGATGTAAATGGAGTGGTTTACAGAGTTCTCATGTCAAATAAAAATATTAGTAAAGTGGGTGCTGTTGGATCATATGTAACTATTTTTATATATGAAATAAGAAAAGAAGATTCTAGAATTTTTGCTGGTTTTCTTAAAGAAGAAGAAAGAGAAACCTTTGGTGATTTACTTTCAGTTCAAGGGGTTGGGGGTAAAATGGCGATTAACATAATGTCGAACCTTACAAATGAAACAATAATTGATTCAATCGTAAGAGAAGACTCTAAAATATTTAATAAAATAAATGGTGTTGGTAATAAACTAGCAATGAGATTGATAAATGAGTTAAAAGAAAAAATAAAAAAAAAGAATTACCAAAAAAATATCATAATTCCTGGAGAGAAAAATTCAATTTTTCAGGACCTTGTTTCTTGTTTGTTAAACCTCGGTTTTCCTGAAAAAGTTTGTGAAACCACGGCTAATTATGTTATAAATAATAATCAAGAAAAAAAACTTGAAGAATTAATTCCAATAGCAGTTAAAAGCTTATCAAACCCAAGTTCATAGAATAGAGTGGAAAAAAAAGAAAATAAATTTACACCTAACGAGATCAGTGAAGATAAAAAGATAAGTCTCAGACCAAAAAAAATTACAGAGTTTGTAGGTCAAGATAATATAAAATCTAACTTAAAAACATTTATTGAATCGTCTATAAAAACAAAAAAAAACTTGGATCATATAATTTTATACGGTCCGCCTGGACTGGGAAAGACGACTCTGGCTAATATAATTTCATATGAAAAGAACGTTAATATTCATGTTACATCTGGTCCCGCTTTTACAAAAAAGGGAGACTTAGTAACGCTTTTAAGTAATTTATCAAATGGGGACATTTTATTTATTGACGAAATTCATAGGTTATCTCCAGTAATTGAGGAATCATTGTATCCAGCAATGGAGGACTTTAAATGTGATTACATAATAGGATCAGGTCCTTCTGCAAGAGTGATGCAAATTGCGATTGAAAAATTTACATTAATCGGTGCTACGACTAGACTAGGTTTGTTGAGTCGCCCTTTGAGAGATAGGTTTGGTATTCCTCTTCAACTTGAGTTTTATAATCCCGAAAGTTTAAAAGATATTATAATTCTTAATTCAAAAAAATTAAATGTTAAAATTGAAACTACCGCTGCCTTTGAAATAGCAAAAAGATCAAGAGGAACTCCTAGGATTGCTATCAGACTACTCAAAAGAATTTTAGATTTTTCAATTGTTCAAAACTCAGAAGATATAAATATGGATTTAGTAGAGGAGTCCCTTAAGCAAATGAGAATTGATTCCGAAGGCTTGGACGAGATGGATCGTAAATATTTGAAATGTATTTCTTCAGATTATAATGGTGGCCCAGTTGGAATAGAAACATTAAGCGCGGCACTTTTAGAACAAAGAGATATAATTGAGGACGTTATAGAACCGTATTTAATGCAAAAAGGTTTGGTTCAAAGAACTTCCAGAGGAAGAATTCTATCAGAGAAGGGAATCAATCACATTAATTAACAATAAATATGAAAAAAATTCATGAAGATAAATTCAAAATTTATTATGAAAATACTGATTCATCAGGATTTGCATATCACACTGCTTATTTATCAATGGCGGAAAGAGCCAGAAGCAATATGCTTAACAGGGATTTTTCAGAGCTAACAATGATGTTAAAAACAAACTCAAAATTTTTTGTTGTAAAAAAAATAAAAGTAGATTTTATCAAACCAGCTAAATTATTTGATAATCTAGATATAATTACATTTTACATAGGAAACTCTTTTACGTCTTTGAACTTAATTCAAAAAATAGAGAAAGATGGTGCTGATATAAGTAAAATAGACGTCCAACTTGTTTGGATCGACGGAATAAAAAGTAAACCAACAAAAATACCAAGAAATATAATTGATAGATTTAAATCAATGGAAATAGTATAACTTTGATATGGACGAATCAGTAGAAAAAAAAATATTAGAAGAAAGTACTGACTTTTCGATATTTTCTTTATTTTTACAAGCAGACATAGTTGTAAAGATCGTAATCTTAATTTTATTACTTTCCTCGATTTGGTCGTGGACTATTATCTTTTCTAAATATACTAATTTAAAAAGTATTTTAATGGAAACAGAAGACTTCGAGGAAAAATTTTATTCAAGTGAAACACTCAGCAAACTATCCAAAAGAATTGGAGGTCAACCTACTCACCCAATGGAAGCAGTTTTTTTTGCTGCAATGGTATATTTTGATAGAATAAAAACTGGGTTTTCAAATAAAAACTTCGACTTTAAAAAAAGTTTTTGTGAAAACGTCAAAAAAGAGATGGAAATTGTAATCAATAAAGAACTAACAGGATTAGAAAATGGTCTAAATTTTTTGGCCTCCGTTGGATCTACAGCTCCATTTATTGGTTTATTTGGAACTGTTTGGGGAATAATGAATAGTTTTACGGCTATTGGTATTTCTCAAAATACTAGCTTAGCAGTAGTAGCACCTGGAATAGCGGAAGCACTTTTTGCAACAGCACTTGGTCTAGTTGCCGCAATACCAGCTGTACTTTTTTTTAATAAATTTAATAACATGTTGGAAATTCTAAATAATAAATTAGACGTTTTTTCAGATGAAATTTTGGTAATTATTTCAAAAGAAATTTTTAGGTAGATAAATAATGAAAAAAAAATTTAGAAATAAACGGACTATGTCTGAAATCAACGTGACTCCTTTCGTTGATGTAATGTTAGTGTTATTAATTATTTTTATGGTTACTGCTCCACTTCTTACTTCAGGCATCAAAATTAATTTGCCAGAGAGTTCCTCCGTTCTTAAAAATGAAAAAAAAGATCCAGTTACCGTTTCCATAAATTCAAAAGGAGAAATTTTTATTCAAAAAAAAAAATTTTCTAAAGATCAACTTATAAATAAACTTAGTTTGCTTAAGAAAAATAATCAAAATTTAAAGATATATATAAAAGGTGACAAAAAACTTGACTATGGAAAAGTTATGGACTTGATGAATTTAATCAATCAATCAGGCTTTAAAAAAGTAGCACTTGTTACTAGGTTAAAATAGTATTGAAATGATTAGAGGCCTTTTAAAGTCTTTTTTTCTTCATTTATTTATCGTTGGACTATTTATCTATGGTGCGGAAATTTTTAAAAATAATAAAAGGTTTGAAATAAATGAAATACCTTTAGATATTGTAGACATTTCTGAACAAACTATAACTAAAACTGAAAAAAAAGATCAAGAACTAGCAACGAAGAAAAAAGAACAACAAAACAAAGGTGGCTTCCAACCACCTAAAGTTAAGTCAAAACCAAAACCTCCTGAATTTGCTAAAAAAGAAAATGTTTCAAAAAAGAAAAAAGAAAAAATTAAAGATGATAAAGAAGAACAAAAGCAGAAAAAACGAGTTGATAATATCCTCAAGTCTATAGAAAAAATTAAATCTAAAAAGAATAATAAGCAAGTTGCTAAAACTGATGATTTAAAACCAGACAAGCAGCTTGACGAAAATGAGAATGTCAAAAGTGTTAATTTTGGTGAAAAATTAACAATTTCAGAGAAAGACGCGATTAGGAGGCAATTTTACAGATGTTGGATTGTTCCTGCAGGAGCAAAAAATATAAAAGATTACAAAGTTTCTATAAGGCTAAATCTTAATGAAGATGGAGAAGTTATAAACTCAAAAATTATTAACAATTCAAAGATGAATAATACTTTTTTTAGAACACTTGCTGAAAGCGCTGTAAGAGCAGTGAATCATCCAGATTGTAAAAGGTTAAAAGTACCAAAAAAAAAATATGAAACATGGAAAGAGACAATTCTAGACTTTGACCCTTCAGTTATGATTAACTAGAAAAATTGTTTTTGATTTATGTTAATAATTCAATAAAATAGTTGTGTTTATGAAATATTTTTTATTTTTATTGTTCTTTTACCCTTTTTCAATTTTTGCTGAATTAAGAATTGACATTACACAAGGTAATATGGATCCTATACCTGTAGCTATTTTAGAATTTAATTCTAACAGTAAAGAAGCACTTGAGATTTCCTCTAATATAAATCAAGTGATTTCAAATAATCTTGAAAGGTCAGGACTATTTTCTGTTCTCCCGAAGAAGCTTTTTTTTAATTTGACAATTCCTTTTGAGGATAAGCCAACATTTTCAGACTGGAAAATCACAACCGCCCAAGGCCTAGTTCATGGTAAACTGAAAATTAAAAATGATAAATTAGATATACAATTCAGACTGTGGGATGTACTCTCACAAAAACAGATGGTAGCTCAAAAACTTACCACTGAAAAAAATAATTGGAGGAGAATAGCTCATGTTATTTCAGATATTATTTATCAAAGAATTACCGGAGAGTCAGGCTATTTTGACAGTAGGATAGTCTATATTTCAGAATCAGGACCAAAAAGTAACAGAAAAAAAAGATTGGCAATCATTGATCAAGACGGAGCAAACCATAAATTCCTTACTGATGGATCTTATTTAGCATTAACCCCAAGATTTTCCCCTGCAGCTCAAGAGGTTGCATATTTATCTTATAATAAAAGAATTCCCAGAATATTTCTTCTAGACTTGAATACTGGGACTCAAAAAGTTTTAGGAGATTTTCCAGGAATGACGTTTAGTCCTCGCTACTCGCCCGATGGAAAAAAATTGGTAATGAGTTTAGCTAGAAATGGTAATTCTGATATTTATGAAATGGATCTAAGCACTTTAAAAATGAAAAGATTAACATTTTATGAGGGGATAGATACAGCTCCATCATATTCTCCAGATGGAGACTTCATTACATTTGAATCGGATCGAAGTGGTAGTCAAAAAATATATGTAATGAACTTAAAAACCAAAAAAATTAACCGTATTAGTTTTGGCAAAGGAAAGTACGCTACTCCAGTATGGTCTCCACGAGGCGATTTAATAGCATTTACTAAACTTCTCAACGGTGAATTTTACATTGGAGTGATGTATACCGATGGAAAAGGTGAAAGAGTAGTTTATAAGTCATATTTAGTTGAAGGGCCATCATGGTCTCCCAATGGTCGTGTAATTGCATTTTATAATCAGAACAGACTTTCAGGTGGAAAAATTACTGATCCAAAGATCAAAATGGTAGATTTAACTGGAATTAATTTAAGAGAACTTGTTACGCCATCTGATGCTTCCGATCCAGCGTGGTCTGGTTTACTTCCGTAGAGAATGAAAAAATAAAAAAACTACTTATGATTGACTTATGTACCATCAAAATGTAAAACTTATAAATATTTAATAATGAAGGTACTTATTTTATGAAAATCAAACTTTTTGCATTGTTAATGGCTTCGTTTCTTGCAGGCAGCTGTGCTGGCCCTCAAGACACCGTTGGAACAGACGCTACATTTTACGACAACACTTTTGAAAAAATCCCTACACATGACTCAATCGATTGCTTTGGCTCATGCACTGTAAAAATCTATAACAGATAGTTTCTTAGATTTTAGTAGTCAATTTTTTATATTTTAATTAAACCTTAATCGTTGACTTATTATCGCTCAGATTGTAAAACTTAAAGTTATAATACTTAATTAAATAACGTAAGGATCTAAAAGTTATGAAAAACAAATACTTATCTCTATTTTTCGCAGGGATTTTACTTATCTCTGGTTGCGAAACAATTGGTGGCTCCTCATCTGGAAGCGCCTCTGGTGAATTCGGTGACTCAAAACAGGCAAATCTTCAAGCCTATCTGCAGAATGAAATAGGCGACAGAGTTTATTTTGAGACAGATAAACACAACATCTCCTCATCCTCAGCTTTCACATTAGAATCCCAAGCAAATTGGCTGAAATCTACTCCAGGATTTCAATTGCTCATTGAAGGACATTGTGATGAAAGAGGTACCAGAGAATATAACCTCGCTCTTGGTGAAAGAAGAGGAAACGCAGTAAAAGAATTTCTAGCATCTCTCGGGGTTGATCCGGGTAGATTGACCGTGATTAGTTATGGAAAAGAACGACCAGCAGCAGAAGGTAGTACATCTGAAGCTTGGTCTGAGAATAGGAGAGCTGTTCTAGTTGTTAGCGGTAACTAGTAAAAATGAATCCTTACTAAATTTTAAAATTAGGGCTAAACATTTAGCCCTTTTTTTTATGAAAATAAAAAAAAATATATTAATTGTAGTTCTTTGCTTAATAACCCTATCAGAAGCTTTTTCTCAAGAACTAGACGTTGATGAACTTCTAGAAAGATTAGACAGGATAGAGAAGAACATATCTGATCTTCAAAAAGGAAGATTTAGCGAAATAGAAGAATCCCTATCAACAGGTTATATTTCAAGAAATGAATCCAGGCTTGGAGATTTCGAAACCAAATTAAGGACAAATTTTGGTTTATACGAAGAATCCACCAATAAAATTAATAATGTTGAAGAGAAGCTAAATCTTATAGATAAAGATTTTCAGTCTCGAATTAACAAAATCGAAAAAACAATAGAAGCATTAAAGAACAACCCGACACCTCAAAAAAAATCTTTTATCCAAAAAATGCAAGAATCGCCTGTTACAAAACAAGTGGAAAGATCAATAAAAAATGAAAAAAAATCAGGAATTACTAACGACATTGCAAATTTGAATGAGGAAGAAATAAAAAAAAAATATGAAAATGCAATTAAATTATTATGGGCAAACAAATACGAAAAAGCAGAAGAAGAATTATTACAATTAAAGACACTTAATCCGGAAGATTTAATGCCAAATATTCAATACTGGCTTGGTGAAGTTTATTATGCAAATAAAAATTTTCAACAAGCTGTGATTGAGTTTGGTGAAGGATTTACTAAATTTCCAGATTCTATAAAAGGTCCTGATAATCTGCTTAAATTGGGTTTATCATTTTCAAATCTGAATCAAAAAAATGAAGCATGTAGCGCATTTTATGAAATTGAAGTTAAATACAAGAATTCTCCAAAAAATGTTTTGCAAAGATCTCAAGAAGAAAGAAAAAAATTAAATTGTCCGGAGGAATAGAGAATTGTGAGTGAAGCAATTACAAATGCAGAATTCTCATCTTTATTAAAGAGTCATTCTTTTGTATTTGAAACAAATCCTTCTGTCGCGATAAGTTTTTCATGCGGTTCAGATAGCTTGGCACTTCTTATTCTCATGAATAACTGGATAAAAAAGCATAAAGGACTTTTAACTTTAATATATTTTGATCATAGATTAAGACAGGAATCATATTTGGAGTCAAAATATACAAAGGAAGTTTCAAGAAAATTGGGAATTAATTATAAAATTTTAATGTGGAACGAAAAAAAACCAAAAACCTCAATCATGCAAAAAGCTAGAGAAATAAGATATAAAAAAATAATTAATTTTTGTAAACAAAACGGCATAATCACTGTTATGACCGCTCATCATTTAGATGACTCTTTGGAGACTTATTACATGAAAAAAAAAAGAAATGCTTACACTCCAAATTTATCAGGAATTCCATTTAAAAATATTCAGGATCAAGTTCAGATCTTGAGACCGTTTATTAACTATAGAAAGGCAAGACTAATCCAAACATGCAAGAAAAATAAATATAAATGGTTTGAAGACCCAAGTAATCAAAATCAGAATTTTGAGAGAGTGAAAGTAAGAAGTATTATTGCCAACTTAAGCGATAATAAAAGGTCGCGACTGTATTCTGAATTTAAAATAAATTCATATGAAAGTAAATTTTTTGAAATACAACTAGCCAAATTCTTTATTGAAAATATGGAATTTAACGAATACGGAAAATTTACAATAAATAAAAAAAAATTTAAAATTCAGAATAGATTTTTTCAGATTGAAGTCTTAAAAAGAATATTAGTAACTTGTTCTGGCAGTATTTATTCACCTCGATCAAGGTCAATAGAATTTTTTTTAGATAAATATTTTAAATTGGAAAATGTTAAATTTACCATACACTCATGTATTATTATATGTTCCTCAGATAAAATTTTTATTTTTAGGGAGTATGTGAAAATCAAAAACTTAAATCCACAGCAATTAACTATAAAAAAAAAAGCATCTGTAATTTGGGATAACAGATTTTTAATAAGTTCAATTTTTGAAGATATAAAATGTTTCATATTTAATGATAAAATTTGGTTAAAATTAAAAAATCACTATAAGTTGATTAAAGATTCACAAAAGGTTCCGTATGAAATTTTGAAAACTTTGCCAGTTCTTTCATATAAAAACCAAATGATTATTCCGTTTTTGACTGATAAAAAAAAAATGGTATCTTTTGGTATTTCAGTTAGTTTTAAACCAAAAATTCCTTTAACAAAAAAAAATTTTTGATAATATATTGAGAATAAAATTTAGATAATTATATAATATTAGAATGAGTAATAATGTTTTAAAGAATTTAGCTATTTGGCTGTTAATTGGTTTTTTGGTTTTCCTTATAATCGACTTTTACAAAGCTAATGATGCTTCAAGAAAAATAATACCAATCTCCTATTCTAATTTTCTTACAGAAATAAAAAATGGAAATGTTTCTAGAGTTGAAATTCGAGGAAACAACATTAATGGCGAGTACTCAAATGGTAGTTATTTCTCAACTTATTCCCCAAATGATATGAATCTTATAGAAAAATTAGAAAAAAATGGTGTTGAAATTAACGCCTTACCCTTAGACAAAGGGTCACCTGGTCTCATTGATATTTTAATTTCTTGGTTCCCAATGCTTTTACTCATTGGTGTTTGGATTTTCTTTATGAGACAAATGCAATCTGGTAGTGGCAGAGCAATGGGTTTTGGAAAATCTAGAGCTAAACTTCTAAATGAAAATAAAGATAAAGTTACATTTCTTGATGTAGCTGGTATAGATGAAGCGAAGTCTGAATTAGAGGAAATAGTTGAGTTTCTAAAAGATCCTACAAAATTTCAAAGATTAGGAGGAAAAATTCCAAAAGGTGCTCTATTAGTTGGACCTCCTGGAACAGGTAAAACATTGTTAGCTAGAGCAATTGCCGGAGAAGCAAATGTTCCTTTTTTCTCAATATCTGGTTCCGATTTTGTCGAAATGTTCGTCGGAGTTGGAGCAAGCAGAGTTCGAGATATGTTTGAACAAGGTCGCAAAAGTGCGCCCTGTATTATCTTTATAGATGAAATTGATGCAGTTGGGCGACACAGAGGTGCCGGACTAGGCGGCGGAAATGACGAAAGAGAACAAACTCTTAATCAACTCTTGGTTGAAATGGACGGCTTTGATTCCACTCAAGGCGTTATACTAATCGCAGCAACAAATAGACCGGATGTTCTTGATCCCGCCTTGCTTAGGCCTGGAAGATTTGACAGACAGGTTGTTGTACCTAACCCAGATATTGTCGGCAGGACAAAAATTCTCGAAGTTCATACTAGAAAATTGGCTCTTGCGCCTGATGTCGAAATTAAGGTAATAGCCAGAGGTACACCAGGATTTTCTGGTGCAGACCTTGCCAACTTATCTAACGAGGCAGCACTTTTAGCTGCGAGAAGAAATAAAAGGCTAGTAACGATGTTAGATTTTGAAGATGCTAAAGACAAGGTTATGATGGGAGCAGAAAGAAGATCAATGGTTATGACTCTTAAAGAAAAAGAACTAACAGCTTATCATGAGGCAGGTCATGCGTTAGTGGGTGTCTTTACACCGGGAAACGATCCTCTTCACAAAGTCACAATCATACCAAGAGGTAGGGCATTAGGTGTTACAATGAACCTCCCAGAACGAGACAAGTATTCTGAAACTAAAACAGAAATGAAAGCGAAACTAGCGATGATTTTTGGAGGAAGAGTAGCTGAAGAACTTATATTTGGGAAAGAAAATATTACCTCTGGTGCTTCTAATGATATTCTTCAAGCTACTCAAAGAGCAAGAGCTATGGTTGTGGAATGGGGAATGAGTGAAGCCTTAGGTCCCCTTAGATACTCTGAAAACGAGGAGGATGTATTTTTGGGAAGATCTGTAACTCAACGTAAAAGCATGTCCGATGAAACTGCTAAGCTTATCGATCAAGAAATAAGAAAGTTTATCGATAATGCTGAGTCTCATGCAAGAAAAGTTCTCAAGAAAAATTTAAAACATTTACATAACTTGGCTAATGCTCTCCTTGAGTTCGAAACATTATCTGGGGATGATGTTAAACAGCTTATTAGTAAAGGTAAGATTAAATCCAACAACAAAAACTCTGATAACACAAAATCTAACAAGAAAACTTCTATTCCTCTTGGAAAATCTAAGGAAGGCAAAAAGAGAAATTTAGGACTTGATCCGAACCCTGTTACAACTTAATGACAAGCTGGCTTGATTTCATCCAATACTAAATACTACCTAAGACCACTATTACCGTTAAATTACGAAGATGGTCACTTATTATTTAAAAAAAAAAAAGCCTTTTTAATCCAAGATATTTTTTTTAATAAAATAGAAGTTATAACTCGACGAGGATTAAAAATAAAAAAAAAGATTTATAACTTCCCAGAGTTTTTCAAAGTATTTGACCAAAATCAAAAAATTTGTGAGTTATTTAATAATCTTAATTATAAAAACAAAATTCTTAAAAGATTAGTTTTTAAAAATAAGAAGATTTCAATATTTGGGATATTAAACGTTACGCCTGACAGTTTTTCTGATGGAGGAATAAATCTGAATTTACCAGCGGCTGTTCTAAACGCTCAAAAAATGGTAAACGATGGTGCTTCATTTATCGATGTTGGAGGGGAATCAACTAGACCCGGTGCGAAGCCAGTAAGTGCACATGAAGAAATTTCGAGAGTGATTCCAGTGGTGCAGAGGTTAAATTTTAAGAAAATTGATTTATCCCTTGACACTAGAAATTCTTCAACAATGGAATTTGGTATAGCATCAGGCGTGAAGATAATTAATGACGTTAGTGGTTTGACAAATGACAGTAGAAGTTTGGATGTGGTAAAAAAATATTCTACCCCAGTTGTCATTATGCACATGCCCGGGACACCTCAGACAATGATGAAAAAAAATAAATATAATGATGTAATTTTAGATGTATATGATTTTTTAAAAGAAAGAATTAAATTTCTCACCCAATCTGGATTGAAAAAAGAGAATATAATAATTGACCCTGGGATTGGTTTTGGAAAAGATTATATTCAAAATATTAAACTTATTAAAAATTTATCTGTCTTTCATTCTCTCGGAGTACCTTTGATGTTAGGTGTTTCTAGAAAAAGATTCATTGAATCAATTTCTAGTAATTCTAAGCCTCAGCAAAGGCTAGGAGGAACTGTAGCAGCAACTTTATTGGCAATGACTCAAGGTATAAAAATTCATAGAGTACATGACGTGCAACAGATAAATCAAGCCTTAATTGTCTTTGAAAGATTATTTAATAAATGAATAAAAAGTTTTTTGGTACAGACGGAATAAGAGGCACCTTTAATGAATTTCCAATAACAAGACCTTTCTTCTATAGTTTAACAAAAGCAATAAAATTGACATTTGAGGATGTAAATAGAGTTATTATTGGAATAGATACCAGAGAGTCATCTGATTTGATTGAATCAGATATTATTTGTGGATTTAAAAAAATGAAAGTAGAGTGTAATACATTAGGTGTTGTGTCAACACCAATGTTGTCGTTTACAACAAAAAAATTTAATTATGATTTAGGAATTATGATTTCGGCATCTCATAACCCATATACAGATAATGGAATTAAAATTTTTGACAAAGAGGGTGAAAAACTATGTGACAACGATGAACTTAAAATTGAAAAAAATATAAATTTAACTAAAAATCCGCAAAAGCACTTATTTAAAATTAAAAAAAAGAAAGTAACTTTTCCCGAATATGAAAACTTCTTATATGAAAGATTTTCAATATTAAAAACGTTTAATAAAAAAATATTATTGGATTGTGCTAACGGATCATTAAGTAAAATAGCCCCAAATGTTCTAAGAAAACTAAATTTAAACTTTTCTTGTTATGGAATCAAACCAAATGGAAAAAATATAAACAAAAATTGTGGAGCAACCTTTCCTAAGGAGATTTCAAATAGAACTATTAAAAGAAGAGCTTATATTGGAATATCATTTGATGGTGATGCAGATAGAGTAATATTTTGTGACGAAAAAGGAAATATCGTAGACGGTGATTATATATTAGCAATACTAGCTATGCATTATAAAAATAAAAAAAAATTATTTAATAATTCAATTGTAAGCACCAAAATGTCAAATTTAGGTATGAGAAATTTTTTTTCAAAAGAAAAAATTAAATTTTATCTTTCAGATGTTGGTGACAGATATGTTGCTGAATTAATGAAAAAGAATAATTGTATTTTAGGAGGAGAACAGTCTGGTCACATTATTTTCTCTGAGAATTCTTTCTGTGGTGATGGTCTTTTCACTGCTCTAACAATATTAGAAATAATAAATGAAACTAATTTATCTCTGTCAAAACTTTATAGGAATTTATTTGAAAAGTTACCCCAACATTTAGTTAATTATAAACTCTCTAATAACTATGACGACGTTGTAAAAGATAGAACAATTAAAAACTTGCTCAATAAATATTCTAAAACCAATAAGTGTGACGTTTTATTGAGAAAATCCGGAACAGAAAATTTATTAAGGTTAATGGTACAAGCTGAATCAAAAAATTTAGTAGAAAAAATAGTTAACGAGTTTTTAATTCAAATAAAGAAATTAGATGAAAACTAACAAAACCTATAAGATGCTATCAATAGCAGGGAGTGACAATACTTGTGGTGCTGGAATTCAAGCTGACATAAAAACTTGCCAAGCATTAAATGCATATTGCTTAACATGCGTAACTACGATTACTTCGCAAAATTCCAAAGATGTTTTTAAAATATATGAATTACCTGGCATTTATATAAAATCACAAATTAGTTCAATTCTAAGAGATTATAAAATTGATTGCATTAAAATTGGACTGATAAGTAGTGTTTCGCAAGCAAAAACTATATTTCAAATATTAAATCAGTTTAAATCCAAAGTTCCTATTGTAGTTGATCCAATATTTAAATCTTCAACTAACAAAAAATTTAATAATATGAAGAATTATGCATCAATATATAAAATTATTTCAAAGATAAGTTCAATATTTACACCAAATCTAAATGAAGCTAAAACGCTTTTAAAGATTAAATCTAATTCAAAACTTACTACAGAAGAAATTATAAAAGAATTTATAGAACAATTTAAAGTTAAAGTTGTTATTACGGACGGAGGAAACAGATCAGATTATTGCGAAGATTTTCTAATGGACAAAGGAATGGTAGAAAAAATTATTTCAAACAAAATATCAAGTAAAAATACTCATGGATCAGGCTGTACTTTTTCATCAGCACTTGCAGTTAACTTAGCAAAAGGATTTGCATTAAAAAAGTCGGTTCAACTTTCGAAGGATTTTACAAAAAAGTGTATTTTAAACGCCCCAAGCTTTAACCTTAAATATGGTCCTGTCGGACATTGGTTATGAACGAAGATATATATTACTTCCAAGTTCTTTAAATTTTTTTGACATTTCTTTTTTTCCTTTGACACTTTGATCTTTTATTTCTTGAGAAATTTTCATTGAACAAAATTTTGGCCCACACATAGAACAGAAATGTGCAACTTTTGCTCCTTCCGATGGAAGAGTTTGATCATGATAGTTCTCAGCGGTTTCAGGATCAAGCGAGAGATTAAATTGATCTCTCCACCTAAATTCAAATCTTGCTTTTGATAAAAGATAATCTCTGTAATATGCACCTTTATTACCTCTAGCTAAATCTGCAGCATGTGCAGCAATCTTATAGGTAATAACTCCTATTTTTACGTCTTCTTTGTCTGGTAGTCCTAAATGTTCCTTGGGTGTGACATAACATAACATTGAGGTGCCATACCAACCTATCATAGCTGCACCAATTGCACTTGTAATGTGATCATAACCTGGGGCAATATCTGTTGTTAACGGCCCGAGAGTGTAAAATGGTGCATCATTGCAATATTTTTTTTGTAAATCCACATTTTCTTTAATTTTCTGGATTGGTACGTGGCCTGGTCCCTCAATCATTACCTGAACATTATATTTCCAGGCTATGTCAGTTAAATCGCCCAGTGTTTTTAATTCTGCAAATTGAGACTCATCATTTGCGTCATGAATGGAACCAGGTCTTAATCCGTCTCCTAGGGAAAATGAAACATCATAATCCTTCATTATGCTACAAATCTCTTCAAAATTGGTATATAAAAAATTCTCCTTATGATGTGCAAGACACCATTTTGCAATAATTGATCCACCTCTGGAAACAATACCTGTAAGTCTATCAACCGTCATTGGAATAAATGGAAGTCTAACTCCTGCGTGAATTGTAAAATAATCTACTCCTTGTTCTGCCTGTTCAATTAATGTTTCTCTAAATATTTCCCAACTAAGCTCTTCAGCCACACCATTGACTTTTTCCAAGGCCTGATATATAGGAACAGTTCCAACTGGAACAGGAGAATTTCTTATTATCCATTCTCTTATATAATGAATGTTATCGCCAGTAGATAAGTCCATAATTGTGTCGCTTCCCCAGCGAATAGACCAGATTAGTTTTTCAACCTCGTCGTAAACGTCTGAAATTACCGCTGAATTACCAATATTTGCATTAATTTTAACCAAGAAGTTTTGTCCTATAATCATTGGTTCAAGTTCTTTATGATTAATGTTGGAAGGTATTATGGCTCTTCCTGAAGCAATCTCACTTCTTACAAATTCCGGAGTAACAATGTCCTCTTTTTTAATAAACTTTCCTATTAACTTTTCTCTACCCTCATTTTCTCTAATTGCACAATATTCCATTTCTTCAGTTATAATATTATTTCTAGCAAAATATAGTTGAGTGATTTCACTCATTTGGTCTCTTTTGAGAATTTTATTTGGAATTGAGGGAAAAGTTCTCACCTGACACTTCGAGTGATCAAGAAATCTGAGCTTAGTTTTAGATGTTTGTGTAATTCCTTTTCTATTACTAAGCCAGCCAGATCTAATCGATTTAAGCCCTTTTTCGTAACTATGATTATAGTTGTGATCTGAATAAAAACCAGATGTGTCGTAGACAATCAAATTTTTGATATTTTGATCCTCTAGTGTAATTTCTCTCATACCGACTTTTACATCCCTAAACCTGTCACTTTTAAGATAAACCTTTTTAGATTTAGGAAGCTTTTTGAATTTTGATAAGCTTTCGGATATTTTTTTATTATTTTCTTTATTTAATTTTTTTAGCATTATTTATTCAAAAATATTATTTTTAACGTTCTATCATTCTAATATAATGGTAAAATGTAAAATAGACAATTTAAATAATTTTCCTAATATTATGTTTTTTTTATCTAATGAAGTTTTTGTATACTTGAGTCTCGTTATAGTTTTAATGAGTATGCTCTTCTATGCATTAGATAACCTATCTATTGTGCTGAAATCAATTGTAATTCTGACTTTTTTACTTATTTTTTTTTCAATATTTCCTTATTTAGATCAAAATGAAAAGAATCTACTCAACCCTCAAACTATTTTAAAAGGTTTTAGTAATACATCTTTGATAACAGTGTTGTGTTTATTGATTCTTGGTCAAGGTGTAGTCCAAACAAGAGCTCTTGACAATGTATTGTCTTCATTAACAAGATTATTTCCAGATAGGCCAAACATTGTAATAATTTTTTGTTTAATGCTTGTTCTAATTCTAAGTGCTTTTATTAACAATACTCCCGTTGTAATTATTTTCATACCAATCCTACAAGGCATTATCAAAAATACAAACTCTTCTTTAGGTAGATTTTTAATGCCCTTAAGTTATGTAGCAATATTGGGTGGAATGACTACATTAATCGGTTCAAGCACAAACCTTTTAGTTTCCGACTCATTAAAAACATATTCCGACATTACTCTTGGTTTTTTTGATTTTACTTTGGCAGGATCCATAATTGCCTTTTCAGGCTTTATGTATGTAATTATTTTTTCAAAATTCGATGTATTTCTCAAAGATAGATCTCCGCAATCAAATGAATTTTTGAATAACAGAGAAAATAATTTTATAACCCAAGTTGTTATTAATGAGAACTCTTCACTTATTGGCAAAAATACTCAAGATGGAAAATTTCCTGGATTGGAAAAAATAAAAGTTTTAATGATTCAAAGAGGTGAACATGCAGAGCATGGTCCATTCGAGAGTTTTGTCCTAGAAAAAGGAGACATATTAGTTGTTTCAATCAGCCGTGAACAACTTACTGAAATATTAAGTAAAGATATTGTTTTAATAGAGGATACAGAAAAAAGTGAAGATACTGTTGATAATAAGTTGATAACTGAAGCTATGGTTACGCCCTCATCTAGTTTAGTTGGAAATACCATTGAAAATGTAAGTTTTAGGTATAGATACAATTGTTTGGTTATAGGACTTCAAAGAAAATCAAGAATTATTACAAAAAAAATGGGAGAACTTCCTCTAGAACCTGGCGATACTTTGCTGATTCAAGGAAATAAAGAAGTAATTAAAAATTTGAGAAATCAAAATGATCTTCTTCCAATGGAGTGGGCTACGTCTGAAATTTCAAACAAGGAGATAGCAAATAAATCATTACTAATCTTTTTGTCTGTGATTTCATTAGGTGCTTTTGAAATTTTACCTCTTGTTGTTGCCTCTCTTTTGGGGGTAGTTTCAATACTCTTTTTTAAAGTTTTAACTATAAGACAAGTAATAAGAAGTATTGACAACAATCTTCTTCTCTTGATTGTTACATCTTTGGCTTTAGGCCAGGTAATTCAAGTTACAGGAACTGCAAATTTTTTATCTGAATTTTTGTTACAGATTTTGGAGGGATCTGCTCCAATGACAATAATTTTATGTTTTTATGTTTTCGTATCGATAACTACTAACTTTATATCGAATAATGCCTGTGCTGTCCTTTTTTCACCAATTGCAATCGATATAGCGGATAAATTGTTAGTGGATCCAAAAATTTTAGCAATAGCTCTTATTTTTGCAGTTAATACTTCTTTTTTGACTCCTCTGGCATATCAAACAAATTTATTAGTGATGGGTCCTGGTCATTATAAATTTATTGATTATGTAAAATTTGGACTCCCACTAACAATTTTATGTTGGCTAATTTTTTATATTACATTCCCAATATTTTATGATGTATGAAAAATCTTAGTTTTGAAAAACCAACAAATCCAAGATTTTCTTGTGGTCCTACAAAAAAACCAGACGGATGGAGCTTAAATAAAATCAACGAAAAATATCTTGGAAGATATCACAGGGCTAGTGATATAAAAACTTTTATCGAGGAACAACTTTTTAGAATAAAAAAAATTCTTAAGATTCCAGAATCTTATGAAATATTTCTTATGCCAGGCTCATGTACAGGAGCAATGGAAGCTGTGATATGGAATTTGTTTGGAAAAAGAGAAATAACTTCAATAGTTTATGACTATTGGGGATTAGAATGGTTGAAAGATCTTAAAAAATTAAATTTGAAGGTTGATGAAAGAATCAGTCTTGATGGAACTCCTCCGTCTTTAGAAAATATTCCATCTGAAAACGATCTTTTCTTTGTTTGGACTGGGACAACTACAGGAATATCTATAAACAATTTAAATTTTTTGAGTGAAAAGAGAAAAGGTATTGTAGTCAGTGATATTACTTCTGCTGCTTTTATTTATGATATACCGTGGAAAAAAATTGATGTTTCTGTTTTTTCATGGCAAAAAGCGCTTGGCTCTGAATCTCAGCATGGTGTAATAGTTATGAGCCCTAAGGCAATTGATAGTACTGTATCTAGAGCAATGCCAAAAATATTTGATTTTTTAAAAAATAATTTCATTATTAATACACCTTCTTTACTTACAATTTCTGATTTAGCACAATGTTTAGATATTTTTGAGAAGAATGGAGGTTTAATAAACAGCTTCAAAGTTTGTAAAAATAATAAATTTGTAATTGATAAATGGGCTGAAAAAAATGAATATGTTATAAATTTTATTAAAGATAAGAAGTATCAGGCTATTTCTCCAGTATACTTAGTTTTTAGAAAAAAAATTAAATACGAAAAGCTATTTAGATTTTTAAGTGATAACGAAATTGCATATGATATTAAAAATTACAGACTGGCTAATCCGGGAATAAGAATATGGACTGGTCCTACTATTAAAAAAAACGATTTAATTGTACTTACAAATTGGTTAGATTGGTGTTTTAATAAATTTAAATGAATACGTGAAAAGTCAACTTTTACCAGAAGGATTTAGGGATGGTCTACCGGATCTCGCAGAATTAGAATTCCAGATAAACACTTTTTTCATAAATCTAATGATATCAAACGGTTTTATGATGGTTAAACCTCCACTTGTAGAGTTTGAGGATTCCTTATTTTTTCTTACTAAATACCAAGACAATATTGATTCTTTTAGAGTTATGGACCCTCTAACACAAAAAATAATGGGTATACGCTCAGATATCACAATGCAAGTTGCAAGAATAGCCTGCGGATCTTTAGTGGAAAACAAAAGACCTTTGAGATTATGTTATACTGGTGACGTATTGAAAGTTAAAAATAATAATATTAATTTATCAAGACAATTTACTCAAATTGGAGCAGAAATTATAGGAGTCGATAAAACTTTTTGTCTAAGCGAAATAATAAGTTTAATAACAGAGTTTTTAAATAACCTTAAAATAAAAAAAATTATTATCAATTTCTCTATGCCAAATTTAATTAATCTTATCTCAAAGGATTTTAATCTCAAAAAATCAGATAATGAAATACTTATGAATTGTTACAAAAATAAAAATTTATCTGCATTAAAAGATATATCCAATGATTTATTTGAGATGTCAGAATATTTGTTAAAATGCATTGGAAATGTAGATGAAAAGATAAATTTATTAAAAAAATACAAATTTCCAAAAAATATTAAATCAGAAATTAATAAATTTATATCTCAAATAAAAAAGATTAAAGACGAATTTATTAAATATGAAATAATTATTGATCCCTTGGAAATAGATGAGTCTAGCTATCATAGGGGTTTCTGTTTTAAGATCTATTCTGAAAACTCTAAAGAACTTATAAGTGGGGGTGGTTACAGCGTTGATAATGACGTATGTGCAGGTTTTTCTGGCTTTCTAGAAAACTTGATTTTGGAGTCGCAAATAAAAAAAATAACCAAAAGTAGAATATTGGTCCAGCATAATTTAGAATTTGGAGAGATAAAATTTCTTCAGAAAAAAAGAAAAATGATAGTAGTAAAATCAATTAACAAACTTAACAAGTTGCAATTAGCCAAGGAGGCAAAAAGTCAACAATGTCAATATTACTTTTTTGATAACGAAATCTTTGAGGTAAAATAAATGCCAAACGTAACTGTAATAGGTGCCCAATGGGGTGATGAAGGGAAAGGGAAGATTGTTGATTGGCTATCAAATGAAGCAGATATAGTTGTGCGATTTCAGGGTGGTAATAATGCCGGACATACGATTGTTATCAATAAAAAAAAAATAGCACTAAGTTTAATTCCCTCTGGAATAATTAGAAAAAACAAAATTTCAATTATAGGAAATGGGGTTGTTGTAAATCCTGCTGCACTTCTTGAGGAAATAAGAAAGCTTAGTGTTGTTGGTATAAAAATTACAAAAAAAAATTTTAGAATTTCTGAAAATTCTTCAATTATTTTTAATTTTCATAAAAAAATTGATGAAATTAGAGAAAAAAGAAAGGGTCCTAATAAAATTGGAACTACTGGAAGAGGAATTGGGCCTGCATATGAAGATAGGGTTGGAAGAAGAGCTATTCGTTTTACCGATTTAGTTAATAAAGAAGTATTAAAAGAAAAAATAAAAAATGCGTTAGATTATCACAACATTATATTAGCTGGTTTAAACTCAAAATTATTAACTGAAAAAGAAATAAATGATGAGATTGACTCCTATAAAAAACAAATTTTAAAGTATGTAGACAGGACCGCTAAAACTCTTAGAGAGGCAAAGCGGCTTGGAAAAAAGATTCTTTTTGAGGGTGCACAAGGTGTTCTATTGGATATTGATCATGGTACATATCCTTATGTAACCTCATCTAACACTCTTCCAAGTGCTGCTTCATCCGGTAGTGGCATGTCTATAAAAGATATAGGTTATATCTTAGGAATTGTTAAGGCCTATGCAACGAGAGTTGGAAGTGGTCCTTTTCCTAGTGAGTTATCCAATTCCATTGGTCAAAAACTTGGTCAAATTGGTAACGAGTTTGGAACCGTAACTGGAAGACAGAGAAGATGTGGTTGGTTTGACTCTGTAATAACACGACACTCTATGGAAGTCGCAGGTATTGATGGTATAGCTTTAACTAAGTTAGATGTTTTAGATAGTTTTAAAGAAATAAAAATTTGTATTGGATATAAACTTTATAATAAAAAGATTGACTATTTTCCTCTTTCAGAATCTGATCAAAGAATGATAAAACCTATTTATGAGACACACAAGGGTTGGATGGAAAATACTCAAGGCGCTAGAAGTTGGACTGATCTTCCCGCACTAGCAATAAAATACGTGAGGAGGATTGAAGAACTTTTGCAAACGCAAGTTTCACTTTTATCAACGAGTCCAAGAAGAGAAGATACTATTCTTGTAAGAAATCCGTTTATTGGTTAAAGTTTTTTGACTTGTAATTAATGTTTTTTACAACTTTTCTGAGCTTTTCAAATGCTCTGACTTCTACTTGCCGTACTCTTTCCCTTGAAATTCCAAAGGATTTGCTCAGCTCATCCAATGTAAGCGGATCGTCGACCAATCTTCTTTGAGTCAAAATTCTTCTTTCTCTATCATCAAGATTTTTAAGAGCAATCATTAACATTTCTTTTCTTTTGAATAATTCGTCCCTCTGTATAAAAGCGTTCTCATGATTGTCTCTTTCGTCTTGAATTCCATTGATCCATTCATCTTCGTTATCTGCTGAATAAGGGTTATTAAGCGAATGGTCATGCCCAGAGAGTCGTCTATTCATATCTACTACTTCGTTTTCAGCAACGTCCAATCTATCGGCAATTTCGGTAACAAGTTCTGGAGGCAAGTCTCCGTCGTCAAGGGCCTTTAGTTTTCCTTTTAAAGATCTTAGATTAAAAAATAGTTTTTTCTGAGCAGCTGTTGTACCAATCTTCACAAGCGACCAAGAGTGAAGAATGTACTCTTGGATGGAGGCTCTTATCCACCACATTGCGTAGGTAGAGAGTCTAAAACCTTTCGATGGGTCAAATCTTTCTAATGATTGGATAAGACCTAAATTACCCTCTGATATGAGTTCGCTTAGCTGAAGACCGTACCCCCTGTATTTCATTGCTATTTTTACGACTAATCGCAGATGAGAATTAATGAGTTGGTGAGCTGCGGAGCTTGATTTTGATTTAATCCATTCATTGGCTAATTTAACTTCATTCTCGTGAGTCAGAATCGGAAATTTTTGAATCTCACGTAAGTAACTTGAAATGTCGTTTTGGTCAACTGAAATATTAAAACTTTTTCTAAAAAATGTACTCATTAATATGTTATTGCATATTAAAAAACTAATTGCAACAATAAAATGAATATAAGATGAACAAATTATTAATTTTTATTCATAATCTTGGGAATTTTTGAATAATTTGACAATTTATTCGCTAATTTTGATAAATCCGCCGGAAATTTTGAATAAAATTCTAAGTTTTTTCTTTGCAAAGGGTGATAAAACCCTAATTTGCTTGCATGAAGTGCGTGTCTTTCGGTTTTAATGAAGTTTTCTATTATAAAAAACTCTAAATTATCTGTAAGTTGAAGATGATAATTATTTCTACTGTATTTTTTATCCCCTAAAAGTGGATTGCCAATATAGCTCATATGAAGTCTAATCTGATGAGTTCTTCCTGTGAGAAGTTTACATTTAACATAACTAATTTTAATCTTCTCGCTTATATCAAATGAGTTTATAAGCCAAAACTGTGTGATTGCTATTTTTCCAGAATTCGGCGATGCAACAGCCATTTTTTGTCTATTTAATTTAGATCTTTCAATATTTGTTTCAATTGTACCACGTTCATTTTTTAAGAAGTTCCATGTAAATAAATCATATTCTCTTTTTATAGATTTTCTCTTAAATTGTTCAGATAAGCTATTATGGGTAATGTCGTCTTTTGCAAAAACTAAAAGACCACTTGTCATTTTATCTATTCTATGAACAACCCCAGGTCTTAATACACCGCCTATCCCTGACAAGTTTTTACAATGTGATAACAAACCATTAACTAATGTATTTTCATTATTTCCTGATCCAGGGTGAACAACAGTTCCAGCCTTTTTATTTAAAACTATCAAATGCTCATCCTCATATACTATATCTAGTTCTAAATTTTGGGGGATTAAACTATATTTTTTTGGTTTGGGTATTTCTAGGATTAGCTCACCCAACTTTTTAAGTTTAATAGAAGGTTGGGTTATTATTGTATCATTAAACTTTAAATTTCCATTTGTGATCAATAGTTGAAGACGGTTCCTAGACAAATCTTTTAATTTCTGTGCAATAATAACATCAACTCTTTTATCTAGATCTTTGCTAGTTATTAAAATCGATATATAATTTTGTTTCAATGAGAAAGTTCCTAAAATTTACTGTTATTTTTCTTGGTATTTTGATCGTTACACTTTTTTGTATTACAATATTTGCAATATATAACAAATACAATAATTATGATTTAAAAAATTTTAACTCTCTTAAATTAGAACCGCAAATAGAGGAATTTTTAACTATAAAAGATTTTCAAATTCAAAAAAATCTTATACACTTTCGTCTTGAAAATAATGATGATAATAGCCAGTTTATAAGAACTTATAATCTTAGGGATGGAAAACTTTCAACGGAAATAAAAATTAAATGATTTCAAAAAAATTATTAATATTTCTTACCTCCTGGATAATTGAAAATACTGAATTTAATCAGAAAATCGAAGATCCGAAGTTCTTTGAACTTACTGAAAACGAGATGTCAGATAAAGCTTGCTTTTCATCTGAAAATTGCAGAGTAAAAGCTTATTATGTTAAGGATAGTGGTATATTCTACATCGACAAAATGCAGCCAGAAAAAGATATTTGTGACAAATCCATTATTTTGCATGAGATGGTTCATCATTATCAAAAAAATGATGATAGAGTAATTGAATTAGACGAAAGAACTCTTTGGACACTTCAAGAAAGACAAGCAATCTACTATCAAAATCTTTTTTTAATTTCTCAAAAAAGATTAAATGACAATCAAGGTCCAGAAAATGTTCTTCAATGTGAGGGAGGTTCTTACTTAGATTTGCAATATAAATTTAATGAATCCAGATGAGAGTAATTTGATTTGAAAAATAAAACCAATTTAATTCAACTTTTACCTAAAGATATAACAGCTCATTCATTAAAAAAAAATATTTTTGAAGGCAAAATTTTACTAATTAAAAATTCTAAAGAAATTTTAAAAATTATTGAACTTACAGAGCAATATTTTAATTACCTTTTTAATACAGGGATTACTAATTCAGAGAAACTAAAAATAAATTACAATAAAGAAAACTCTATTTTTTTTGAGATCATCCAAAAGAGAATAAAGTTTTGCAAATTGATAAGAAAATGCTTTGCAAATTTTCTTTTACAAATTGAATTGGGTATTCAGAGTACTTTTATGGATTACATTACATTTAGATATAGTCCAGCAAGTGGTATGAAAAATATTGGAACATTGATTCCAACTCCAGCTCACAGAGATACGTGGGCTTCAAATATTTTTAGCCAAATTAATTTTTGGTTTCCAACTCATAATGTTTCAGATCGTAATTCAATTTTTTTTGTTCCTAAATACTTTCAAAAAAGAGTGAGCAATAACAGCGACGAATGGAGTTTTTATAGATATAAAAAAACAAAAGAATTTCTTTCAACACCAGTTTCAAATATAAAATTTCCACAAAATCAAATTGTCAGTTTCAATGTTAAAAAAGGTGAAGTTTTGTGCTTTTCTGGTCATCACATTCACGGAAGTTTGGTAGGTGAAAGTGATAGACTTAATCTGGAAACAAGAATTGTTTGCGAAAATGATGAAGAAAACTATAAAATACCTGTTAATTTAGATGCAATGGGAACTGTAAGAAAAAATAAGTGGTTTAGAAACTTAAAAACTGGAAAAAGTTATATTTAATTCTTCAAGAAATTAACCAACAAAATATGGGAAACGGTTAGGGAAGACAGTCCTACCACTATATAATTTATTTGAAGTAAATTTATGTCATTCTTCATAAAATAATAAATAAGAGTAAAAAATAAAATAGTAATGACAGTCATAGGAAGTGTTTTAAAAAAAAGTTCTCCGAATTTTAAATCAAGATTATTTTTTTCATCTAACAAATGTCGAGTAGAATGAAGAAAACAAAAATACATAAAAAAAGATAGAAGAGGTTCAAAAAACCAAAAACAAAAGAATAATAAAATGAATTCACTTAAAACTAAATAAACTTGACTTTTATTTTGATACATTAACCAACTCTTTAACAACCAGACAAATATGAGCAATATTAAAAAAAAATATAAATAGTTAAAATATTTACTTACTTCAATTAAAAAAAAACTGTCTACAAAAAAAAAAGAGAAAATTTCGATTGATTCTTCCAGGTGAAACTTAAATGGAAGAGAAATAACAAATATTCCTCTAATTAAAACTTCAATAAATGAAAATTTAGATTTTTCTATACAATCACTAATTCCAAAATGTAAAATGGAAAGAGCCAAAAATATTATAAATAACACGTGAGGATAGTTTATCCATGAAAAGAAAAAGATTATAGGTACTGATATATAGATAAGAAGAAATAATAGCATTTCAAAATTATTATTTATGATTCCTTTATGTTTAGCTATGTCTAGATCTAAACTTCCGTGCGCAAGTCCTGGCCATAGAATGGGTAAAGAAAAAAGTAAAACTTGATTTAAATAATTACCCGAAAAAAGCTCCTCAAAAAATAATGTAATTGGAATCATTAAAAAAATTGAAAATAGGAATAACTTTGTGTCTAGTTGTTTCATCTAATTTCAAAAACCGATTTTATTAACGAAATTTTGGGAAGGGAGATTATTATTTTCAAGGTTTCAAAAAGGTTAGCGGTATTTGTTAAAAATTTTACTATAATAGGTAAGCTATTTCTTTTAAAAAATCTTTCAAAAAATTGCAAAGCTGTTTCAGGGTTATTTTCAATAAATTTACAAAAGGTATTGTCTAGAAAATTTAAAAAATTATTTTTTCTTATTTTAGGATACTTTTCTTTGATTATACAATCTACTATTTGCTTAGAATAAATAAATGAATTCTGTAAAGAATATCCTGTAGACTGTTTTACCCAATTTCCAGCTGTTCCAATTTTAATACAATTTTCCATATTTTTTTCAATAATCTTGAACATCGGAATTACACCTGATTCGCAAAATCGAATTTTATATTGTTTTCCAAAATAATTTCTAGACATATACATTTCTATATCCTGTTTATATTTTGACCTACTTAAAGTCCTCTTTGAAAAATAAGTAGTTTCTACTAATATTTTATTTTGGCTAAATGGTAAGACATAAATAAAATTAAAATTATTTTTTTTATTTTGTATATCCATTAATATTACCTCATCTTTATTTATAATGTTTTCTTTGAATGTAATTTCCACACCGTAAAAATGTTGTAATAATCTGTGTGATTTTTCCACGTCGTTGTCTATTCTACTATCGAATAATAATTGAGAATTATAAATCTTATTTTCGGTATTAAGTTCTACAATATTATTGTTTGACTTTAATGATTTAATTTTTACACCCATAATTATCTTAAAATTCTTTCTTTTTTTAAGTCTGCTTAAAAAAAAATTATATAGATTTTTTGACTTAATTCTTAAATATTCAATTCCACTAAAATTTAATGAATGTTTTTCTCCTTTAATAATTACACATACTTTTTTCCATTTATTATCAGCTGATTTATTTAAAATATTGTAAGGATGATTCCAAAAACAGAGGTTCTTTTCAAATTTTAATTTTTTCTCTTTCTCTAATAAAAGTACTTTTTTATTTGTTCTTTTTGTTATTTCATCAGCTAGTATAAGACCAGATACTCCTGCTCCAACAATAATTATGTCGAAATTCCTTTTAATCACATTTAATTGAAACTATTTTTTTAATATTTTTATTTAATTTTTCTCTTATATTTGAATTTTTACATATTTGCTTATTATAGATTAATTTTATCAAAACTTTGATTGTTTTAATCACTTTTTCTATTTTAGTTAGATAGACTCTTTGTTTCCATATATTGTATTTGTTGTTTCTAATTTTTGTACCAATTGATTGGTATAAAAAAGATGCTATTGCAATAGGGAATCTATATTTTAAAGGTAATTTAATAATTCCTTCCCAGGCTAAGTCATAAATAATATCTGATGTATCTATAAGTTTTTTTAAATCTCTAGAGAATTCTCTTTGGAGTTTGTCACTGAGAGGAATCTCATGAAGATCATTTTTGACATGAACTCTAATCTCTTTTGGAATATAAATTCTATCTCTTAGTAAATCTTCTTTGACATCTCTGGAAATATTGGTTAGTTGCATTGCTATTCCAAGATAAATAGCATTGAATTTCAATGAATTTTCTTTTACTCCCATAATATCACACATCATTAAGCCAACCGTTCCAGCAACTTTATAACTATAACAAAATAATTGATTATAATCTTTAATATTGACCTTGCCTAAATCACTCAAAATTCCATCAATTAAAGCATTTGGTATTCTATGATCAATTTCGTATTTAGACATTAAATTAATAAAATTATGAATTATTTGATTTTTTGACTTTCTTGTTAATAGCTCCTTTTTAATTTTAGTTAATTTTATTTTTGAAACTTTTTTAGACAGTTTTTTGTCATCACCCAAGTCGTCAACAAATCTACAAAATAGATAAAGTACTTTGATATCGTCTCTTTTATCAGTTGAGAAAAATAATGATGCAAAATAAAAGGTTTTGGCTCTGTTTTTTAATGAAAACTTAGCTTTCTTTAGATTCATTTTTCAGAATATTTTCGAGTACTTTAGCTGAGCTTATTACTCCGGGTACACCAGCCCCGGGATGACAACCTGCACCTACAAAATATAAATTTTTAAAATCTTCAGATTTATTATGAAATCTAAACCAAGCAGATTGCCTAAAAATCGGAGAAACAGAAAATCCGGCACCATATAGTGAGTTATAATCGTTTTTAAAATCATTAGGAGACATGTGAAAGCAAACTTTTAAATTTTTATGCAGATCCGGTAAAATTGTTTGTTCAAGAGCATTTAAGATTTTTTTTTCATAAGTCTTACCATAATTTTTCCAATCAATTTGTTTTTTAAGATTAGGAACTGGCGATAAAACATAAAAACTATCACATCCTTTAGGAGCCATTGATTTGTCAGTTGCCGTTGGTCTATGAAGGTAGAGGCTAAAGTCGTCAGCCAGAATTTTATTTTTAAAAATATCATTCAATAGGCCCTCATACCTCTTTCCCATCCATATTGTATGATGTGCTATATTTTTATATATTTTTTTTGTGCCAAAATAAATAACGAAAAGACCCATCGAATAATCCATTTTATCGACTCTTTTTTGATGCCACTTTTTATTATTTTTGGATTTAATTAAATATTTATAAGTATATGCAGGATCGGTATTCATAACTATTTTATTGGCATAAACAACTTTGTTTTTAAATTTTACTCCTATTGCCTGTTCGTCTTTTGTTAAAATCTTTTTAATTTCCGCATTTTTAAAAATTTTAATATTTTCCTCTTTCATAAGTTTTTCAAAGCCTTGTACAATTTTTCCAGTGCCGCCAATAGCATAATGAACTCCCCATTTTCTTTCTAAATAATGGATTAAATTATATATTGATGTTGTATCAATTGGATTTCCACCTAATAAAAGTGGTTGGATGCTAAAAGCTTGAATAATTTGCTCATTTTTAATAAATTTAGATACTAATCTAAAAACACTTAAATAACTTTTTAATGTAATTAAAGTTGGTATTTGTCGTATCATGAAAAAAAAATCATGAAATGGAACAAATGAAAGTTTTTCAAATCCTACTTTAAAAATTTTTTCTGAGAAATTTAGTAGACGTCTGTATCCCTTAACATCTCTTGTATCAAATTTTGAAATTTCTTTTTCAGTCTTTTTTAAGCTTTTTGAATAGTCAAATATTTTTTTATTTGATGAAAAATAAAATCGATACCAGGGATCCAATTCGACAAACTTAACATACTTTTCTCTATTTTTTTTGAACAATTCAAACAATTCATTAAATAAAAATGGAGCAGTAATTACTGTTGGGCCAGCATCAAAAGTAAATCCAGATTTTTTAAATACTCTTGCTCTTCCACCTAATTGATTTAATTTTTCATAAATTGAGACTTCATAACCTAATGATTTTAACCTAAGTGCAGCAGAAATACCTCCAAAGCCTGAACCAACAACAATTGCAGTTTTATTCATTTAGATCTTTTTTGTATTTTTTGTTATTCTTGTAATTATTGAGCTAATGACAAAACTAACAATTCTAAATAACTTCTTGTCTGTTTTATCTGAAATTTCGATTGCTCTTTCAGATACTTGTTTTAAATGATTAAAGGAGAGATCTAATGCCCCTTTTTTTTCTATCATTTTCAACCAAAATGTAATTTCATCTTCTGATATTGAGTCATATCTTTTTTTTAAAAACTTTTGTAATATAAATTTTTCTCCTTGCGTAGCATTTTGAATAAAATGCATTATTAAAATATTCATTTTACCTTCTTTCAAGTCTCTGCCAGGAAGTCCTCTTTCTTTTAGGCCTAAAAAGTCTGAAAGATCATCTTGAATTTGATATGCAACACCTGTTTCGTACAATGACTTAAAATAGCTTGTTTCATATTTATTTCCAGAGAGAATCAAAACAAGTTTTATGGGAAGAGAGATTAAACCTCCTGTTTTTGCTCTTGCAGTAGATTCATAATCTTCCATTTTCAAATTAAAATCAGACCTACTTAAAATTTCAATTGATTGTCCTTTTAATGTTTGTTTGATTGTTTTACTTAGTTCCTCTATTGCAAGACATTTGAGATCAGGTCGCGTTTTAATCTTGGATATAATTTCAAAAGAAGCAGAAATAAAAAGATCTCCTAAATTAATGGCTGTGTGGTCTCCGAATCTATTCCAAATTGTAGGTAAACCTCTTCTCAAAAGATCTCTGTCCTGGAGATCATCATGTATAAGGGATGCATTATGTATAAACTCACAACATATTGCTATATCATGCGAAACTTGCTTGCTCAGGCCAAAGATTTTTGAAGCAAGAAGTGCTAGTATTGCTCTAAACCTCTTTCCTCCTGAATTAAGTTGATACTTTGCACAATTTCCCATCCAGGAATCATCACAAAGGATGTCAGACATTTTTTTGTCAAGAGATTGTATATCGTTTTTATATTTATCGTGGTTAAAGAAGCTTAAATCGATGTTTTTTTGAAAATTATAGAGATGAATCCAATTCGTATTAACGTTTAAATTCTGTGTGATATTTTTTGTCATCTTAAAGGTTTAAAAGTTAAGTATAAAAAAAAGGGAAACATCTATCAGATGTTTCCCTTTAATTAATCTAAAAACATTAAGCTTGCTTAAGCTTTTGCTGATTCAGACTTAGCAGCAGCCCAAATTACAAGACCGAAAGCAATTTTATTAATAATGTCTGCAAGGTTGTAAATTGCATTTAATGCATTTTCATCAGTTCCCCCTGCTAGGTAACCTAGGAAGTAACCTATCGGGTAAATAGACCAACCAATTGATACAATCCATTTCATTGCATTGTAAGCAGATTGCTGAGCTTTTGAGTTGCTTGATGCGTTAGCTTGCGCTGCTTCACCTGCAAATACTTCATACAGGATGTAAATCCAACCTGCCATGCCCACTATGAAACCAACAGTTGCGTTGATGGAGCCGTTTTCACCAAGGAAACCAGCAATTAACATTACTAATGTACCAATCAAAAGTCTCCAGAACATTCCAGCTGTGGCTGCGCCAACTGCTGCTAGAATAAGGTAAAATTCAACCATCTGCAGTGGGACTGTTAATAACCAGTCAATATATCTGTAGACATTAGGGTTCTCTCCAGTCTGGATCCATACTGCTCTCATGTAGTAATAGTGAACAGCGGCAATTAAGGTAACAAGACCAGCAACTCTTACAGAAGTTTGCCAGTGTTTCGCAACACTGTTGCCCTCTAAAAAGAAGAAAGCTGTAGATGCAACCATAGCTACCGAAATTATCCAAAAAGAAACCCCAACGAGGTCATCGGCTTTAAGCATATATTCCATATGTTTATCCTTTCGTATATATTATAAAATTTGAGCAAGGGCTCAAAAGTTAAAGTTTTACAAGCAGATTAAATGGGCAGATATGCTTTTGCCCAATAACCTCCCCATATTGTAAATACTAGGATGACTAAAAAATTAGTTAATTCAAGAAAAAAAAGCAAAAAATTCTTAAATTATTGATTTTGTTACAAAAAAATTATATAAAAAAGGAAATTGAAGCTAAAATCGTTGCATTAATTCTTAATTTTTTAAACCATTTATCTGATTTTTTTTTAATTAATATTAGGTCAATCGAAAGACTCAAAAAAAGAGACACAACAAGAATAAATGAACTATAATTTCCATTAACTTTTAAAGCATGCGTTGAAACTAATAATAAAGGAATTATGGGGCTAAAAAAGAAGAAACCTTTAATATTTGCTTCAATTATTTTTTGCCATTGCATTCCCGATAGGAAGCAAACAATAAGTGCAGCATAAAGTGAAGAAATCATCTTAATTTCTGAAAATCTAACCAAAATTTCATCGACATCGTAATAAACAATCATAGGTGAAAGGTAGAATGGTAAAACACCAGCGTAAGTTACGAATACAATTCTTTTTCGAGATTTATTCATAAAAAGATTAAGAAGGGGTTAATTTAATGTTTATCAAACTTGCTAGATTCAATTAAATGTTTATCATATACTTTTTGGAGTTTTGCGCAATGACAGACCAAGAATTAGAAAAAATAAGAGACTACTTAAACAAAATTTTTAGTACAGACGATTTTATTTTAAAAAAAAGGAAATCTATAGATGACTCGTGTGAAGTTTATCACAAAGAAGAATTTCTTGGATTAATTTACAAAGAAAACGAGGAAGGAGAAGAAGATTATCAATTTCATATGACTATATTAAAAGAAGATTTATCAAAGATATAAGAAAAATGTTTAAGTTTTTTATTTTTATTGCTTTATTTTTTAAATGCCTAAATTTGAAAGCACATCATAAAATTTATAGTCCTCGCGTTGAAGAGGGAAGACAATCTTTGGAGTGGAGAGGACATTTTAATTATGACGATAGATTAGAATTTAATAAATCTCATCACCATGTTTTTGAAACAGAGTATTCTTGGACAAGTTTTTGGCAATCAGAGTTTGAATTTCATGTCTCTGACAAAGCTGAAACACCCTTAGATTGGGAAAAAACAGAATTTCAAAATCAGGTTCAGCTTTTAGACTATAAATACTTTGCCGGAGCTGTTTACTTTTCTTATAATTTTGTCTCTGAACAGGATGAACCAGATGAAATTGAATACAAGTATTTAAATGAATTTAACAATGAAAATGTAAGTTTCATTTCAAATTTTATTTTTGAGAAAGGGGTAGGAAAAGGAGCATCTGGTTCTACTACTTTTGATATAAGTAATCAATTAATGTTTAAAAAATTCTTAGAGAAAAATTTCGGTTTTGGCTTTTTAGGTTTTAGTAGCTTTGGTGAGGTATCCAACTTTAATACATTTAGCCTTCAAAAGCATCTATATGGGATTCAGATAGAGAGTGAAATTGATTTAGAAATTTTTGAATATGAAATATCACTTGCTTATCTTCATGGATTAACTGACGCATCGACAAATCATATGTTTTTGTGGAATATGGAGTTAGAATTCTAAATTTAAAACCCTAATTCCTTTAATTTTTTTAAATAACTTTCTTCGCTAATTAAGCCCCTCTCTCTCATGCTTTCCAGGGCTTTGAGTGTAAGTTGACTTCCACTAGGCCTTTGATTTTGATTGTTTATATACTGTTGGTTATAATTGGGATAAGGATATTGCTGGGGATATCTATTATTGTTGTAAGGTTGTTGCTGAGAATTAATATCGTATGGTGTATTGCGGTAATTTGGTGGATAATAATTACCATATTGTTGTCGATTTGGGCTTCTCATAGATTTTAATTCTTGTCTTAAGCTTTCGACTTGCGCTCTGAGATCTTTTACTTGAATATTTGATTGTAACGCTGTTGTTTGTTCTCGTTCACTTAAAAAACCTCTGGCTCGTAAAGCTTGCCTAGAAAATACCAGCCAGTCACGTCTACCTTTTGCAATTGATGGTCTAAAAACTCCGGAATTTGGAAGTGCACTAAGTCTAAATTTATTTTTTATTGTTTGAAATCTCGAACCTGGCGCATATCTATTTTTTTCTAAATTTCTGTTCAATCCTGCTTTAAGCATTGGATCAGTTTCTTGAATATTTCCTTTTCTGAGAATTGACCCAAAAATAAGGTTAAGACCAGATTTATTGTAAAAAATCCTTCCTGAGGTAACTCTATTGTCTGATAAACCTTTTTGTTTATACCAACCTTCAATTGTAAAAACTATATCTTGATTTTTTTCTGCATCTGCTAAAGCTTCACTTATTGCAATTGAATAATCGTAAACTTTGTCATTAGGAAAAAGTTGTTGAGGTTTGGTCCCAAAACTTGTTAAAACAAGTTTTAAGGCTCCCTCAATTCTTTGTGGGTCTATCTTAATTGGATGTATATTATTTGTTTTTGTATCCTCTATATCAAGTTGGACCCTCTGAAAACCACTTTTGTAATAAAACTTATTGTCTTCTAGGACATCAAGAACTGTTGAACAGCCGGTGAGGAAAAATAGAGTTAGCCATGCAATAAAAATATTCATAGGTTTATTAACTTATCAAAAAAAAAAGGAGAGCTCAATACTCTCCTTTTTTAATTAAAGATCTAAACGGTGTTAGAGTAAAAAACAATCTACCAGAAGAAGAATGCTCCTACACCACCAAATGAGTCTTCTTGATCAGTGTCTGCTAAGTACCATGTTTTTTCAGTGTAACCACCCTCAGCAATAAGCCTAAAGTTGTCAGTTACATTGTGCCAGACCATGCCTGAATGCATAGTTTGACAATTCATGACACCACGTGTTTGCATGTCAGTACCTGTTTTCTGAAGACAGTTACCACCATAGGAGTAACCAATATTTGTACCTTGACCGAAATCAAACGTACCTTGAAGATATCCTCCATAGGTTTTTCTTTCTTTACCACTGTCGTCTAGAGCACCAGTTGATACAGGAGTACCGAGATTAGCTTGCATTATCGGTAGAAGAGAATGTTGACCTCTAATACCAAGACCATGTGCATAGAAACCGGTAGCTACTAAACTAAAACCTTCGTAAGAAAGTTTTGTACCAAAACCAACGCCTGCTGATTCGACATCAGTATCATTAGCTTGTTCTGTTCCTCCAGCAGCTGCTGTAGTTGTGACTAAAGCTGCTTGAGCTTCCGTTCTTTCAGTGCTTTGATAAGTACCATCAACCCATAGGCTCATACCAATACCAGTGGCTAGAACATCGCCATTCCATGTTATTTGAGCTTCAACTCTTGGAGAAGATTTATCTGTTGCTGAAAAACCAACTGTATCGGCAGCAACATCCTTAGGATCAAAAAGACCAACTTTAGCACCAAATCCATATGGAAGAGTTGGAAGTGTCCAGCTTATCTGAGGTTGGAAATCTGTATAAAGATACCCAAGACCAATTCTACCAAGCGTTGTATTACTGTTTGAAGCAGATGCTGCAGCACCAACACCGAACAATAACATATCACTTAAGATTGCATTGCTCTGATGAATACCAAGACTACGACCAATTAAAACTGTACCAAAAGATCCAGATACTGAACCACTTGTTTCACGAATATTGATTTGACCGTTACCTAATGCATTTTCTCCACCATTCATGTGAGTGTAAAGACCTAACCTTGCGGATATATCTAAACCATTTGCAGTTGGAGCTTTAAGAGTCATACCCCAAACATTTGGTAGTAGACCAGTTACTATACTTGTGTCATCGTTACCCCCAGCAACACCACCGTACGTATCGAAAGCAATGTTAAGTTCGCTACTACTAGAGTCCGGAACGTTAGATACACTATTTTTCATAATGAAAGCATTAGCTGCACCGTCAAAAGAGACTTCCCAACCTTCTTGACTCATCAATAAAATTTTTGAATCAACATTAGTGGAAGCCAATGCCATTACGGCAGGAATCGCAGCTACTGCAATTTTTTTAGAAATTTTCATATATTTCCTTCCTTATTAGTTAATATAATCAATAAAACTATAATACATTGAAAACAGGCATATTAAACAAATAAGTTCTCAACTGTGAATTTTTATGTGGAATTGTTGTAAAATTACAACACTGAGTTATTTAAGAATAAAATTAACAGGGATTTTAATTCTTAAATTCCCCTGATTATCGAGTATCTTGGCAGGAGGTTTTGGATATTTGAATGAATTCAGGATTTTTGTTGTAGCCTTATAAAGTCTTTTTGGAGCTTTATCTTTAATTTCAATATTTATTAACTTTCCATCTTTGTTTATTGTTAAAACAGAAACTATTGTTCCTTGTTCTCTTCTTTTTATTGATTGAATTGGATAAGATTTTGATGCAATTTTATTAATTTCATAAGAGATAAAACTTAAATATTCGCTGAGTAACTTGTCATCAATAACTGATTTATTTTTTTTTAGAGAAAATTGTTTTTGGGATTGTATTTTCGGTTTTGTTTCTGGAATTGTATTTGAATTATTAAATTTTTTTACTTCCTCTTTCTGAATTTGTTTCTTATTTGGTTCGATGACTTTCTCAACTTTGGTTGCTTTTTCAACTATTTCTTTGGTTTCTTTTTTTTTTAAAGACACAACATCTTTTTTTTTCTCAGTCTCTTTTTTCTTGTTATCTAAAATCTTAGATCGTTCAATAGGTTTGTCTTCAATTTTTTTTATTATTGTTTTTTTTGGTTTGGGTGGTGTTGGTTGAACAAATAGAAATTCTCTAAATTCGCTCAAGTTTACAACATAAATATCTTTATCATTAGTTTTTGATGTAAAAAAAAAAATAATTGTAAAATGGAACAGCAGAGAAAACGTTATCGAAAAATAAACCAACTTATTATTAATCATTTTCTTTTTCTATTACTTTTACAAAAACTTTATTTATGTCCTTTTCTTTAAATTTTTTCATTATTCTATTAAAGAAATGAATAGATGCATCTTTATCTAAATCTAAAATATACTTTTTATTTTTTGAAAGAATAAAATTTGATAATTCTTCAATTTTCAATTTTTTATTTTCATACAAAATTTCATTTTTTTTATTGATTGTAAATACAGTATTTTGATTATCAATTTCCACTTCATTTCCAAACTCTGATTCTGGCCTACTAATATCATTAGAGTCTTTTTTACTGACAACGCCCGTTAACAAAAAAAAAATTAACAACAAAAATATCAAATTAATCATCGGTATAAGATTTACCATTTCTAATGGTTTGCCTGGTCTTTTAAATTTTTTATGGTGCATCTGAAAAATTCACGCTTTTTATTTTATTTTTTTTTATTAAATCCATAAGATTCAATAAAATCTGAATTGAGGATTTTTTATCATTCAAAATTACAATTTTGTCAAAATTCATAGAATTCCAATTGTCAAAATATCTATTTTCTAAATCTTTAAGTCTTATGATTTTTTCTTCAAAAAAAATTTTATTGTCTTTGAGATATAAAATCATAAGTTCGTCTTTATTTTGCTGGTTTGAAATTTGTTTTTGATTATTTACTGAGAAACTTACTTGATTATTTTTTGTAAAGTTTGTAGCTAACATAAAAAAAACTAGCATTAAAAAAATGATATCGATTAGAGGAATAATATTAATCTTCAAGCTCTTTTTTTTCGAAATTTTATGCAAAGTCATTTGAGAGTTGATAATTTAGAAATTAAAGTTTCAAAGTCATCAAAAAGATCGTTGATTTTTTTTTCCAGGAAATAATGACTTACTAAAGCTGGTATAGCAACTATTAACCCCATCGCAGTTGTGAGTAAGGCTGTCCAGATGCCACCTGCAAGAATTGAAGGGTCAACAAGACTACCGCCTAGTTCAAGCTCATTGAATGAGTCAATCATTCCTATAACAGTTCCAAGAAGTCCTACTAATGGACTTACTTGTGAAATAACTTCTAATGAAGGAAGGAAAGTGTAAATTCGTTTAAACTCTTGATTTTTTAATGAGTCAATTTCCTTTTCAATATCAATTTTTGAATTATTAGATGAAATAAGGTCAACTAAATTCAAAATCACATTTTGTTTTGATTTTGGAAGGGTGTCAATAAATCCTTCCCTAACGTCATTAATATTATTATTTTTGTCAGCAATAAGTAAACTGTAGAATTTAGAAAAATCGAATTTCTTCAAAAAGTATATTTCAAAAATTTTTAGGGTGACAATTGCAATAGTAATTATCGACAAAACGAATAATGAAGTGAATATGATTCCACCTTTATCTATATAAATTAAAAATGATTCCATTTAGTTTTCCTAAATTAAACTAAACCTTTTAAAAGAGAAGGGAATTTTTTTTTCAATTGATTATATTCTTTTTGAATTTCATTGTTGTCAATTGAAAGTCCTTCTGTTTTGGATTTTATCTTATGATCGTAAACAACTGAAGCTGGTCTTTTGGAAAAAAAAATTATTCTGTCTCCTAGAAGAATAGCTTCTTTAAGATTATGCGTAATAAGTATGATTGTAATTGGGTTTTTTTGCCAATAGTTTATTAGCACGGAATAAAGGCTTTCTGATGTGGGTTGATCTAATGATACAAAAGGCTCATCCATTAATAAAATTTGTGGTTCTTTAATTAATGCTCTGGCTAAAGAAACTTTTCGTCTCATACCACCAGATATGGATTTTGGATAATAATTCTTAAATTCGTGTAAATCAAATTCAGAAAGAAGAAATTCTATTCTATCAATATATTTTTCGTTTTCCTCGCAAACTAATTCAATGTTTTCTTTGACTGTTAACCATGGAAGAAGTCTTGAGGTTTGAAAAACATAACCAAAATCACCATTTGACTTCAAATCAAATTGTTCTTTTTTAAATTTCTGATCGTTAGCGTCTATAAGACCACCTATTATGTTCATTAGAGTGGTTTTGCCGCATCCAGATGGACCTACAATGCAAACAAATTCTTTAGACTTGATTTTAATATTTATATTTTTTAGAACATCGATGGATGTTTTATCGTGCGGATTTATAAAAGATTTTTTTTTTATGTTAATATGAAAATCCAATTTTTTACCTCCAAATGGATATTTTTTTTTCAAATGGCCTAACTAAAATAAATTCCACAAAAATTATTAGAAGAACAAATACTAATGTATATGCCAAGATACCTGAAATATCAAAAAATTGGAAGAATCCAAATAATTTAAAACCTACACCATTGCTTCTACCTAAGAGCTCAACCACAAGAACAATTTTCCAGATCAATGATAGACCTGATCTTGCAGATGATAATAAGTATGGGTAAAGCTGAGGAAGTATGACTTTAAAAAAAAATTTATTTCCTGAAATTTTATAAAATTTGGCTACATCTACATAATCTTTTTCAATTGACCTTGCTCCTTCTCGCATAATAACTGCAACCATTGGTATTTTATTTAAAGAAACTGCAACAATTGCTGCGACTTCATTTAAACCAAACCATACATAACATAGAATTATAATTACTAGCGCCGGTACATTTAACCCCATAATTAGCCAATCATCTAAAAAATTATTTAATGATGAATTTCTTCCCATATAAATTCCAAAAAAAGTTCCAATAAACATAGCTATAATAAATGACAAAAATACCCTTTTTAGAGTTATCGCTGTATGAAAAAAAATTTCGTTGTCTTCTGCTTCTAAAATTATTTTATCAAAAACTTCGCCAGGTCCAGGTAAAAGGTCAACCTCAACGTAAAGACTTGAAATCTGCCATAAACTAAAAAAAATTAGAATAGAAGCAATTCTAATAACTGCATTGGAGTTGCCTTTTTCCATTATTATTCTACCCAGAATGTTCCAGGGGATAGTTCTTTTGCTTTGCCAACAAGTTCTTTTCCTCCAACTTCTGAAAGTATAGAGTAAAGTTTTTTTGAACCATTAATTTGGTCCAATGAAAAATCTTTTGAAGGAATACCTTCTCTGTATATATCTCTAAGATTTTTGAAGAGTTGATCATTTTCTGCATTCATAAATGGTCTTACTTTTTCCCATATATCATCTGATTCAAGCATTAATTTTTTTGCATCTTTTGATGTTTTAAAGAAATTTTTTAGTAATTCTTTATTCTGTTCTGCCCATTGCTCTTTGAAAACCCACCCAATTACTGGAATACCTTTAGGAAGGTTTAACTTATTTAAGATGTCAGTAATATTAATAACTTTAGTAAATTTTTCATTTGTTAAAAGCTTAGCTTGGTAAGGCCAATAGGTAAGAATTGCGTCAAAACTATCCTGTTCAATCTTTTTGTTTAATAAAGGTGGAGCACCAAATATTTGTCTACTTACATCTTTAAGTTCTTTTCCGTATTCCTTTTTGAAATATGCTCTAAATATAAGCCAACCTTTGTCAACTTGACCACCGGCAATACCTATTTTTTTTCCTTCCAAATCTCCTTCATTTTTGATGTTTGAATCTTTCGATACTATTAGACCACCAGCTGACATTGAATGTGGAACAAATGCGAATTCTCTACCTTCATTTCTTTGTCTTGATACCCAAAACCAATCAGTTACAATTACATCAACTGCTCCACCTTGAAGAGCAACAGCTGCCGCATTCTTACTTGCTAACTCAACTATCTCGATATTTAGATCATTATCTTTGTCCATATTAAGTTCTTTTATTAATTTAAGCTCCCAATTGACACTGCCATATTGAAGAGATCCAATTCTTAAGGTATTGGCATGGAGATAAGAAAAACAAATGTTTAAGATAAAAGTAAGGAACAAAACATTGGTTATAAAAAGTAATTTGTTTAAAATATTCTTAATCATAATTCTAAATAATATTTCCTTCTTAATAAATATATTGTATTTTCTATACTTTATATCAAACGTCTGTCAATGCTAGTTTTTTTTGATGAATGCAATATGAAGAAAAAAGTTTATTTTTTAAATCTTAAAGGCTATAAATGCCCGATACCAGTATTGAAAATTTCCAAAAAGTTTAAGGAAATTAGCAAAGGGGATATTCTTGAGGTAAATACAGATGATCCAAAAGCTGACAAAGATATAAAAGAACTTTGTAACAATATTAAAATAAAAGTATTAGAAACGAATTATATAAACGAAAAAAATATGTACTTTAAACTCCAAAAATATTGATTTGTGATTTATTTCGAATGAAAGATTTACTTGATAAAAAAATAGACGGTTTAACCTATGAGGATGCCTTTGATAGACTTCAAAAGATTACCGAATTACTTGAAAATGGGAACGTTTCGCTTGATGACTCTATAAAATATTATGAACAAGGAATTTTACTTAAAAACTTTTGTGAAAAAAAACTAAAAGATGCAGAGATGAAAATCAAAAATGTATTAGATAAGTCAAAAAATAGCGAATAACAATAGTGTATAATAATGTCTAGGATAGAAAAATTTATCTCAAAATTTGCAATAGAATTTGATGATTTTTTTTTAAAACTTCTTCCCAAAAAAAAGTATTCCCATAAACTTCATGATGCGATGAAATATTCAATTAAGGTTGGAGGTAAAAGGCTTAGGCCTTTATTTTTGATTGAAATATCCAAAATATTTAACGTTAAGAAAACTATGGCTTTTAGAGCTGCTGCTGCAATTGAATTAATTCATTGTTATTCATTAGTTCATGATGATCTCCCCGCCATGGATGACGATGATTTGCGAAGAGGACATATGACTTGTCATAAAAAATATGATGATGCAACAGCGATACTGGTTGGAGACGCTTTCCAATCTTTGGCTTTTGAAATCTTATCTGATAAAAAAACGCATCCAAATGCTAACGTAAGATGTAATTTGATTAATGAACTTTCGAAAGCCTCTGGAGCAACTGGAATGGTAGGTGGACAAATGTTGGATTTAGATGCTGAAAAGAAAAAGTTGAGTTTAAGCGAAATTTTGATGCTTCAAAAACTTAAAACTGGAGAACTGTTCAGATTTTCTTGTGTAGCAGGTCCAATTCTCTCTGAGCAAAAAGATCTTAGGCATTTTGAAGAATTTGCAAATAAGCTAGGTTTAGCATTCCAAATTAAAGACGATTTACTAGATGTTGAAGGTGATGAGAAACAAATGGGTAAAAAGACAAAAAAGGATTTCTCAAGAGGTAAAGAAACCTTGATTTCTTATTTAGGAAAAGAAGATGCCAAAAAAAAGTCAGAAGATTTGATTAACGATTCAAAACAAATTTTAAAATTTTATGGAAAAAGAGCAAATAGAATTATAGATTTAACTAATTTCGTAATTTCAAGAAACAATTGAATGTTCATTCGTAAAGTTGTCCCAGAAAATTTAGATAAACAAAGGATTGACCATATTCTTAAAGAGCTAGAGTTAGTTGATTCCAGGAATCAAGCTTTAGCTTTAATAATTTCAGGAAAAGTATTTGTTGATAATGAAAAAGTATTAAAACCTGGAAAAATTGTACGGTGCAATAAAACAATTGAACTAAAAAAAGACAAAAATTATTGGGTTTCTAGAGGTGGAATAAAACTTAGTCATGCATTAAAAGAATTTGGCGTTAATGCAAGTAAAAAAGTTTCACTTGATATTGGTTGTTCAACAGGTGGATTTACAGATGTTCTTATAAAAATGGGAGTAAAAAAAGTGTACGCGATTGATGTCGGTTATGGCCAACTAGATTGGCGTTTAAGAAATTCTGAAAAGGTTATTTTATTTGAAAGAACTAATGCAAGGGAACTCGATACTAATATTATTCCAGAATTACTGGATTTAGTTGTATGCGATGTGAGTTTTATTTCTTTGAAAAAAGTACTTTTACCTGTTAAGAAATTGTTGAATAGAAATTATGAAATATTAAGCTTAGTAAAACCTCAGTTTGAAGCAAGAAAAAATGAAGTAGGTCGAGGTGGTATAATCAAAGATTCAGGAATTCATAAAAGGATATGTGAAGAATTAATATTTTGGTTTAAACAAAACTTTGATTACGAATATTTAAATATTATTGATAGTCCAATAACAGGTCAAAAGGGTAATAAAGAGTTTTTCATATATATAAAAAACTAAATTTTGTTTTTTTGATTCAATAAAAATAAATCTGCTAATACAATTGCTACCATAGCTTCACCAACAGGAACTGCTCTTATACCAACACACGGATCGTGTCTTCCTTTAGTTTTAATAATTGTATTTTTATTAGCAAGATTTACTGTTTTTCTCTCTGTTAGAATTGAACTTGTTGGCTTTACTGCGAATTTTACCACAATGTCTTGACCAGAAGAAATTCCTCCAAGTGTTCCGCCAGAGTTGTTAGATTCAAATGTAACTTTATTGTTTTGATATCTCATTTCATCAGCATTTTGTTCACCTCTTAATGCTGCACTTTTAAAACCATTTCCGATTTCAACGCCTTTAACTGCTGGAATACTCATTATGCCTTGTGCCAGGAGGGCATCAATTTTCGAAAAAACTGGTTCTCCCAACCCTGGTGGGACTCCAGATGCAATTATTTGAATGACAGCTCCTATAGAGGATCCTTCTTTCCTTATTTTTAGAACATAATCTTCCCATGTTTTTAAAATATTTTTATCTGGACAAAAGAAGCTGTTTTTTTCTACTTCTTTCCAGTTCCAATTATTGAAATTTATCCTTTTTTCACCTATTTGAATTAAAGCACCTCTAATCTTAATTTTCTTTCCTAAAATTTTCTGTGCAACTGCCCCTGCAGCAACACGCATGGCTGTTTCTCTTGCGGATGCTCTTCCGCCGCCACGATAATCTCTGATACCGTATTTCATTTGATAAGTGTAATCTGCATGACCAGGTCTAAATTTATTTTTTATGTCGCTGTAATCTTTTGATTTTTGATCAGCGTTGTAAATAATCATTGATATAGGCGTACCAGTTGTCTTTTTATCGAACAAACCAGATAATATTTTCACTTTGTCATTTTCTTTTCGTTGTGTTGTAAATTTTGACTGACCAGGTTTTCTTCTGTCTAAAAAACTTTGTATGTAATCTTCATCAATTTTTAAGTTGGGTGGCACGCCCTCTATAACGCATCCTAAGGCCTCGCCATGGCTTTCACCCCAAGTAGTTACTTTAAAAAGTTGTCCGATTGAACTTCCAGTCATACTTAGCGTTCTACAGTTATATCCGGTGCATCTACAGATTTCATGCCAACTACATGATATCCGCAGTCTACATGAACAACTTCTCCAGTTACTCCTGATGACAATTCTGATAATAGGTACACAGAATTTTTACCAACTTCATCTATTGAAGTGACTCTTTTTAATGGTGAATTGTATTCATTCCATTTCAGGATATATCTGAAATCAGAAATTCCTGACGCAGCAAGGGTTTTTATAGGTCCAGCTGATATTGCGTTTACCCTTATATTTTTTTTCCCAAGATCGACCGCCATGTATTTCACACTTGTCTCTAATGCTGCCTTTGCTATACCCATTACGTTATAATGCGGCATAACTCTTTCAGCTCCAAGATATGAAAGTGTTAGTATTTGACCTCCAGACTTCATAAAATGTTGAGCTCTTTGACAAAGAGCAGTAAATGAATAACAAGACACGTCAAGTGTATTAATAAAATTATCTCTGGATGTATTTACATAGTCACCTTTTAATTGATTTTTGTCTGAAAATGCAATTGAGTGAACCAGAAAATCAAACGATTCCCATATCTTTGATAATTCCTCAAAAAAATTATCAATGCTTGAATCAGAGGTTACATCGCATTCAAGAACTATTTGTGATTTACATTTTTCTGCAAGTGGAAGCACTCTCTTTTTTATAGAATCATTAACATAAGAAAATGCCAGGTCAGCACCGCACTGACTTAATTTTTCTGCAATCCCCCATGCTATTGACTTTTCATTGGCTATTCCAAGAATTATTCCTTTTTTTCCATTTAAATTTATTAATGAGTCCATCTTTGATCCTTAGCAAATTTATTGATTAACGGTTATTTACTCTTATATAATATTTCTAACATAAAATATATAATGAATCCTTTTAAAAAATTTAATATGTGGTTTAATCTTGCAAAAAAAAACCATCCATTCGATCACACTGCATTTGCTCTTGGAACTGAAGATAAAGGCGTTCCCCACATACGTATGGTTCTGTTAAAATTGATTCTGGAGGACGGTTTTGTTTTCTTTACAAATCTAAATAGTAATAAAGGCAGTCATTTTAGGAGAAACAAGAAACTTTCTATGTGTTTTTATTGGGAATCAATTCATAAGCAGATTAGAGTTATTGGCACAGGCAGAATCGTTGACAATAAAACATCTGACGATTATTTTAATACAAGACCAAGAGGTAGCCAAATAGGTGCGTGGGCATCTGATCAGTCCTCTCAAATAAAATCATATAGTTACTTAAAACAAAGAGAAATTAAGTTTGAAAAGAGATTTAAAGGATTAAGTGTTCCTAGACCAGAATATTGGGTTGGAATAAAAATTGAACCCAAAGAATTTGAATTTTGGCAACAAGGCGACTACAGGCTGCATAACCGCGAAGTTTATTCACTCAAAAAAAAAGTTTGGAAAAGAAAAATTCTTTCACCTTAAATTATGCTGCTTTGTTGATATCAAAGTCTTTGAATATCGCGCACAAGGCTGTTACAAGTTTTCTGATCATTTTTGGAGTATGTTGAGGCGAGGCAGTGATTCTTAATCGTTCTTCTCCTCTCGGCACTGTTGGATAGTTTATTGGTTGAACGTATACTTGGAAGTCATCCAACAATACTTGGCTAGCTTTTTTACAAAGTATTGGATCGCCAATAATAACTGGAATGATATGACTACTGTTATCTATGAAGGGGATATTATTTTTTCTGAGTGAATTTTTTAAATCATTTACAACTTTAAACAACTTTTCTCTTTCTGATGA
>CACCYL010000013.1 GCA_902550225.1 uncultured Alphaproteobacteria bacterium
GAAAAATAGAAAAAAAATATACGAAGGAAAAGCTAAAATACTTTATCAAGGTCCAGAACCAAATACATTGATTCAATATTTCAAAGATGATGCAACTGCTTTCAACAACAAAAAGAAAGATCAGATTCCAGGAAAAGGTGTATTAAATAACTTCATTTCGGAGTTGATAATGACAAGATTAAAAGACGTTAATATTTCAAATCACTTAATAAAAAGAATGAATATGAGAGAACAACTTATCAAGAAATTGGATATAATACCAATTGAGGTAGTTGTTAGAAACATTGCAACAGGATCATTAGTTCAAAGATTAGGTATAAAAGAGGGAAAAGTATTAAATAGACCTATAATTGAGTTTTACTTAAAAAATGATAAATTAAATGATCCGATTATAAATGAAGAACACATAATAGTTTTTGAATGGGCTACACCAAACGAACTTGAGGAAATTATTTCTTTAAGTTCACGAATTAATGATTTTTTAACAGGTTACTTTTTTTCTCTAAATATAAGGCTTGTGGACTTTAAGCTTGAATTCGGGCGATATTGGGATAATGAAGAAGCTTCAATTATAGTTGCTGATGAAATAAGTCCAGATAACTGTAGATTATGGGATGTAAAAACTAACAAAAAACTAGACAAGGATAGATTTAGGCAAGATTTAGGTGAGGTTGGAAAAGCATATAAAGAAGTTGCATACAGATTAGGAGTTTTATCGGAAAATGAATTTAAGAAAGTTATTAAAAATGATCTATAGAGTTTATATAAATTTTAAAAAAGGTATTTTGGATCCCGAAGCAGAGGCAATTAAAAGAACAATTGATAGTATGGGTTATAAAACTATTAAAAATATTTCAAAAGGGAAGTTTTTTGATATTGAAATTTCTTCATCAAAAAACACATTAGGAGATTTAGAAAAAATTAGCTCAGATTTGCTATCAAATCCAATTATTGAAAATTTTAAAATTATAAAGAAATAACTTGTGCCAAAAAAAGTTGTTTCAATTGTCGTTTTCCCAGGTTCAAATTGCGATAGAGACTTAGATATTGCAGTTCAAAAATATATGGATGTCAACACGGAATTAGTTTGGCATGATGATCCAAATATTAAAAATCAAGAAATGATTTTTATCCCTGGTGGTTTTTCATTTGGAGATTATCTAAGGTCAGGAGCGCTTGCTACAAAATCTCCTGCTATGAAAGAGGTCATAAGATTATCAAAAAAAGGAGTTCCTATAATTGGAATTTGCAATGGATTTCAAATTTTAACAGAGTGTAAATTACTTGACGGAGCTCTAATTGATAATTACAAACGACTTTTCATTTGCAAAGAAAATTTTGTAAAAATTGAAAATAAAAATACCCAATTTACTAAGAATATCCATAAAAATGTTGTTCAATTTCCTATAGCCCATGCTCAAGGAAGGTTTTATACATCAGAAGACAACCTCAAAAGGCTTGAAGATAACAACCAAATTGTTTTTAAATATTCTTCAAGAGATGGTAAAATTAACAAATCTGAAAATCCAAATGGCTCAATGAATAATATCGCAGGAATAATAAATAAAAATAAAAATATTCTTGGTCTTATGCCTCATCCAGAAAGAGCTGTAAATTTTTCAGAAGACAACGACGGCATTTCTTTCTTTAGAGGATTGCAAAATTTATTATGATAAAAATTAACAAACATATAGTTTCAGAACATGGAATATCTGAAGATGAATTTAAATTAATAAAAGAAATTCTCCAAAGAGAACCCAATCTTCTTGAGTTAGGTATTTTCTCAGTGATGTGGAGTGAGCACTGTTCTTATAAATCTACAAAAAAGTGGCTAAAAACTTTGCCCACATCAGGGGAAAAAGTAATTTGTGGTCCTGGAGAAAATGCTGGGATAATTGACATTGGTGATAATGAAGCAATAGTATTTAAGATGGAAAGTCATAATCATCCGTCTTTTATTGAGCCGTACCAAGGAGCAGCTACTGGTGTTGGTGGTATTATGCGAGATGTTTTTACAATGGGCGCGAGACCAATTGCAAACCTAAATTCTCTTAGATTTGGCTCACCAAAACATCCCAAAACAAAACAATTATTATCAGGTGTAGTAAAAGGTATCGGAGATTATGGGAATTGCGTTGGAGTTCCAACTGTAGGAGGAGAATGTAACTTTCATGAGTCTTACAATAACAATATTTTAGTAAATGCAATGTGTATTGGATTGGTTAAAAAAAATAAAATATTTTATTCCATTGCAAAAGGTTTTGGAAATCCAATCATTTACGTAGGCGCAAAGACTGGAAGAGATGGAATACATGGAGCAACAATGGCATCAGCAGAGTTCGATGATCATTCAGAAGATAGCAGGCCACAAGTCCAAGTTGGAGACCCGTTTATGGAAAAACTTCTATTAGAGTCCTGTCAGGAGTTAATGAAAGATGACGCAATAATAGCAATTCAAGACATGGGAGCCGCAGGTTTGACATCTTCGTCATTTGAAATGGCTTCGAAAGGTTCATGTGGAGTGAAATTATTTTTAGATAAGGTGCCGTGCAGAGAAGATAAAATGACACCTTATGAAATGATGCTGTCTGAAACTCAAGAGAGAATGCTAATGGTAATTAAACCGTCCAAAAAAAAGAGTACTTTAAGGATTTTTAAAAAATGGGGGTTAGAAGCAGCTGAGATTGGAGTTATTACAAAAACTGGAAATATGGAAATCTTTTTTAATAATAGTTTAGTTGGAAAGTTACCTATTAAGCCCTTGGCAGATTCTTCACCTGAATATGATCGTCCTTCTGAAAAACCTTTTATCAAATTTAAAAAAGAGAATCATAAAAATTTTTCAATCAAATCTGCTTTAATTAAAATAATATCAAGTCCAAACCATTCATCAAAGAAGTGGATCTACCATCAATATGATAGGTCTGTAATGTGTGATACATATTTTTCGTCTGAACAAAGTGATTCAGCAGTGATCAGGGTCCACAACTCTACTAAAGCAATTGCTGTAACATGTGATTGCAATCCCATTTACTGCAATTCTAACCCAAAGTTAGGAGCCGAAATAGGAGTTGCAGAGTCATGGAGAAATCTTATTGCATCAGGTGCTGATCCAATCGCAATAACCGATAATTTAAATTTTGGTAATCCCGAGAAGAAGGAAATTATGTATCAAATTAAAGAAGCTATAAAAGGAATAAAAACTGCTTGTGAAGCATTAAATTATCCGGTTGTTTCAGGAAATGTGTCTCTTTACAATGAAACAAAAAACAAGTCAATATTTCCTACTCCAGTTATAGGTGGTGTTGGAGTCATAAAAAATATTTCTCGATCAAAAGGTTTAAGAATGAATGAGGGTGATAAGATTTTTATTGTGGGAAATTCTCATGGTCATCTTGAACTTTCTGAATTTAACAGAATTTGCAATAAAAATTTTGGCTCTCCCCCTCCCCTTGATCTGAAAGAAGAAATAAAAAATGGTAATTTTGTTAGAAATTTTATCAAAAAGTACAACTCTATAGTTACTGGTTGTCATGATATTTCAGAGGGTGGAATTATTTTAGCACTTGCAGAACTTGCGATCAGAAATGAAAAAGGTTTAAATATAAAAATACCCTCAAATGTAAAAAATTCCAAAAATTGGTTATTCGGTGAAGATCAATCAAGATATTTACTAATAGTTAACAATGAAGATATTATTAAAAAAGTAGCAAAAAAAGAGAATATAAAGCTTCAAGAAATTGCCACAGTTAGTGGTGATAAATTTTGTATTATAAAAAAATTTGAAATTTCAGTAAAAAAGCTTATAAAATATAATAATATATGGTTTGAAAACTTTATTGAAAAATGACTTTAAGCGCTCAAGAAATAACTAAACTTATAAAAAAAAAAATACCAGATGCTATCATTGAAGTTAATGATATTAAAGGTGACAACAATCACTATCACGCTAAAATTATTTCTCAGAAATTTAAAGGTTTATCAAAACTTAAACAACACAAAATGGTTTATGAAGCAATTGGTTCACACATGGGCACAACACTCCATGCACTAATGCTAACTACCTCTGAAAGTTAAATAGGAAAATTTATGACAAATATTGATAAAAAAATTGATACTATGATCGAAAATGATGACGTAGTTTTATTTATGAAAGGAACTCCAGATTTTCCCCAGTGTGGTTTCTCTGCAAACGTAGTTGGAATATTAAATCACTTCGGGATAAATTATCAAAGTTACAATGTTTTAGATGACATAGAACTTAGGGAAGGAATAAAAGTTTATTCAGAATGGCCCACTATTCCTCAGATTTACATTAAAAAAGAATTTATTGGGGGATGTGATATTTTAAAGGAAATGCTCGAAAACGGTGAAATTGAGGACTTTCTAAAAGAAAAAAATATCAACTTCAAAATTAAAACTTAATCCTATCCTCTCTGCATTTAATAGCAGAAACATATGGATAAATAGCACATAGGATACCAATTAAAACTCCTAACCCACCAAACTGAAACCCTCTTCTTGTAATAAAAGATTTAATAAACCTTGAAAAGATCTTTCTAACAGAAATCAACTTATGTAGGCTTTTGCCCTCTTTTCTTAAATCGTCTGCGTACAAAGTAGTATTTCTGTTAAACTTTGACAATAATTCTGAAATATCCTTTGATAAATAATGATTCAAAGAATTTGCAAAAGGCTTTCCTTTTTTTCCTTTAATTTGATATTGCGGATGAACACTTCCATCAATCCAAACTTTTGTTCCTTTCCTAAATAAACAAAACTTTCCATCAGGGGCAAGACAAGCCATCCAACCTTTTGTAACCTTTTTATTACCAATAAAGTTAGTCAAAGAAATATAATAAAAATCAAAATCTTTAAAATTCAATTTTTGAATTATTTCTTTTTCTAACGACTTGGTTACTAATTCATCTGCATCGATCTCCAAAATCCATTGCGAACTGCATTTAGAAATACCAAAATTTCTCCTTTTTCCCTCAGATTTCCATGAACCTTCGTAAATTTTTTTTGTATATTTTGAGGCTATTTTCTTTGTACTATCAACTGATCTATCTAATATCACAACAATTTCGTCCACAAAGCTCAACGCTTTAAGCGTATGTTCAATTTTTTTTTCTTCATTACGAGCGATTATTAGAGCACTTAAATTCATTAAAGTAATCCTAATCTGAATTTTAGATTTTTAAAGAGAATTTTCTACAAGCTATCTTGAATAATACTCAATAACTAAGTTTGGCTCCATTACAACTGGATACGGTACTTCATCAAGTTTAGGACCCTTTACGAAGGTACCTTTAAGCTTGTCGTAATCAACTGATAAATATTGGGGAGTCTCTCTTTCCGTGGAGCTAATAGCCTCTAATAAGACTGGGATTTCTCGACTTTTTTCTTTAACTTCGACAATATCTCCGTCTTTTAAAGAATATGATGAAATAGTTACTTTTTTTCCATTTACTAAAATATGACCGTGACTTACAAATTGACGAGCAGCAAAAATAGTAGTAGAGAATTTCATTCTGTAGACTGTAGCATCAAGTCTTCGCTCTAATAATTCTATAAGATTTTCACTTGTATTGCCCTTAATCTTGGAGGCCTTAAAGAATAAATTTCTAAATTGTTTTTCAGTAATATATCCGTAATGGCATTTAAGCTTTTGTTTAGCCATAAGTTGTATCCCGAAATCAGAAGGCTTTTTTTTTCTATTTTGTCCATTTAGGCCGGGTGGATAATCTCTTCTATTAAATGGGCTTTTAGGTCTTCCCCACAAGTTGCATCTAAGTCGTCTATCAATTTTATATTTTGATTTTAAAATTCTAGTCATGGGGTGAAATATACTTTTAATTTTTTTTATGTCAAATTACTTTTACTTGTTTTTTCTTAAATTTTTAATTATTCCAAGAAGCGTTGAAATATCTCGCGATGTTAATTCGAGTTTAGTAAAAATATTACGAATTTTTTGAACCAATATTTTTTTTCTTTCCAATACAGAAAAAAAATCGTTTTCCTCTAAATTTTCTTGTAAAATTAATAGGAAATTGGAAAGCTCACCTTTAGTTGCTTGGAGGTCCCTTTTTTTTTTAACATTCGAAATCAAAATTCTTTTAGGAAAATTTTTTCTCCATATTTCGTATGCTACTATTGAAACAGCATGGGAAAGATTTAATGAAGAAAATTTTGGGTTTGAATTAATCTTTAAAGAATAATCACAAATTGATAAATGCTCATTCTCAAGTCCACTTTTTTCAGGGCCAAAAATAATTCCTACTTTATTTTTAGAATTTGAGATAATTTTATTTAATTTTTGAAAAGTTATCTGCTTCTTTTTAACTGATCTTAATCTGTTTGTTGTAGCAATGAGAATGTTAAGGTCTTTAACAGAATCTTCGAAAACGCTGAATTTTTTTATATTTTTTATAACCGAATCAGCACCGGCTGAAAGTGGAATAATTTTTTCATTCGAAAGTTCAAAAAGAGGGGATACAACTCGAAGGTTTTTGAGATTAAAGTTTAACATCGCTCTGGCAGTTGCCCCTAAATTTTCTGGTATTTGTGTATTCACCAGAACTATTTCAGGCATACATGATTTTTTCATGATCACTTAGATTTCAGAAGATGATATGTAATGCTGTCATTTAGGGCAATGTATGAGGCATCAATAACATTATGGGAAACTCCAATTGTTGACCATTTCAGTTGGTCATTTTTAGACTCAATTCTTACTCTTACAAGAGCTTTCGTACCGTCTTGGGGTGTTAAAATTCTAACTTTGTAATCAACTAAATTTAATTTTTTTATTCTAGGATAAAACTTTATTAAAGCATTCCTTAGAGCCATATCCAGAGCATGAATCGGTCCATTACCCTCAGCTGCGCTGTAAAAGCTTTTCTTTCCAACAAAAATCTTTACTCTTGCTTCAGAGAACGGTACGAACTCATTTTTAATATTTTTTCTCTTTTCATCAGACACTTTAAAGTTTTCAAGATTATAGAACTCTTTAAATCTCTGAAACACTCTTTTTGCTAAAAGTTCAAAGCTTGCTTCAGCTCCGTCATACGCATAACCTAAAAATTCTTGTTCTTTAATTTTTTCTAGAAATTTAACAACTTTTTTTTCTTTATTTTGTACATTAATTTTTAATTTTTTTAGTTTATTTATTATGTTACTTTTTCCAGACTGATTAGAAACTACCAAAACTCTTTCATTCCCAATTTGTTTTGGGTCAATGTGTTCATAACATCTTGGATCTTTCTCAACTGCAGCAATGTGAAGGCCACCTTTATGTGCAAATGCAGCTGAACCAACAAAAGGTAGGTTTCTTTGAGACTCTCTATTTAAAGTTTCATCAATAAATCTACTTGCAAATGTTAAATTGTGTATTTTTTTTTTTAAACTACATTCGAAACCCATTTTTAAAATTGCATTAGCAGCAACATTAATGAGGTTTGCATTTCCGCATCTTTCGCCGAGACCGTTAAAAGTCCCCTGAACTTGAGTAATTCCGTGCCTGATAGATTCTAGTGAATTGTACGTAGCGTTATCTGTATCATTATGAAAATGAACACCAATCATACTTTCTGGAACTACTTTTTTCACCTCATTAAAAATATTTTCTAACTCATGTGGTAATGTTCCACCATTTGTATCACATAGAATTATCCAATTAGCACCAGCATCATAGGCTCTTTTAATGGAGTTTAATGAGTATTCTTTATTATTTTTGTAACCATCGAAAAAATGTTCAGCATCAAACAAGACTTCATCAACTCTTTTAGATGCAAATGCAATAGTATCGCTAATCATATCCAAATTCTTATTTAAAGGGATTTTTAAAGCATTCTTTACATGAAAATCCCATGATTTGCCTACTAAACAAACTGTTGAAACACCAGAATTGAGAACTGCATTAAGTCCGGGGTCATTTTGAGAACTTTTTCCGAATTTTCTCATCATACCGAAAGCAACGGCTTTAGAATTACTTAATTTTGGAAGTTTTTGGAAAAATACATTATCCGTAGGATTAGCTCCCGGCCACCCACCTTCAATATAATCAATACCAATTTCATCCAATAATGATATTATTTTTAATTTATCGTTTAAACTAAAGTTCACCCCTTTCGTTTGAGCACCATCTCTTAGTGTGCTGTCGTATAACTTAATCTTCTTCTTCACAATTTGATTCCACTCTTTTTATAATCTCATCTTTTCTAATTAATGTCAGTAAGTCATTCATACTTGGTCCATATTTTTTTCCGGTTAAGATCTGTCTTAAAGTAATATAAAGGACTTTTGGTTTAATCTCAAAATTTTCTAAAATCTTATTAGTCCAAACAGACCAGAAATCCTTGTCTACTTTTTCGGGAATAAATTTAAGCATTGTGGATTTCAAAGGTTTTTTTAAAATTATTTTATCTTCTTTCAAGAAATCATTTTTTACCAAATCAAACCATTCTTTAGCTTCTTCAATTGAATTAATATTAGATCGAATAATTAACCAAAATTTATTTTCAAAATCTAAGTTAAAAGTTTCTTTTACAGTTTCAATATCTAAGTTTTTTAAATATTTTGAATTTATTCTCTCGATATCATGAGGATCAAAGAAAACTGAATTTTTAGAAAAATTATTAATATTAAAATTCTTATATAAGGTTTCCATATCATCTATCTTTTCAAATGATTGGTTGGTTCCTATTTTTTGAAGATAATTAATTAAAACTAATTGTGAAACTTTTTGTTTTCTAAATTTCCGAACCGAAAAATCGTCTGATCTTTTTGACAAACCCTGTCCAGAAATAGATTTAATAAGTGGGAAATGTCCAAATTCAGGTATTTTGGCGTCGATAAGTTTAAATAACTTTATTTGAGCTGCTGTATTTGTAATATGATCGTCTCCTCTAAAAATATGTGAAACTTCAGTATCAGCATCGTCAACTACGGATGTAATAGTAAATAAAGGCATTTCATCTGATCGAAATACAACAGGGTCAGAAACTGATAAGTTTGAAAAAACAATTTTTCCGTGAATCATATCAGACCATTCAATAGTTTCATCATCTAACTTTAGTCTCCAGTGAGGTCTTTTACCAGATTGGATTAATGACTGTATTTCACTTTTTTTAAGTTTTAGAGATGTTCTGTCATAAATTGGTGGTTTCCCTTGTTTTAAAAGAATCTTTCTTTTTAAGGAAAGTTCATCTGCTGATTCGAAACAAGGATAAATAAAATCTTTACTTTTCAAGAAATCAAAAATTCCTTTATATTTAGAAATTCTCTCTGACTGTTTTATTACTTCTTTATAATGGATCCCTAACCATTCAAGATCTTCAATTATTGCTTCTATGAATTCAGTTTTTGATCTCTCTTGATCAGTATCATCGATGCGAAGAAAGAAGTTTAAATTATTTTTTTTTGCATATAAATAGTTGATTAATGCAACCCTAATATTGCCCATGTGTAAGAAACCAGTTGGACTTGGAGCAAATCTTAACATTATAAATCAAATTTATTGGTAATTGGAAATCTTCTATCCTGCGATAATGACATTTTAGATACTTTTGGACCAATAGCAGATTGATATCTTTTGAATTCAGAGTTTTTAATCATTTTCCATATTTTCATAACATCATTTTTGTGAAATCCTTTTTTAATAATAAATTTAATATCGCGATTTTCATCAATTAAATATGAAAGAATTTTGTCTAAAATTTCGTAAGGTGGTAACAAATCAGAATCTTTTTGATTATATTTAAGTTCAGCTGAGGGTTCCTTTGTTAAAATTTCTTCTGGAATTATATTGTTTCTTTTTACTTTAAAATATGACAAAGTATTTTTATTTCTCCATCTACAAAGTTCAAATACGTCTGTTTTATAAACATCTTTTAACAAGGAATAACCTCCACACATATCACCGTACAGTGTAGAATAACCAACAGCAAGTTCAGATTTATTTCCAGTTGTAATAAGAAGAGAATTTAATTTATTTGACAAAGCCATAAGGATCAGGCCTCTTAATCTAGATTGAATATTTTCTTCAGTAACATCCTCCTTGTATTTTTTAAATATGGGGTTTAAATGCTTAAGTATCGTGTTTCGTAAAATTTCGATTGAAATTTCAGAAGTTTCCACACCAACATTTTTTGACAGGGATTCTGCGTCTTTTTTACTATCATTACTAGAGAATTTTGAAGGAAGATAGAAAGAATGAATATTCTTACTCTCAATTGTATCTGCTAAAATAGCCAAAGTTAATGCTGAATCAATTCCTCCTGATAATCCAAGATGAGCAAAACGGAAACCGTTTTTAGTCATGTAATTTTTTAGACCCAACATTAAAGCTCTATATAAATTTTCAAACTTATTAATTTTCTTAATTTGTTTTTTTTTTGTATTTGAATCTAAAATAAAATGAGTTTCAGACTCTTCAAAAAATTTTTCTTGAATTACAATTTCACCTAACTTATTCATAACAAAAGAACCTCCATCAAAAATGAGGTCATCTTGCGATCCAACTAGATTAACATAAACTAAATTGGATTTAAAATGTTTTGCCCTTCTCGATGCATGGCTTTGTCTCGACTTAAACTTCCCAATTTCAAACGGAGAGGCATTAATAACAACAATAAGATCTAACTTTTCTTTTTTTTTCTTAATAAAGTCATTCGTCCACATGTCTTCACATATTAAAAATTCAATTTTTTTATTTTTGTAATTAAAATATTCAGTCTTTATTTGAGTTGATGAAAAATACCTTTTTTCATCAAAGACTCCATAATTCGGTAAGATCTTTTTTTGAACCGAATATATTATCTTTCCCGATTGGACTAAAAGCAATGCATTTGTAATTTCATTTATTTTTGAAAGTGGGATACTTAGTGCAAAGATTGTTTTTTTCTTCTTAGTAAGATTTATTATTTTTTTTTTAAAAATCTCCACCTTCTCTAAGAAATCTTTTCGTAATAAAAGGTCTTGAGGAGGATAACCGGTAAGAGACAATTCAGATGTCAAAAAGAGATCGCAGTTTTGTAAAACTGCCTCACTGTAAGACTTTTTTAAAATCTCAAAATTTCCCTCGATATCACCAACTATTGTATTTTTTTGAGAAACAAAAATCTTTATAACAAATCTCCTTTTATTATTTGATTTTCTTTAAGTGAGAAGCTATTAAGAAAGCCAATTCAATTGATTGAGAGGCATTTAGCCTTGGATCGCAATGCGTATGATATCTACTACTTAGATCTTTGTCAGAAATTTTCTGCATGCCTCCCATGCATTCGGTGACATTTTGTCCTGTCATCTCTAAGTGTATGCCGCCAGCATATATATCTTCACTATTGTGAACTTTGAAGAACGATTTTACTTCGGACAAGATATTTTTAAAAATACGTGTTTTATATCCACTTTTAGCTTTCTCTGTATTGGCATGCATTGGATCACATGACCAAACCACTCTAAGTTTATTTTTTTTTATTGCTTTTATAATTGGTGGATAAAGTTTTTCGATATTTCCAGCTCCCATTCTAACAATCAAAACAATTTTTCCTTCTTCATTTTTTGGATTAATTCTATTAATAACCTTTACCAATTCGTTATGTTCTGTTGTTGGTCCAACTTTAATTCCAATAGGATTACTTATTCCGGAACAAAACTCAACATGCGCACCATTTAAATCTTTTGTTCTATCACCAATCCATAACATATGCGCACCAACATTATACCAATCTCCAGTTGTACTATCTATTCTTGTAAATGCAGACTCATATGGTAGAAGCAAAGCTTCGTGAGAAATATAAAAGTTTGTTTCAGAGAGTTGTCTTACATTTTGATTGTTCACACCACAGGCATTCATAAAATTTAAACATTCTGAGATTCTATTGGCTAAGTTTTTAAAATTTGAACCCTGTTTTGATTTTTTTACAAAATCAAGATTCCAACTCTGAATAGTAGACAAATCAGCATAACCGCCATAAGCAAATGCCCTTAATAGATTTTGAGTTGAGGCAGCTTGATTATAGGCCTGAATCATTCTCTCGGGGTCAGGTTCACGTGCTTTTTTTGAAAAATCAATGCAATTAATCATATCCCCCAAATAGCTTGGAAGTTCCAAGTCACCTTTTTTTTCAATTGGAGAGGATCTTGGTTTGGCAAATTGACCGGCGAGTCTGCCTAATTTTACAACTGGAACCCCTGATGCAAATGATAAAATCACCGCCATCTGCATAATTACTCTAAATGTATCTCTAATGTAATTTGGATGAAACTCAGCAAAACTCTCTGCACAATCTCCAGCTTGAAGCAGAAAACCTTTTCCATCAGCACATTTTGCTAATTCGCATTTCAGTTCTCTTACCTCACCTGCAAAGACCAAAGGTGGAAGTTTTTTCATCTTTTTTGTTATTTTATTCAACTTTGTAACATTATCGTATACAGGCTGATGTAAAGCTTTCTTAAATTTCCAAGATTGAGGTGACCAATTTTCTTTCATAATCCTAACTTATAATAATTTAGTAATTAAAATACAAATTAATATTCTATATTACGTTTTTAAAGTAACTAACTCCTCCGCACATGTTGGATGGATTCCAATTGTTTTATCAAGTTGACTTTTTGTCAAACCATTTACAACAGCAACTGAAAAACCTTGTATAATCTCTGCAGCATTTTCTCCTACATAATGTAAACCAACTATCTTGTCATTTGAAGCGTTAGTAATTAATTTAATTAGAACTTTTTCCTTTGATTTTGACATTGAAAATTTTAGAGATCGAAATTGAGATTTATAAACTTTGATTTTTTTATAAATCTTTTTAGCTTCATTTTCAGAGCAACCGACAAATGCATAATTTGGATTAGAAAATACAGCAGTTGGAATATTTTTATAGTTGAACTTCTTTTTATTAGAAGATTTAAGGTTATTTACAAAAGTCATCGCTTCCGAAATGGCAACCGGTGTAAGTTGTACTTTGTCTATGACATCCCCAATAGCATAAATATTTTTAACGGATGTTTTAAATAAATTATCCGTATGTATGGCACCTTTTAAATTGAGTTTAATTTTCGCATTTTCAATTTTCAATTTTGATATGTTTGGAATACGACCCAAAGCTCCCATAACTTTTTCATATCTTCTGGTGTTATTTTTAAAAAAAACTTGATAACTTTTTCCTTTTAACTGAATTCTTTCAGGAAAATCTTCTACTATTATTTTTACACCTTTTTCTTGCATTTGTTGCATTATAAATTTAGATATCTCTTTATCAAAATCACCTAATATCCTTTTACCTCTTACACATAAAGTTGTGTTAACACCCAATCCATTAAAAATTGAAGCAAATTCGACTGCAATATATCCTCCCCCCATAATTAAAATATTTTTGGGTAATTTTTTTAAATCAAATGCTTCATCTGATGATAAAACATTCACGTTGCTAAATTTATTGAGTTCCTTCGGTTTCGTGCCAACTGCAATCAAAATATTTTTTGATTGAATATATTTTTTTCCAACCTTTAAAGTGTTTTGATCCACAAATTCAGCATAATCTTTAAAGATTTTTACATTTGAGTTTTCAAGCAAATTTTGATAGATACTATTAAGTCTAAAAAGTTCTTTCTTTTTATTTGTAACAAGTTTGTTCCAACTAAATTTTGACTTGTCGATTTTCCAACCAAATGATCCCATTAAGTTTAATTCCTCGCTGTAATGAGAAGCAAATGAATAAAGTTTTTTAGGAATACACCCTTTATTTACACAAGTACCTCCAAGGAGAGACCCCTCCGCTATGCCAGTATTTATTCCAAGCGAAGAAGCGTATCGCGCTGCCCTTACGCCACCCGATCCGCCTCCAATTACAAATAAATCAAACTTTGAAGTCATACAATTTTATTCTTTATATAAGTCAAATAATACCAATATTATTCTGTTTCATTAATAAATTCATTAGATATACAAAAAAAAAGGGGTGTTACCACCCCTTTTTTGCAGTTAATGGAAAGCAAGCTTGCATAGTATTTAACGACTTAAAAAAAAATTCTTTACCACCTTTTCAAATATTTTTACAAAAACTATCTAAAACCGAACAGAATTCTTCTTTTTGAATTTCTTTGGATTTTGTCTGAATCAATGATTCTCCAAAAACTCTGGACCCAAGGTAATTTAGCTGTATTCGAAACCCTTCAATAAAATTTTTTCCATTGCCTCCAGAAGAAGTACATATAAGTGATGGTTTATCTTTAAACCCCTCTTTCCAATCTTCAGTTGCTCTGCTAATCCATGCTATTGCGTTGGTAACAATAGGTGAAATCCCTCCATTATACTCTGGACTGCACCATATAATTGCATTTGAGGAGCAAATCAAATTTTTGGATTTCTCAATATTTTGCGGAAAAGACTGATTTTTTTTAAACTTTTCTTCAAGTGTAGGGGTGTAAAGAGGTAAATCGAAATCCTCTAATGAGACAATTTCGCAATTCAAATCTTTTGTTTCTTTAATATAACTCTTAATACTTTTGGACAAATCAAAGTTAGAGTTTTTCGTAGATGAAATTATTAACAGCTTTGGCATTTCAAGATAATAATTTTAGTTTAAATCTATTGCAAACTTTTTTAATATTTTGAAGTCAATAATTTTTAAAATGTCGATGTGGGTTGCTGCAAGAACTATTGGTGTAGCACAGGATTGATTGTACGCCTCCACCCACCTTTCGGCGCATACACACCACCTATCTTGCGGCTTCAAACCAGGAAAGTTTATTTCTTTTTTTGGAGTAATCAAGTCATTTCCTTTGGAGAATTGAAATTCTAAAAATTTTTCATTCAGAATAGCACAAATCAGATGTTTGCCATAATCGCTGTCATGAGCATCACAACAACCATTTCTTCTATATCCAGTCAGAGGTTCTTTTGAGCAAGTAATTAATTTATCACCTAAAACATTTAATTGAATTTTCTCCTTCATTTACAGCTTTCTTATTAACTTTTTATGATCACCTAGTAAATTTATACTAAATTTTTTACCAATTTCTTTGAATTTATTCTTCTTATAAAAATCAATTACATTTATTCTTGAATTACACCAAATTAAATTTATGTTTTCTTTTTTTAATTTAAAACTTACTTTATTTATTAAAAGAGAACCATAACCTTTTTTCAATTCTTTTTGTGCGGTAAACATTCCTCTTAACTGAGCTGATTTTTTTTTATTTGTTGTACGCTCAATAATCGTCAGAGCTGAAACTACGCTTTCGTTTTTAAGGATGGCATAGTGTTTGGTATTTGGATAATTGTCCTCTTTATAATCTGCTAAGGAATTTGGAAGATCTCTATATAAGTTTTTCTGTCTTAGTTTTTTTATATGCGAGGATGTTACTCTTTTAAATTTTATATTTTCTTTAACTGGATCAAATCCACTCTTACCAAAAGGATGACAGTCCTTAATTCTCATAAAACTATAAAAAATCCCTCTAAAAAAACCAAATCTTTTTAGAGACTCCAAACAATATTGTGAACAGGTTGGATAAAATCTGCAATTATTTGAGAGAAGTGGAGAAATAAAAATTTGATAAAACTTTATAGAAAAAATTATTACCAAAATCAAAGGGTTCTTTATTTTGACTTTGTCCATACTGTTCCGTCTTTGGTGTCTTCTATTTCGATATTTTTGTTTTTTAAGTTTTGGCGAATTTCATCAGCTTTTTCAAAATTTTTTAGTTTTCTTGCTTCATTTCTTTCATTAATTAACTTTTTAATTAAGGTGTCATCAAAATCCTCATCATTTTTACTCTCTTTATACAATCCTAATAAAGTCAAAGCTTCAAAAGTAGCATGAGCAATCTTTTGTCTGTCTTCATGATTTTTTTCTTTTATTTTATTTAGATTTTTTCCAATTATGCTAAGGGCTTTTGGAGTATTCAAATCGTCAAAAAGAGAATTTTGAAATTCTTCATAAAATTCATTTTTATTTATGTCAAATATTTTAAAATTTGTAACTTTAATTTTTTCAAAATTTTTTTTTATTCTTAACAATGTTTTTTTAGATTGCTCAAGAATATCCTTATTCCAATTCAATGGTTGTCTGTAATGTGCACTCAAGAGACTTAATCTTATGGTTTCTCCGTTATATTTCTTTAGCAAATCATTGACTAGTTGGATATTTCCAAGAGATTTTGACATTTTTTCTCCATTTAATGTCACAAACCCATTATGAAACCAGTATTTGCTAAAATTTTCAGGCTCAGAATTAGGTTTAAATGCAGAGCAACTTTGTGCAATTTCGTTCTCATGGTGAGGAAAAGTTAAATCAACACCTCCACAGTGAATATCAAACGGAATATCAAGACATTTTTTAGACATTGTACTACATTCAATATGCCAGCCAGGTCTTCCTCTTCCCCATGGTGAGTTCCAACCTGGTTGTTCATCTTTACTTGGTTTCCACAAAATAAAGTCTCTAGCATTTTGTTTAAAATCTGCAATCTCTATTCTTGATCCCTCTAATTGTTCTTCGAGAGTTCTTCTTGAAAGTTTTCCATAATGTTTGTAACTTTCAACTTTGAACATAACATGATTATTCTTTACGTAAGCGCATTCATTTTTTATAAGTTTTTCAATCATTAAAATCATATCATCTATATGATCAGTTGCCTTTGGCTGAATGTCTGGGGGACCAACGTTTAGTGATAACATTTCATTATTATAAATTTGGCTAAACTTATTTGTTAATTCTTTGAAAGGAATTTTCAATTTTTCCGATTCATTTATTATTTTATCATCGATATCAGTGATATTTGAAACAAATAATACATTTTTGTATTTTTTTTTTAATACCCTCACTAAAAGATCGGTAACAACTGCCATCCTAGCATTTCCAATGTGTGCATAATCATATACTGTAGGCCCGCAAGCATAAATCCTTACCTTATTGGCATCAATTGGAATAAACTCTTTTTTCTTTCTTGAAAGACTATCAAAGATAAAAATATCCATCAGAATTACTTTGTACTTAATTTTTTTATTTTTTCTCTAAAAAAATCATCAATTTGAAAAAAAAATCCGTTCTCCTCATGAATTGACACCCCATGAGCATGATACTCATTTATATGACTAGCAAATTGATCAATATCATCTATTAAATAGATCCTATTATTCAAATCTTTAATTTTTATACTTTTACGCATTTTTTCTAAAAATATATCTAAATCTAGAGCTTTTTCCGTCTTTGTTAGTATTATTTTCTCCCATATCTATAACTTCAACTAATTCAAAGCCCTGGTTTCCAAGTTCGTTAATAAACTCCTCCACACTTGAATAATTATGATGATCAATATTAACATAATCTATAACTTTATATTGAAATCTGTCTACCATTGTTATTGTGAAGAAACTCCTTTTTTTATTTATACTATCATTTACATATACCAATTAAAGAATGTAATGTTTTATTATTTCTCCCATTTTTTGCAAATTCTTCAAACTTTGATGAATACATAAAATTGCCATTAAAATCCAAACTAAGAACTTTGTCATTCTCTGGAACACCAATACAATTAAAATCGTTATCTTCTATCTTAGAGTTCCTTAAATCATGAACCCAGGAACAATGCATTGGGATAGGGTAACCAGAAGACTTTATAATAACAATCTCAAAAAAATGAGAAGTTTTAGGAGAATGATTTTTTTTTAATTTATTCTTTTCCTGTAAAATAATATCACTTCTATTTCTTGATAGTTTAATTTTAAATTTTTTTAAATGTAAATAATCTAGTATCTTCTCATAATCTTTACCTAAGAAGTTTAAACCTATGTTACTATTTGTATTGCAATTCAGTATTTCCTCAGAAAAAACAAAATGTGAAAGAAAAAAAAGTGGAATTAAAAATTTAACAAACAGAATCAAATCCTATTTTTTTCCTTCCTGTCTTCTTTTATACTATTAATTCTTTCTTGTAATAAAATTAAAGGATCTCCTAGTACAATTTTACACGATTTATTTCCTAAAACTAACCTTGATCTATTAATTATAAATTCAATTTTGTTATTTTTACTAATTATTATATTTCTTATATTTGTTCTGTATTTTCTATTATATTGATAGATTTCATAAATTGCTTTATTTAATGAATACATCTTTACTTTATTATTTTTCAAAAACTTTATACCCCAGTCCTCAACGCTTAAAGAGTCATTGTAACAAATTAAATTTTTTCCTTTTAAATCATCATCGTGTGGATCTTTTGGATTATCCTTTGCTTCTAAAATACTGAATGAAAACAAAAAATATGTTAGTAATATCAATAATTTCATCTAATTATAATTTATCTTTTTTTTTTTTGTGTCAAGTTTACTTATATTTGTTTGAAAAAATTACAAACATATTTTAATCTCTAATAATGAAAAAATTAATTGTACTTTTTTTCCTAGTGTGTTTTTTAAACCCAATGTCTTCAAATGCAGAATGGATTAAACTTTTTACAATCAGTGAAGGAGATTTGTTTTTAGACAGTTCGTCGATAATAAGGAAGAAGAATCGAATTTTTTACAGCCAGCTAGTCAATTATAACAAAAAAAAAACAAATAATGTTTTTTCCTTTGTTTCACATTCAGAGCTTGACTGTGATAATTTAATGATTAGAGACTTAAACTATGAACTTTATAGTAAAAAAATGGGACAAGGTAAAAATTTTTATACTGGAAACCCTAGTAAAAAGTGGAAAAAATTTGCAAATGGGACTAGTGCTCACTTTTTAAATAAATTGCTTTGTGAGAGAGTTTATAAAAATAACTAATTTATAAACATACCTATAAATTTTAGTTAAATGACACAAGATAATTTAGCAGATTTAGTTTTAATTTTTCATTTTGGAATAGTCGTTTTTATTACCAGTTTATTTGTAATTATTCCTATCGGATATAAATTTAGGTGGAACTGGCCCAGAAATAGGAAATTAAGATCAACTCATTTATTTTTAATCTTTCTCGTCACAACAGAAACAATTTTTGGTATTACATGTCCATTGACATTAATTGAACATAATTTACGAGGCATTTTTATTTCTAATACATTTGTAAACAGTTGGTTGCAAAACTTGCTTTATTGGAATTTTCCAAAAGAATTTTTTTTGATTAGTTATATTCTTTGTCTAATATGGACAATTTTTATGTGGAACAGGTTCCCTCCTAGTAATAAAAAGATTATAAACAGATAAGAAATAATCTATATTTTCTTGTTAAATAAAGGTTGTTCCATTCTGTTAATTTTTTTTTTTGTACTACTGTAAATTCCGTAAATTATTAATGTAAGAATTATAATTAATGGTAAAAACTTTTTCACTTTAATATATCCTTTTCATTATTACCAAAACTTTGCTCTTTTAAACAAAAAAAAATTATTTATCATTATGTAATGGATAATAAAATTTCATTAGATAAATTTTGTGACATTCTTGTTAAAATAAACTTAGATTTTACTGACTATATACTAGAAGATTGGGAATCTGAAGAAACCGGTAATACCAAGCTTGAGGGTTTAACTGAAAATGAATGGCTAAATTTATATATAAATTATATCAAAAAAGAACGATAACTTTTTGAATAAATGAGTTTTTTATTGAAGTATAAAGATACTAAAACAAAAATTTATGTGTAAAAGCTTTAGTTGTGGCTTTTACTAAATATATCTAAACTTCGCTAGGCTTTGTAAACTTTATAAGATTAAAAATTGAATTATAAAAACCTTTTTAAATATAATTTTGGTATTTGCAAATTAGATTATAATGATCCCTCTAAAATATATTTCAAAATTCTTACAACTTGATGTTGGTCTGCCGCCACTGCAGAGGCTGAAGCATCTACTTCTTTTAGTGCATGTTGATGCTCATCCTTATGGATAACAATGATAGACTTATTTAAAGCTGAAGCATAACCTGCATCAAACGCAGCATTCCATTGTCTATATTTTTCTCCGAATTTTACAACAACAACATCACTATCTTTTATTGATTTTTTTGTTTTAATAGAATTAATTTTGGCACCTTTATTATCTTTCCAAAAGTTTTTTTCTTCATCACCTAAAATCTCTACACCACAATTGTCTGAAGCATCGTGATTAGTAACAGGTGAAGAAAACTTTATTTTTAAATCTTCTTTCTGACAAAGATCAATTATTTCTTCACGCCAATTAGTATGGATTTCTCCTGATAGATAAACACTTAACATCTAATAAGCCTTTCAAATAAATTAAGCAAATTTTTAATTTTAATTTTTAATAAAAAACTAATTTAATTCAATAAATTTTTTCTTTATAAAATTAATTTAAATCATATATAAATATTATGCCTTCAATTAGAAATTTAAACTGTCTCTGTCTAAATATTTTAATTATATTAATTGTATTCTTTTTTTCATTTTCTTGTTTGCTTGCAAATGATGATAAAAATCAACCCAAATTAAATGATATTCCCTCTCAGTGTAAAAATTCATTAGGATGGTATGACGATCACCCAGGCTATGTAGGTGAGTTTAATAGAATTCTCGAATATTGTAAACAATATGCTAAAGACGTGAGTCCAGAAGGCTTCGAAGTTAATCCAATACTCTCAGATTTTGGAAGCATGAGTGGAGTAAATACACGTCCAAGGGACACTATTCATCAGGGCATTGATATTATTGGTTTTAAAAATCAACCTATAATTGCAATTGCTGATGGAAAGGTTTTAGAAACAATAGTCGAAGATTGTTGGGGTGCTACGATAGTTATCGATCACGGAAAAGCTCTAGATGGAAAAAATCTTATTGCAATATATGGTCACGTTGGTGAATTTAAAGTTAATGAAAATGATATTGTAAAACGAGGAGATGTTATTGCAAAATTACCAATAAAAGTTAAATATCGTTGTATGGCAAGAGTTCGTCATTTACATCTCCAAATTGGGCAAGAATATTGCGAAAAAAAAGATAATTGGGGTTGTAAATATTTTATTAAGGATTTTTATAGATCACTTGACCCTCATAAGTATTGGGCCAACGGACCTAATAATATTTCATGTTACGAAAAAGATAAATCATTTAAAGAAGGAGTTATTACATATCCTTTTGAATGCGAAAAAAGGGTCGAGCTTCCCTAGTAAATAATAAGGTACTCATTAAAATTATTTCTAAATTTAAATAATTTAATTATCAATAAATTTATTCAACTCTTTATATATTTTTTCTTCAATCTGCAAGAAACTACAAATGTATTCCCTACTACCTTTAGCATGTATCAAAATTAAATCGCTTTTATTTATTTTACCTACATATCTTATTTCAATATAATTTGAATCAACATCTTTGTAGTCAAGATTGTGAAACTGTATTAAATTTTCCTTAGATATAAAAAAACTCTTAACATTGGTTTCATTTTCAAAAAAAAAGAAGAATGGATAACCCCTAATTGTTTTGCTTTGTGTTTCGCACTTGATTGATTTTCCTAACATCTCAATACCAAATGAGGGGGTAGAGAAAAAAATAAAATTAAATATCAATAAAAATTTTTTCATGCTCTTCATCACATCATCAAAATTATTAATGAAATAAT
>CACCYL010000014.1 GCA_902550225.1 uncultured Alphaproteobacteria bacterium
TAGTTTAACTTTTTTTTTTAAATAAGATAAAAGAGAATCACATTGATTATAACTACTTTTTTTTTCATCAGTTATTATTAGAACTTTTTTCATAAAATAGTTTCTTCTTTAAATAAAAATAAATTATATATTTGTATAATATCGCTAAATAAATCATAAAAATCATTGCAAAAATATTATCACTAAAAAAATGCCCTCCCATAGAAAGTCTACAAAAAAAAACAAGCAAACCCAGAAATACGTTTGATAAAAAAAAGATAGGATTTTTTAGTAATATTGTACCAACAGTTAAAGAAAAAGCTGCAGAGGTTTCACCACTTATCCAAGAACAATTTTTTTCACACTGATCAGACTTAAGAAAAGCTGGTGTGAAAATTTTCTCTCCACCAAACTCCTCGATATGAACAGGTCTGGCTCTACCCCAAGTATCCTTGAAATACAAGTTGGCAATTATTCCACAACCAAGGATTGGTCCAACAACCAATCCTACTAATGCAAACTTGGTTCTCTGATTTATTAATTTTCTTATATTCTGTCTTTTATTAATAAAGTTTATGAATAGTATAATTAAAGATAGAACTGGAATAAAAATCATAAGATTTTTTAAATAGACCCTAAAAACCTTAATTATTGTAAATTTTTCTGAAATAAATTGATTTTCAATAAAAAAGAAATTTGAAAAATAAATATCTAAGCTAGGAAAAAATAAGAAAAGTAGTCCAAAAAAAATAAAGGAAGAAGTGTTGAAAAAAAAAATTTTTTTAATAAACTTTGAATTCATTAAAATTTAATAATTACTTATAATTCCTCTTTGGCTTAAGAAAAGTCAAGTATCTCAATCTCAACACGATAATTGCTACAGCTATTATGAGTATTGCTACAGATTCATAAATAAGAATAGATGGATCGAGATCCTTTTTTTGGAGTATTATTAGTCTTGAGATAGCTGTTATTGCAATAATAAGAGGATATGTAATTCGTATTTCTTCATTAAGAAGGTACACTCTTATCATCCCCATAACCTCGACATAAATGAAAAGAAGTAAAAGATCTGCAAGTTCAACTTTCATTTTTTCTATCATAAGATTTATTTCGCTAATGAAACCTATAACTGCACCTGCAAGAATTATCAGTACAGAAGTAACTTGAATCAGTCTTATAAATTTCTCTACATTCATATTTATATAATTGCTTTTTTTTTAATTAAGTCAATTAAACATTTAACCAAATAATTTATATCATCATAAGAATTATATTGATGAAAAGATATTCTTAGTAAATCCTTAACTTTTAGCTTTTTAAAATATAATAAGCTTGATGAAGATTTTGTTACAGAACAAAGAATTCTTCTTGATAGTAAGTATTTATAAATTTGAAGTGAATCTATACCTTTGATTTTTAATGTATTAATACCAGTCAATGTATCTAGATTCTCAAAGAATGTAATTTGATGAAAATTTTCTAGTTTCTTTCTAAAAAATTTACTTTTAAAAATAATATTTTTTTCAATTTTATTTATTCCATAGTTATTAACTTTTTCGATAGCTTTACTAAATCCTAATTGAAGAGATGGTGAGAATTCAAAATTTTCAAAAATATTGGATTTTTTAATTTTTATTTTATCTCTTATTATTTCAGCATTTTTCATATCCAAAATTATTGGATTAATTTTTTCTCTTATTTTATCATTGATATAAATAAAACCTGTCCCTCGAGGACCTCTAAGATACTTTCTTCCAGAACCAACAAGAACGTCACAATTAATTTTTTTGACATCAACTTCAATTTGTCCAATGGATTGGCATGCATCAAGGACACAAATTATTTGAGGAAAAAGCTGTTTTATGTAATTAAAAATCTTTTCTACTTCAATTCTATTTCCACATTGCGAGGCCACGTGACACAAAGACACAACTTTGGTATTTTTATTAATTTTCTTTTTTAAATCTTCAAAGCAGACCTTTCCATTTTTTTTTATATTTACAATTTTAGTGTTATGTCTTTTATTTTTGTAATAAATCAGATTGCTTCCATATTCATTTTCAAAAATAAGAATGTTTTGATTTTGATCTATTTTCAGTGAATTAAAAAATAAATTCCAAGCTAGTGTTGTGCTAGTTAAAAATGAAATTTCTTTTTTTTTGCAATTTATTAATTTGGAAAGATTATTATAAAAAGCATTTATTTTTTTTTTGTATTTGAGAACGGCGTAATATCCACCATAATGCTTCTCAATTTCTAAAAAGCTGTTTATCTCCTTATTAACGACATTGAGTGGTTTACTGGATCCTGCATTATTAAAATTAATATATTTCAAATACTTTTTACTCTCATAATAAACACGCCGAAGAAGGATTTGTTATCTTTAAGGACATCTACAATTTCAAAATTTGATAATTCTACCAAATTTTTAAAACTGCTTATAGTGTATTTGTAAGAATTTTCAGTATGAATAGTCTCTCCTTCTCTGAAATAAATTTCTGTATTTAATATTTTAACTATTTGCTTTTTTTTACTCACTAAATGCATTTCTATTCTACTTTTCTTGTCATTGAAGAAAGCTTTGTGAGAAAAAAGTTTTGAATCAAATATGGAACCACATATTCTATTTACACCATTAAGAATATTTTTATTAAATTCAGCTGTTATTCCCTCCGAATCGTTATATGCTTTTTCCATGACGTCTTTTTCTTTTCTCAAATCCACACCAATTATTAGGAAATTTTCCGCTCCTATGATTTTTGAAAAATTAATTAGAAGCATCTTCGCTTCTTCGGGATTATAATTACCAATAGTTGAACCTGGAAAAAAACCAACAATATTTTCATTTTGATTAATTATTTCCTTCAGTAAATTTATTTGTTTATAATCGGCACAAACAGCTTTTACTGACATGTAAGGGAAATTTTTTGCAATATTTTCAGCATTAAACAATAAAAACTCGTGACTAATATCAATTGGTATGTAATGCTTTGGACTCTTCATAGCTTTCAATAATTTTTTAATTTTTATATTTGATCCACTGCCAAATTCAATAATTGATGCCTTCTCAGGTAATAAATTTTTAAAAAATTCTTTTTTACTTTCAAGAATTTCAAGTTCCTTTCTTGTTGGATAGTAGTCATCAAGTTTTGTTATTTTATCAAAAAGCCTTGAACCCTCTTTATCATAGAAAAATTTTGAATTTATCTTTTTTTGCTTTTTGTCTTTGAGTCCACTCAAAATCTCCTCACTTTCACAAAGAGATGCTTTGCTTAGATTAATAAAATTAAGATTATTCATTATAAATCTAAATCATTAGCTAACCTAAGGCCACAAAAATGCCATCTGTCAGTTGGATAATAAAAATTTCTGTAAGAGGCCCTAATATGATCTTTAGGTGTTGAAAATGATCCTCCCTTGAGAACAAATTGATTACACATAAACTTTTGGTTATACTCGCTTAATTTATTCTGAAAGGGTTTATATCCAGGATATGGGCTATAATTACTTGAAGTCCAAGACCAAAGATTACCATATGCATTCTGTTCAAGTTCATTTTCATCAAAAGCAATGGGTTCAAAACAATTATTTTCCATAAAGTTGCCGCTTTTTTTATGACTTTGTAAATATAATTCAAGTTCAAATTCTGATGGTAACCTTTTCTTCTTATACTTAGAGAATGCATACGCTTCATAAAAGCTTATATTTGATACTGGCTTATCTTTAATCATTTTTTCTAGACCATATAGTGTAAACTCGTGATCCTCATCAATCCAATAAAGAGGTTTCCCTATATTGAACTTTTTTATAAATTCCCAACCATCAGAGAGCCAAAACTCAGATCTATTATAACCATCATTGTCGATAAATTCCTGCCATTCAGAGTTAGTTACAAAGTTTTTAGATAATTCGAAAGGAAGAAGATCACATGTTCCTCTTGGATATTCATTATCATAGGCAAAATAATTATTATTTGCACCAAAATTTAATGTGGTTTTTATATTTTTTTTCCAAAATACATTGGAATAAACTTTCTTTTTTAATTTAGTTTTTTTATTTAAAAAATTAGGCAAGGTAGGATTACTTGAAAAAACATTTAATATATCCATTATCATTAGTTCTTGATGTTGTTGTTCATGGTTTATACCTAGTTCAACAAGAAAGAGTATATCTTCATCGACATTACTCTTGTTTAAAAGCTCAATAATTTTTTCGTCAACATACTCCCTATATTTAAAAATATCGTTTAAATAAGGTCTACTTATAAAGCCTCTTTGCAGTTTCGGATTATAAGTTCCTACTTGCTTGTAATAAGAATTAAAGAGATAGTTAAAGGATTTACAAAATATTTTATAGTTTCTCTTCTTTTTCAAAATAAAGTTTTCAAAAAACCAAGTAGTGTGAGCTAAGTGCCATTTGGTTGGACTAACAAACTCATTTGTTTGTATTACCATATCCTCGGCGTCAAGATTATTCGTAAAATCAACAGTAGTTTTTCGAAGTTTTTTAAATCTTTTAAGTAAATCTTTTGTTATTTGATTATTATCACACATAAATTAGATCAATCATAATAAAGCATTATGATTAAGATAGTACATAAAAATAAAAAAAAAATTGTATTTGATAAAAAAAAACTAAATAATTGTGAAACATGTACTCTATTTCTATTTTTTCAAAAAAAAACATTTTTCAAGGATGATTAAAAAGATTTTTCCCGTTGTCTTGTCTGGTGGAAAAGGTCTAAGATTATGGCCGTCTTCACAACCAAATTTCCCAAAACAATTTTTATCAATCGAGAATTCTAAGTCTCTTCTAACAAATACACTAAAAAGAATAGCTGATAAAAACTTTGATTCACCTACAATTATTGGAAACTACGAACATAGATTTCTTATAAAGAGGGAGTTAAAAGAAAGTAAAATAAAATTTGATTCTATTCTTCTAGAACCAAACTCTAAAAACACTATGGCTTCAGCTATTCTGAGCGTATTACATATTGCCAATAAATATTTAGATCCTCTTATTTTGATATTACCAGCAGATCATATTATCGTCGACAAAAGAAAATTCATTGTCTCTATTAAAAATGCAATTACTTTAGCAGAAAATGGATTTATAACCACATTTGGATTAAAGCCAAACAACGCAAACACATCTTTTGGATATATTAAAACTTCTGAAAAAAAAAGGAATGGTTATTTAATTGATAGATTTATTGAAAAACCAGACAAAAAAATTGCCACTCGCCTTATTAAAGAAGATAACTGTTTTTGGAACTCAGGAATTTTTTTCTTTTCAGCAAAAACCTTTATTAAGGAATGTGAACTACATGCCAGAAAAAGTATTGATATTGCAAAAAAGAACTACCAGCATATGATTAAGGATTTTGATTTTTATATTTTTCAAAAAAAGTATTTTAATAAGTTTAAAAGTGAGCCCATTGATACTGCCCTTATGGAGAAAACTAAAAAAGGAGCTTTAGTTCCTCTTAATCATGATTGGTCTGATGTTGGTTCCTGGGAGAGTATCTGGTCATTTAAGAAAAAAGATAACAATGGTAATGTTTATGAGAGCAAAAATGTAGAATTATATGATGTGCACAACTCTATCATACTTAGTAAAAATAAAAAAGTAGCTGCAATAGGTTTAGAAAATATGATTATTATTGAAGATAATGATGGTCTTTTGATTTCAAAGAAAAGTAATGATAAAAACCTAAAACTTTTAACAGAAAGGGTTTTAAAAAAGAATGTTAAAAATATTATTTCCAACCAATCAGTTTTTAGACCATGGGGCGAATATAAAACTATTTACTCCGACAATGGTTTTTTAATAAAAATTCTGAGAATATATCCTAAAAGTAAAATTTCGCTTCAGTATCACAAAAAACGTTCGGAACATTGGGTTGTTGTAGAGGGAAATGCAACTGTTACCCAAGGAAAAAAAACTTTCATTTTAAAAACTAATGAATCAACATTTATATCAAAAGGTCAGATACATAGATTAGCTAATGAAACATCAAAACCTTTAACCTTAGTTGAAGTTCAAACTGGGAACTATCTAAAAGAAGATGATATAATAAGACTAGAGGATATTTACGGAAGAATAAAAAAAAAATCATGAATTGTTTGAGAATTATTAATATTCTGTATATATTTTAGAATGAAAAAAAAAGCGTTTATTACTGGAGTAACTGGTCAGGATGGAGCTCTGTTATCTGAATTTCTTTTAAATAAAAACTATGTAGTTCATGGAATAAAAAGAAGGTCTTCATCTTTCAACACCGAACGGATTGACCACCTCTATAAAGATCCGCATGAAGAAAAAACAGATTTTTTTCTTCACTATGGTGATATGACTGATTCTACAAACCTTATAAGACTTCTCAAAGAAGTTCAACCTCACGAAATATATAATTTAGCAGCACAAAGCCATGTTCAAGTTAGTTTTGAAACGCCAGAGTATACAGCGAATGCAGATGCTTTAGGGACACTTAGACTTCTAGAAGCAATTAGAATACTTGATTTTTCAGAGAATGTGAGATTTTATCAAGCATCAACCTCAGAACTTTTTGGAAACGTGAATGAGATTCCTCAAAATGAGTTAACCCCGTTTTACCCGAGAAGTCCTTATGGAGTAGCAAAGTTATATTCTTATTGGATAACTATTAATTATAGAGAAGCATATGGACTACATGCATCAAATGGCATTCTTTTTAATCATGAAAGTCCTGTAAGAGGAGAAACTTTTGTTACGAGAAAAATATGTAGAGCAGTTGCCTCTATCAAAAAGGGAAACCAAAAATGTCTTTTTCTTGGAAATCTAGATGCAAAAAGAGATTGGGGACACGCTAAGGATTATGTAGAAGGGATGTGGATGATAACACAGCAAAAAAAACCAGATGATTTTATTTTAGCTACAGGAAAATCATATACTGTTAGATATTTTGTAGAACTTGCATTTGCAGAAGTAGGAATCAAAGTTCAGTGGTCAGGAAAAGGGTTAAAGGAAGTAGGAGTAAATTCAAAAACAAAAGAGGTAATAGTTAAAGTAGATAAGAAGTACTTTAGACCAACCGAAGTTGATCTTTTAGAAGGTGACTATAGTAAAGCAGAAAGACTGCTTGGTTGGAGACCCAAAAGAACTTTTGAATCATTGGTGTCTGAAATGGTAAAATCAGAAATTAATAAATAAAAAACTAACTCATGAAGAGATTATTGTAACAATTGCGATAACGAAATTTTTTTCATTACTTATTGAAACAAAAGAGTTTACTTTTCCAGTGCTGTTCCTCCTAAATCTTTTATCTATTTTTGGATTAATATTAATAAAGGGTCTGTTATTAGAATCATAAAATAATTCGAAGTCTGTAAAATTCACTCCTTCACGAAAACCAGTTCCAAGAGCCTTAGATGCTGCTTCTTTAACTGCGAAGGCACTAGATATCTTTTCGATTAGTCGTTGTTTAGCAAATCTTTTATTCAAAGCGCCTATTTCACTTTTAGAAAAAATTTTATGAATAAATTTTTTGCCATAATTAGAATATACTTTTCTAATTCTTCTTATATCCAATAAATCAATACCTTGATAAAAGTCCATAATAACTATTTATTTTTCATTAAATACCTATCTATAGCTAAAATCAAGCAGATCAAAATTAAAGAATAAACTGGCATTAGATATCTGGGAGAACCGATATTCAGAAAACTGATTGTTAATAAATGAGTGTGAATAATTAATGTGAAGCAACTAAAATAGATATCTTCTACGAATCTTTTGCTAAATAAATTGATAATAATAAACACCATTGAAATTATTGAAAAGATCATTAATGTCTGAAAAAACACTAATCCTAATAAAAGATAATAACTTCTAAATGACTTAATATCTCCTGAAGATTTCTGGAGTAACTTATCAAAAGGAATTTCAGATTTATTTTTCGTTATTGATTTACCTAAGAATATTTGTTTTCCACCGGGCATCCATAGTGTTAAATAATGATAAAACGACAATTTAATAAAAATCATTGGATTACTTTTTACAATATCAATCAGTAAATTTTTCTTAAATTCTCTGGTGTATATATCATTTTCAGACTTATTATTAGTAAATTCATTCAATTGATATTGAGCAACTACTTCATAATCTGAATAAAGGTTATTTCTGAGATATGGATTTTTTATTTGATTAAGAAATCTATTAATTCTTTTTGAACTAGCTATAGACTCATCAATATAGGACTGTTGTATAAAAGAAAGTTTTGAATAGTCAAAATCTTCAAAACCAGATAACATAAAAATCTTTCCTTTAATACTTTTTTCAATCACGGAATCTCTAGTAATATTTTCTGAATAAAATTTATTGATTTCAAATATTGGGATAATTAAAAGCGTTAGAAAGAATATTATTATTCTTTTGCTATTTCTCGCAATTTCAAAATAAATAAACATACACGAAATTAATAAAGCGACAATCAATGCCTCATGTCTTAAAGAAATAATTAAACCTAAAAATAGTCCGAGAAGTATAGATAAAATATTTTTGAACTTTGTATCTTTATATATAATTATTACTGCAACCGAAAAATTTATAAATGAAATAAATAATGACTCTGTCAAAATTGTTTTTGTAAAAGATGTATAATAAATATTTGCTAAAATAAAAAATAGGTAAATTAAAATTAGTGTTAAACAAATTTTTTTTTTTTTTAAAGCTAATGTTATTGATGCAATGCTTATTGAAAATACAATGATTTGAAAATATATGACTCTTTTTAGATTTTCTTCGAAAAGATCAATTAAATATGGATATAATGACAGTCTTATACTTTCATTATTTATATAAGAAAAACTATCATTCTCAATAATTGGAAAAAAAGATGGTGAAGAGAGTATTACAAAAAAACATGCAAAAAGTGAAAAGAAAAAAAGTGGCATAAACTAACTACTGTTTTTTTTGTACCAATTATATGTTCTCTTAAGACCTTGTTCTAACTTTATTCTAGACTTCCAACCTAAATTTGTTATTTTTGATGAGTCTAAAAATTTTCTCATAACACCATCTGGATAACTCTCATCAAAAATTAGTTTTCCGTTATATTTTACTATTTCCTTAATTAAATATGCTAGATCTTTAATTCTGATTTCTTCACCTGAGCCTACATTAATCGGCTCAATTGAATCATAATATTCTGATATCATAATAAGTGCATCAACTAAATCATCTACGAAAAGAAACTCTCTTTTTGGTTTGCCAGTTCCCCATATAGTACAATTTTCAAGATTTTTTATCTTTGCAAAGTGAAGTTTTCTTAATAATGAGGAAATAACGTGAGCGGAATCATCTGTAAAATTATCATTTGGTCCATAAAGATTATTAGGTTGTACACTTGTATAATTTACTCCAAATTGTTTACTAAATGCTCTACACATTTCTATACCAGCAATCTTTGCAATTGAGTACGATCTATTTGTTGGTTCTAATTCACCTAGTAAAAGTTCATGTTCTTTTATCGGTTTATTACTGATAGGGTAGATACAAGCGGATCCTAAAAAAATTAATCTTTTAACTCCAAATTTAAAGGCAGAATTAATCACATTATTCTGCATCTGCAAATTTTCTGATATGAAGTCTGCTGGTTTATTTGAATTTTCAAGGATCCCACCAACCTTTCCGGCAATATGAAAAATAATATCTGGACTATTTTTATTTATCCAAAAGTCGACATCAGATTGGATCCTTAGGTCCAATTTTTTCCTTTCAATTGTCAATACATCATATTTAATGCTTTCTAATTTTTTGATTAATGCACTTCCAACCATCCCAGTATGCCCTGATACCCAAATTTTTTTTCCTTTAAGAGAATAAATCTTATTCATACAATTTTTTATAAGTATTTATAAAAGCTTCTTTACTTATTTTTTTTTTATAATAGGAAGCCGTCTTCTTTCTATTTGATTTTTTTAAAGAATCAATAGAGAAATATTTAGATTCTAAGTTGTGAATGTTATTTACTTCTTTTTTCATATTTAAATAATCCATCTCAGAGGTATTAGTAATTACATCTAAACCCGTTAAACAATATTCTGCGAATTTAGTTGGACTTGCAGCTTTGTTTGTTAAGTCTTTTTTTCTTATCATAATAGCAAGATCGGATGCATTTAAATAACTATTTACTTCTTGGTGTTCTATACTCATGACTTTAATATTTTTCATTCTTGAAACTTTTTCCCTTGCTATTGAAAAATCTTTAGTCAAGATTAAAAGAATTGCGTTATTTTTTTTTCTCAGTATTGATTTAAAGAATCTAATAGTTTCGTCAAACATTTGATATCTTTTTAAACTTCCTGAATAGACAAATACTAAATCTTTCGTTTTTATTTGAAGTTCTTTTCTTTTCATAGATCTTTTTTTTTCGTCAAAGTAGAATAAGGATGAACTTGCAGTACTCGGAATTAGAAAAACATTATCTTTCTTTATTCTTTGAACCAAATTTTTCAAAAAGGATGAAACTACAATTACTTTGTCAGATATTTTACAGGCATAATCAAATCTATATTGAAGATATCTTCTTTTCAAAAAATTTAATATTCGGTTATCCTCGTAATCAATTTCTGCTGGGCCATAGCCTCTGCAATCCCAAATTAATTTTGCTTTAGTTTTTTTTTTTAATTCAAATGAAATAACAGCGCATAAGTCAGTCCTTGCATGTATGTAATCAATCTTATGTTTTAGCTTAGAAAAGAAAACAGATAATCTATTACTATTGATATAATCTGAAAAAACAAGTTTTGGCGTCATTAATTTTAAAAAAAATATCTTTGTATTATAATATTTTTCAAAATTTGATGATAATTTCTTTGACTTTTCAACTTGTTTATCATCCCAAAAACAAATAAGAATTATAAATTCGCAAATCTTATGTTTTCTCAAGAATTTAATTTGATTTAGCACTTGAGATTGAATAACCCCATTATTAAGATCTTCGGAAATAATAAAAACACTTTTTTTCATTTTAAACTTGTCTGTATGATTCTATCTTTTCCCAGAACTCTATAACTAGTACTTATAAATTCTTTATTATTAAAAACCTCATAGTTGGAAAGTTTTCCATTACTGCAGTAATCATTAATCTTTAATCCTGTACTTAATATTTGAATTTTTCTAAATACATTACAATTTTTATATGAAATCTTTCCAAAAAAGACATCTTTATCAACATTTATTACTTTTCCTTTTAAAAAATTACTAAATGAAAAAGGGAAAGCATTCTCCTTTAGATGATAACCTAATTTCCTAGGTGCGAAATGTGAATAAATACTTCTATATTTATTTCGTACGGATAAATCACTTGTATAACAAAGACTTCCAGGATCAGTAATTATATTTTTTTTATCTATTACTAAATCAATTGCTAAATTGTCATCGTGAAGATGTCCAGAGTTATAATATTCATAATTTGATTTACAAATGACATACAGTGAAAACTTTTTGTGTAAAAAACAATAAAGTCCAAAATCTTTAAATGAGTAAAGCTTTATTCTATTAATATTGACTTTTTCATCAAAAGGAATGAAGAATGATCTTCTGTGTTTATTACTGCAAAGCTCATGTGTATTATTTTTTATTACACAATTTGTCTTATCATAATTTTCAAAAAAATCATTACCAACATATTTTTTGATAATATAGAAAAGAGAGAACGATTTTTTTTCTGAGAGTAAAATATGTATTTTTTTTTTTTCTAAAGAATCTTTTGAAAAATCTAAATCAAAAAAACAACCAGAGTCATTGTCCCCTACTTGTAAAAGTGAATTATTATTCCTTAGCAGAAGTTTAGAAAAGAAAAATATCTTTTTTACTTTTTCTAACATCCTGTTTTGATAATTCATAGTTATTTTCTTAGAATTATTTTTAATAAAACTAATTTTATTAAAAAAGTTCGATAGATAAAAACCTTCTGATTCATCAAATCTAAAACCATTCGACTTAATTTTTTTAAAAAAATATAGGCCTATCAAAATCATTTCAGAAGAGAAAACATGATAACTAGTTGAACCTTCTCTTGAACCACCATCATCATAAAATTGAAAATCTATTTCATTAAGAAATTGTTCTACTGAAAATTTCATTATTGATCTTAAATACCTATCCTTTGGAAGAAAATAACTCATCACCATAATTCCAATTATATTTGCTAAGTAGTGATTATTTCTAGACAATGGTGACCATTCAATATTTTCTAAAACAAATAATAAATGGTCATTTATACTATTAAAAAAAATTATTTTTTCATTATTGTTAAGTTGATTTTCTGCAATCAAAATATCTGTAATCATAGATAAATTTGAACCCCTTATTGCAACCTCCATAGCGTTAAGCCAGTGGATTCCAATTTTTGGAGGATTTAAAAGAATAAAATCTAGAATTTGAAACTTTATAAAATCATAATCAGTATTTAACTTATTTAAATACGCAAAAATACACATCTTATTTAAATGTTGAAATCTAGCAACTTCCCAGGGGACTTTAATGTCTATACCTTTGTCATAGATAATTTTATCATTTATTTTAAAGTTTTTATTACTCAGATGATCGTTATACCATTTAGTAGAGATAATATTCTTTCTTTCATATTTTCTTTTCTCATTTAAAATATTTTTTCTATAAGTATCTAATAAAAATCTTGAATTGACGTTCTTAATCAAATTTTGTGAAACTTTAGCTGAATGATTTGAAAATTCTTTACCGAATACTTGCAATTTGTTTTCTAGGTACTTATCTCGATTTTTAAAATCAAAATTTGAAATTTCATGATATTTAAACAGACTATTAATTTCTAGATTTGGAGAGTTATAATTCTGTGAATAATTTGAGAAAAAACTTAATTTTATGAATTTAAATAATTTAAAGGATTTGTAACTTACCCATACTAATTTATAGATTAAAAATTTTTTGAGACCTAGATTCAGGTACACTTTTCTTATTATTGCAAGAAAATTAATAATTTTCATTCTTACTTAATTTAAAAATCCAGGTTGCACTAATAGATTTAGGGATAAAATCAGCAATTCTTGTATTAATTTTTTTCATAAAATTAAACTTTAGAAAGGTTGAACCACTTAAATCTGCTCCCATTACAGTACCATTTATAATATTATCTAATCGGAGATCCGAATTTTTTAGAACTTTTTTAAAACTTCTTAATGAAAAGAATTGAATATGTCCAGACTCATAATTGAATGGTATTTTTATAGTCTTTTTTTTTTTTCTTCCGAAAAAAGAATAGATCCACTTCGCAAATCTATAAATATAGAATTTATGAATTATATATTTTTCAATTTCTGTAAGACCATAACCATTGGGTATTGAACCAAGAATAAATCCATCCTTTTTTAATTTTTTCTTTAAGTCTAATAAAATTATTGTTGGGTCACTTAAATGTTCTAACACTTCTGAAATAATTATAATATCAAATTTTCGATCATTAATGGAAGATGAAAATGAAACATTTTTTACATTAAATTCTTTTTTGGCAAATTTTATTGAAGGTTTATGAATATCAAATCCAAAATATTCAAATTTATAGTTGAATAAATATTTTCCGCAATCGTTTGCATTTCCACATCCGTAATCTAAAATTTTAATTTTTTTTTTCTCTTTACTTTTTCCTTCAATTTCTTGTCTAAAAAAATCAATTTTTTTTTTTGTAGCGTAACAGTCTTCAATTGGATTATATATGTACATTTGTATTTAGTTTGATGTTAAGATCCTTATTAAAATATATTTTACCAAAAAAAATAGTAAATTTAATTTTAAAAATTTATATTAAAGCTAATCTATTTTTTTCACCCTATAAAACATCTCAATCTTTTTGGAATTCAAATACAGTTGATTCACCAAAGGGAGGTTTTAATAACGTTGATGATTCTCAAAATCATCTAAAATGGAGAAATAATCAATACATTGGATCAGAAGAAAATATGAAATTCTCGAACTCAAATAATAAAGTTGTACTTGATTATGGGTGCGGTCCAGGCAATGGAATAATAAATATTATAAATAATGCCAAGCCTAAAGAAATTTTTGCTGTAGATGTTTCACAAAAAGCAATTAATTTGGCTGAAAAAAGGGCAAAGCTTCATAACCTTAATGTGAATTTTGTAAAAATTAATGAAAACCAACCAATAAAGATAATTAGGAAAAATTCAATTGATATAATCAAATGTGACGGAGTTCTGCATCATATAAAGAATTTAGATTTTGTTTTTGAAGAATTTAATAGAATTTTAAAAAAAAACGGAATCATAAATGTAATGGTTTACAATAAGAATTCTATTTGGTTTTATCTGCATGTCGGATACGAATTAATGATAAAACGAAATATTTTCCCATACAAATCAGATTTTGAAGTTTTCAAAATATCAACCGATGGTTTTCAATGCCCAATTTCCAAATGCTTCACTCCGACAGAATTTATTGAATTATGTAAAAAAAACAATTTTAATGCAAAACTTGTAAATATAAGTATTTCACTTTTCGAATTAAAAAAAATGAAACTTCTTGATGAAGCATTAAATTCTGAATGTCTTAAAAGAAGTAATAAGGATTTCTTAAGACAAATTAACTTTGATAAAAGAAAAGTCCCATATTTTAAAGAAAATGTAGCAGGCATAAATGCCTATTACGAATTAAAAAAATTTTAATCTATTGTCTGTGATGAAGATTTTCCACCATATAGCAAGATTTAAAATAAACCAAAGTCTAGTATCACCTTTTCTATTAATAACATTTCTAATATAATTTTTATCAAAAAAGTCAGTTTCAGTTACAAATTCGCAAATAATTTTTTTTTCGTCTATACCAAGACCCTCTTCAAACCACTCTTTAAGTGGCAAACCAAAACCTTGTTTTTTCCTATTTAAAATTTCATTTGGTAATAAACCTTTTACAATCTCTTTTAACAAAACTTTCGATTTATTTTTCTTAATTTTGATATTTATCGGTAAATCAATTGTCTTTTGGATTAGGTTATGATCTAAAAAGGGGACTCTTGCCTCTAGACTATTTGCCATTGTCATTTTATCGACACGCATTAGAATTAACTCAGGAAGCCTGATTTTAAGATCTAAATAAGTCATCCAATTTTCAATACATTTATTTTTAGCTTTTTTATTAAAAAATTCGTAATGTGGCCTGATACAATTCCAACTATCGAAATTTTTAATTTTCTTTTTAAAATCGTCTGAAAATAATTGACTCTTTTCAAAGCTACTAAAAGCTTCAGCTCCACCCCAGAATATAGGTTTTTTTTCAACTGATCTTCTAAGAAGATCTGATGTATATTTATATTGAAAATTTAACTTTTTATATAAAAATAAAATTAACTTTTTTAAAAAGTCTGGAAAAAAAACATTATTTATAAACATATTTATTTTTGACGTTCTAAACCAATTGGTATAACCAAAAAACAATTCGTCAGCTCCCTCACCGACCTGACAGACCTTTATATTATTTTCTTTTGCAAGTTTTGAAACATAAAAAATTGGAACACAAACTGGATCAGATATTGGTTCATCTTGAAAATAGACCATATCAAAGATAATATTTTTGATATCATCTTTCCTTAATTTTTTTTCAAAGTGCAATGATTTGATATGTTCAGCAACGATCCTTGCATAATTTAATTCCGACTTGTAAGATTTATATTCTTTATCATAACCAATGGAAAATGTTTTAATCTTTTTTTTGGAATTCTTTGAAAAAAAGTATGCATTCGTGGATGAGTCAATACCTCCTGAAAGGAAAACCCCAACATCTACATCAGATATACCTCTATATTTAATTGATTCCTTTAAAGTTTTAGTTAATACTTTATTAATATTATCTATATCTATTAATTCCTTTTCTTCTAATGGATCCCAGTATTGTTCTTTTTCATTTTTTCCATTTTCATCGATGCTCAGCCAAGTACCTGCTTCCAGTTTATTTATATCTTTAAACATTGTTTTAGGAGCAGGAGTACATAAGAAAGTTAAGTAGTGATACATACTTTCTTCGTCAATTTTAGGAATATAATCTGGATCGAGTAAAATAGCTTTTATTTCTGAGGAAAAAATTAATTTTTCTGAGTCTATTTTATAATATAAAGGCTTAATACCAACTCTATCCCTTACTAAAAAAACTTTTTTTTTTATGTTATCCCAGATTGCAAATGCAAACATCCCTCTAAATTTTTCTACACATTTTAATCCCCATTCTATGTAAGATAAAAGTAAAACTTCTGTATCAGAATTTTTTGTTCTAAAACTATATCCTTTTTTGAGGAGTACTTTTTTTATCTCTTTAAAATTATAAATTTCACCATTAAAAGTAATTACGTAATTTTTGGTGTTATCAACAAATGGTTGATTTGCAGATGAGGTTAAGTCCAAAATAGATAATCTTGTATGTCCAAATCCAACTTTCTTATTTGAAGATATCCATGATCCATTCCCATCAGGCCCTCTGTGTTCAAGTAACTTATTCATTTTCACAAGATTTTTTTTTTTTACTTTATTGTTTCCTTTGAAGAAAAAAATACCAGAAATACCACACATTAAAGTAATTCCTCAACTTGAAAACATAGGTTCATAGCTTGAATTTGTTCCTCTAAAGAAATGGAAAACTTATTTAGTTTAAGGTTTCTAAAAAAAGTCTCATATTGGTTTTGATAACCTTTTTCTGGAAATTTACATGAATAAATAATTTTTTTTAAATTGTTTTCAATTAATATTATCCTTTGAAAATTTTCCATAATTATAGTTTCATTTGAATTTCTAATTTCTATTATTTCTTTTATCTTATTAACAGTACCCGCTGAACTGTAATTTAAGTTTGCAGTACTCCCATTGCTGAATTTTATTGAAACAAAAAAGTTATCAGTCTTTTTTTGATTTTTATAATTAGAATTAATTGAGTTTACCTGAATGTTAATAAATTTGTCGTTGATTATATACAGAATTAAGTCATAAAAATGACATGCCTCTCCGATGTTTCTTCCCCCTCCCTCATTAGAATAAACCCATGAATTAGGTAACAACTTATCAGCATTAACAGTATAATTGAGGAGTATTGGTTCTTCACTTTTTTCAATAAATTCTTTTAATATTTTTGCAGATTCAGAAAATCTTCTATTAAATCCTGTAACAAGAATTGGTGTTTTTTTTTGTTTTGTAAAAAAACTTTTAATTTCTTTGAGTTCTTTTATAGATATGCAAATTGGTTTTTCACAAAATACGTGTTTTTGATTTTGTAATGCTTTTTTCGTTAGTTCCCAATGAGAATTATGTCTAGTTGAAATGAAAACTACATCTAATAACTTATCTTTTAACAAAGAATTGTAATCATTTACTACATTGATATTTTTATAAAAACTTGATGAATTTAAAAAAGAGATTGGTTTTTTAACACATAGATAATCAAGTGAAGTATAATTTTTCAGTTTTAAGAGGTTAGGAATAATAATTTCATTTGAAAATCCTCCAACACCAACCAATGCTGATGAAGGAACACTTGATTTGTTATTCGGGTTAATAATTTTAGGTTTAAAAATCTTTTCAATATTAGAACTATACTTAAAAAGACATGAAATTGGTCTTTTTTTCTGATTGAATTCAGAATAAACTTGAACGGCATTTTGAACGGGTTCTATTCTATCAATTAAACTTTTTATATTGATTTTTCCATTATCAATAAGATTTACATAACTTTTCATATTTCTATTAAGAGTCCACCTCACATACTCTATTGGATAATCCTTACCGTCTATTTCATATGTTGAATCATATCTTCCTGGTCCATATGAAGCTGAAATTGAAAATTCGATTTCTTTTGAGTAGATCTCATCTCTATTAATTTTTATATCAATATCTCCGACCAAAATTACCCTAGATTTTTTTCTACATAATCTAAAAGTTTTATTTAGTAAATCTTCTACTTTATTGGATGCAGTTATTATTGCAGAATCAAAACCAATGTTAATAACCTCTTGAGGTATTTTTTTTGACAAATCCTCGAATGAATTATAGACATTTTTAAAACCATCTTTTTTTGATTTATTAAGGAAATCATTATTTGGATCAATTCCAAAAACGTCAACACCAGAAGCTCTTAAAAGTTGCATTGTAATTTGTCCAATAAAACCCAAACCAACAACTAAACTTATTTCACCAATACTTGTTTTTGATCTCCTTACCGCATGCATGGCAATTGATCCTAATGCAACAGTAGAATAAAGTGGTAAATTTTCTCTCTTTTTAGCTTTTACAACTAAATTTTCTGGTACAATTATCTTCTCAGCATGAGAGGCAAAACCTCCACCACTGCATGCTACCAGATCTCCTCTAGAAACTTTTGTAACACCCTCACCTATCTTTTCAACAATACCAGAACTTGAATATCCAAGTTCGTAAAATTCTCCAAGTTTTCTGGAGACAACTCTACTAGTATTTTTAATTCCCTCATTTCTCAAAACGTTAATTAAACTTTTTAAAACTTGAGGCTTTTCAATTATTTTTTTTAACGTATTTTTCTTTATTGAATTTAAAGATGAAATTTCAGTTCCTGGAGATACACAAGAATATAGATTTTTTATCAAAATCTTTCCTTTCTCAATTAAAGGCTCTGGAACATCTTTAACCTCTATTCCTTTTCTTGATAAAAATATCTGTTTCATTTTTGACTTGATCCTAAAATTCTTTGAATTTTATTTTGTATTTTATCAAGTTCGAAATCACTAGACTTTTTTTTTGCATATCTCAAGATTTCTTTTCTTAGATTTGAATCATATAAAATATTTTTCATCGACTTTTCTAGATTTAAAACAGAATTTCTATTTTCAACATAAGCCCATTTTGTTTTTCTTGCATCATTTATAAAAAATATATTATTGGGTCCGTAAATAAAAATTGGAACATTCGACATCAAAT
>CACCYL010000015.1 GCA_902550225.1 uncultured Alphaproteobacteria bacterium
TTAAAGCTAGAGACATGAAAACAGCCATGAATTTAGTAAATGACGAATATGGAGATAAAGCTATTATACTATCTACAAAAAGAAATAATGGTGTTGTTGAAGTTGAAGCGTCAGACAATGATAAAGTAATTGAAACTCATAAGAAGAAAGTAGAAGAAAAGAAAAATTTTTCAAAAGTTTTCAATAAAGAAATAAACATACCTTCCAAAGAAGGAGAATCCAATAAAGACAATATTTCTTATATTGGAAAAAAAGAGTCCAATCAAAACACTGATGGCAAAATCGATACGCAAATGCTTAAAAAAATTCAGATTCAACTAGAATCACTTAAAGATGAAATGAACAAGATGATTATAACAGATCAATCAGGCATTTCTGATAAATTGTCCTACTATACGCCAATTAAATTAAGGCAAGAAAAGTTTTTACCTGAAATTATAAATAAATTAAGTTATTCTTTTATAGGAAAAAATCTGGAGGAGGGAAGAGTGTCTTTTTTTAGAGAATTATCTAAAAAATTGGCTTCGGATGATTTCGCAAGATTATTGAATTCTAAAAATATCTTTATTTTCGGAAATTCTGGGTCAGGAAAATCTACTCTATCTGCAAAAATTGCTTCTTTCTTATCAGATAAGAAAAATACAAAAAATATTTATTTTTATGATGTAACAAATTCTAGTACTGGAAATTCAGACACATTAAGATCTTACAGTAGAGTTCTCGGCTTTCCAGTAAAAGATTATAATTTCTTCAATTTTAATAAACAAAATGAGGATGATGCTTTAAACATTTTTGATATTTCTGGAGATATTAATTTTGGTGTGCAAAAAATAAAAGAGATAAAAAATTCATTTCCGTCTTTCAATTTTTGTTCTATATTGACATTACCAAGTGGATCAAATTCTGAAATGATTGATGGATTGAGCGATAAAGTCTCTGATATAAGACCTATGATAGCTGTTACAAAACTTGACGAGTGTTGGGTAGGAGCCGAAGAATTTTCTTCTTTAGCCAAAAATAATTCTAGGATTGGAATTGTTACGGGCACAAAAGTTTTGATTGATTCAATTATTGAAGCTAATGAAAACTCACTTACAAAATATATGAAAGAGAATTTTAAAGGTGTCTGATTCGATTGCAATAACTAGCGGAAAAGGGGGAGTTGGTAAAACGACTTTTGCTGTGAACTTATCGATTGCACAAAAAAAGTTTACGGATCAAGTTTTTTTACTCGACACTGATATGGGTATGGCTAATTCTCACGTTCTTCTAGGAGTAAATCCGAAATACAGTATTTCAGATGTAATTTCAGGTGAAAAAAAAATATCTGAAATTATTGAAAATTATAGGATAGGAATTGACTTAATCTCTGGGGGAACTGCTTCTAACAATCTTCTTAATCTCGAAAATGTAAAGAGGTATTCTATTCTAAATGAAATAGATAATCACCTCAAAACCTTTAAAAATGTTAAACTTATGGTTGATATTGCAGCTGGTGCTGAAGACAATGCTCTTGTTTTCTCATTGGCTTGCGATCGTATCTTAATAGTAATTGTTGGAGAGCCAACTAGCTTTATAGATTCGTATGCTTTGATAAAAGCATTATATTCTAAATCATCCTTTAAAAATTACTGCGTTGCAGTTAACCAAGTAGATAACGATAGTCATGGAAAAGATTTATTCAAAAAATTTCAATCAATTACAGCTAAATTCTTAGATGTAAATTTGCATTATGTTGGATGTGTTAAAAGTTCTCAGAAAATTAGGAAGTCAATTGTTGATAGAAAACCTATAAGTATTAGTGAACCAAAGTCTGAAATTTCCCAGTCTTTTTTGAAAATTGCCAAGAATATAAATGAAACGCCATCAAACGAGTGGGGGGGATTAACTTTTCTTTCAAAAGTCCAGAAAAGAGCGTAAGCTAAAATTATGAACAATTATTATTTGGACAAATCACAAACCTCGATAAATGATTTAATTCAAGGTAATCTTGATCTTGTTAAGAAAATTGCCTGGCAGTTGCATGGAAGAGTTCAGAACATTGTTGAAGTGGAGGACCTTATTCAGCAGGGAATGGAGGGTTTAGTTCATGCAGCACAAAAGTATTCACCAAAAGAAGGTGTAAATTTTTCACAGTATGCTCAGCTAAGAATTAGAGGATCTATAATTGATTTTCTCAGAAAAAATTCTAATTTATGCAGAACAACAATAAAAAAAAAACAAGAGTTTGAAAGGTCCAAGCTTGAGCTTGAAAAAAAATTAAATAGACAAGCCACAGAACAAGAATGGATAGATTTTCTTGGCATTTCAGATGATGAGTTTAATTATTGGAAAAAAGCTTTTGAAGCTAATGTCGTTCAAAGTTTAGATACAGCATATAATGAATATTCAATTCTTTTTGCTAGTAAGGATGATAATCCAGAATCAAGTTTACAAAACAAAGAATTAAAAAATCAAATTAAAGAAGCATTGGGTGTTTTGAATCAAAGAGAGGCAATGGTGGCTCAATTATATTATGTAGAGGAATTAAATGTTTATGAAATTGCTGAAGTTTTAGAAATTAGTACCGGAAGAATTTCTCAAATTAAAAAATCAATAATTGGAAAATTAAGAAATGAAATCAATCCAGATTGAAAAAAATAAATGGGAAAAAATCAACAAAATCGTTTTGAGGGTTGATAATGTAGATCTTATTTATAAACAAGATTTAACTATTAATTTTGTTTGCGGTTTTGAAAACATATCTAGAGGTAGATGCGTTCTTTTAGTTAAAGAAAAGAATAAAAAACAAATTGATAATTTATTTATTCATAATGACAAAGCTTTAATGGAAGTAAATATATTTTTAGATGAAAAAAAATTAGATAATCTTTTACATTACATTTCATTAAAAAGAAATTCATCCAAAAAAATAAAAGTAACCATTTCTACTACAGACAGTCTGATGATTAATCAAAAAGGAGATCTGTATGTTGATAGTGAAACCAAGATAAAAATAAATGAAATTAATTGGAATATTCCATTATTATAGTACTAGCGCGCAGACAATTTTTTTGTTACATCAATTTCTGATTGAAGCATCTTACCACATCCATTAAATGCTTGTTGTGTTCTAAGCATTAATATTATTTCATCAGTAATATCTGTATTCGATTTTTCAAGAAATCCTGCTTGTATCTTGCCAATTGTTCTTTCCTTTGGAGCCCCAAATGTAGGAACACCACTTTCAGGTGTTTCATTAAATCTTGCATTCCCAATGTTTTTTAAACCATGCTCATTTACAAAATCAGCTAATTCAATTTGACCTACTTCTACTATTGTGTCTAAACCGTAAGTTGCACTTATTGCACCTTCACTGTCAACAGATATTTCAGTCAATAATTGAGGGTTACCATTTTCTTCAGTTACTACACCAAGAATTGAAGCGGCTGATTTTGTAAATGGTATATTAATAGGCGTTTGACCAATTCCAAGGAGCGGCAAACCGTCTGTATTAACAAGATTACCTTCCCTATCCAGTTGGAAAGAACCATCTCTTGTAAAAGCTCGTTCTTCCGGTGCGGTATTCAAGCCTCTTCCTAAAGGTTGTCCTAAAACAAAGAATCCTTCACCCATTATTGCTAGGTCTAAACTACCATTTGTTGCTTGCAATGATCCTTGTGAAAAGCTTTGTCTTGGTTTTATAGTTTTAACACCCATTCCTGTTGCTTTTTCAGTGGAATTATTGTGTTGGGAATGATAGAGGTCTTCAAACTGTGCCTCACTTTTTTTAAAACCATTGGTTCCAGCATTTGCTATATTGTTTGAAATGACGGCTAAGTCTCTATTTGCGGCATCTAATCCAGTTCGAATTATTGAAAACATGACTGATAACAGCAAATAGTATGCCATTTTTCTTGTTGGTTTATATTTTTAGTAGTATATTCATCAAATTGGGCGGATAGCTCAGTTGGGAGAGCAATTGCTCGACACGCAATAGGTCGCAGGTTCGAACCCTGTTCCGCCCACCAGAGTTTAAATTATGACGAGAAGAAAATTTATAAAAAAATCTCTTTCTGCAAGTTTATTTGGCGGCGCATTAGCAAGTTCTTTGTTTTTTCCAAATATTGTTAGCTCAAAGAAAAAACATACATGGGTAGCAGTTTCTGCCTTCGACAAAGCTGGGATTTTGGGAAGGTCGTTTGCAAGACTATGCGACGAAATAACGCGAATTTCTGAGGGAGAACTTAATATTAGACTTTTTCATGCAAATGAATTGGTTGGGGCTTTTGAATCATTTGATGTAGTCCAAAGTGGAACTTGTCAAATGGGGTTTGGATCTCCATACTATTGGACTGGTAAGTCTCCTGCAATATCTTTTTTATCTGGAATCCCGTTTGGTTTTAATCAACAAGAGATGGCAGCTTGGTTCTATCATGGAGATGGATTAAAATTAGCAAATAAAGTTTATAATGAATTAAATCTTAAGTTCTTTCCGGCTGGAAATACAGGAAACCAAATGGGAGGTTGGTTCAATAAATCAATAAATGAAGTAACAGATTTCAAGGGTCTAAAATTTAGAATGCCTGGTTTAGGGGGAGAAGTGTTAAAAAGTTATGGAACCAATGTGGTTCTGCTTCCCGGACCTGACGTCGTTCCTGCAATAACTTCTGGTACAATAGATGGCACTGAATGGATTGGGCCTGCTGCTGATTTAGGGAAAGGCTTACATAAAGTTTGTGATTACTACTATTATCCTGGATGGCATGAACCTGGCACTTGTTTGGAATCATTTATAAATCTTGATTCTTGGAACAAGCTTAGCAACGGACTACAAAAATTAGTAGAAGCTTCCTGCGCCAAATCTAATTCGATGATTGCTTCAGAATTCTTTGCAAGAAATTGCTTTGCTGTCAAAAAATTAAAAGATCAATATAACGTTTCATTTATGAGGTATAATGATAAAGTTCTAAAACTTCTTAAGCGAAGGTCTGACGAGGTTGTTTCCGAAATTGCAGCTAAAGACAAGTTGTCAAGAGAACTATTTGAAAATATTATTTCATTTAGAGAATTAGCTATTTTTTGGTCACATTACTCTGAAGCAGATTACTTGAATGCAAGAATTTTAAACAATTAAATTTGATTTGGAAGCCATGTTATAATTGTTGGAAATTTATATAAGATTATTAATAAAAATATTTGGATTATAATAAAAGGTATCACACCTTGATAAATATCACTGGTTTTTATTTCTGTTGGACTTACTCCCCTTAGATAAAATAAAGCAAAACCAAAAGGGGGTGTTAGAAAACTTGTTTGAAGATTAATTGCAAACATAATTGCCAACCAAACAGGATCATAACCTAAAGCAATTAAAGATGGTCCTACAATTGGAACAATTACAAAGACAATTTGAAAAAAATCTAAAAAGAACCCTAATAAAAAAATCACAATCATTACAATCAATAAAGAAGTTACTGCACCTCCAGGAATACTAGTAATAAAATTTTCAACAATAAGGTCACCGCCAAAACCTCTGAAGACAAGTGAAAATAAAGACGCTCCGATAAGAATAAAAAATACCATTGATGAGATTTTTAATGTTTCTTCACACGCTGACATCAAAGATTTTAATTCTATTTTTTTTTTAATGGACAAAATTATAGAGCCCAAAGCACCTAATGAAGCTGATTCAGTAGGTGTTGCAATTCCAAATAAGATAGATCCTAAAACAACTATAATTAAGCTTAAAGGTGGTAATATGATCTTTATAATTTCTTTTATGTTGAATGAAGATTTTTGTAAGTTTTTGTCAATTGGAAATAATCCGGGATTATAAAGTGAACATAAAAATATCCACAAAAAGTAAAAACTAACTAATAGTAATCCTGGAATAATCGCGCCAGCAAACAAATCAACACTGCTCACCGGATCTGGGGCTAGTTCGCCTGAAATTGCAGATGCTTGTTCATTTGCACCTTGAAACACGTCTGCTAAAAGAACAAGTACAATCGACGGTGGAATAATCTGACCGAGAGTACCGCTTGCACAGATAACTCCAGTAGAAATTTTTTTATTGTATTTCCATTTAATCATCAAGGGAAGAGATAATATCCCCATGGTTACAACTGTTGCACCGACTATACCTGTAGATGCCGCCATAAGGACACCAACAATTAAAATGGAGTATACTAATCCACCCTTCTTTTTTCCCCAAATCTTGCTCATATTTTCCAGCAATTCATTTGCTATCCCAGATTTCTCTAGCATCACTCCCATGAAAATAAAAAGCGGAACAGCAATTAAAGTTTCATTAGTCAAAATTCCAAAAATTCTATTTGGTAACACACTTATTAAAACAAGAGGAAAGATGTCTAAAAGAAAACCAATTATTCCAACAAAAATGGCAGTTCCAGCTAACGTTAAAGCTACTGGATAGCCCATCAATAAAAAAATCGCTAAGATAATGAATAAAAATAATGCAAAAAATTCTTGATTCAGAAATTCAGTCATTTTTTTTTGAAAAAAACAAAAATTCTGTGAATTAACTCCATAGATAAAAGTATTCCCATAAAGAATATAAAAAATTTCAAAATATAAATATTTTGAAGACCACCAGTTTCTTTTGAATCCTCACTTATCAGAAATGATCTTAGAAAGTAGTCATAGCCTTTGGTAATAAGAAAAAAACAAAATGGCAACCCAAATATAATAGATCCAATTAAATTAACTTTACTTTTTTTAATATCATTAAAATTTCTGTAAAGAATGTCAATTCTCACGTGTCCATCTTTATTTAGGGTGTACGCAATACCAAACAAAATAAAACAAGCGTGAGTCCAAATATAAAGATCTTGCAACCAGGTAAATCCTATAGAAAAAACATATCTTAGTATTACTGATAGGCTTACTAAAGTAATTAGAATCAAGATAAATATAGAAGCCATATTTCCAAAAAATAAATTTATCTTCTTAAGCGTGATTTTTGGTATGAATTTTTTCACTAAATGATTGTAATACATTTTCTTTGATTGACAAATTTTTAGAATTAATTATTAAATAGATTCATGAAAGTTTTAAGGTCAATTAAATCTGCAAAATCTAGACACAGAGATTGTCGTGTAGTGAAACGAAAAGGCAGGCTCTATGTAATAAATAAAACAGATTCACGATTTAAAGCTAGACAGGGTTAACTTATTTTAGCAATTCTTAAGTTATTTGTTGAGCCTGATACACCTATAGGTGCTCCAGCAGTTATAACAACGTAGTCTCCTCTTTTTACAATCTTTTCTTTTTTTGCCACATCGCATGCATTTTCAATCATTCCTGAAAAACTTTTTGGCTCTAATGCGTGAATATTGTGGACCCCCCAAATTAAAGCAAGCTGCCTAGCTGTAAGCCTCTCAGGAGATAAACCTATAATAGGGACAGTTGGTCTTTCTCTAGCTGCTCTTTTTGCCGTTCCTCCAGATCTGGTATAGGTAAAAATTGCTTTAGCTAAAACAGTTTTTACAACCTGAGATGCAGCTGAACTTATTGCATCTGAAGTAGTTTCTTCAAGTTTTATTTTTTTACTTTCTAAAAGCTGTCTATAAGAAAAATCATTTTCTACACCTCTTATAATTCTATCCATAATTTTTACAGAGTCTATAGGGAATTTGCCTAATGCTGTTTCAGCTGAAAGCATAACACAGTCCACCGAATCGAATACTGCAGTGGCAACATCTGAAGCCTCAGCTCTTGTTGGTGATGGAGAATTAACCATTGAATCAAGCATTTGAGTAGCAACAACAATTGGCTTTCCATGGTTTCTACAAGCATCAACAAGTCTTTTTTGTATAATGGGTACTTCCTCTGGTGGCATTTCAACACCCAGATCGCCCCGAGCAACCATTGCAGCATCACAATGTTTTAATATTTCTTCCATTCTTTTAATTGCAAGTGGTTTTTCAAATTTAGCCATGATTGCTGTTTGATCACCAGTAATTTTTTTTAGTTTAACTAGATCATTAGCTTTTTGTACAAATGATAACGCTACATAATCAAGACTGAGGTTTAGACACAATTCCAAATCTTTAATATCTTTTTTGGTTAATGATGATACCTTTACAAAAACTTCTGGAATATTGACACCCTTTTTATTAGAAATTCTACCACCATTAATTACCTCTGTAACAATTTGTTCCGAGTTTACACTTTGAATATTTAAAATGATTTTTCCATCATCAATCAAAATTCTATTATTTTTTTTTACAGATTTGAATATTTCAGGGTGAGGTAGAAAAATTCTTGAATCATCACCTAATTTTTCATTTAAATCTAAAGAAAATTTTTGATTATTTTTTAATAAAACAGATCCGTTTTTAAAATTCCCAATTCTAAATTTTGGTCCTTGTAAATCTCCTAAAATAGCAATTGGTCTTCCCAATCTTTTTTCGTATTGTCTTATATGGAAAACTCTTCTGCGGTGATCTTCATGGGTTCCATGACTAAAATTTAATCTAAAAATATCTGCACCAGCTTGAAAGAGTGAATGAATTTTAACTGGAGACGATGACGATGGACCTAAAGTCGCAATGATTTTTGTATTTCTGTTTCTTAACATTTCTTATTTACTTTATACTACACTAATTAACTAATTGATGTAAAATTAAATCCAGATGGAACCTGTATTTTTTGCAAAGGAATTTGAAAATAAAAATATAATTAATCATATTGTTTTTATTTGTGATCATGCATCAAATTATATTCCGCGAAAATATAGAAAACTTGGAATCGCTAATAGTGATTTAGAAAGTCACATTGCTTTTGATATTGGTGCAAAGAATTTAACAATTAATTTAGCTAAAAAATTAAAACAATCTTATTTTTTATCGAATTTTTCGAGATTGTTAATTGATCCTAATAGAAAAGAAATTGACAGAGAATTAATAACAGCCAGGTCATTCGGAGTTGAAATACCCAAAAATTTGAATATTTCGGTTCAAGAAAAGAAGCATAGAATTAATTTTTTTTATAATTGCTACCATAAAAATTTAGGGAATTTTGTTAAAACAAAAATTAATAAATACAAAAAAGTCTTTTTAGTTTCAATTCACAGTTTTACCAAACACTCAAAAACCTTTAATAGGGGAATAGAAGTTGGTTTGTTGTGGAATAAAAGTATGGATCTTTTACTACCCATTCAAAGGTATCTAAAAGATAAAAAAATTCACTTTGGAAGAAATTATCCATATTCTGGTTTTCATTATAATTATACTATTGACAGACTATGCACGAATTTTGACTTAAAAAATATTACTATAGAAATTAGAAACGATTTGATTTGTTATCAAAAAGGAATTAAAAATTACGTAAAACTAATGTCAAATATATTTGAGGAATTTCTAAATGAATAAAAATCACAAAAAGGAAAGTATAGAAGCTGCTGCATTTAGAAGGCTAATTTCCCATCTTCAAAAAAACAATCAAGTGCAAAATATCGATTTAATGAACTTAGCAGGCTTTTGTAGAAATTGTCTTTCTAAATGGATGGTAGAAGAAGCAAAAAAAATGAATATAAGTCTTGATTATGAGAATGTTCGTTCTGAGGTGTATGGAATGGATTACAATGAATGGAAAAAAAAATTTCAAACTCCGATTGAATAAATGAATATTTTAGTTACTGGAGCTGCGGGTTTTATTGGTTTACACACATGTCTTGCCTTGCAAGCAAAACATATGATATACGGTATCGATAATTTAAACGATTATTATGACGTTAACCTTAAGAAAAGCAGATTAAAGCTACTTAAAAAGTATAAGAATTTTCAATTTTTAAAGACAGATATTCAGAACAAAAATTTACATAATAAATTTAAAAGAATTAAGTTAGATGTTATTATTAATCTTGCTGCTCAAGCAGGAGTTAGACATTCACTAAAAGATCCATTTTCATACATTAATTCAAATGTACTAGGACAAATAAATTTACTTGAGTTTGCAAAAAAACTAAATGTTAAAAAATTTATTTATGCAAGTTCTTCGTCTGTATATGGGGGAAATGAGAAGATGCCATTTTCAGTAAAGCATAGAGTTGATAAACCTATCTCGCTATATGCTGCTTCAAAAAAATCAACAGAACTGCTAGCTGAATGCTATTCTCATTTATTTAAAATTAAATGTATTGGGTTAAGATTTTTTACAGTTTACGGTCCTTGGGGTAGACCAGATATGGCTACTTTTATTTTCACAAAAAAAATTTTAGAAAATAAGAAAATTAATATATTTAACTACGGTAATATGAAAAGAGACTTTACTTATATTGATGATATTGTCAAAGGTATAAAAGGTGCAGTTAATCTAAAAGGCGATTATAAACATAAAATTTATAATTTAGGTAACAATAAACCAGAAGATTTAAAAAGGTTTATATCAATAATTGAAAAAAACTTAAAAATTAAAGCAAAAAGAAATCTTTTACCAATTCAACCAGGTGATGTAGCTAAAACTTCAGCGAATATAGATGAGAGTAAGAGAGAATTAAATTTTAATCCAAAAACATCTATATATGAGGGCATACCAAAGTTTATTGAATGGTACAAGCAATACTACAAAATTAAATAATTTATTTGTAAAGTTTTTCTATTTCGTCTTTATAACTTAAATAAACTCTTTCCCTTTTTATTTTATGAGTTTGGGTAAGAAATCCATTTTCATATGTAAATTTTTCTTTTAGCAGTAAAAATTTCCTAATTCTCTCTAAAGAATTCAATGAGGTATTAATTTTTTTTATAAGTTCTGTATATTTTCTTTTATTGCTTGAGTCTTGAACTACGAGCAAAGCTATTAAAAAAGGTTTGTTATCTCCGAAAACAACAGCTTGTTCAATTTCAACTTGTTCCGACAATTTGGTTTCAATTTTTTGTACAGATATATTATCTCCACCAGATGTAACAATCAGATCTTTTTTTCTTCCATTTATTACCAACCTTCCCATTTTGTCTAAAAATCCTAAATCACCTGTGTAAAGCCATTTTTTTTTGATAGTTTGCGAGGTTAGTTTTTTACTTCTCCAATAACCATTCATTACATTGGAACCCTTAACAAGAATTTCTCCATCAACTGCAATTTTTATTTCTACGTTTTTAACAGGAAAACCAACTGTATTTGGATTGTTGAATTTTTTTGTATTACAACTTATCAAAGGTGCGGCCTCTGTTTGTCCATAACCTTGTAATAATGTTAAACCAATTTTATTAAAAAATAAACCAATCTGTGGGCTTAATGATGCGCCTCCTGATATAAGTGCTTTGACTTTTCCTCCAAAAATTTTTCTAACTGTGGTTCTCAAAAATAGAAAAATAAATATTTGGCTTAAATATTTTCTCAACTTATTTTGTTGATTATCCTCAAGACCATTGAAGCAAATATTTAAAATTATACGTTTAAAAAAACCTACTTTGTTTATCTGACTTTTGATTTTTTTAAATATGTTCTCAAATAGTCTTGGAACGCCTGAAAATATTGTAGGTTTAATTTCTTTTACTTCATTCATTAACTTATCTAAAGAAGAGCAAAAGTAAATTTCACCTCCTATTAATAAAGGAAAATAAAGTCCTGCCATTCTCTCATATGAATGAGATAATGGTAAAAAAGAAACAAACCTTTCATTATTAATTCCAAAATCATTAATTATATTCAATGATGCAAAAAGATTATGTATTAAAGCTTTATGACTTAGAATCACACCTTTCGGTTTTCCACTAGTTCCTGATGTATAGATAATAGTTGAAATATCATTTAAAGAAATATTTTGCCTTTTGACTCTTTTTTTTTCTTCTGATGAAATTGAAAGATAATTTATATGATTATCATGTTTTTCAATAGTTAAAATTTTACTGAGATCAAAATTTTCCAAAATAGCCTGATTTTTTTTTAGAATATTATCATTTTCAAAAATGATTATCTTAGGAGATGAATTTTTAATAATGAACGCATTATCGTCTAAATTATTAGTAACAAATGCCGGTACGGTAATTCCACCAACACTCATTATTGCAATATCAAATTCAACCCATTCAATTCTGTTAGACGATAAGAGAAAAACTCTATCTCCTTTTTTTAAACCTAATTTGGTGAGAGAATTTATAATTTTATCAATATTTATTCCGATTTCTTGAAAAGTTTTGCCATTCCATGTGTCTTTGACCTTAGAAAATAAAAATTTTTTTTTAGGAAAATTTTTTTTATAAAAATCAAAAATATCTGTTAAATTCGAAGCATTTTTTAAAAGACTTGAAAATTTAATTTTTTTATTCATTTTATAGTATTAAATACTTGTTTTTTTCTATGTCAAATTTACCAATCTGGAATCTTGCCGACTTTTATCCAAACTTTAACTCTAAACTTATAAAGGACGATTTAGATAAAATTAATAAGCAATCAATTTCATTTTCAAATAAGTACAAATCTAAATTGAGAAATCTTAGTTCTCAAAAATTGATTGAGTCAATTAAACTATATGAAAGAATAGAAGAAAAAATTTATTTTATAAAAAGTTTTTCTTTCCTAACCTATTGTACAGATCAGTTAAACAAAAGCAAAAGTAAGTTTTACCAAAGTACTCAAGAAATATTATCAGAGGTTGAGAAAAATTTAATTTTCTTCAGCATAGAAATCAATAACCTCGATAAAAAAAAAATTAATTCTATTAAATCCAGCAAATATAAAAGCTGGATTGAGAATCTTAATAAGTTTAAAAAATATCAACAACCTGAATTAATCGAGAAACTTTTAATGGAAAAATCACTTACAAGTTCATCTGCATGGATAAAGTTTTTTGACCAAAACATGACGCGTTTAAAGTTTCCTTACAAAAATAAAACTTTAAATGAAACCGAAATTCTAAATCTATTTTCATCTCCTAAAGAATCAGTGAGAAAAGAAGCAGCCCAATCTTTCGGAAATACGTTAAGACAAAATATCTTCTATTTCACATTTGTAATGAATAATATCTCCAAAGATCTCGATATTGATAAAAAATTAAGAGGTTTCAAATATGCTGAATCATCAAGGCATTTGTCGAATCAGATTGATAAAGAAGATGTCGATTCTTTAGTAAAAACTGTACAAGCAAATTATAAATCGATATCACATAGATATTATAGATACAAAGCTAAGAATTTTGGGAAAAAGAAGTTGAATTACTGGGACAGAAATGCACCATATCCCAGATCAAAGAACTATGTAGTATCATGGAAGCAAGCAAAAGATATTGTTTTAAGCTCTTACTATGAATTTGATCAAAGAGTCGGTGATATTGCTAATTTATTCTTTGAAAAATCGTGGATACATGCGAAACCACAAGAAGGCAAAACTTCAGGAGCATTCTCTCATCCCACTGTTCCGTCTTGTCACCCATACATATTAGTAAATTTTCAAGGAAAAATTAGAGATGTAATGACTTTAGCACACGAACTTGGCCATGGTGTACACCAATACCTTTCAAATAAGAAAGGTTTGTTTTTAGCTGACACACCTCTAACATTAGCTGAGACAGCAAGTGTTTTTGGCGAAATGTTAACGTTTAAGTCACTCTTAAAAAATTCTAAAAGTAAGAGCGAAAAGATTTATCTCTTGAGATCAAAAATTGAAGACATGTTAAACACTGTATTTAGGCAAGTTTCATTTTTTTTATTTGAGCGTAAACTTCATGATATGAGAGCAAAGGGCGAGTTATCTGATGAGGACATATCAGAATTGTGGATGAATAGTCAAAAAGAAAGTTTGGGAGACAGTATAATCCTTTCAGAAGACTACAGTTATTTTTGGGCTTACATTCCTCACTTTATTCACTCACCTTTTTATGTTTATGCATACGCATTTGGGGACTGTCTAGTTAACTCACTGTACTCCAAATATGAATCTTCACAGAAAGGTTTCAATGACAAATATCTAAACCTATTGAAATCTGGTGGATCTCAAAATTATCAAACTCTTCTGAAAGGTTTTGATTTGAACCCAAAAAATAAAAATTTCTGGCAAATGGGTATGAATTTGATTAAAAGTTTAATAGATGATTTAGAAAAAATAAGTTAGGTCGTATAAAATTATGAAATTAGTTGTTCCTATGGAAATTACCGAAGGTGAATCCAGAGTAAGTATAACACCAGACTGCATCCCAGCTTTAATCAAAATGGGTTTCAAAGTTTTTGTTCAAAAAGATGCTGGAATTGGATCATCTTACACTGACGATGATTATAAGAAGAGTGGTGCAAAGATATGCTCCAAACTGAGTGAACTGTATGGTAAAGCAAATTTAGTTGTTAAAATACAAAGACCAATAAAGTTAAAAAAAATAAATGAGTATAATTTACTCAAAAATTGTGAGTTACTTACACTTCTCTACGAACAAAAATTTAAAAACGAATTCAACATGCTTAAAAAGTTAAAAATTAATGTTTTTGCACTTGAAAAAATGCCCAGAATTTCAAGAGCTCAAAGCATGGATGTTTTATCATCACAAAGTAATCTATCCGGTTACAAAGCTGTAATTGATGCAGCGAGTGAGTTCAATAAAGCTTTTCCATTAATGATGACATCCGCAGGTACTGTTGCTCCTGCTAAGGTTCTAGTAATAGGAGCGGGAGTTGCTGGATTACAGGCTATTGCAACTGCTAAAAGACTTGGGTCTGTCGTATTTGCCTTTGATGTTAGATCTTCAACAAAAGAGCAGGTCGAAAGTCTTGGAGCCAAATTTGTTGATGTAGCAACTAATGATTCTGGGGAAACAGCTGCCGGATATGCTAAGGAAATGTCAGCCTCTTATAAAAAGAAACAAAATGCTATTTTAGCCGACACATTGAAAAAAATGGATATTGTTATTACTACAGCTCTTATTCCAGGTAAAAAAGCTCCAGTGCTTCTAAGTAAGAAAATGGTTGAATCAATGAAGGTAGGGAGCATCATAATTGATCTTGCATCGGAATTTGGAGGTAATTGTGAATTGACTAAACATGGTGAAAAAGTCATTTTCAAATCAAAAAAGATCATTGGCCCTAAGAATCTTGCATCTTCGGTAGCACAAGATTCATCAAGATTGTATTCAAAGAATGTTGTTAACTTCTTAATGAACTCTTGCGATTCGGGAAAATTCAAAAGCTTTAATTGGGAAGATGAAGTAGTAAAAGAAACTTGTGTTGTTAAAAATCTAATAAACCCTAAAAAGGAAAGTAAATAATGGAAAATATTGATCCAATCATTAATTTAATAATGATTTTCATACTAGCATGTATTATAGGTTATTATGTAATATGGGGAGTTACATCAGCGTTACATTCTCCCTTAATGGCTGTCACAAATGCAATATCGAGTGTTATTATTGTGGGAGCAATAATAGCAGCAGGACCAGAAGAAATAAATTTTTCCTCAATAATGGGTTTTTTTGGCAATAATTCTTGCTTCAGTCAATATTTTTGGGGGGTTTGTTGTATCTCATAGAATGCTGTCTATGTTTAAAAAAAAAGAAAAGAAGAAAAATAAATGACAGAAAATTTAACAGCAATTTGCTATCTTATTTCGGCAATTTTTTTCATATTAGCACTAAAAGGTTTATCCAACCCAGAATCCGCTAGAAATGGAAACATAATGGGTATAATTGGTATGACAATTGCCATTATAACTACGTTAAATAACCCTAATGTAGATTCATTAGCACTAATAATTTTAGGGATTATTATTGGTGGCGCAATAGGTACCTTCATTGCTTTAAAGATTGAAATGACAGCTTTACCTCAGTTAGTTGCGGCTTTTCATTCATTAGTCGGCTTGGCAGCTGTTTTTGTTGCGGCTAGCGCTTTTTACACACCTGGTAGTTATGGAATTGTTGACGAAAACGGTATGATTTATCCGTCAAGTTTAGTAGAAATGTCAATTGGTGTGGCAATTGGAGCGATAACCTTTACCGGTTCAATTATAGCATTTTTAAAGTTACAAGGTTTAGTTAGTGGAGCACCAACAACCTTTTTTGGACAACATTTTTTGAATCTAATTTTGTTTATTTCACTAATTGTTTTAACAGTAATGTTTACACTAGAATCCTCAAAAGATATTTTTTGGTTGATTGTAAGTTTGTCTCTTTTACTTGGCATACTTTTGATTATTCCTATTGGTGGCGCCGACATGCCAGTTGTAGTATCAATGTTGAATTCTTACTCCGGATGGGCAGCAGCTGGAATCGGTTTCACACTGTCCAATCATCTCCTTATTATTGTAGGCTCCCTAGTCGGAGCATCTGGAGCAATTTTAAGTTATATAATGTGCAAAGGAATGAATAGGTCATTTATAAGTGTTATTTTAGGAGGGTTTGGAGTCGAGGAGGGTACTTCAGTTGAGAAAGATAAAAATAAAACTGTAAAAACTGGAAGCCCAGAGGATGCTGCTTTCATTATGTCCAACGCCAGTAGCGTAATAATTGTTCCTGGGTATGGTATGGCTGTAGCTCAGGCACAACATGCTCTAAGAGAGATGTGCGACATACTGAAGAAAAACGGAGTAACCATTAAATACGCAATTCACCCCGTAGCTGGAAGAATGCCTGGGCATATGAATGTTTTACTCGCAGAGGCAAACGTTCCTTACGATGAGGTGTTTGAGTTGGAAGAAATCAACAGCGAGTTTTCTAATACAGATGCAGCCTTTGTTATAGGTGCAAACGACATCACAAACCCAGCGGCAAAAACAGACAAGACAAGTCCTATTTACGGCATGCCTATTTTGGACGTTGAAAACTCTGGAACAGTACTTTTTGTAAAAAGGTCAATGGCTTCAGGGTATGCTGGTGTAGACAATGAATTATTCTTTAGAGACAACACAATGATGCTATTTTCTGATGCAAAAAAAATGGTTGAAGATATTGTTAAGAGCTTGGATTAGAGATAAAGAGCTTAATAGCCTTGTATTTCAATTTTTTTTCTAAGCATCTTTTTATAACGTCTAGTACATTCATTCAACAACCTTGCTTTTTTTTCAGATGGCTTCTCATAAGCTCTTCTCTGCTTCATTTCTTTGAAAATGCCTTCTCTTTGGAGTTTCTTTTTCATCGCTCTCATTGCTTTTTCAAGATTGTTGTCTCTTACATTTACTCTAATAATTATATATCTCCTTTAATT
>CACCYL010000016.1 GCA_902550225.1 uncultured Alphaproteobacteria bacterium
GGCCAATCCTTGGTTTGCTCCAGATGGTCCATTTGCTAACGTTAAAGTTCCCTGACTAGTATTAACCAAATTGTAGGCAGCCACATTCGCTGATGAGGTTGTTCCAAGTCCGCCTGACATTGTCAAAACCTCACTATTAACCGTATCGGTTATCGCTGAGATATCAGCTGCTGCTATATTTGTCGTTCCATCATATTGACGCGTACCTGCAATATTAACTGATTTTCTGTTTATCGCGAAGGTGTGAGTTCCACCAGTCAATGTGTAATTAGCCGCTAAGGCACCACTTGACGAGCTGGCTCCAGCTTCATCACTAATGGTGATACCGGATAAATCGCTAATTGAGTAACTTCCAACATTTGCATTTGACGTTGCAGCGGCATTACTTAATTGCAGAGATTCACCAGAGACTTGGTTAGTAAGGGTAATATCACTCGCTGAAGCTGCTGTTGTTGCATTATATGTTCTGGAACTGTTGCTATTTAAAACTTTTTTATTAATTGTTAATGCTGCTGATGTTAAATTATAGTTACTAGCTAAACCACCGCTTGATGTTGTTGCACCAGCTTGATCCCCAAGTGCGATAGTACCCAATGTAACGGATTGAGTGCTCCCTGAGACATTTTTACTCGCAACCGAGCCTTGGCCTATTAATGTTAACGTTTCTGATCCTACTAATCCACTGTAAGACTCTGTAGTATTTGAATCCGTGGCATTAGATGAGGCGTTGGTTGTTCCATCATACTGCCTTGTAAGTCCTATTGTAACAGGTGCTTTCGTAATATTTACTTGATGAGTACCACCAGTCAATGTGTAATTAGCGGCTAAGCCCCCATTAGCTCCGTCTGCCAATGTGATTCCTGCAGCATTAGATGTTATTGTTACATTATTAGCTACATTTTTTTTAGTCGCTGTCGAACCAGATGTTGTTGTTTGCGATCCAGGTACAACTGTTTCAGAACCAATTAATCCTGAAATTGTTGGAAGTTCTGATGCAAGGACAACATCTGTACCATCATAAACTTTACTTCCGCTCAAGCCCAATGATTTTTGAGTTACTGTGTAAGCATGATCATCTGATGTTAATGTGATTTTGTAATTTGATGCTTTGCCTCCGTTTGAACCGTCGACTAAAGCTAAAGTTCCATTGCTACTTAATATATTTGCGCTTGATACATCCTTACTGTTTGCTGTTCCAGTTCCATTTATAGTCAATGTTTCTCTAGAAGAATGCCCATCAGCTACATTTACAGGAAGGAAGTAAGTTACACCTCCAGAAACCAAGCCTGTATTAAAAGTGCTTGAATTAGAACTGCTACCTGGAGCTGAGAAAGTTCCTTGAGCCTGCATTCTTGTTATCGTACTTGCTACTGCGTCTGTATTTCCATCGTATGTTTTAGTTCCAGTAAGCTTTATTTCTCTTTGCGTAATATCAATTGTAAGGTTTCCGCCAGTAAAGGTGTAGTTTGATGCAGCGTGCGTTTGATCTGACAAAGCCCACGTATTGATTGTTCCAATATTAATGTTAGTTCCTACATCTTCACTATCGGATCTTGCAAATCCTGAGAAAAGTACATTTTCTCCAGGAATTATATTCTGTATTTGTGCCTCAGGTGTGTTAGAGTGCACCTCATTGTCACCATCATAAATCTTAGTACCGGTGATTGTGAGTGGCAAAGGATTAATTGTCATAGAATGTGTGCCATCATCTAGTGTATAATTAGCGCCAATACCCCCGTTGGTTCCATTACCTAGTGCTAAGCTTCCAGTATTACTAATAGTACGACTTCCTGCACCACCAGCATTTAATGTACCAGTTCCTGTAATTGTAAGCGTTTCAGTCCCTACAGTTCCCGATGCGACAGAAAGATCTGAATTGGCTGCGTCAACGGTACCGTCGTATAGTCTGGTTCCACTTAAATTAACTGTCTTTGGAGTTATGGCAACGTTTAAGAGCCCATTGATTGCTATAGTATTGATATCATAGTTTCCGGCATCCGCACCACCCAAAGCCAGTGATCCAATATTTGCATTTGTTATAGAAACACTATTCCCTACATTTGCCGAACTTGCTGTGGCTGATCCTGAGATCGTTACGTTAGCACTTGGGTCGCTTGGATCGATAAGACTTAAAATGGATGCGGAGATAGCCGTTGAAGCATCATATACTTTTGTACCAGTAATGTAGGCACTTGTGGCTGTTATGTCTATTGTATGTGTTCCACCAGTTAAAGTATAGTTACTGGCCACACCCGTGCCATTTACTAAGTTAATTCCTGGTGTTGTAGCATTCACTGTGATACCAACTCCTGGCGCTGACTGAGTAGCAGTTCCTGAGCCACTTGCAGTTAGGGTTTGAGAAGTACCAGTGTCTACCGTCATTATTGATCCAGCAACACTCGTTGAACCGTTACTAGCTCTTTGACCTGATAGATTAACAACTTTTTGAGTAATATCTGCTTCTATATCGCCGTTAATGCTATAATTACTGGCTGCACCGAAACCATCAGATAAACTCATCCCAATTACGACATAACTGGTACCTACGTCCGTTGCTCCTCCAGAAATCGTTCCTGTGCCTGAAAGGGCTAATGTTTCATTAAAAACGCCCGTTCGTGTTGCTGCATTTGTCGGTGGACTCGACATTGTTGGGTATTCAAAGAAGACCGTATCATCACTGCCAAATGTTGCGTTAGTGTCGTATTGCTTTGTCAGCTTGACTTTTAGTGGTCTTGGCTTAATTCTAAAGGCTGTTGATGTAACGTTATAGTTATTGGGATCGCCTGCGACACCACCACTACCATTACCATTAGTTAATGAAATGTTGCTCATAGTAAACGTTGTGTATGTATCTGCAGGATCTGCAACCATTGTGAAGAAACTGTCCGTGCCAGCGGTAAATTGAAGGTCTTCACCCGCTATTAGACCTATTACCTCTAGCCCTCCAAAGCCCGCAGAATCCGGGGCAGCTACGATATCAGTTGTGGCATCGTAGTACTTCTCACCCTGAATTTGAATGTTTTTACGTGAGATTCGGCCTGTAAGAGTTGCTGGCGTTGAACTAGTTGATAATCCAAATATATTGGTAAAGTTCGTGTGACTTTTGGATGTTATGGTATAGGCTGCGTCTGCACTAACCTGTTGATTCCCCTGATTTACGTTGTCATATGTAAATGTTGGACTGTTTAAAGTAACAGTTAGCCCTGTTGGTATCGCAGCTCCCGAAGCCCCAGTAACCGAGGGAGAAGAAGTATTAAAGGAAGCAGAAGCGGTTGAGTTCGTTCCGTCATATTCTTTCGTTAAATGATATGAGGTTGAACTAAATACGTTGTAAATTCTTGTTAGATTGCCTGGGTCATACGCACTTAGCAACCCACTACCAGTTCCCTGTATTGCATCGCCTGAAGAATAACCATATTGGATAAAGTTTCCTGTAAATCCACCAAACCTTGCTCCATTACTAGAGGTGTCAGTGTTGGTCGCTCGCCAAATTCCATTTGGGGTGCTGACAGAGCCACCATTTCCACTTAAATATTTTGATGTGATATCAACAGCTGTTCCAGTGCCATTCGCTGTTAATGAAGCACTACCAACGTTTACGCGTTTGTTGGTGCTGGTTACATTGATAGCTGATGATGCATTTAAGTCTCCCAAAACACTAACTCGGGAGGTATTTGAGCCTGTACCTGAATCAGTTAGTGTAATATTATTTGCATTGATAGTAGCGAGGCCTAAATGAACATTATTGGAATCACCGCTTGAAACATTACCCAAGGTAATGTTTAAATCTCCAGATCCAAGATTAAGTGTGCTTGTTACGTCAATATCAGAGTCATTGGTACCTCTACTTGTAACAGATGCATTATTGGCAATCAGGTTTAAATCACCATTTGCAGTTGTAATATCCGCTGAAATTTCAATATCTACACCAGCATTTAGTGTAAGATCCCCACCTGAACTGCCTGTGGCGATTATATCACTTTGAACAAAAATATCTTGGCGTGCCTGAAGAATAACATTTGTTCCTGCTGTCAGAGCAGTTTCAATTGTCGAACTATTTACTTGATAGAGAGCATTTGTTCCGTCATTAAAACTATCGACATCATTAAGATTACTCGTTAATGTGTAGCCACTCAAAGAGCTATCCCTAACGTAAATATCGCGTGGATCGAGCAGCAAAGTACCACCGTTAAGAGAAACACCCGCAATATTTGCTCTTTTTAGATAATTTTTAGAAGAAATCTCAATAAAGCCGCCACCTTTATCAAAAATCTTTGGTGGAGGAGGATCCACTTGCGATTTAACTTGGTTTCGACTCAATTGAATCACTTGCTTTGGAGGTGGATCGACTGTTGATTCAATTGGTTCAAGTTTAGTTTTTATCGTCAAAATCGGAGGCTCTTTAGACGATTTATAGGTGCTTTTATCTGCATTAGCTACATTAGTTAAAGTCGCTATTTCTGCACCTCTTGCATTGATTTTTCCGTCAAAATCAGTCATTTGGTCTGACCACACTACAGCCGTACCACCTTGACCTTTTTTACTGGAAACATCAATATTTGTATCCGCTTTAACGATCGTTTGCTTGGAGTTTTGGATTGATGGTTGATCGCCAAAGCGGGAAACAAATCCGTAAACATTTTTATTATCCATAATGGTTAAATCTTGTCCCCCAAGATAATCTCCTCCTATTCTAACTTTTCCGCCCATTAAATTACCCGTAGCTTCAATCTTTGCATTTGAAATTTCAACCCTATCACCGGTTAAATCAATATTTCCTCCTTTTCCGCCCTCAGAGTTTGATTTAAATGTTCCTGATGATACATTAGTCGTTTTTGCTAAAGATCTTATCCTACCGCCTTTATTTGCCCCTGACACGTCAACAACGGTTTTTGGCGTTGAACTAATACTTTTTTCTGACATAAATAAAACCGATCCACCTTTTTCTTTTGTACCTTGAGCAAAAATCGACCCGTCAAGCTTTAAAGTGTCTTTTGAGATGATTTTAACCTTACCTCCGGAACTTCCTCGAGCAAAAATTCTCCCATTGTGAGATACTGCACGACCTTTAACGATTATTGTTCCTGAAGGAGTTAGAGATCTATGACCAGAAACATCTATTTTTCCAGCTATTTTAATTTTTTCGTTCGTTGGGCTACCTATAACAACTTTACCTGTTTTGTCATTAACACTTCTAGCTATAATTAATCCTGAAGATCCGATGTTAACAGAGGATCTAGAGAGGTTTTTTGCAGTTGCAGCAGATAATTTTATTATACCACCATTTGCTTTGAGCAAACCTGAATTAGAGATTAGACTTTTTAGTGTATTTCCGTTTATATCTTTGATAATACCCAATTTTTCACTAGGGACTGAAACACTCATCAAGCCATCACCTACGAAATCAAGTGTTATTTTTTCTCCTGCACCAAGAGCAATTTTTCCTAGTCTTGCTGAAACAATACCTGTATTAGATATTTGTCCGCCTAAAAGAGCTCCATGCCCTTTATCACCAATAATAATTTTACCGTTGTTTTGAACACTCTTTGATTTTCCATTTCCAATGAAATTCATCTTATCTTTTAAGAAGTCTTCATTGTTAATATCCAGTGTGGATGCAGTAAATGAGCCTGTTTTCACAACACCATTTTTAGTTATCATAACTCCGTTTGGATTTATTATCAGCACCTTACCATTTGAATTGAGTTGACCGGCAATGGATGAAGGTGTTGATCCAGTTACTCTATTCAAAGAGGACGATATGGAAGATGGCATGTTGAAATCTACTCTACCTTTATCGTGAATTGAAAAACTATCCCAGTTTATTATAGATTTATTTGTAGATTGCTCGATGATTAAATGATTTGTATTTTTCCCTGAAATTTCAACATTTCCAGACTGTACACTTGCACCAGTTGGCATTTCTCCAGCAATTGATACGCTAATCGAAGTGCTTAGTGCAAGTGTAAAAAGAAATGATATCCTTTTCATTTCTATTGATTTTAAATTATTAACTGCTATGACCATTTCCTCCTAAAGTCACATTTTATGGAATTATTTTTCTAAAAATTCATTGCTAAATTAACTAATAAATGTTGTTTGTTAAGTCTTACATCAGATACATCCTCTAAAACACCTGTAGCCCAATTCTTAGAATATTCAACTTTGGCACTAATATTTTTGTCGAAAAAATAATTATCAATACCGTCCATCTTTAAGCCCAGACCTATGGATTTTGCTGCTGTAGCCCGATTCTCGGTAGCCGTTGGCGTCAATGTATAGCTTACTCCAGTTGCCCCGTATACATATGGAGTTAATTCTAGTTTATTGCTTAATTTCTTTTTGTAATTTAATTGACCCCGAAAATACCAACTTTCATCGCCTGAAATGGATCCAGATGTAAATCCACTTAGTTTTTCTGGTCCAGTAATTGATGATTGCTCGGAGTTGAGCAGGTCATCTAGTGAAAGTTGACCCCCGGTATTTATATTAAATTCAAGATTTTTGTCCAGAGCGACCACATAAGTAGTATCGAGGTTGAAATGAGAAAAATTATTTTTTCCTGAACTTCTTGAAAGAGGTGTCCCTTTCCCAACGTCACCCTGAGATCTCGACGCGATATCAATTCCTCTTGAAAATTGAAAGTCAATTCCCAAACATCCAGTTAAACAGCGATTTAGACTTACCCCTAACCTGAGAGCAGTGATTCGATCGTGACTCAAATTCTGATCCTCCCCACTAACATTTGTTTGCTGGATTTCATCCGTCCATCCCACTGTACCTCTAAAAAATACCGCTTTATCTCTTTTATAAACTAGAGGATATGAAACAGTGGCAGTGGCAGATTTCATATTTGCTTCCAAACCAAGATCTATTGCATCTCCGCCGGGCCGTGTCATGCTCTCCATGTACGAAACTCCTGTAGTTAACCCGTCATTACCTATTGGTACAGAAATAGCAACGCCGCCAGCTCTAATTGGTACATCAGAACCGGTACCTTTCATTCCTTTTATTGTTGGTCTGGCCAGACCAAACATTGAAATTGTTTCACCAAGTCCAGTTGGCGAATTAATAATTGCCCGAAGTTGGCCTTGCTGTCTTCCTAATTCTTCACTTTGAGTGTTGTCAAACGAAACTCCACCATTTATTAACCTGTGTTCAGCTTCTACTGCCAATATTGTTCCGCCCTCATTAACGCCTGCCAGAAGAGTACTACTCAATGTTAAACCGGCTGTGTTTCCTGCAAGCAACAGTTGTCTTTCAATGTCAGAAAATCTTATTGACTTTTGTTTTATCAGAGGTTTCAGATAAGAGTAGATCCTTCTAAACTGCAATGTAGGAACTTTTGACAAATCCAACTGCTCTATATACCCATCTATGACCTTGAAAAAAAGTGTTGCTTGTTCAGGTTCTAGTTCTTGTGTCGGGAGGATTACTCTTACAAGCGGATAGCCTTTTTCATTGAAGTCCTTTTCAATTTCTAGCGCAATATTATACAAGTCAGCTATACTTTGTTCTTTTCCAATAATCATTTGCTGATATTTATCTACAGAAATTATTTTTTGTAATTCAAGAGGAGCTAATATTATCAAGGTTTCTGGTGTTATTGTAATTCCCGTGTCTTCTTGCTGTTTTATTTCTATTTCTGGTATTTTTGGAATAATGGCTTCTTGCCTTTTCATTTCATAGTAATCAACAGAAGACGGTTTCTGAAACATCTTTGGTAATGCTTGACTAGGGGTTCGTGGAGTTGCTGCCAAGATTGTTTGTGACACAAAAAGCGACAAAATAGCCGTTATCGTTATGTTGAAGGCATTTAAAGGTAAGAGTTTTTTACCTGTAAAAATGCATAATCTTTTGATCAGAGAGTACATCAATTACCAGTCTATTTAAATTTTCCAAGCCTGTGGATAATGGCATGTATTATTGAAAAAATCAAGGTTTTTGTGTTGGTTTTTTTGTTAGTTATCCACAGAAATCAGCTTTTTAATTTTGAAAATTGATTTATTGGTTATGTTGCGAGGTAATATCGTTATTTATGAGTTTGATTATAATTTTATATCCAAAAAGACACATTAGTGAGTAGTAAAATAAGTCGAAATAACAAATAATTGCCATAAATCACTCAATTTCGTCTTCAAAAATACCGAATTTTGATAAAAATTGAATGTTTAGACCACAGATCTTTTCTGATTCACTTCTGATTTCAATTTGTTAGGCTTGTCACATTCATGAAGTTTATTTTATTTAATAACTCAGTCTATTAATTCTGACTATCTAATTAAAATAATTTTGTCTTTATTTAAATCCCAAGTCTAAGGTCACAGTTTCAATAACTAATTGTCTCAATTATTTTGGTCTCCATTTCAATTTATCTATCACCGGTTGTATTTGATCAAGTGTCCTATAGAAAATTGATAAATTACCACTATTGTTATTTTTGTGATTTACAATTACTTTTAATCCAAGAAGATTTGTTAATTCTTTTTCAAGAATTTCGACGTTTGGATTCTTGCTACTATTTTGCTCTTTTGAGGCACTTCCTGCGTTGAGCGTATTAGCTCTTTTAATTTTAACTACAATTCTTTCAGTTTCTCTGACACTCAGGGATTTGCTGACTATTTCTTCTGCTACTTCGATTGCTTTTTCTTCTGGGAGAGTGACTAAACTGCGTGCGTGTCCAAAAGATAATTCTCCGTTTATGATATCTCTTTTAATGTTTTTTGATAATGATAATATCCTCAGAACGTTCGCAATGTGACTTCTACTTTTTCCAATGTGAGTTGATAACTTTTCTTGGGTATATTGAAAAACATTCATCATCGTTCGGTAACCCTCTGCTTCTTCAATAAGATTAAGATCAGAGCGTTGGAGGTTTTCAATCATAGCAACACCCAATGCCGTTTCATCATCGAACTCTCTTATGATAACTGGTACTTCATGAATTTTTGCAATTTGAGATGCTCTCCATCTTCTTTCACCCGCAATTATTTCGTAATTAGAACTTTTTTCTGCAAGTGGCCTTACTAATATAGGCTGAAGAACACCGTTACTTTTTATTGATTCAGCTAGCTCTTCTAGCTCAGTCTGATCAAAGACTTTTCTAGGCTGAAATTTACCAGATACAAGGTATTGTATCGGGATAGTTTTTTGATTAGAAACATCTTTTGGTTTAATATTTAAAATTGATAATTTAGAATCTTCTTTTTTTGAAAGTTTTGGCATTTCTATTTTTAAAGGTGATTTTTTTACTTGATCTTTTATTTTAGTCCTGATTACTGATGCTAGTTCCTGATCCTTTGATAGCAGAGATGAAAGACCCATTCCTAGCTTCTTTTTAACCTTTCGCGTACTGGTTTTAGTCTTTTTATTCAAATCTTTATCGAGATTTTTATTTTTCAAGTCGTTGTTTGTTGTAATATTTTCTTTCATATTCTTTCTACCTTTCAACTTTCGCTTAGTCCACCAAAGTTCCCTTTACCTAAAACTTCCGCAGCTAGACTCACATATGCCTCAGAACCTATACAAGCATGATCGTAGAGTAGAACAGGCTTTCCGTGAGAGGGTGATTCAGAGATTTTTATGTTCCTTGGGATGATTGTTTTATAAACAGCTTTCCCCATTACTTCACGGACATCTTCTTCAACTTGAATACTGAGCTTATTTCTGGAATCATGCATTGTTAGAAGGATGCCATCTAAATCAAGACCTGCATTTAATTCAGTATTAACTTGTTTAATTACTCTTAGAATTTGACTTAATCCCTCTAGTGCATAAAATTCACATTGAAGTGGAATGAGAACTTTGTCTGAAGCAGCAAGAGCATTTATTGTTAGGAAACCCAAGCCTGGAGGGCAATCTACAATAATTGCCGAATATTGCTGAGGAAGCTTATCAATTGCATTTTTCAATATATATTCTTTTTCTTCAACTGTACTTGGAATTTCAGTTTCAGCATTTGCTAAATCAACACGCGAGGGAACTATGCCTAGTCCATTCACTTCGGTTGGCTTAATTGCATCTATCATATCAACTTTTTGTGTTAATACTTCGTATGTTCCGGGTTTTCTTCTGTTTGAATTAATCGAGAATCCTGTGCTTGCATTACCCTGGGGGTCTAGGTCAACAACAAGGCATGATTTGCCAGATATGGACAATGCAGTGGCAAGGTTTACCGCTGTTGTAGTTTTACCAACACCACCTTTTTGATTTACAATTGAAAATACAGTTCTCTTCATTTTTTCTTCTTAAAATTTGATAAAATAATCGTTACTCCTCCAGATTTATCAATTTCTTTATTATTCTTAACAATATTCACCTCGTAGTACCACTGTTTTTTTAATTGAACTAATTCTGATTGAAAATTAGCGCCTTTCGGAAGAATATAAATAGTTTCATCTTTCTTTATATTTCTGCAAAAAACCAAAAACCTAGATAAAGGAGCAACAGCTCTCCCAATTATAATATCAAATTTTTCATTTAAGTTCTCCGCCCTATCATTTATTACCTCTGCTTTTATTTTGAAACATTTTATCAAATCTTTAAGGAACGAGCATTTTTTCTTGTTTGATTCAACTAAAGTCATATGAAAATTTACTTTCTTTTCTTGATTAAGTATCAATATGACTAAGCCTGGAAAACCCGCTCCAGAACCAACATCACAAATAGTTAGTTTTCTATTCTCATTTTTTTTTACAATTGTTGTTATAAAGGAGAGGATTTTTGCCGAATCAGCAAAATGTCTTTTCCAGATATGTGGTATTGTGCTTTTTCCTATAATATTGGACTTTTCATTAAAAGAAATAATTTTCAGTTCATATTGAATTAGTTTCTTTAATGTTTCACGTGAAACATCAAATAATTTGGAGAAAGTGCTTTTTTCAGAATTAATTTTCAACTATTTTTTAACGTATCTCAATAAAATGCTTGCTGCAGCAGGTGTCATGCCTGGCAATTGTTTGGCTTCTTCAATATTGTTTGGCTTGTTTTTTGACAAAATTTCTTTAATTTCATTAGATAGCCCGTCACAGTCATTAAAATTTATGTTTTTATGAATTTCCAGCAGTCTTTCTTTTTTTAATTCCTCAATTTCGTTTTGCTGTCTTTCAGAATATCTTTTATAAAAAGAATTAATTTTTATCTGTTTTTCCATTCTATCTGAAATCTTTTGTCTTCTTAAGTTCGGAAAGGTTCTTCTTATTTGATCCCATGTTACCTCTTTATAACCAAGAACCTCGAATGCAGTCCTTTTTTTACCATCTTGATTTATTTTTATACCAAATTTAGCGTAATGTTGAGGGGAGGCATTTAGTCTATATAGTTTTTCACATACTTTTTTCATTAGTTTCTTTTTATTCAACCATTTTTCTTTTCTTTCTTTTTCAGCTGAACCAATTTTTATAGCTACGTCAGTTAGTCTTTCATCGGCATTATCGGATCTTAAAAGCAACCGATATTCTGCTCTTGAAGTGAACATTCTGTAAGGCTCTATTAATCCGCCACGAGTTAGATCAGATGTAAGAACACCCAAATATGCTTGTGACCTTGGAATGATAAGTGGGCTCTTTCTTTTTAATTTTAATGCTGCATTGATTCCAGCAAGCAAGCCCTGAGCTGCTGCTTCCTCATATCCTGTGGTACCATTTATTTGACCTGCCAAAAAGAGTCCTTCAATTTTTTTAGTTTCATAGGTTGCATGTATTTCTATGCTGTCAACACAATCGTATTCAATCGTGTATCCATATTGAATTACTTTAACTTTCTCAAGCCCTTTTATCGTCCTTAGAAGTTTTAGCTGAGTATTTGTTGGAAGTGATGTTGAAATTCCATTTGGATATACAGTAGATCCTTTAATACTCTCCGGTTCTAAGAATATCTGGTGTCTTTCTTTAGAGGAAAATCTAAATACTTTATCTTCCAGGGATGGGCAGTATCTTGGGCCTTTTGAGGTAATGGTTCCATTGAAAATTGGAGATTTACTTAAATTATCTTTAATAATATTATGAGTTATTTTATTGGTGTAGGTGATATGGCAGTCAACTTGCTTGTTTTTCAAACTATCTGTCAGAAAAGAAAAGGGCTCAGGTTTGGAGTCGCCTTTTTGCGTCTCACATTTTGTAAAATCAATGGATTCCATTAATAACCGAGGAGGCGTGCCAGTTTTGAGTCGTAAAAGTTTAAAATTATGTTTTTCAAAGAAATATGCTAACCTCGTAGATGGTTTACAGTCAATCCTTCCTGCTGACCAACTTTTACAACCTTGATGGATTAAACCTCTTAAAAAAGTCCCAGTTGTTATTATTACTGAATTACACAAAACTTTTCCCAAAGATTTCAATTGTAAGCCGATTATTTTTTTTTTATTTTTGCTTTCATCTAGAATAATGTCTGAAACTTCATCATAAAGATATTTAATTTCTTCCTTGGCTAATAGTATTTTTAAATTTTCTTTATATTTTTCTCTATCAATCTGCGCTCTGGGGCCTTGAACAGCCTCGCCTCTTGTCTTATTAAGCACTCTAAACTGTATTCCTGATAAATCTGATGCCTTCCCAATTACTCCACCCATCGCATCAATTTCTTTAATCAAGTGTCCTTTGCCAAGCCCTCCCATGGCTGGGTTACATGATAAAGTTCCTATATCTTTTTTATCAAATGTTACTATAGCTGTTTTTGCGCCTAATCGTGATGACATTACAGCAGCCTCAATACCAGCATGCCCTCCTCCGACAACAATTACATCGAATTTAGAATTATGTTTCACGTGGAACACCTATTTTCCAATACAGAACTTATTAAAAATAATTTCAAGTTTATCCTCATCATCATGTTTACCGTACAATTCATCAATATCAGTCAAAGCGTCTCTCAAATATTTAGCCAATATCTCTAGACTATCAAATTTAAGTTTTGCACACTCCAAGTTTTTTAAGATACTATTCAAACAATCAAACTGTCTCAATTCAGAAAAATAATAATCATCTGTAGTGGTGTCAACAGATAATAGATTATCGTATATGAATTGCTGACACTTTTTCAACATCTTGATATTTTTAGTGTTGTTTTTACAAGATATTGTAATCGATTTGACATTTTTTATTGCTGGAATTTTTACCTTCCATTCTTTGAATTTTTGTTTTGAATTTTTTAGATCTGATTTATTAAATATAACAACACTGTTTTTAAACTCAACATCCCCCAAAACCCTCTTAACCTTCTCGAGATTATTTTTAATAAGGGAATCTGGAGAAAGTACTATTATTATCTTTTGAGAAGTTTTGATTGATAAGATGGTTTTTTTAACACCAAGACTTTCGATTTCATTTGTTGTATTTCTTATGCCTGCTGTATCCGTAATAATGACCTTCTCCCCTAGCAAGTCTATTGATTGGTCAGATTGATCTGTTGTGGTGCCTTCTTTTGGTGAAACAATCATTTTATCATTTTGAAGTAAAAAATTGAAAAAAGTTGATTTTCCAGCGTTGGCAGGACCTATTATCAAAACTCGTGATCCGTGGACAAGATTTCTTACCGTTTGAAATGATTTACAGGCCTTTTCGATTTCTCTACTAATTTTTTCTACATTATTCTTAATATTAGATTGTTGTAATTTTTCAATTTCATCCCCAAACTCAATTTCTGCATCTACAAATGCAAGAATCTCTATGATTTTTTGTCTCCATAATAAACACTTGTTAGTGTCTTTTCCAAAAATTTGCTTGCTTGCGATTAATCTCTGATTTTCAGTTTCAGATTTGATTAAGTTATTGATGCCTTCGAAATAAAGCATGTCTCCTTTACCATTTAAAAAGGCTCTTTTTGAGAATTCACCAGGTTTAGCTGGTCGTACAGTAGGTAATTTTGAAAGTTCCCCAATTAGTTTTTTTATTATAGCAACGCTCCCATGAGTTTGTATTTCAAGTATATCCTCACCTGTGAAAGATTTTGGAGATTTAAAATATATTACTAAGGCTTTGTCTATAAGATTTGATTGAAGATCGTAGATATTTAACAAATGGGCAAATCTATCCTTCAAAATCTTTATTTTACAGAGTTTTTTAGCAATTTTAAGACTTCCAGGACCTGAAATTCTTATAATCCCAATTGCTGCTGGACCATAAAAAGTTGATAAGCCAAAGATAGTGTCAATCGAATTTTTTATCATAATAATAACATTAACTAAATTAATTAAAAAAAACTCAATAAAAAAAACTTTCAGTACATTTTTTCTGCAATTTTAAAAAGATAAAACAATGATCTTTTCTCATTTAATTTTAAAATTCATTTCAATATTTATTGAACTTAAGTTCACAGAAAATCAAGAAATTAAAAGTTTAGACAATTCACTTAATTGTGGAAGTGACTACGATGACTCAAAGCTTCCACAGCCTGTGGATAATTTATTTCGTGTATCCATAAAAAGCTAGCATAACTAAGGGTCTTAATATATTATCAACAATAGCAATTTTTTTGTTAATGGATATGAGGGAAAATAGATTTACATTTTTTTTTTTCTTTTTTTGCGCACTTTTTAATTTTTCTAAAAATTTAAATGCTGCTAGTACATCTCCAAGTCAAACTGTACCAAAGGTTTTAAAGGATATTGAAAAAGAAAAAATAAAAAAGCGAGACAATCAAGAACTCTTGAAAGGTTTAGAAAACACCAAAATAAAAAGAGAGCAACTGGAACAAATTTCTGTAA
>CACCYL010000017.1 GCA_902550225.1 uncultured Alphaproteobacteria bacterium
TTCCACTAAAAAAACTTGAAAAAGTATTAGATATATTTCAAGATATAAGAAATTCAGAGTTGTATAACCAATTTAATTTCTTTGATTTAAGAGTTTTTAAAAGAGTTTATATGAGTAATAAAAAATGTTAAACATTATTCAAAGCAGAGAAAAATATTGTGTTTTTGACATAGGTACTGACAAACTGGTTTGTCTTTTTTTTAAAATAAAAGATAACAAACCATACATATTAGGAATGGATCATCAAAAAAGTAACGGTTTCTTAAATAACCATGAAATTGATCAACAGAAACTTTCTCATACAATTGAAAAAGCTGTTGAAAAAGGCTTGCCCAAAAACTCAAAAATAAGTGATTATAAATGTTTCAGCAACTTAACAGATATAAATTTAATCAGTAAAAAAAATTACAGTGAAATTTATTCTGGAAAAATGGCAATTACGAAAAAAGATATCAGAAAAATTTTTAAAAAGTCAATTATAGAATCAAAATTAAGGGGTAAATACCATGTACATTCCTATCCTTTGAATTTCAGAATTAACAATAAAATTATCAATGATCCGTTAGGCCTAGAATGTGACAAATTAGGAATACTTTCATTCAATGTTTACAGTAGTTATAATTTATTTGAAGCTATAAATAAATGTTTTAAGAATCAAAAAATTAATATAATAAGTTATTTTGATTCTGGCATAGCTTCGTCTCAAGCAAACCTTACTAGCTCAGAAAAAACTAAAGGTGTTGCATGTATTGATATTGGTGCGAAAACTTCGAAAATTACTGTTTTTGTTGACGAGAAGATCGTATACACAAAGGTAGTCGCAATTGGTGGTGAACATGTGACCAATGATATAGCTAAGGGTCTCGAGATTTCAAGAGAATCAGCAGAGCACTCAAAAATCATCTATGGAACTCTAAATCTTCCTTTTAATGAAAAAATAGAAATTAATTCTGAAAATTTTAAAAATAAAACAATAAGTAGGAATTTACTTTATGGAATTATTAAACCAAGATATGAAGAAATATTTGAAATTATAAGAGACCATATTTTTGATGATATTTACGCAAGAGTAAGTATTAAATCAATTGTAATTACGGGAGGTGCAAGTAAAATTTACGGATTAACCGGCATTTCTGAAAGTATATTTAACAGAAGAGTAAGGATAGGCTGCAATACCAATAAAGAAAGTTTTTTTTATAATAAACCTGAATTTAGTACAATATTAGGTTTAATAAAGTTAGCACATGAAAATAATGAGTTTAATAATTTAAATGAATTAACAAAAAATAATTTTTTTACAGCATTTGATAAACTTGAGAATTGGATAGAAGAAAGTTACGCATAGATTTTGAAACAAATTGTAACTTTTTGTGATTTGATTATTTCTTTCAATTTTGTACCCTCTAATTATGCTACATGCAAAAAATAAAGTTGAAAATAAACATATATTTATTGAGTCAACACTTCCTAAGTTTCTGACTGCCGCGAGACAGAAAACTCTGCAAAATGAGATAGTTTTCAAGGGAATTGGGCTACACACAGGCAATAAAGTTTCAATGAAAATTGTTCCTGCAAGTGAAAATACCGGAATTGTATTTAGACGTATTATAGGGAATAAAACCATCTTAATTAAAGCAGACTATAGAAACGTAAAATCGACAAATCTTTGTACTCTTTTATCTGATAGAAATGGGAATTCTATTTCAACCGTCGAGCATATTCTATCTGCAATATATGCATTTGAAATTGATAATGTTATTATAGAATTAACTTCAAACGAAATTCCAGTTTATGACGGATCTGCTCAAGATTTTGTAAAGAAAATTAAAGAAGTTGGTTTTGAAGAACAGGAATCCTTCAAAAAATTTATTAAAATAAAAAAACCTGTAGAAATAAAATCAGGGAAAAAATACGCTAGAGTTTGTCCATTCGACAACACTCTTATTTCAACCGAAATAGATTATGAACACAAATTAATTGGAAAACAAAGTATTTCCATAATGCTTACACCTCAAATTTATGAATCTCAAATTTGTAAGGCCAGAACATTTGGATTTCTAAAAGATATAGAAAATCTTAGAAAAAATAGATTAGCGCTTGGGGGAAGCTTAGATAATGCAATTGTATTAGACGAGGATAATGTATTAAACCAAGATGGACTTAGATTTAGCGACGAATTTGTTCGCCACAAGCTTCTTGACTTTATTGGTGATATTTCTCTTTCAGGTTATAGAATATTAGGGTCGTTTTTTTCATCTCATCCTGGACATGAAACAAACATTCAACTCTTAAAGAAAGTTTTTCAATCTCCCAATAATTGGGAGCTTGTCTGCTCTAATTAAATTAAAATCTTCTTTATAAATAAATTAAATCATTTAAAAATAAATAGCATGAATATTAATGTGCTAACCATCATTTTGTTTTTGTTCTTTTCTTCTTGTTCTTCAAATAAAGAAATTAAAACGAATATATCTACTTCAGATGATGTATCTTTGTATAATTTAGCAATGAAAAATTTAAAAAAACAAGAATACGGAGAAGCAATTGATAATTTTACTGAGCTTGAAATTCAATACCCCTACTCACCCTGGGCTTCAAGAGGTCAACTGATGATTGGTTTTGCCCACTATTCAGCAAATGAGTATGATGAGGCAATACTAAATTTGAGTAAGTTTGTTGAACTTAATCCAAATCACGAATTAATACCTTATGCAATTTATCTAAAAGCATACTCTTATTTTGAGAGAATTCCAGACATAAATCTTGATCAAAAATTTTCAACGAGAGCTTATGAAGAATTTTCAGAATTAATAAATAGGTATCCAAGATCTAAGTATGCAGTTAAATCCAAAAAGCATATAAAAAAACTAAAAAATCATTTGGCAGCCAAGGAAATTAAAGTTGGTAAATATTATCAATCTCAGGGGGATTACTTAGCAGCTGTTAAAAGATATAAAGTCGTTTTAAGAGAATATAGACAATCGACTCAAATACCAGAATCCATTTTTAGATTAATTGAATCTTATGTTTCCATTGGATTAATTAAGCAGTCATACTATCTTTTCAAAATATTAGAGTATAATTTTCCAAGGTCTCAATGGACTCGTGAAGGATCAAAAATTGTAGAAAAATATAAAATTGATAAAAATTTAGCAAAATATAAAAAAAAACAACTTGATCTTAAAAAATTAAAATCATCTGACCTAGATTTACTTTAATTATGATTAGGCATCTATCAATCAATAATTTAATGTTAATAGATAAGATTGAAATGGATTTCGGCCTAGGTTTGTGTGTGCTAACTGGAGAAACTGGTGCAGGAAAATCCATGATTCTTGAATCATTGGAGCTTCTTTCTGGAAGAAGAGTTAAAACAAATTTACGTTCGGATAATGGACAAAAAACTGTAATTACTGCTTTAGTAGAAATTTCAAAATATATCTTCATTAAAAAGCTATTGGATCAACTTGATATTAATGCTGAAGATGAAATAGTTATTAAAAGAATAATCGACAATGATGGCAAAAGTAAAGCTTTCATAAATGATAATCTTGTTAGTTTAACAACTCTAAAGGCAATAACCTTAAATCTTTTTGAAATTCATAGTCAGTTTTCGGAACAAGGATTACTTGACAACTCAACACATATCTCAACATTAGATGATTTTGGTAATTACCAGAGTGAATTAAAAAAACTCTCTGAAACGTGGCTACAATGGAGAACTCTGGAAAAAGAATATATTAAAGAAAGATCTAGATTCGAAGAAATTAAAAATAAAAGAGAAGAATTTCAAATTTATTACAATGAATTGAAAAATTTTGAACCAAAAAAAGGAGAATTTGAAAAACTAGATCAAAAGAAAAAAATTTTACAAAATTCTAGAAAAATAAATGAAAATTTAAACGAGATAATAAATAACTTTATAAGAGAGGATCCTCCGGGTATTGAAAAATTATTTGCTAAAAATTTGTTAATGCTAAATCAAATTCGTGAGCTTTTAGATAAAACAACTATAAATGAGATTGAAAAACTTAATTCTATGTCCTTTGAGGCATCTGAAATTTGTAAAACATTTGAAAACTTTTTAAATCAAGAACTTGACCATAGTTCATTAGAACAGATTGATGAGAGGGTAAGTGATTACAAAAAGTTATCACAAAAACATTCAATTGAACCTGATCTTTTAGAAACAAAATTAATTGAAATAAAAAACAAATTACTATTAAGCGAAGAAAGCAATTTAAATATTGAAAAAATGGGCGCTAAATTAAAAGATATAGAAAAAAAATATCTAGACCAATCGGCAATAATTTCAAATCTTAGAAAAGAAAACGCAGAGTTAATGGATGACAAAATTAATTCTGAGTTTCCTGAACTTAAATTAGAGAATGCAAGGTTTCAAACTGTGATAAGTGATTGTGAAAGTACTGAATTTGGAAAAGATAAAGTTGTCTTTAATATTAAAACTAATCCGAAATCTAAAATGGGTGAAATTAAAAGCATTTCATCAGGGGGAGAACTGTGTAGAATTGCTCTTGCAATAAAGGTAACAGCAGAACAGGAAAGTGTTTCTACAATGGTATTTGATGAAGTGGATAGTGGAATAGGTGGAGCAGTTTCAACAGCTGTTGGAGAAAGATTAAAAAAGTTGGGGAAAAATAGGCAAGTTTTGGTCGTAACACATTCTCCTCAAGTTGCCTCCCTCGGTGTTCATCACTTTCTAGTTAAAAAAAAATTAGTAAATAATATTACATCCATAGACGTTATTAAAATCGATGGCCATGACAAAACCAAAGAAATAGCAAGAATGCTGTCAGGAAAACAAATTACGAATGAAGCAATTGAAGCAGCAAAAAAACTAATTGAAAGTTAATTATTTGATAATTGTTGAATTTTTAAAAATGTTTCGTCTTTTTAAATAGCCATGATTTTTCATTTTGCTTTAGATATTTTTTTAGCTTGTTGTATACATCTGAGTGGTATCTATTAATCCATTTTTTTTGAATATCGGACAATTGGTCTAAATCTATAAGATTTTTTTCATAAGGACAAAGAGTCAAATTTTTAAATTCTAAAAATCCTTTGTATCTTGAAGGTATTATCAATAAAAGATTTTCTATTCTTATTCCATAACAATCGCTTTTGTAATAACCGGGTTCATTTGATAAGACCATTCCCTCTTTGAGCTCGGATTTATTAAAATTTTTTGAAATTGATTGTGGTCCCTCATGCACTCCTAAAAAACTTCCAACTCCGTGTCCAGTTCCATGACTGTAATCCAAACCATTTTGCCACAAACTATATCTAGCCAAACTATCTATTTGATGTCCTCTTGTTCCTCTCGGAAATTTGATCATAGCAAGGTTTATGTGTCCTTTTAAAACTCTTGTATAATTTAAAATATACTCTTTTTTAGGTTTGCTTCCTCCAATAAAAATTGTTCTAGTGACGTCAGTAGTAGCTCCTAAATATTGTGCCCCAGAATCACACAAAAATAACTGACCTGAAATTATTCTTTTGTTATTTTGAATTGGATTATAGTGAATAACTGAAGCATTCTTTCCAAAAGCTGAAATAGTCGGAAAACTTGAGGAAAAATAATTTTTATTTTGTTTTCTAAAATCTTCAAGCTTTCTTGAAACATTAACTTCGTCTAAATCAGAGGAAAATTTTGTATTTTCTAGCCAATAAAAGAACTTAACAAGAGAAACACCATCTAAAATATGGTATTTAATGGAATTTTTTATCTCGATTTGATTCTTTTTGCATCTTACATTGATGCATGGGTCTTCTATTAGATCAAGTTTAAGGCCTTCTGATTTCATCAGCTCGTAATAAAAATATGATGATGAAGAATCGAGAGCAAGCTTTTTATTTTTAGGTAATTTTAAAATCTCAGATTCAAATTCTTCGAAACAAAAAAATTGAACTCCTTTTACTTTAACTTTGCGTGGAAACTTATTTAAATCGGTAAATAGTTTAATGGTGTTTTTAGTTACAATTGCTCTGCAAAGAACAATTGGTGTATGTTCTAAATCAAAACCTCTTAAATTCATAAGCCAGCAAATTGATTCTGATGAAGTTAAAATTAAAAAATCGTAATTAATTTTATTAAATATCCTTTCCTTTTTAGATAATGTGTTTTCACCAGATATTTTTTCTTCTAAAAAAAAACAGTATTTTTGACTCTTCTTCACTTTTCTATCCCAAATCTTATCTATAATATTTTTTTTATCATGATAAATCTTTATAGAGTTTAACTCGGCAATCCTTTTAAATTCTTTTACAAAAGTAATATTAAAGATTCTGTAATCTATCAAAATTGTTTTGTGTTTGATGTTTTTTTGCAAGAATAAGAAAAAGCTTTCACTTTGTAAGTCGATAATCTCAAATTTAGAATCTATTTCTTTTTTTGCTTGTAAAATATATCTCCCATCAGTAAAAAAGATTCTTTTTTTCTTGGATATTAATGCAATTCCATTCGAGCCAGAAAAGTTTATAAGCCATTGTAATCTTTTA
>CACCYL010000018.1 GCA_902550225.1 uncultured Alphaproteobacteria bacterium
GCAATGCATTAAGAGTAAGAAATCAAAAACAAGAAATTCTTGCTTCAAACATTGCAAATGCAGCAACTCCAAACTACAAAGCTCGAGATGTCGAGTTTGAAGTAGAATTAGCTAGATCACTTAATGTTGGTCCTTTAAAAACATCTAACAAAAGTCATATAGCCGTAACTTCAAAAAATCTTCCAGGAAAAGTTCAATTCAGACAATCGGTTAATCCATCTGTTGACGGTAATACAGTTGAACTTGCTGTTGAGCAAATGGAATTTGCTGAGAATGCAGTAAGATATCAAACAACTTTGGATTTTATAAATTCTAAAGTTAGAGGTTTAATGGGGGCAATAAGAGGCGAATAATGGATATTAAAAATATTTACCACATAGCACAGAGAGCAATGGGAGCTCAATTAGTAAGATTAAATGCTACTGCAAGTAACTTAGCTAATGCTGATAATATTGCATCAAGTCCTCAGGATGCTTATAAACCAGTTAAGCCAATCTTTGAAACAAAGTATTTTGATCTTATAAGAAAAAGAGGAATTTCAACTGTTGATGCAGTAACTGTTCAAAAAATGGATATTGATCCAATAAAAGAATTTAAACCTGGTCATCCAATGGCAGACCAAGATGGTTTTATCTACAGAGCACCTGTTAACATTGAAGAGGAATACGTCGACATGCTTGAGGCATCAAGACAATATCAGAATAATGTTGAGGTAATATCAACCGTTAGAGCATTAATGCTTAAAACTGCAAGTATGGGTAAATAGATAGGGGATAACATGCCAGATATATCAAAAACATCAGAACAATCTTTAAATAATATCTTAAACAAACTTGGTGTAAAAACTCAAGAAGAAGCTGCAAAGGGCAATAAAAAAACTGCTCTTGGACAAGAAGATTTCTTAAAGCTAATGACTACTCAATTGCAAAATCAAGACCCATTCGCTCCAATGGATAACGGTGATTTTATTGCGCAAATGGCTCAATTTTCTACAGTTACAGGTATTACGGAAATTAATAATAATTTGACAAGTCTTGGTTCAAAATTAGAACCTAACAGAGTTGCAACGGCAGCGCAATTTCTTGGACATTCAGTTTTAATACCAGGACAAGTTGCAAGTCCTGACGATAATGGAGAAATTCATGGTGTCGTAGATCTACCATTGTTCTCTAATGACGTTGGACTCACATTTGCAAACTCTAATGGTGAAATTGTTCATTCGATGAGTTTAGGTTCACATGACAAAGGACTTGTGGGATTTAGTTGGACTGATATTCCAGAGGAAATAAAAAAGAATAAAACTCAATTAACAATTCAAGCGTATTCAGGAAATGCTGAGGGCTCAGATGGATTAAATACTGCAGTTTACAATAAAGTTATTGCAGCATCTGCTCCAAAAAATAGCGAGGACGTAATTTTAGAAACCAAAGATTACGGTGAAATTTCAGCAGCTGAAGCAATAAAATTTAAATCAAACAAATAAAATAACAATAGAGGAGAAATAATATGTCATTTTATACAGCACTTACCGGACTTAACGGAGCACAGTCAGACATTTCAGCAACGTCGAATAACATTGCTAACGTTAATACAACTGGTTTTAAAAGATCCAGAGCAGAATTTGGTGATATTTTTGCAACTTCACCGTTACAAAATGCTTCATCATCAATTGGTTCTGGTACAATTCTTAAAAGTGTTAAGCAGCAGTTTACTCAGGGTAACATTACTTCCTCTTTGAATGTTCTTGATATAGCAATTTCTGGTCAAGGTTTCTTCTCCCTTAAACCATCGCTTACATCAGGGCAAACAGTTTATACTCGTAACGGTTCATTTAATGTTAATAATGACAGATACGTGACTGACTCATCTGGTCAGTTTCTCCTTACGTTTCCAGTAAACGCTGATGGATCTGTAACGGCAAAAGATTTGACAAGTGCAGTTCCTTTGCAGCTCCCAGTAACATCAGGAACACCAAAGGCTACAACCCAAATTGATTTGGGTGTTAACGTCTCCGCGACAAGTGATGTGATTACTGATAATGAGCAATTTGCGAGTGGTTATGTGTTTAACCCGAATGATCCAACTACTTACAATAATTCAACCTCAATAACAATCTTTGATGATTTAGGTAATCCAACAATTGCTACAATCTTTTTTATAAGAACTCAGGCAGCTTCAGCGGCTGATCCCACAAATAAATTTGAAACGCGATTAGTTATTAATGATACTGTCATTGAACCAGATCTTGTTAAAGCTGTTAATGATACAAAACAACCAATTTTTATTGATCGATTTGGTCAACAAACAACTAAAGTTCCAGACGATAACTATTTCTTGGAAGGAAAAGGTTCGCCTTTATTTAAGCAAGATGATCTTCAGACTTTAGTTGACTCAACACCAGCAAAAGTTACTGGTGAATCTAGTGGATTTGATTTTGGTGAGGAAGGAGACAAAACTGTTACAATTGTTACTGACCCAGTTCAATTTAAATCAACTGTTGAAAGTGGTAATACAGGTTCAGGTATTTTTTGGGGAACCAACTTTATGACTGTTAACGTTGATAATGGAGACCAACCAGTAAATATTGATATTCGTCCAGGTTCTTACAACGCAGCACAGCTTTCTACAGAAATCCAAAGAGCAATAAACGCAGCTTATGGAGATGACAAAAAAATACAGGTCGTACAGAACGTTGATGATACACTCACAATTGATTTGCTCAAGCTTAATGCAGATGGAACATCGACAGGTTTAACAACACCTATAAGTGTTGATCTTCTTACAGATTCCTATGTTTCAACTCTTGAGGGTATAACACTAACAGGTGCATCACCCGACTTTACTAGAGATCAGTTTTTAGCCCATACACAAGCTAGATTGAATGACGCATTAAATAATTATGCAGTAACTGCATCAACTGACGTTGTAAGTAATGCTGCGTCAATAGGTGTTCAAAATAGCTTATTTGCAGAATATACTGGTGGAACAATGACAGGTATTTTAGAGCACAATCAGGCTTTTAAAATTACTAGAGCAAATGCAACCACAAATGACGCTGGGACTATAACTGCAATTACTGATGAAGAAAAATTTTTAACCCATTCATATTTCGGAAAAAGTCCTCAACTTCATGTTTATGACGAAGCTGACACCATGGGAGCTGGAAATGATGGAAATATAGTTGAGTATGATCAATCAGAAAATACAGTAAAATTTTATTTTGGTGCATCTGATCCAGGTCTTACTGTTAATGAAAAAATAAGAGCATTAGGTTTGTTTGACGCATCCGCGACTGACACAACAAATTCTAATTTTTTCAATGGAAGAGAATTTACAGTTATCAGAGCAGCACAAGATTCAGGCAATAAATACTTTGTTGAGTGTAGTACTTCTGGAATGAATTTCCCTGATGCAGACTTTAACATTGCTTCTACGAATAATGATGGCAAGATATATAGTGAGCTCTCAACGAGTGTTGAAGCTTTCTTTCAAGGTGCAAACAATGTATTTAAAGGTGCAGATGTAAACTTTAGTAATAAAAAAGTTGTTTTGAGAGAAATAGGAACGGCTAACAAACATTCATATACAAACAAGATGGTTGATGATTCAACTGTTGCCAGAGCACATGGAAGTGTTTCAGTTGGTGATCCAATATTTGGAATTCATAGTGCTGAATTTGATATTAATGGTTCTGCCGCAGCTATAAATACCAGTCAGGTTTTGGGACTTGGAAGTGATGCAGGGTCTCTTGACTCAACAATCACAGGTGCCTCAAATATGGCAACTAACTGGGTTGATGTTCAAGATCCTCCTATTGAAGTTTCGTATGATGTTCTGAACCAAAGACTGCAATTCGAAATTGATAGAAATATTTTAGGAACAGGTACAAATAGTAACTTTAACAGTTTTAAAATTTTTGGAGCTTCTACTGCAACTTCTACCAATAATCTTGGAATCCCGACATCTGATGATACAGCTGAAACATTAATAAGAGGTGGCGAGAAGTTTTCTGCCGCAACTTTTGTTGCAGATGGTGCAGAAATTCAGCTAAACGATAAACGTTTTGGAATTAAAGTAGGGTATAACAGTGAATTAAAAGCATTTGAATTTAGCAGTGGAACAACTGGAGAAACAATTGCCGCAAATGGAGCAATTGGCGTAACAACTGCGCAAACAGCTTCGGATATTGCTGTTGGGCGATATCTTCTATCAACAACGGATGGTTCTATTACTGATGCTACAGATTTCTTTGGTGGAGATAATGGTCTGCTAGGTGTGGGTATAACCAAAACTAATGCGATAAAAACAGAAGCAAAAGGATTGGCGGCACTTCCTGCAGTGGCCGTTGGAGCCTCTGCAACAGAAGACTTAACTCAAGTATTTCGATTGAGTAATCAGAATAACGAAAACATATTTAACGTCTCAGTTAATGGTGTTCCAGGTATTATTGAAATACCTCAAGGTTTTTATGTCGGCACAACTTTAGCCGAAGCACTTCAAGAAAGAATGAACCAAATTGAGGGAACAACTGGTATAGTTGGTGGTGGAATTACAGTATCATATAATTCAGACACTAATAATTTCACTTTTACAAACGGAACTACGGGAAGAGACTCTACAATCAAAGTTAGAGGAGCAGGTAAATTTGGCCTCGACAATGTTGATCTTGGTGTTGGAACTGTCCCACAGATTTTTAACTTAACACAAGCAACCAACTCAGAAGGTTTAGCTTTATTTGTTGATGCGAATGGAAATAAAGTAACCACTCCTCCTGCGAACGTTGTCGATGGATACTTTCCTCTTTTCATTGATGAAGGAGAACTTACTTTCGATAAATCAGGTAGAATTGTAAGTCCAAAACAAGGTGTTCATTATGAAAAGCAAGAAGCTGGATTCAGTATTGATCTTGATATTGACTTTACAAAGTCAACTCAGCTTGCTCAACCTTTCTCTGTGAACACAGTTAATCAGGATGGTTTTACATCAGGAAGATTAGACGGTCTTGAAATCGATTCATCAGGTACTGTTAGAGCAAACTATACGAATGGTCAAAACAATCCGCTCGGTAAAATTGTTCTAGCAAACTTTAACAACCAGAACGGTCTAAAACAAATCGGTAACTCAACATATGTTGAAACTGCTGTATCTGGAACAGCAACAGTTGGTGAAGCGGGTGCAGAAGGTTTTGGAACAGTACTTTCAGGTTCTTTAGAGAGATCAAACGTTGATATTACTGAAGAACTTGTGAACTTAATTACTGCACAAAGAAACTTCCAAGCAAATGCTAAATCAATTGAAACCACAGCTGCTACAACACAAGCAATTGTTAACATCAGAATGTAATCAAGGTTATTAGGAGCTTTTTAAATGGATAGAATGGCACAAACAGCACTGAATAGCTTAAAGATGCTAATGGAGAATCAGACTGCAACATCACATAATCTCTCTAACCTCAGCACACCTGGTTTCAGGCAGGATATTGTTACAGATTTCGGTTCTATTTATCTAAACAGACAAAATGGAGTTGAACCAAGAATAGTTTCATCAAGAAATGTTGGAGGATTTTCAATTCAACAAGGGACAATGGATTTTACAAAAAATCCTTTAGACGCTGCTATTGATGGCGATGGATATTTTGTTATTCAACCAAAAAACGGAGGAGCTCCATCATTATCAAGACGCGGAGATTTTCAAACAAGTGAAAATGGAGAGCTTTTAGACGGAGCGGGTAATAAAATGCTCGATGGAGGTTTACAACCTTTAGTTTTACCAGCATTTAGGGAAATTACAATTTCTCCTCAAGGAGAAATTTTTATAATACCAATTGGTGCTGAACCTGATGCATTGCCGCAAAATGTTGGATTAATTGCAACATTCACCCCTGAAGAAAATGATAATTTAAAAAAAACACTAGATGGACATATTAGAATAGAGTCAGAACCCAATGAAAATGGTGTAACTGAAGTAATTGATATTCAGCCAAATCAACAAGCAAAAATAGTTGTAGGTTATTTAGAAAAAAGTAACGTTAATGCCGTTGAAGAAATGGTGAATACAATTGACCAGCAAAGAAAATTTGAAATGCATGTGAAGTTTATTCAAATGGCTGAAGAATTAGATTCTGTGG
>CACCYL010000019.1 GCA_902550225.1 uncultured Alphaproteobacteria bacterium
ATTGGTATGACACCGATAAAATCGATAGAACAATACAAAATATAAACGAAAAAACATCAGAATTAGGCTATGCGTTTGTAGAAGTGATACCGAAAATTATAAAATTAAAAAAAACAAGTAAAGTTAATATAACTTTCAGTGTTAACCAGGGTTCAAAGATTTACGTGGATCGAATAAATATCAAGGGTAATGTTAAAACTGAAGATGCAATAATTAGACGAGAAATGGAACTAGTGGAAGGTGACCCCTTTAACTCCCTAAAGTTAAGACAGAGTGAAAAAAACGTAAGGTCAACCGGTCTTTTTGAAAATGTGGAATTTAAGGTTGATGAGTTGTCAGGAACTAACAAGTCTACAGTTGATGTTGAGGTTACAGAACGCTCAACCGGTGAATTCTCTGTTGGTGCAGGATTTTCTTCTTTAGATGGTGCTCTTGGAAATATAGGTATTAAAGAATCTAATGTTTTTGGTCAAGCTAAAGAATTGGCATTAGATCTTGGTTTATCGACGCGAAGGTCAAGTATTGACCTTAGTTATACAGATCCTTATTTTTTAGATTCCGATGTTGCAGCTGGTATAGACATTTTTAATGTAAGAAGAAATAACAAAACTTATAGTGGGTATAAACACAATATTATAGGATTTAAATTAAGAGCAGGTTACGAAGTGTTTGATGATTTTAGGCATATTTCCAGTTACAGTCTAAAAAGAGACAAAATTCATGATATTGAAAATTCAACTTCTCTTTTTATCAGAGAACAGGAAGGTAAAAGAACAAGTTCAATAATCGGTCAAGCCTTTCAGTATGACAAATTAAACGATAGGCTAAATCCTTCTGATGGATACAGGATAAGATTGGATTTAGACTTTCATGGACTAATAGGTGATTCTGAACATTTTTCTAGTGAATTAAAAGTAGCCAATTTCATTAGAATGTCTGATGGTGGGGGATTGTATTTAGGAACTTTTATCGAGGGTGGTTACATTGCTTCAATTAAGGATGTAAAGATTAATGATAGATTTTTTCTGAATGGAGATCGATTAAGAGGTTTTAAAAATTTAGGGATAGGCCCAAGGGATACATCTACTGGTGATGCTCTAGGTGGAGAAATATACTATATTGCAAGAAATGAATTAAACTTTCCTTTAGGTTTGCCAGATGATCTCGGATTAAGTGGTATAGCTTTTATAGATATTGGTAGTATTTACAACACGAATTCCTCTAGTAGCTTAGTCAAGGATGAAAATACCTTAAGAGCCTCTGCTGGTGTTGGATTAACGTGGATTTCTCCTTTCGGACCAGTAAAATTTTTCTTAACAAGAGCAATTTTAAAAGAAAATTATGATAAAAAAGAGATTTTTAGATTTAGTTTTGGTACAACATATTAAATATAAATTAAGGAGCAATATGAAAAAATATTTAATTTTACTTTGTTTTATCTTTCTTGGAATTAATTTAAATGCTCAAGAAAAAAATGAAACTAAAAAAGCAGCAGTTGAAAATACAAATTCAAGTATCGGCGTTGTTGATATGAAAAAAATTCTTGCGCAGTCGAAAGCATATCAAAGTTTAGTTGATCAATTTGAAGATGTAAGAAGAAAGCACAGAAATACATTCACTAAGCAAGAAGATATAATAAGAGACGAAGAAAGTGAACTTCTGAAGCAAAAAAATATTCTTTCTAAGGAAGCTTACGCTGAGAAAGTCAAGGTCTTAGGAAAAAAAATTAATGATCTAAAGGGGAAACAAGCAGCAGACGCAAAAAAATTTGAAACTGCATTTGAAAGATCAACTGGTAAAATTCAAGGTGCACTGGTTGACGTTTTGTCTATAATTGCAAATAAGAAACAATTAAATTTAGTTCTTGCGAAAAGTCAGGTTATACTTGTAGGGAAAGATATTGATTTAACAGATGACGCTATAAAAGAGTTAAACAAAGTTTTACCAAAAATTTCACTAGATAAATAACATATGGATTAAACCAATTGGTTGATAAAACTTTTTATAAAAATGCTGGCCCATTCACTTTAAGCAAGATATCTGAATTTCTAAATTCAAAATATATTGGTAATAAGGCAAAAATAATCGCTGATATTGCACCGGTCGATGATGCAGACCAAAATGAAATCTGCTTTGTTTCTGATAAATATAAAAATATATACAATAAATCAAACGCTGGAGCTTTTATTATTAAAGATAGTAATCAGCTTACAAATGAAAAAAATATTATTTTTTCTAAGAATCCTCATTTTGATATGGCAAAAGTAGCAACATTATTTTATCCAGAAGCAGATTATCCTAAATTTAGTTTTGATATAAAAGATTGTATCAAAGGCTTAAGTAAATCGGTAAAGTTATCTTCCAATGTTTTTATTCACAAGACTGCAAAAATAGGTGATAACTGTGAAATTGGTTGTAACTCAATTATTGGGCCTGGTGTAAAGATAGGTGAAAATTGTTTAATAGGTGATAATGTATCAATTTATTTTTCAATAATTGGAGAAAATGTAAAAATTTATCAAGGTGCAAAAATAGGTAGCGAAGGATTTGGATTCATTATGAATGAGAATTCTTTTAAAAAAATCCCTCAGCTTGGTAGAGTGATAATCGGGAATAATGTTGAGATAGGCGCTAATTCTACTATCGACAGAGGTTCAATTGGTGACACCGAAATAAACGATTATTGTATGATTGATAATATTGTACACTTAGGACACAATGTAAAGCTAGGTCAAAAATGTGTAATAGCTGCAATGACTGGAATTTCTGGAAGCACAACAATTGGAAATAATGTTATGATCGGCGGACAAGTTGGCATAAGTGGACATCTGAAAATTGGAAATAATGTAAAGATTGCTGCCAAAACAGGAATTATGAAAAATATTGATGATAATGACGTTATTGCTGGCTATCCGTCTGAAAAAATATTTGACTGGCACAGGAATACAATAATTTTAAAAAAATTAAGACATAATGATAAAAAAAAATGAACTAAATATTGAGGAAATAAAAAAATTAATACCTCACAGATATCCATTTCTTCTCATTGATAAACTGATAGATATAATTCCAAAAGAAAGTGCGGTAGGTGTGAAAAATGTAACTTTTAACGAAAATTTTTTTCAAGGTCATTTTGAATCAATGTCTGTAATGCCTGGTGCACTTATTATTGAATCAATGGCTCAATCTGCTGGTACTCTAGTAATGTATAGTCTTAAAAAAAATCAAGAAAATATTTCAGTATACCTACTTACCGTTGATAAAGCTAAATTTAGAAAGCCGGTCTGTCCTGGAGACACTCTATTTCACAGAGTGATAAAAAAGCAAAATGTCAAAAATATCTGGAAATTCAAATGTACTTCTTTTGTTAATGATAAATTAGTTGCTGAAGCAGAGGTATCAGCAATTATCAACTCTGTAATTTAATTCCTTGTAATAATTTGTAATTATTTATTATTTGTGAGATCCAGCGTGTTAAACTATAAAAAGTTATGACTTGTAATTCTGTCATTCATAAAGATAGTCAAATTGGAAAGAATGTAAAAATTGGATCTTTTTGTACTATTGGAGCTAATGTGTCAATAGATGATAATTGCATTATCCATAATAATGTTACAATCGATGGAAATGTAAAAATCAAAAATAACGTTGAAATTTTTCCTTTTGTTTCAATTGGATCAATTCCTCAAGATTTAAAATACAGTGGGGAAAAAACAAAAATATTTATAGACGAAAATTGCAAAATAAGAGAATTTGTTACTATTAATCTAGGTACAAAAGGAGGGGGAGGAATAACAAAAATTGGTAAAAATTGCTTGTTAATGGTCGGAACTCATATTGCTCACGATTGTATAGTTGGAAATAATATTATATTTGCAAACCATTCTACACTTGCTGGACATGTAATTATTGAAAACCACGTTGTTGTGGGCGCCCTAAGTGCAATTCATCAATTTAGTCGGATTGGAGAAGGCGCAATGATTGGTGGAATGTCTGGTGTGACTGCTGATGTCATTCCTTTTTCGACTGTTATGGGTAATAGAGCTAAACTAAGTGGTTTAAATCTTGTTGGATTAAAAAGAAATAATTTTGATAAAAATGAGATTACTGAATTAAGAAAAGTATTTAAATATATTTTTTTCAGCAAAAATAAAACGTTAAATGACAGAATTCTTGAGATAAAAAAAAAAAAATTAAATCTTTATACAGTTGATTCGATTCTAAATTTTCTTGAATCAAAATCCAAACGTTCGTTTACTATGCCATAATTATAATGAAAAAAATTGTCTTGTTAACCGGAGGAGGGGATCTCCCTGTAGAGGTCGTTAGAAAATTGATAAAGAAGAAAATTACATTCTATTGTTTGATATTTGAGAAAAACCCAGTTTCTAAAATGATTTTAAAAAAAAACCATAAATTAATAAATTTTGGTAAAATAATCTCAGAGTTATTGAAACTTAAGAATTTAGGTTTCAATCACGTTGCTTTAGTTGGTAACTTAAAAAGACCAAGTATAACCGATATAAAACCAGATTTTAATTCTGCTAAGATTATTCCAAAGTTTGTAAAGATTTTGTTAAAAGGTGGTGATAATAATCTTCTAAACTTTTGTATTAATTATTTAAACAATATTGGATTTAATGTTTTAGATCTTCTAAAATATTTAGGTTCAAAATCAAATAAAGTAAACATTTGGTCGTATAGTTCGGAAAAAATTTTAGCTCTATAGGATTTCCATGCCCAAACGGTAGGTGCAACGTAATGAATAAATTTGGTTTTATTTCTTAAAATTTGAAGTCTCTTAACAATCCTATAACTGAAACTTGGAGAATCAATTGTAATTAAGATATCAGGGTTAAAATCTAAAATTTTTCTTTGTATAAATTTGAAAAGTTTTAAAAATTTTAAAATTCTTATTAATACCTCAAAAATTCCAATTGCATTAAACTGATTAATTTGTACCCACGATTGAAAACCCGCTGCTTTCATTTGTTCTCCCCCAACACCTGAAATTACAACTTTCTTATTTTTTTTTAAATTTTTGATTAATTTTGAACCTAAAAAATCACCTGAGGGCTCAGTAGCCAAAATTACAATTCTCACAAGTCACACACCATATAAAAAAATATTATTTTGTTTACAATATTTCAAAACTTCCTGTTTATTAATAAACAAAGTTTTGTTTGCTGAATAAGCGACACCGGAAATGCCAAATTTGTTACAATTCTTAAGTGTTTTAACTCCAATTGTTGGTAAATCTGCCTTTAAATTTTGTTTTACTTTAGCAAGTTTTACTAAAATTGATTTTTCATTTTTATTTAAATAATTATATGAATCCTTTATGAGCTTATCTGTTCCTTGAGCTGCTTCAATTCCTATAATATTTCCA
>CACCYL010000020.1 GCA_902550225.1 uncultured Alphaproteobacteria bacterium
TGATTTTAATTTTTGGAGAATAGACATATTGAGATTGTGTCTTTCTTACTCAAAAATACCTTATGAGTACGTTAGAATTAATAGACAACAGTGGCCAAAAAAAAAAAAGGAATTCCCATTTGGTCAACTTCCTGTAATGATTGTTAATGATAAACAGTATTCCCAAACACATAGTCTAGCAAAATTTTGCGCAACCCGAGCCTCACTGTACGATACAAATGAATTAAAAATATTAATTATCGATCAAGTATTAGATTGGGCAAACGAAATAACAACTCACATTGCTCCCTCAATAAGGGCCGCAATGAGAGAAAAAAATCTTGCCAAGTCAAAGAAACTTCGTCATGAGTTTATAGAAAATGATTTGTTTTTATGGTTTTCCTACTTAGAAACTTTATTAAAGAATTCTTCATTGAATAAAAAGTTTTTTACAGACAAGTTTAGTATTGCAGATATAACAGCTTGGAGAGTAATTTTTTGGTTTTGTTCTGGTAAACTTGATTTAATAGATCCTTCGTTTTTAAATCAAACTCCTATACTGAAAAATTATTACAATCAAATTTGTAACTATAAGCCATTGAATAAACTTGAGGAGTTTAAATCTATTATAAATTAAGATTTAAGGAATCTGCATTTTAATTGGAAATCTTCGCTTCATCCAGAACAGTATAATTAAACCTGGTAAACCAAATATAGTTGATAATACAAAAAAATAACTCCATCCTAAAGACTCTACAATAAAACCAGATGGTGAGGATAAAAATGTTCTTGCGATACCCATAACCGAAGATAAAAGTGCATACTGCGTTCCTGAATATTCTTTTTTACATAGAACTGATAAATAGGCTACAAAAGCAGCTGAACCCAAACCACCAGAATAATTCTCACCAGCAATAGTAATTAAAAGAAAATTAAAATCAGGTCCAACTGAGTTTAATAAGACATATAGTAAATTTGATACTATTTGAAAGAAACCTGAAATTATTAAAGAATTAATTAAACCAATTTTTTTCACTAAGTATCCCCCAGAAAAAACACCAAGTAAAGTCATAAGAACACCAAATATTTTACTTGCATTCGCGATATCTATATTTGAAAAACCAATTTTTACATAAAACGGATTTGCCATTATTCCTGCAACTACGTCGCCAAATTTAAAGAAAAAAATAAAAAAAAGAATTACAATTAAATTTTTAATTGAGTTTCTTGAAATAAACTCTTTGAATGGAGCTAAAAGACTACCTTGATTCTTTTGTTTGCGGTGAGAGTTAGTCTTTAGCACAAAAATACTTAAAATCATTAAAAATAAAATAATTATAGCAATTGATACAAAAACTTGCGACCAGCTAAAAATACTCTTTAGATATAGAGAACCAGCTCCCGCTATAATTCCTCCGACTCTGTATCCAAACTGAGTCGCAGCAGCTCCCGCACCTTGAAGTTCGTCCTCAAGAATTTCAATTCTAAAAGCATCTATTATTATATCCTGATTAGCTGAAAAGAAAGCAGTTAATAATGCAAAAGATGCAGTTAGAATCAGATTTTCAGCTGGATTACTAAAACCTAAAAGGATCAATGAAAAAATTAACAAAATTTGTGTTATCAGTAACCAGGATTTTCTTTGGCCTAAATAATTATATAGAATAGGTATTTTATAACTATCTATAAAAGGTGCCCACGTAAATTTTAAACTCCAAGGTATTTGCGTGAGTGCAAATAGACCAACTGTAGATATATCAATATTTTCTCTTGTTAGCCAAATAAACAAAGTTGATAAAATCATGTAAAGAGGTATCCCACTTGCAATACCCATTACAAATACCAAAAATATTTTTTTTGAATAATATATATTTAGGAATCCGATATTCATTATGTTGTTGAAATTTTCTTTTTTATAACAATAATAATATTATGTACAAAAAAATTATCATCTACTCTTTTTTTGTGTTCATCTTTATGAATGCTAATAACGCTTACTCAACTGAGGATATCCCAAATATAGTTGGAACTTGGATTGGGGAAAACAAAACTGTATCAGAACTAAGAGGCTTTAGAACATGGGAAAAAAAAGTTGAAATAATAGAGCAAAATGGGCGTAGGTTTAAAGGTACTTTTTCCTACACCGATGGAACAAAAAACTTTTTCGGTGTTATTCACCCTGACAATTTAACAATTACCTGGGTTGCATCAAACAGTAGAGGTTATAACCTTGGCAAATTACTCTCTAAAAATAGACTAAGTGCTTGTTATGTCGAATCTGGAATAGATGCTACAGCAGGATGCGCAGATTTAACTAGAAAATAGTCTAGACAGCCTTTTCAAATAGTTTTTTCAAATGTTTCGTAGGTCTTTTTTTTACCTCAGAAATAGCCCCCCACCAGTGTAAACTTGAATTTTCAAGAACCAAAACCTCTTCAAAATACTTTAAAACTCCTCTCATGTCAGATGTTACTACTATCAACGTAGTATTGTTTATTTTAGATAACTTCTTTATTATATTAAAAATAACGTTTGTTTTAATTGGATCTAAACCAGCAGTAGGTTCGTCAAGTACTAAAAACTTTGGATTGTGAGAAATTGCTCTTGCAATTGCGACTCTTTTTCTCATCCCACCGGAAAGCTCTGCAGGAAATAAAAAAGCGTCATTTCTCTCCAAACCAACTTTTTTTAGAATTGAATAGGACTTTTTGATTAATTTTTCTTCTGAGAAGTTGTTTAAACTTCTAAACATAATATTTTCCCAGACTGTTAAACTATCAAATAAGGCATCTTTTTGGAATACAACTCCAAAAGTATTGAATATATCTTTTATTTGCTTGTCTAAAATTGATTTGCCATTTATGTAGATTGCACCTGAACTTATTTTAACAAGCCCTAGCATACTTTTTAGCAATGAACTCTTTCCTGATGAACCTGTCCCTATTATACATAACGATTTTTCTGGAGTGACAGAAAATGATAAATCTCTAAGAATAATTTTCCCATCTATTTGTAAAGATACTTTTTTAAAAACGATTGTATTTTTCATGACTTTTAATGCTACGATATCATATGAAGATAAATTATAAACTAAGTAATGTTATTTTTGAAAAAGGATCCGTAATTTTAGCTGGTGCAGGTCCTGGGAGTTTAAAGCTAGTAACATTAAAGGTATATGAAGCGATATCGCAAGCAGACGTAATTATATACGACTCTTTAGTCAATGAAAATATTCTAAAAAACTCAAATAAAGCTGCAGTAAAAATATTTGGAGGTAAAACAAAAAATAAAAGAGCATGTTCTCAAAGTGAAATAAATGAATGGATGGTCTTTCATGCAAAAAAAAATAAAAAAGTATTAAGACTTAAAGGTGGGGACCCCAGTTTTTTTAGTAGAGGGAGTCAGGAAATAGAGTATCTTAAAAAAAATAAGATAAAATATAAAATTTTTTCAGGAATCACGTCATCGCAACCAGCCATAAAAAAATCTAATATTTCTTTTTTTAATCAAAATGATGTTTGTAACTTTATTACGGGGCATAGAAGAATAAAAAATAATTCTATTTCGCTTGATCTAGAGAAAATTGTGGGTAACAAGGGTAGAATAATAATATATATGGGAGTAAGTCAAATAAAAAAGATTTCATCTGACTTAATTGATTTAGGAATAGATTCCAAAACCAAAGTTTTCATAGTTTCAAATGCTTCAATGCCCACGGAAAGAGTTTTTGAATCATCACTATATAAAGTTGAAAAAATAATTAATCAAAACAATATTCTTCCACCATCTATAATAGTTATTTATTAGCGTTCATTGAGAGTTTTTTGAAAAATATTTTAGAATACATAGCTGTAACTTTCTTTTTTTTATTATTTAAACTCCTAGGGCTTAAACTATCGTCATTGTTCGGAGGTATAATTTTTTATTTATACGGTCTTTTTTCAAAAAGAAATTCAATCGCAAAAAAAAATATTCTAAGAGTTTACCCAAAAATAAGTAAAAGAGAACTTAATAATATTATAAGTAAGATGTGGTTTCATTTTGGGAGAGTTGTGGGTGAGTATCCAAATCTAAATAAGATTAAACTAGGGAGAAAGAATAATATTATAATTGAAAATGAAAAAAACTTGATAAATCCGTTAAAAAAATATTCAAATTGTTTGTTTTTTTCTGCTCATATTGGTAACTGGGAATTAACTTCTCACCTTCTCATTCAAAAAGGTTTTAAAATAAATTTTATATACAGGGCTCCTAATAATCATTTAGTTGATAAAGTTCTTAGAAAGATTCGCTTTAGCTATGGTGTTGATTTAATAAGAAAAGGTAATCAAGGAGCAAAACAATGTCTCAAAATTTTAAATAGTAAAGGTGGGCATATTGGGATGCTTATCGATCAGAAAATGAATGACGGTATTTCTACAAAATTTTTTGGCGAAACGGTTAAGTCACCATCTGCGATTGCAAAATTTGCTTTAAAATTCCATTGCCCTATTATTCCAGCAGTGTGTTTTAGAGAAAATTCTACAAATTTCAGAATTTCTTATGCAAAACCAATCACTCCTAATGAATTAAAAAGACTTGGTGATGAAAAAGAAATTATGAATTATTTAAACAACTATGTTGAAATATGGATCAAAAAGAAACCAGAGCAGTGGATTTGGTTTCATAATAGGTGGAATAATTAAATAAATTTTTTTATAACGTTTGCTATTCTCTCTGATTCATTTATTTTTTCATATTTCCAACTTAATATCTCACCATCAAAATATCTTACTACACCTCTTTTCTCTAAATTTTGAACAAAGCACTTTATTTTATTTTTCTTATTTTTTATTTTAACCATGTAAACTGGTTTTCCAGTAAAGACTGCGTCGGATATCATACTGACTGAATCTTCTGTTACTATGAAATGAGACGATTTATTTATTAGATACCAATAAGGATTTTTATCTTCATAATTATAACAATAATGTTTCAATTTTTTTCTTTTTTTTATAATTCTTTTTGTGATTTCGCTTGTTCTTCGTGAGAAACAATAAACAACGGTATATCTCGCACTAATAAGATTTATTTTGTCGACAAGACTATTTATTTCAGAAACTTCTAATTTAGAACTTCTACCATCACCACCTATAAGACATGCGATGATATTTTTGCTTGATTCAAGTTCCTTATAATTGTTTAGGTCTTCATTTAATAATTTTCTTTTACTTACAAATGTACCCAAAAACTCTAAAACATTTTTGTAATTTGAGAACTTAGAAAAATCATGAGATGGAATAAGTATTTTATCAAAGCGATTTCTCAGACAATAAGGATCTAAT
>CACCYL010000021.1 GCA_902550225.1 uncultured Alphaproteobacteria bacterium
TTGATAAGTCTTTTCTAATAATTGGAGAAGTTACTACAACTAAAGAGTTTCCAGCTAATGAGGATTTTTCTCCCACATCAATAATGGACTTTATCATTTGTTTTGCTAATGAAGGATCAATCAAAAGTCCATCGGAACCACTTTTTTTGGTCATAGATATCAGCATCTGTTCAAATTCAGGGTTGAATGTTATCACGTCAAGTGGTTCATTAACATTTGATATCTTCTGTATTAACAGTGAAGAAATTGCTGGTCTGACTGCCTCAGATAATTCGTCAGGACTTAGTTTTTTTTCAGAGAGGTTCGATAAAGCTTCAAGAATTTTTTTTAAGTCGTTTATCGGGACTCTCTCAACTAATAAATTTCTTAAAATAATTGTGAGGTAATGTAATGGAACAAGTTTTGGAATGACTGATTGAACGAGCTGTGGGTGAGTTTTTGACAAATTGTCAAGTAAAGACTGAACATCATCCTGACTTATTAATTCCCCTGCAAACTTTAATAAAATTTGATTTAGATGAGTGCCGACCACTGCCTCTGGTTCAATAACCATATAATGATTTGACTCAGCTTTAGCAACTAAATGTTGTTCGATCCAAACAGCATCTAATCCAAAAGATGGATCTTTAACCTGTATTCCCTGAATCTTTATTTGAGTTTCATCTCCAGGCATAGCGAGTTTTCTATCAACATAAATTTTGTCCTCAGCAACAATTGTATGCCCAATCCTTATTTTATATGAATTTGCATCTAAGGATAAATCATCTTTCACTCTGACATTTGGAATTATAAAACCTAAATCTTTTGAAACTTGTTTTCTTATACTAGTAATTTTTGAGATTAATGGGCCAGCTGATTTTTTATCAGTAGAATCAACTAATGATATTAAACCATACCCCAAATCAAGGGATATTGAGGCATTATCAGACACTTCATCTATTTCTATATTTCCGATATTTTCTTCTTCATTTTTTGATTCAGGTTGTTCTTCAATTTGATTTAATCCCTCACTTTTGGAGGTAAACCACGCAATAAGTCCTGATAAAAATGCACCAGTTAAAAATAATGTATTTGGCATACCTGGGACCAAACCAAAAAGTAGCAGAACTGCTGAAACTGGAACCCATGCCCTCGATAGGCCCATTTGTTTTGATATTTGTCCTGCTAAATCATTATTATCAGACGATATTCTAGTTACAATGGTAGCTGTGGCCATCGCCAGCAGCAATGACGGAATTTGAGCAACAAGACCGTCTCCTACAGTCAGAAGTATGTACGTTTCTGCTGACTCACTAATTGTTAAATCGTGCATAACCGAACCTATTATAAGTCCACCAATTATATTAATGACTAAAATTAAAATTCCCGCTATAGCATCTCCTTTCACAAATTTTGCAGCCCCATCCATCGCACCATAAAATTCTCCTTCTTTTGCTATTTCATTTCTTCGGCCCTTTGCCTCTTCACTTGTAATAATTCCTGCATTTAAATCAGCATCAATTGCCATTTGTTTTCCAGGCATTGCATCAAGTGTAAATCTAGCTGCCACTTCAGAAACTCGTCCAGCTCCTTTTGTTATAACAATCAGATTGATAATTACTAAAATAGAAAAAACAAATAACCCAACTGCGTAACTTCCAGACATCACAAACTCGCCAAAAGCTTCGATTATTGAGCCTGCTGAGTCTGTACCGTTGTGACCGGATTTCAAAATTACACGTGTTGAGGCAACGTTAAGTCCTAACCTTAAAACTGTTGCAAAAAGTAAAACTGTGGGAAAACTTGAAAAGTCGAGTGGTCTAAAAGTTTGTAAAGCAACCATCAAAACTAATAAAGAAACCAATAAATTTGAAGTAAATAAAATGTCTAACATCCATGGTTGCAATGGTATAACCATCATTGCAATTAGTATCATTATTCCGATTGGAATGCTAAAAGTTCTAGCAAAACTTAAAAAGTTCTCTTTTTGGAATGTTTTTAGCACTAAATCCATCAATAAATCCTTTGTGTCAAAATTCTGACCAAAAAAAGTCGAGAAAAGCTGGTTTTTTTATATTTAAAAATCATGTGTAAAGAGATGCAAGAGACATGCCATGCAGACCTAATAAGGATTTCAATCCAATAAAACAAAATGGCATAATTTATGCACGAAGTTAAGAAATTAATTTTAGAAGGATTTAACTATGAAGAAATTTTTATTACCTGTTTTAGCGATTTTTTTGCAGTCCTGTAACGGGAACATGATAAATGGATTTACAAATGCAAATTTGTCTAACGAAGCTCAAGAGAATTACGAAGAATATTCAAAGCCAACTAGTCAACTTAATAAAACAAGAGAGTTACTAGACGGAGCGTCTATTAATTTTCCTACTCTTACTGCAACTGGATATGCTGTAGTTTCAACTCAACCCGGTCAAAATGTTGAACAAAAAAGATTAATGGCTATCAGATCTGCTAGAATGGCTGCGATGAGAGAACTTGCAGAACAAATACATGGATTGAAAGTAGACAGTAATACAACTGTAATAGATTTAATGGTGCAAAATGACACGTTTAGAGGTATTGTATCTGGCGTTATCAGAGGTGCCAGAACAGTTAGAATCAATCCAACTGGAAGTGATACTTACGAAACGGTTTTAGAAATAGATCAAGATATGGTTGCGTATCTGTTTAGATCAGCACAATCAATGTAAACAAAAGGTCATAAATTGAGAAAAATTCAATATAATTCTTTTGATGTATTACTAAAACAATTAGCTTATTTTTTTACATCACTTTTTATAATTCTTTTAGGATCCACTTTTTTATTGGCTAATGAAATTAATTATCAAGAAGTTTTTTCTAAAGGCAGAGCTGTAATCGTAGAAAATAATGTTAGTCTTGCAAAAAAAAGAGCCTTAGAAGATGCACTTTACCTTGCTAGTCTTCAAGGAGGAGCACAGGTTGATGGATATTCAAGTGTGGATATGAACACAAACCTTAACGAAAATGTTTTGATAAGACCATCTTCAACTATAAAGGATTTTGTAATTATTGAAGAAAGTCAAGATGAGACACATTACAATGTTACAATCAAAGCTTATCTTGTAAATGTAAATAGCATGCTTAATTGTGCGAATAGAGATTTTGTTAATTTATCATACTTGGCACCACATTATTCAGTTTCAAGCAAACTGCCTGCGTGGACTGATAAACTTCCAATGAAAATTTCCTCAGAAATCTTTGATAATTTAAATAATCTTGGTTTTATTAATTTAAAAGATTCTTCAAGAATAGCGTTTAATCCAAGTAAAGTTGTAAAAAAATCAATATCACTTGACTATAATAATCTGGTTGAGGGTAAAAGAAATGCTTTAAATGAAGGAGAGTTTGCTTTACACCCAATCATAAAACTTAGTTACGCCAAAGGAAGACTTACAACGGTATCAAAGGAACTAATGGTGGACATAACTTTAAACATTTATGAAGGTCCAGATTACAGTGTGTTAGATTCTTTAAATTACAAATTTTCTTTATGGATTGGAAACAAAACAGGCTACCCTCATATAGATGTATTTCTAAGAGTTTCTGAGGATAAGTTAATTGAATTTGTTAATAAAAGTATTTCTAAAATTCAATATAGAATTTTAGACAATTTAAAATGCCAACCTCTCAGAGCTGAAATTGAACTTGTTAATAATGAATTAACAATCCCAATTGGTTTGAATCAAGGTTTAAAAAAAGGTACAGTAGGTTTTATTTCTGATTCTGAGGATATTACAATGAGTGAATGGATTGTTCTAACAGTTAGTGATTCGAGAAGAAACACTGCTATAATTGAGCCATTAAACCCACTTAATAAAAAAGAAGAAATAAAAGGCAAAATTATTAAATTTATGAATTAGGTGATAAAATGAAATTTATTATAATAGCTATTAGTATTATCCTTTTATTTGAACAAGCTGGTTCGAACGAGCCCTTTGTAGTTCTCGAATACAAAGGAATGTCCGCTGCTGGATCAGGTTTAAATAAAGAAAATGTCTTTATAAAAAACCAAAATCATTCTGTTGTCCATAAAGTTCAAAGTGGAGAATCTCTAAGTAGTATTTTAGATAAATATTACGGAAAGAGCGGACTAAATATGAAGGTTATTGAAATTTCAATCATTGAAATGAATAAACATGCATTCGTTAGAAACAATCCTCACTTTTTATATGCAGGGAAAAAACTTAAAATTCCTTCTTTAAATGAGATAATGAATTTAGTCAAAAATGAAAAAAATGTAACTAATCATAATAGTTCATCTAAAACCAATCATATATATTTTTATGGCAATTAATTTAAATTTAAAAATAATTTTAAAAGCTTTAACTATTACCTTTTTGATTATGAAAGATTCTTTAGCTTCAACAATCTCAGGTTACGAAATTAAGTCTTTAATTGAAAAATGGTTAGAAAAACAAGGTGTAGAAGCAAATGTAAATATTTTAGAAAGCTTGAGATATCCAGCTTGTGAACCAGAAAATATAATAATCA
>CACCYL010000022.1 GCA_902550225.1 uncultured Alphaproteobacteria bacterium
CTTTCAGTTAAAGTTCCTGATCCTAAATTCTCATCTCAAACTAAAGACAAATTAGTTTCATCAGAGGTCAGACCTATTGTGGAATCCATAGTATCTGAAAAATTATCAAGTTGGTTTGAAGAAAACCCCAAAGACTCGAAACTTGTAATCACAAAAATTTTCGAGGCAGCTGCAGCAAGAGAAGCGGCAAGAAAGGCAAGGGATGTTTTAAGGAAAAACTCTGCATTAGAGGTATCTTCTCTTCCGGGTAAGTTAGCAGATTGTCAAGATAAATCTCCTGAAAACAGTGAGTTGTTTATAGTTGAGGGAGATTCTGCTGGAGGATCAGCTAAGCAAGCTAGAGACAGAAAAAATCAGGCCGTTTTGCCTTTAAAGGGAAAGATTCTAAATACTGAAAAATCAAGGAAAGACAAGATTTTAAATTCTTCAGAAATTGCTACTTTGGTTCAAGCACTTGGTGCCGGTTATCACGATAGTTTCAATTTAGAAGACCTTAGGTACCATAAAATAATTATTATGACAGATGCAGATGTTGACGGTTCACACATAAGAACTCTACTGTTGACTTTTTTTTATCGTCATATGACAGATTTAATCAAGGAAGGCTTTGTTTACATCGCGCAACCACCTCTATTTAGAATTAAGAAGAATAAATCTGAATTATATCTCAAAGATGAAAAAGAGCTTGATAATTACTTTATTCAGGAGATGGTTGAAAATAGTGTTCTCAAACTTAAAAATGGCGATGTTTTAAAAGGAGATCCTCTTCAAGATTTATTCTCAAATTTAAGTGAATTTATTTCTTTGCTTGATGAAATGAGCAAAAAAAACGAAAATTATAAACTCTTACTTGAACAGGCAACTGTTGCAAATTTCTTTAATAAATCTAATTTCCAAACCAAACAAAAAACTAAAGAAACTATTGAATATACTTTGAAAAGATTAAACTTCATTGATAAAAAATGGAATGCAGACCTCTCATCAGAAGATAATTTTAAATTTATTAGAGAAGAAAATAAAGTTAAAGAAAGTTTTGATATAAAAAAAGATGATATAGAAAAAAATTTGTTTGAAAGATTAAATGGTTTTAGCAACATTATTCAAGAATTTTTCCTTAGCCCCTCTAAACTCTCTTTTAAAGATGAGGAATTGGAAATTTTAACGCCAAGAGATCTTGTGAACCTCAGTTTTGAATTATCAAAAAGGGGAATAACTGTTCAAAGATATAAAGGGTTAGGCGAAATGAATCCTGACCAACTATGGGATACTACGTTGGATCCATCCTTCAGATCAATTCTTAAGGTTAAGGTAGATGACGCTCAACGGGCAGATGAAATATTTTCAGAATTGATGGGAGAGGATGTTGATAAGAGAAAAACATTTATTCAATCAAATGCTAAAAAAGTATCTAATCTAGACGTTTAGATATAATTAAAATTTAATTTGGGTAAATAATTTGAAAGCTTTGAGGTGGTTGCTAGTTATTTTTATCTGGCTTGTATTATTTTCAAGCATGGCAGTCACATGGTCGTTGTTAAATTTACCTGAAACAGAATCCATCCAAATTTCTAGACAACCTAGCATTACTTTTCTAGATAAAGATGGAAGGATTATTGCTTCGTACGGTGATATATACGGAAAGTCAATAAAGTATAACAATTTACCTGAAAATCTTATTAACGCAGTTATTGTTACAGAGGATAAAAGATTTTTTAATCATTATGGTGTGGATATAAAAGGAGTTTTAAGAGCAATATATGTAAATTTAAAAGAAAGAAGAATTGTTCAAGGCGGAAGTACAATTACGCAACAGCTGGCTAAAAACCTTTTTTTGACTCCTGAAAGATCTTTTACACGAAAACTACACGAATTAATCCTGAGTTTGTGGCTTGAATTAAGATTTTCCAAGAAACAAATTTTAAGTATTTATTTGAATAGAGTTTATTTAGGATCTGGAACTTACGGCGTTCAAGCTGCATCAGAAAAATATTTTAATAAAAAAGTAGAAGATCTAAATTTATACGAGTGTGCGGTCATTGCTAGTTTGTTAAAAGCTCCTTCAAGGTATAACCCAATTGCTAATAAACTGCTTTCTCAGGAGAGAGCTTCTTTGGTACTGGAAAATATGGCAAAAAGTCAAATGATAAGTAAAGCCAAAGTCAAAGAAGCAAAGTATAATAATAAAAGATATTCCAAATTTACTACACCTCCCAAAAGTACAAGATATTTTATAGATTGGCTTCTTCCAAGAGTTAAAGCTTATGTTGGAGAAATAAATGAGGATTTAATAGTCAGAACGACTTTGGATGTGAAGCTGCAAAAAATTGCTGAGGATTCGCTTAATAAAGTAACAGAAAATTTTCCGTCTGCTGATCAATCAGCATTGGTAAGTCTGAACCTTGATGGTGGTGTTATATCGATGATTGGAGGACGAGATTATGGTGATTCGCAATTTAATAGAGTAACCCAAGCAAAAAGACAACCAGGTTCAGCATTCAAACTTTTTGTCTATCTAGCTGGTTTGGAAAATGGCTTTGCACCTGATGACCTTGTTGTTGATTCAAAAATAGATATTAATGGATGGTCACCTAAAAATTATAAAGATAAGTATATAGGTGAAGTAAGTGTCAAAGACGCTTTTTCAAATTCTATTAACACTGTTGCTGTAAAAATTTCTGAAGATATTGGAAGAGAAAAAGTAATCAAGATGGCCAAACTTTTGGGTATAACAAGTCCGATCTTAAATTCACCATCTTTGGCATTGGGAACTTCTGAGGTCAATCTTTTAGAACTTACAGCTGCTTATGACGTTTTAGCTAACAATGGAAATGGGGTTTTTGTTCATGGAATTAGGTCAATAGAGAATACAGAAGGAAAAAACCTTTTTACCAGAAAGATTCAAGGACCTGGCAAAATCTTAAACTCTTATACAGTGAAGACCATGACAGAAATGATGGAACAGACTATTATTAACGGTACTGGTAAAAAAGCAAAAATAAACAGACCAGCGGCTGGAAAGACTGGTACAAGTCAATCGCTAAGAGACGCTTGGTTTGTGGGTTTTACTTCAAATATTGTTGTTGGGGTTTGGTTTGGAAATGATGATGACTCACCCATGGAGAAGATTACAGGTGGAACAGCTCCCGCCATTCTTTGGGGAGAGTTTATGAAAAAAGCTCATATAGATATTCAACCTCAAGCACTAAATTTTGGTATTCCAGATGATTCATTAGATCAATCTAAGTCAAAGATTAGAGAGATAATTGAGAAATCAAAGATTCAACCAAAAAAAAACGTATTCGAATCAATATTGGATAACTTCTTTTAAAGTAAAGATTCGATTTTCGAATCAAAATCACTAGGTCGAAAGTGAGTTAAATATTCATCGTTTTTATCAACTAGGAAAAATAAGGAGCTATGATCAACTAAATAGTTTTCATCGTCAGAGGATTTCTTATGTATTTTTACAAAAATTCTAAATTTTTTAACTACCTCTTGAATTTGACTTTTTGAACCTGTTAGACCAATGATAGAGGAATTAAAGTTTCCTAAAAAGCTTTTTAATTGTTGAGGTTGATCTCTATCAGGATCAACTGTAATAAAAATAAAATCTAGTTTTTTTTTTAAATGAGGGTTTTTATCTATAAATTTTGATAACTTTAATATATCAAATGGACAGACATCAGGACAATATGTATAACCGAAGTAAATCAACTTATTTTTATTTGAAGTTTTAGAGTCGAAATTCATTTCGTTTTGATCAATCAATGAAAACCTCCCACCTAAATTAACTGCTTTATCTGTTTTATCCTTTAAAATGTCGATAAAGAAAATTCCCAAAGCAATCACAACAACAAGAGATAGCATTAAAATTGAATTTTTTTTGAAATTAATCTTATGTTTTTTCATGTCTTTCGATAATTATATAAGACGGAGTGTTTAGATCCTCAATAATTTTAATATTATTTTTTAAATTTTTATTTTT
>CACCYL010000023.1 GCA_902550225.1 uncultured Alphaproteobacteria bacterium
ATTTTATTATCATTGTCAATAGAATCAATTCTCTGCTTTGTAGTTTTATTTAATACAAATGATAAAATTCCAGAACCAGTTCCAACATCACAAATTGAACTGTAATACTTTTTTTTAATTAAATATTCTATACAAATAATTGATAAAAAAGTTGATTCATGACTCCCTGTTCCGAATGCATTATTGGCTGGAATTTTTAATTTGAACTTTCTGTTTGATATTTTATTTGATAGTCCCTGACTTATACTAAATAATTCGGTTTCAGTGCCTTGATCGTCTTTAATATTTTGATACACCCAATCTTTTTTTTTAATTAAAGATAAAGTAAAATTTCCAAATTTTTTTCTGAGTTTACTTGAAGAAAAACTATTGATTTCTGAATTATTTAAAAAAAGTTCTACTTTAAAATAATCACCCTCAGGGAAAATTGAAATATTGTTATATTTTGTAAAAATCCAAGCTGTGAAACTTTCATGTTTTTTTGATTTAATTAAAAAGGTAACTTTTTTCAAAATATTATAATTTTGAAACAAAATCAGAAAATACTTTTATTACTTCATCAGAATTTTCAAACCGTATTTGAAGTTTTTTATCCGATATTCCTAAGATTGTTCCAGAACCAAACTCTTTATGTTGAACTTTCTCTCCAACTTCAAAATCTGGATTTGAAAATTGCTCTAGTTTCATATCTTTTTTTTTAATATTTTCTATAACTTGAAAAACTTTACAACTTTGTTCAGGGAGTTCTGATAAAAACCTAGAAGGTATTGAACGATATATACTGTAGTTGTATTGTTTTCTGTAATTTACATATGAAATATTTAATTCTTTTCTTGCTCTTGTGATACCTACGTAAGCTAGGCGTCTCTCCTCTTCTAGTCCTTTGTTTCCATATTCATCAATGTTTCTTTGATTAGGAAAGATTCCCTCCTCCCAACCTGGAAGAAAAACAAAATCAAACTCAAGACCTTTTGCACTATGTAGTGTCATTAAAGAAACTTTTTCATTAAAATCACTATCATTTAAAGTGTCATTCAAAAGGCTGACTTCTTCAATAAATTCTTCTAATGAGTTTCTATTCTTCAAATCTGTTATAAGTTTTTTTAAATTTTCTAGTCTTCCTTCAGATTCTGGTGTTTTTTCTTTTTGAAGCATTTCGGTGTAACCAACGTCATCAAGCAGTGCTCCGGCTACCTCGAAGTGTTTTGTACTTTTTAAAGCAGATGAATGTCTGTCAATAATAGAAATGAAATTTTGAATATTTTTTTTTTGTGAGGAATTTGATGTCCCTGATAAAATTATAAGTTTCAAGGATTCATATAATGAGACATTTTTTTTTTGTACAATATCATAGAGGTTTTTAATTAAAGCTTTACCTAACCCTCGCTTTGGAGTGTTTAATATTCTTTCCAATGATAAATTGTCTGACTTATTTATTAATATTCTAAAGTAAGCCATTGCGTCTTTGATTTCTGCTCTTTCATAAAATCTAAGGCCACCAACAACTCTATATTTTATATTTTCTTTCAAAAATCGATCTTCAATATCTTTAAACTGAAAGCTTGCTCTTGTTAAAATTGCAATGTTAGTAAGGGATATACCTTTTTTTTTAAATTCTTTGATTTTTTGCGCAATGAAAATTGCCTCAAAATCATCATCTTCGAAATTTCTGATTAAAACCGGATCACCATCCTTATCTGTGGTCCAAAGTTTTTTACCAATCCTTTCTGTATTTTCAGAAATTATTGATGATGCAGTTTTAAGAATATTACCTGTAGATCTATAATTCTGTTCCAGTCTAATAATATTTGAATTGTCAAAGTCTCTTTCAAAATTTAGGATGTTTTTTAATTCTGCCCCTCTCCATCCATAAATAGATTGATCCTCGTCTCCTACACAACACAAGTTTCTATTTAATTCTGTAAGTAATCTCAACATCATGTATTGTGCTGAATTTGTATCTTGATACTCATCTACTAAAGTGTATTTAAACTTTTTTTGATAAAATTCCAAGATTTGTTTATTTTCCTTAAATAATTTTATTGGTAATAATATTAGATCTCCAAAATCAACTGAATTATAATTTGAAAGTCTAGATTGATATGATTTGTAAATTTGTTTAAACTTACCTTTTGTTTCGATTTCGAATTCATGATTGTCAACATCCTCAGTCTCCAATCCAGCATTTTTAACTTGATCAATCATGTATAAAAAATTTTTAGGAACGTAAACTTTTGGATCAAGATTTTCAAGAGAAATTACTTGCTTTACAAGTCTTAATTGGTCATCTTTGTCTAATATCGTGAAATCATTCTTTAAACCAACCAACTCCGAGTTTCTTCTTAAAAATCTTAGTCCTATAGAATGAAATGTTCCAATAAACATCCCCTCAATTGGATGGCTGAGCATCTTTTCAACTCTTGTTTTCATTTCGTGTGCAGCCTTATTAGTAAATGTGACACAAAAAATTTCAGACATTTTTGCTTTCCTGTTATATATAATATTTGCTAACCTAGACGTTAAAACTTTTGTCTTCCCAGTTCCAGCACCCGAAAGAACAAGTAATGGTCCTTCAGTATTTTGCACGGCTTGCTTTTGCTGCTCGTTAAGGCTGGAAAGAAAGTCTGGTTCTGGTAACTGTATTTTTTTCATAAGATAAAAAGATTAATCCTCTTAGTTAGGAGCATATCCTAGATTTGAACCCAACCACTTTTCGGCATCACTTAAACTGATTTTTTTTCTTTTTGCGTAGTCTTCTACTTGGTCTTTGAAAATTTTACCAACACCAAAATAACTTGCTTGTGGGTTTCCAAAATACAATCCAGAAACTGAACTAGCCGGGGTCATTGCAAAGCTCTCAGTCAATTTTACTTTTAAATTACTTGATACGTCTAACAGTTCAAATAAGGTCTTTTTTTCTGTATGATCAGGGCATGCAGGATAACCTGGTGCAGGTCTAATTCCTTCAAACTTTTCTTGAATTAATTCTTTGTTAGTTAAATCTTCTTTTTGTGCGTAACCCCACAAATTTGTTCTTACATCTTTGTGCAACATTTCTGCAAATGCTTCAGCGATTCTATCACCAATTGATTTAACTAAAATTGAGTTATAATCGTCATTTTTCTTTTCAAATTTTGAAGCTAAAGTTTCAATGCCGTTTCCAGCTGTGACTAAAAAACCTCCAATAAAGTCATTTTTAATTCCAACTGGTGCTACGAAATCTGCAAGACAGAAATTAGGTCTTTTTGAATTTTTTCTACTAACCTGTTGT
>CACCYL010000024.1 GCA_902550225.1 uncultured Alphaproteobacteria bacterium
TTTCCAGTCTGCAAATTTCATTATTTGTTCGATAGAAACGTCTTCTTGAGTCTGCAAACCAATTTTCTTTGGCTTAACTGGTTCGAAATTATCCCATTGAAAATTAAATTTATTTTTTCTGCATTCTTCAAGATTGTTATCATTTATCTTGTCCTTTTTAAAATAACCAGAACGAAGAACTGAATATTCCTTTTTTAATGATTCAACAAATGGTCTGCATTTACTTTTAGAAATCATATTTGTTGCTACTGAAACTGCTTTTGAAGCGTCATTAACGTGACATACGCCAAAATTGTATAAAGGATCTATTTTTATGGCTGTGTGAATTTTACTCGTAGTAGCCCCACCTATTAATAAAGGTTTATTAATTTTATTTCTCTCTAATTCACTGGCAACAAAGCACATCTCATCTAAACTTGGGGTTATGAGACCTGATAATCCAATTAAATCAACATTCTCTTCTATTGCAGTTTCAACAATTTTACTAGCTGGAACCATAACTCCCAAATCAATAATTTCGAAGTTATTACATTGTAATACTACACCAACTATATTTTTTCCAATATCATGGACGTCTCCCTTTACAGTTGCCAAAAGTATTTTACCTTTAGAACTTTTTTTTGATGTAATATCTTCTTCCATGAATGGTAATAAGTAGGCTACCGACTGTTTCATTACTCTCGCAGATTTTACAACTTGCGGTAAAAACATTTTTCCTGATCCAAATAAATCACCAACAACATTCATTCCATCCATGAGAGGGCCTTCGATGATTTCCAATGGTTTATTATATTGTTGTCTTAATTTTTCAGTGTCCTCTTCAATAAACTCGTTAATGCCATTTACCAGTGCATATTCTATTTTTTTTTCTAATTTTTTAGTTCTCCATTTTTTGTCAATTTTTTTTCTCTCTATACTACCTGAATATTTTTTTGAGATCTCAATTAAATTTTCAGTTGCATCAAGATGTTTATTGAACAACACATCTTCTATACACTTCTTAAGGTCTTTAGGTATTTGTTCGTAGATTGTAATTTGCCCGGCGTTAACGATTGCCATATCTAGTCCATATTTTATTGCGTGATAAAGAAAACACGAGTGCATCGCCTCTCTAACCTGATTATTTCCTCTAAAACTAAAAGAAACATTAGAAAGTCCACCAGAAACCTTGGCTAATGGTAAATTATTTTTTATAAGTTTAGTTGCTTCAAAGAAATCTAATGCGTAATTATTGTGTTCTTCAATTCCAGTGGCAACAGCAAATATATTGGGATCAAATATAATATCTTGAGGAGGAAAATCTAATTTCTGAGTCAAGATTTGATAAGCTCTTTTTGAAATTTGATATTTTCTTTCTTTGTTATCGGCTTGACCATCTTCATCAAATGCCATAACAACAACAGCAGCTCCATAAGTTTTGATTTTCTCAGCTTGTTCAATAAAGATATCTTCGCCTTCCTTTAAACTTATTGAATTAACAATAGGTTTGCCTTGAATACATTTCAAACCTGCTTCTATAACTGACCATTTTGATGAATCTATCATAAACGGAACCTTTGCTATTGCAGGTTCAACGGAAATTTGATTCAAAAACTTGACCATAGCTTTCTCTGAATCCAATAAACCCTCATCCATGTTAATATCAATGATTTGAGCACCGTTCTCAATTTGTTCTTTTGCAACTTCAATAGCTTGATCAAAATTATTTGATAGAATTAGTTTTTTAAACTTTGCTGAACCGGTTACATTTGTTCTTTCACCAATATTAATAAATGTCGGGTTGGAGTTCATTTTTATAAATTAAAAGCTTCTAAACCCGATAGGCGGAGATTGTCAGATTTCTTTTTTAATACCCTAGGTTTTTTGTTCATTACCACTTTACTCATTAATTTAATATGTTCAGGAGTTGTTCCACAACAACCACCAATAATATTTATATAGTTACTATCGCTCCATTCTTTAGCAAATTTTGCAATGGAATCAGGTGTTTCGTCATATCCTCCAAAAGCGTTTGGTAAACCAGCATTAGGATGAATACTTATATATACCTCTGAAATTCTATTTAGTTCAATGAGATACGGCTCTAATTCTTTTGGCCCAAGAGCACAATTCAATCCTACACTTAATGGATTAGAATGGATTATTGAATTATAGAAACCTTCAACCGTTTGTCCTGACAGAGTTCTTCCAGATAAATCGGTTATAGTAGCAGAAATCATGATGGGAATTTTAACATTATTTGATTGTTCAACATTTTTTATAGCTGAAAGTGCAGCTTTTGAATTTAAAGTATCAAAAACTGTCTCAACTAAAATTATATCTACCTTTGCTTTTACCAAAGCACTAATGCAATTT
>CACCYL010000025.1 GCA_902550225.1 uncultured Alphaproteobacteria bacterium
GTGGATACCTAGTTTCCAATTTCATAAAGCAATCGGAATTCAGTAAAATGATAATCTTTAAAAAATATTATTTTGATGCAGCACATTATATGCCTGAATTCAAAAAAAATCACAAATATAAGAAAGTTCATGGGCATAGTTATGAGATTATTATAAAATTGAAAGGTGAATTAGATCCAAAAAATAATTGGGTTATGGATTTAGAAAAACTTGATTCTTTTGTGAATCCTGAGTTATCAAAACTTGACCATTCAATATTAAACGAAGTTAAGGGTCTTGAAAAACCAACTAGTGAAAATATAGCAAAATGGCTTTGGAAAAAATTAAAAAAGAAAATTCACAATCTAGATAGTGTTGAAATCAATAGACCAAGAATTGGGGGATGTATCTTCATGGGAGATTAAATTACCTTCCTGAATAATTTGGAATGTCTAGTTCTTCCACATAAACGTTCTTTGGCCTTTTTCCTCTTTGAAAAACAACATCAATAGGTATACCCCCTCTGGGATTCCAGTAACTTGCAACTCTTATCCATTTTGGAGATATATATTTTATAATTTTTTTGGCTACTTTAATAGTACAATCTTCGTGGAAACCTCCGTAATTTCTGAATGTGAACAAAAAGAGTTTGAAAGATTTGCTTTCCATTATTTTTTTATTAGGTACATAATCAACTATAAAATTACCAAAATCAGGTTGAGAAGTAATTGGACAAATACTTGTAAATTCTGGTGCAGTAAATCTTACACAATAATCTTCATCTGGGTGAGGGTTCTTCACCGTATCCAAAATAAAATTATCTGGTGAATTTTGAATCTTAGACTTGGATCCAAGATACCTAGGTTCTTTTGTATTTTTCATGATTTTCAGAATATTTTTTTTTTAGTTCATAAAATTTTTTATTAATTATAGATTCTCGTATATCACACATCATTTTTTTGTAAAAAGCAATATTATGTAAACTTAAAATCATACATGCTAAAATTTCATTATTTTTAACTAAGTGATGAATGTAAGATTTTGAAAAATTTTGAGAAACATATAAATCCAATCCTTCATCAAGAGGAGAGTCGTCTTTAAGATATATTGCATTTCTCAAGTTTATTTCACCATTACTCGTAAAAGCCCTCCCATTCCTCCCAAATCTCGTAGGTAAGACACAATCAAACATATCAATCCCTCTTTCTACTGCCGAAAATATGTCAATTGGTCTGCCAACACCCATCAAATATCTAGGTTTATCTTCATCGATATTTTCTAGAGAAAAATCAATTGTTTTGATCATCTCTTCATGAGACTCTCCAACTGAAAGTCCTCCCAGGGCATAACCATCAAATCCAATTTTACTCAATTTTTCAGAACATTTCTTTCTTAGAGTTTCAAACATACCTCCTTGAATAATTCCAAATAAACCAAAACCGTCTCTGGATGTAAAAGTGTTTTTACACCTATTCGCCCATCTGAGAGACAATTCCATTGACTCTTCAGCTCTTGAAAATGACGCTGGATATTCAGTACACTCATCCAGTACCATTGAAATATCAGAATTTAATCTTTCTTGGATTTGAATTGCAGATTCTGGGGTTAATTCAATTTTTTTTCCGTCAATATGAGATACAAAATTAATTCCATGTTCATTTATTTTTCTTAATTTTGATAAAGACCATACTTGATATCCGCCAGAATCTGTCAAAATTGGTTTATTCCAATTAATAAATTTGTGAAGCCCTCCTAGTTCTTTTACTAAAAGATCCCCTGGGCGAAGCATCAAATGGTATGTATTTGCTAAAATAATTTCTATACCAAGTTTTTCTAAATCTCTCTGAAAAATTCCCTTTACACTCCCAAGAGTTCCAACAGGCATAAAGACAGGAGTTTTAATTTTTCCATGGAATGTTTCAATAGATCCTGCGCGTGCCTTTTGATATTTATTTTCTACAGAGAATTTAAACTTTGCCATTTTTATTCCAAATTAAACATGCATCCCCATAAGAAAAAAAACGAAGTTTATTTTTGATCGCAAAATCATAAAGTCTCATTGTTTTTTTTTTTCCAATAAGTGTGAAAATTAAAAGTAGTAATGTAGATTTTGGTGTATGAAAATTTGTAACAAGTCCATCAACAGAATTTATTTCCCAACCGGGTTTTATAAATATATTTGTTTCACCTTTATATGGTGAAATATAACCTTTATTATCTTTTGATGATTCAAGTAATCTTAAAACTGTTGTTCCAATAGCAATTATTCTGCCACCATTGTTCTTTACTTTATTAATTTCTTCAGATGATTCTTTTG
>CACCYL010000026.1 GCA_902550225.1 uncultured Alphaproteobacteria bacterium
TTTTATCTCTTAAAAAATCATTATCAATTCTTTTAACTAAAATTTCTTTTGGTTCTAATACGCGAAGATCTTTTTCTGGTACCACAGCGTTTATTGAAATTATAATTACAAAAATAAAAAAAACGTATGATAATATTATACTCAACAACTTAAATTTATTTTTATTCATTTTACATATTCTCTGGACATTCAATTTTTAAAATATTCATCCCCTTTTTAATAATCTGACTAATTGAAAGTATAAGTACAATTCTAGAACAAGAGATGTTAGAATTTTGATCGATAATTATCTTTTTTGACGAATCCACTTTACCGAGACCCCAATATGCATGAAAGTCTTTTGCAATATCGAACAGATAATTAGCAATTCTATGAGGCTCATAAAACTTAGCAGCTTTCATTATTACATTAAAGAAATTACAAATTTTTATTATCATAATTATCTCTTCACTTAAAATCAGATTAGACAAATTTACGTTCTCAAGATCAATTTTTTTCAAAGAAGTATTAAATGTTTTTTCATAAATGGTAATAAGTGACATACACCTTGCATAAGCATATTGAATATAAAATACAGGATTATCTTTTGTTTTAGATTTAACAATTTCAAAATCGAAGTCTATTTTTTTATCAACACTTCTTGATATCATCATGTACCTCAACACATCTGGACCCACTTTATCTACAACCTCTCTTAAAGTAACATAGTTACCCTCCCTTTTAGACATTTTTACAACTTGTTTACCATCTAATAAATTTACTAATGAAGTTAATTTAATCTCAAATAAATAATTTTCTTTCTTATTCAATTGTTCCAGTGCGCTTTGCAACCTTTTTACATATCCTGAATGATCTGAACCCCAAATATTTAATAAAATATCAAATTTCTTATCAACTTTTTTTTGGTGATAAATTATGTCCGTCATAAAATAAGTTAGTTCTCCATTTGATTTAATCAGAGCTCTATCTGTTTCATCGCCGTGTTCTTGTGATTTAAATAATAAAAGTTTTTTCCTTTCCCAACTCTCATTGTTTAACGACTTTGGTTTTTCCTGATAACCATAATAAGTTAATTTTTTTTGATTGAGTTTTTTTAGTATCTCATCAATATTTTTTTTTGAAGAGCATTGTTTCTCTGAAATAAAAGAATCATGCGTAATTTTAATTTTTAATAGATCCTCCTTAATATCGTTCATAATTAATTTTATTATACTATTTTCCAACATACGTTCAGATAGCGCCTGATCATGAATTTTTTTTGAAATTTCCTTTAAGTAATCTCCAGGGTATAATTCATCATCAGTTTTAATTTTTTTATTATTTTTATTTTTTAAGTGAAACTTTACTGTTTTTTTTAGTTTCTTAATTTGTTCACCCGCATCATTTATGTAGTATTCTTTGGTGACTTTGTGACCAACTTCTTCTAAAATGGACGCAATGGTATCACCCAAAACAGCACCTCTGGCATGTCCAATATGCATAAGTCCTGTTGGGTTGGCAGAAACAAATTCTAAGCAGATATTCTTCTTTACAGTACAATAATCAAAGGAGTTAATATTTTTAAAATAGACTTTTAATTGATCTTGCCAAAACGACTTTTTGAAAAAAATATTTAAAAAACCTGGTCCGACAACCTCTAGCTTTTCAATAAAGTTTTCTTTATTCATATGCTTAGATAGTTTTAAAGCCAAATCTCTCGGAGGAAGTCCCATTTTTTTAGCAAATACCATTGCAATATTTGTAGACACATCACCAAATTTTTTATTTGTTGGAATTTCTATATTAAAAGATGATTTGTTTGGAACCTCTTTAATATTTTTTTTAGAATATTCTGAATTAATATAATCAAATAATTCTTTTTTTAATAAATCATGATAAAACATTAATTACTATATAGATCAAAATATTTTTTGTGAATATTGATAGCGTAATTGTCTGTCATTCCTGATATGTAGTCAGAAACACTAACGTATTTTTCATTTTCATTTTTAAAATTTCTCCAACCACTTGGCAACAGATATGGTTCATCAATGTAAAGATCAAATAGGTCGGACACTATTTTTTTTGCTTTGAAGTTCATTGTTTTAACTTTAGGGTGATTATACATTTTATTTTTTAAAAAAACTTTTAATTTTTTTTCTTTATTTTTCATTTCATCTCCAAAAACT
>CACCYL010000027.1 GCA_902550225.1 uncultured Alphaproteobacteria bacterium
TACCAACCACCAAATTACAACAAATATTACAATTATTTCAAGACCGAACAAATTTACTCCTGTTCAAGTTCTATTAATGTACCATAGAAATCTTTTGGGTGTAAGAAAATTACTGGTTTATTATGAGCTCCTCTCTTGGGTGTTTCATCACCTAAAATTCGTACTCCCTTTTTCTTCAGTTTTTCAACTGCATTTTTGATGTCTTTAACTTCAATACATATATGATGAATTGACCCATTTTTGTTATTTTCTAAAAACTTACTTATTGGAGAATTTTCTCCATAAGGGTGCATAAGTTCGATCTTTGTATTTTCTAATTCTATAAATACAACACTAACACCATGCTCAATGTAATTGCAAATTTCAGAAACATTGGCTCCTAAAACTTCTTTATACTTTTTTTTTGCAGCATCTAAGTCTGGAACAACTATAGCAACGTGATTAAATTTCGTAATCATTAGAATATTATAATCTAAATCCTAACAATCTCAACACAGGTTAGAGGTTTTAGTCCAATTTTGTCTTTTAAGTATCCTCTTATTTGAATTTTAATTTCATTTCGCAAAACCTCGTCATCAATGGACTTGTTGGTTAAACTATTGATAGAGTCTGATAGAATTTCGCTAAGTTCGTTTTTATTAACTTCCTCTAACAATATCGATTTGCTATAAATTACTGGATCAGTCAACAATCTATCCTGAACACTCATTATCAAATTGACAAACACCTCACCATTAGTAGAAATTAAGTCTAAATCTTTTAAGAACTTGTGATCAATTGGAATAATTTTATTACCTTTTAGTACGTTTCTACCGGCATGCACTCTTGTTAGAATCTGTTTTGTAGAATCTTTATTTAATTTAACAAGATCTCCATTTTCGACTAGCAATTGATTCTTAATTCCGCATTTTTTTGAAAACTTGATATGTTCATTTAAGTGCCTATATTCCCCATGAATCGGAATCAACAAATCTGGTAAAACCATGTCATACATTTTTTTAAGCTCACCTCTTGATGGATGTCCAGAAACGTGAACTTTAGCATTAGAATCGTCCAATAAAGTACATCCATTCCTTGAAACAACAGACTTGATCTGATTTATTCTTTTTTCATTGCCTGGAATTTCTCTGGAGGAAAAAATTACAGTATCATTTTTTTCTAGTTTAAAACTTTTATGCCTTCCATCAACCAGTCTACTTAATGCGGCCTTATTTTCACCCTGACTACCTGTACAAATAACAACTAAGTCATCCTCTGAAATCATTTCCGCTTCTTTTTCTGTTACAATATTATTGAATCCAAGTAAAAGGTTGTTTTCTTTTGCTGACTCAAGTATTCTTTGCAAAGATCTTCCAAGAAATAAACAACATTTGTTTGAGTTTTTTGATACTTCTAGAATAGTTTCAACCCTTGCTACATTTGAAGCAAAACAAGTTATTATAATCTTTCCCTTTTGTTTATCAGAAAATATTTTTTGGAGATTCTCTCTTACTTCTGCTTCACTTCCTGAAGAGTCGACTTCGAAAACGTTTGTTGAATCACAAACCAATACGTTAACACCTTCATTTATAAGTTTTTTAAAACTTTTTTTGTCTAACGGTTCTCCTATCAAAGGACTTGGATCAAGTTTCCAATCACCGGAGTGAAGGATATTGCCTTGTTTAGTTTTTATCATTACTGCATTAGATTCTGGTATTGAATGAGTCATGCAATAAATTTCTAAAATAAAGTCATCGATAAGTATTTCCTTACCATATTCCATAATATTAATTTTATAATCTGTAAAACCAATTGACAAAAATTTTCTTTTTAATACGGATGCTGTAAATGAAGTTGCATATATTGGAACATTTTTGAGTCTTTTTATTAAGTAAGGCACTGCTCCAATATGATCCTCATGAGCGTGGGTAAGTATTAGTGCTGAAAGTTTATTAACTCTTTCGATAATAAAATCAATATTGGGCATTATCAAATCATAATTGTTTGAGTCGTTATCACTAAAAGTCACAC